>JBBROC010000025.1:0-43666 GCA_038229815.1 Steroidobacterales bacterium | reverse complement strand
GGCGCGATCGGCCAATGCCATGTCTTTCATCTAAACTTCCGCAGTGTTTGCGAGTCGGGTAATTGCGCGATCAGGTAGGTTTCGATCGCCGCTCGTGCAGAAGGCACCGACATCCCGGTGAGGACATCGGCAAGAAACGCGTACACCAGCAGGCTTTGCGCCGTGTCGCGATCCAGTCCGCGCGAGAGCATGTAGAAAAGCATGTCCGGATCGAGACGCCCGGTGGTCGCCCCATGCGCGCATTTGACCTCATCGGCGTGAATTTCAAGTTGCGGCCGCGTGTCGATCTCGGCGGTCTTCGACAGGAGCAAGCCGCGGCAAGACTGTTGGGAGTGCGCGTGAACGGCACCTGCGTTGACGATCACCTTGCTGTTGAATATGACCCGGCTCATGTCACCTGCAATGGCGCGTGCCGTTTGATTGCTGCGCGTTTCCGGCGCCGCATGCGTGACGATATTGACGCAGTCGACGTGTCGCGCCTCGTGTCCCACGAGCAGCGAATAACTATCGAGCGAAGCGCCCCGTTGCCCCAGCTCCGCTTCGAGTGTGGTACGCACCAAACCGCCGCCAAGCGCGATCGTGAATTGCCTGCAGCAGCTGTCCTGGTCCTGGCGGATATTGAGCGAATCGATGTGGGTCGCACCGGCATCGGTCGCGTACACCCGGTAGTGTTCCAGCTGTGCGTCGCGGCGAAGCGCGATGTGCGTGTTCGAATTGCTGAGCGGCGTGTGCTCGCCGTGAGTCACGTGTTGCTCGATGATGGTTGCGCTCGATCCCGGCGTAGCTTCGATAATGATGCGCGGATAGGTAATATTGTTCGCGCCTTCACCGGCTGCCATATGCAGGATGACCAGGGGGGCCGCGACGCGGCTCGTGATCTTGAGATAGAGGCCGTCGACGAACAGCGCGGTGTTGAGCAATGTCCAGCGTCTTTGCTCGGCATCCGACAATGGGTCCAGGAAGCGCATCACCGCATCGGGGTTCGTGCGAGCCAATTCCCGCAGGCTATGGATCTCGATGCCCTCTACGCCCGGCGCCGGCATGATCGGGTAGCCGTTGATGACGACCAGCGATGCCGCATGATCGCCTTCGCCCAGCAATGAGAGCGAAGCGTTGGGTGCGACTTCGCCCGTAACCCGTCGCGGGGCATCCACGAAACTCTGCGCGGCGAGGCTGCGCAGATTGGTGTAGCGCCACGTTTCATCGCGCGAGGATGGCAGGCCGAGCTCGAGAAAACGCTGCATGGCCAGCTCGCGGACCGGCGACAGCGAATCGGCAGGGCGAGCCTGCCACTGCGCTGCGAATGAGCGCAGCGCCGCCGACATCGGCGCGGCGGATTGCAATGCGGTGCTCATGCGACTTGATTCTCCGCCACCCAATCATAACCGCGGCGCTCGAGCTCGTGTGCGAGAGAACTGTCGCCTGACTTCAGTATCCGCCCGTCCGACAGCACGTGTACCTGGTCAGGTACGATGTATTCGAGCAGCCGTTGATAGTGAGTCACCAGCACGACCGAGCGTTTGGGGTCGCGCAGGGTGTTCACGCCTGCGGACACCACCTTGAGAGCATCGATATCGAGACCGGAATCCGTCTCGTCCAGAATCGCGAGCTTCGGTTCCAATACAAGCATTTGCAAGACTTCGTTGCGCTTTTTTTCGCCGCCGGAGAATCCCTCGTTGACGCCTCGGGTCAGGAAGGAATCGCTCATTTGCATGAGCTTCATCTTTTGGCGTATGAGCGCCAGGAACTCGTACGCATCGACTTCCGGTTCCCCGGCTGCCTTGCGCTTCGCATTCAGCGCCGCTTTCAACAGATAGACGTTGTTGACGCCGGGGATTTCGACCGGATACTGAAAACCCAAAAACAAGCCCGCACGAGCGCGCTCCTCCGGCGGCAGAGTCAACAAGTTCCGGCCTTCGAATGTCACGGAGCCGCCGGTGACCTCGTAATCCTCGCGGCCCGCCAGCACTTGCGCGAGCGTGCTTTTGCCCGAACCGTTCGGACCCATGATGGCATGGACCTCGCCGGCCCGGACTTCAAGATTGACTCCCTTCAGTATGTCTTTGCCCGCAACGCGGGCACTCAGGTTGGTGATTTGAAGCACGATGTTTCCTCGATCCGCTAGCCGACGGCCCCTTCCA
The DNA here is from genome assembly GCA_038229815.1 of Steroidobacterales bacterium. Taxonomy (GTDB): domain Bacteria; phylum Pseudomonadota; class Gammaproteobacteria; order Steroidobacterales; family Steroidobacteraceae; genus Bog-1198. The sequence goes on along the minus strand of JBBROC010000025.1, from coordinate 41,525 downwards.
GGCTCACGCTCAACAGGTTCTGCGCCTCGACCGCGAACTCCATCGGCAGCTCTTTGAACACGACCTTGCAAAATCCGCTGACGATCATGTTGACCGCATCTTCCGCCGAGATGCCGCGTTGCAGGCAATAGAACAATTGATCCTCGCCGATTTTCGAGGTGCTGGCCTCGTGCTCGACGGTGGCGGTCGGATTCTTCACTTCCATGTAAGGGAACGTGTGCGCCGCGCATTTCGGGCCCATCAACAGCGAATCGCATTGAGTGAAATTTCGCGCGCCCGCGGCGCTCGGCAGTATTTTCACCAAGCCGCGGTAGGTATTCTCGGCGTGACCGGCGGAGATGCCTTTGGAGACGATCGTGCTCCTGGTGTTGCGGCCGATATGCACCATTTTGGTACCTGTGTCCGCCTGCTGATAGTTGTTGGCGACGGCAACCGAATAAAATTCGCCGATCGAGTTCTCACCCTTGAGGATGCAGCTGGGGTATTTCCAGGTGATGGCCGATCCGGTTTCCACCTGCGTCCAAGAAATCTTGGAATCTCGGCCGCGGCACTCGCCGCGCTTGGTGACGAAGTTATAAATGCCGCCCACGCCATTTTCGTCGCCCGGGTACCAGTTCTGAACGGTCGAGTACTTGATCTGCGCGTTGTCCAAGGCCACCAGCTCTACCACCGCGGCGTGCAGTTGATTCTCATCGCGCATCGGTGCGGTGCAGCCCTCAAGATAGCTCACCGACGCGCCCTCCGCGGCGACAATCAAGGTGCGCTCGAACTGGCCGGTCTTGGCGGCGTTGATGCGAAAGTACGTGGATAGCTCCATCGGGCAGCGTACGCCCGGCGGCACGTAAACGAACGAGCCGTCGGAAAACACCGCCGAATTCAGCGCCGCGAAGAAGTTATCGCCCGGCGGCACGACGCTGCCCAAGTAGCGTTCGATGAGTTCCGGGTGATTGCGGACCGCATCCGAGAACGAACAAAAAATCACTCCGGCTTTGCCCAATTTCTCCTTGAAAGTCGTAGCGACCGAGACGCTGTCGAACACGGCGTCTACGGCGACGCCGGCAAGCCGCGCGCGCTCGTGCAGCGGAATGCCCAGCTTGGCGTAGGTTGCCAACAGCTTCGGGTCCACTTCATCGAGGCTCTTTGGTGCATTGGCCGGCGCGCGCGGCGCCGAATAATAGGAAATATCCTGGTAGTCGATGGGTTTGTAGTGCACATGCGCCCAAGTCGGCTCGTGCATGGTCTGCCAATGGCGAAATGCCTTCAGCCGCCAATCGAGCAAGAATTTCGGTTCCTGCTTCTTGTTCGAGATCGCGGCCACCACCCCCTCGTCAAGTCCGGGCGTCAGGCTATCGGACTCGATATCGGTGATGAATCCGTGGCGATACTTCTGCGAGAGAAGTGCTTCAACGTCTTGAGATTTGCTGGACATGAGCTCTTTTTGCCGTTTCTCTTGGGTCGTTACTTAAGATGGGGTCGCTTTTGCGGTATTCACGTGGAGCTCACTCGAATCTCCGACGCCAGCTCTGCGACGCGCACGGTGGTGGAGTCCAGGCCCGCCAATTGGCGCAGCGTCACTTCTTCGAGTGCGCGCCGGATGGCCGCGTTGACTCGCTGCCAAGCGCCGCCGACTCGGCACTGGCGCTCGATGCCGCACTGGCTTGACGCGCCGCTGCATTCGGTTATCGCGATCGGTCCCTCGAATACGTCGAGGATCTGGGCCGCGGTGATCAGCTCCGGCGCTCGCGCCAGGCGATACCCGCCCTGCGAACCGCGGGAGGAAATCACCATGCCCGCGCGCTGCAGTCCCTTGAGCACCTTGCTGACAGTGGGGCGGCTTAAGCGCGTGCGCTCCGCCAGTTCCGCCGCCGCACGATGGTGTGCGGGCTCCTGCGCAAGACTTGCGAGCACAACGGTCGCGTAGTCGGTCAATTTTCCCATTCTCAGCATGGTAATGGTGTCCCATCGTGGAGGCGCTATGTGGACTAGTTTAGTCCTATTTGAATTGAAGGTCCACCACGCGGCCTGCTCCGGCATCCTGCCTCCGCGTTCAGCCGTATTTTGTTATCCTTCGCAGTCATACCCCGACGGTACCAGCGAGACACGCCAGACATGAACACGGAAATCCTAAGCGCCGCGGCGCGCGCGTTGGTCGCAAAAGGCAGAGGAATATTGGCTGCCGATGAGAGCGCGGGCACGATCAAGAAGCGCTTCGACAGCATCAAGCTCGAATCGACTGAAGAGAATCGGCGCGCATACCGCGAGATGCTGTTTACGGCGCCCGGTGCAGAGGAATATCTCAGCGGGGTTATCCTGTACGAGGAGACTCTGCGCCAAAAAACCAAGGACGGCGTTCCGTTCGCGGCCTATCTTGCGCAGCATGGAATGCTGCCCGGCATCAAGGTCGACCTGGGGGCGAAACCCTTGGCGGGTTTTGCCGGCGAAACCATAACCGAAGGACTGGACGGACTGCGTGAGCGGCTGGCCGAGTACCACAAGTTGGGTGCGAGATTTGCGAAATGGCGCGCGGTGATCGATATCGGGCCCGGAATACCCTCGCTCTATGCCATCGACGCCAATGCCGAAGCGCTGGCGCGGTACGCGACGTTATGCCAGGAGGCGGGCATCGTGCCGATCGTGGAGCCCGAAGTTCTGATGGACGGATCCCATGCGCTCGAGCGTTGCGAAGAGGTGACCAACCTCGTGCTCGATCGTGTGTTCGAGCATTTGTTTGCAGCTCGGGTTTATCTCGAGGGAATGGTGCTGAAGCCGAACATGGTCGTGCCCGGCAAGAAGAGTTCTCAGAAGGCGACCGCCGAGCAGGTTGCGGAGGCCACCGTTCGCACGCTGAAGCGTCAAGTACCCGCGGCCGTCCAAGGAATTGCGTTCCTGTCGGGAGGTCAAGGCCCGGCGGAAGCGACCCAGCATTTGAGTTTGATGAATGCGTTGGGTCCTTTACCGTGGACGCTCACTTTCAGTTACGGGCGGGCTCTGCAGGAGAACGCGCTCGGCGCGTGGGGTGGGAAGCAGAGCGGATATTCCGGCGGACAGCAGGCTCTTTTCAAGCGCGCCAAACTGAATGGCTTGGCAGCGGTAGGGGCCTATCAAAGCTCCATGGAAAGCGCCCAGGCTTAAAGTTAGCGCGCCCACTTAAGTGCCAGGCGTCATCGGGCGCCAAAGCCTTGCAGCCAAAACCATTGAATCAATCCGCCGCAATCGTTGAAATTCGTAACCTGGATTACGCGATAAACGGCCGCCCGATATTTGCGGGACTGGATCTCGACATTAGCCGCGGCCGCATCACGGCGATCATGGGACCGAGCGGCACCGGTAAGACGACTCTGCTGCGTCTCATTACCGGACAAGTTATGGCCGAGGGCGGCTCCATCTCGGTGGCCGGTCAGGACATGCGCACCGTGCGGCGAACTGAACTGTACGTGCTCAGGCGCCGGATGGGCATGTTGTTTCAGAACGGCGCGCTGCTGACGGATCTTTCCGTGTTCGAAAACGTCGCCTTCCCGCTGCGTGAGCACACTGATTTGCCGGAGCGGTTGATTCGTCAGCTGGTGCTTACGAAGTTGCAGGCCGTAGGACTGCGCGGAGCGGCTGAACTCATGCCCGCGGAGCTTTCGGGTGGAATGAGCCGGCGAGTCGCGTTGGCGCGAGCCATCGTGATGGATCCGGAAATCTTGATTTACGACGAGCCTTTCGTCGGCCTCGATCCCATCTCTTTGGGAGTCATATTGCGCTTGATCAGGCGCCTGAACGACGCGCTCGGCATCACCAGCATCGTGGTGTCGCACGATGTGCTGGAAATCTCGACGGTAGCCGATGTGGTCTATCTCTTGTCCGGGGGCAAGGTGGCTGCAAAGGGCACACCGCAGGAGCTTAAGAACTACCCGTCGGAAATCGTGCGTCAGTTCATAGGCGGCCTCGCCGACGGACCGGTGCCGTTTCATTTTCCCGCCGCTGACTATTTCAGCGAGCTGCTTGCGCGCGACGAGGGCCCGTGAAGCTGGCAAAAGATCTTTGGGACAGTTTGACCCAGTCGCTGGTGGGACTCGGTTCGGTCACGCGTTTCTTGCTGCGACTGATTGCCGCATCGCCGCGTGCACTTCTGCGGCTCGATTTGGTGGCTCAGCAGATCTACAACTCCGGCGCCCTATCGCTGGTCATCATCATGCTGTCCGGCCTGTTTGTCGGCATGGTGTTGGGGCTGCAAGGATTCCAGTTGCTGCAGCGGTTTGGGTCCGAGGAGGCCTTGGGCACTGCGGCGGCCATCGGGCTCGTGAAAGAGCTGGGTCCGGTGATCACGGCCCTGTTGTTTGCCGGACGCGCAGGCACCGCGCTGGCCTCCGAGTTGGGGTTGATGCGCGCGACCGATCAGATATCGGCAATGGAGATGATGGCTGTCGACCCGATTCGGCGTGTGGTCGTGCCGCGATTCCTCGGAGGCGTGATCGCCATGCCGCTGCTCGCGGCCATTTTCAGCGTGATCGGAATCTACGGCGCGCAGCTGGTGGGCGTGCAGATCATGCATGTCGACGCGGGCAGCTTCTGGTCGCAGATGCGCGCCGCCGTCAGCTTGACCGACATCAACGAGGGAATCGTCAAGAGCTGCATTTTCGGGGTCACCTGCAGCCTGATCGCCGTGTATGAGGGATACTACGCGACGCCAACGGCGGAGGGCGTCGGCCGCGCGACCACTCGCACCGTCGTCACTTCGGCCGTCGTCATCTTGTTCTTGGACTATCTGATTACTGCTGCGTTTTTGTAAGCTAAGGGGTAAGGCATGGCGATGCGCAAGTCAAACGCGTTGAATCTCGGGACCGGGACATTCGTTCTGCTCGGATTCGCGACGCTGTTTTTTCTGACGACACAGACCACCAACCGCGGCATCCATTTTTTCGCGAGTCCGCCGCATTACGATCTCACCGCGAAGTTAGACAACATCGGCGATCTGAAGGTGGGAGCTCCGGTTTCCATGTCGGGCGTCGAAATGGGGCGGGTGGCGAAGATCGGCTTTAATCCGAAGGAATACAAGGCGGTCGTCACGCTGCGCATCGATGCGCGCTACAACCAGATCCCGACCGACAGCGATGCGGCCATCTACACCCAGGGGCTGTTGGGGGGCAAGTACATCGGGCTGACCGCGGGCGGCTCTGAAACTTTTTTCAAGGACAAGGATCAAATCGACTTTACACAGTCCGCATTCGTGCTCGAAAATTTGATCGGCCAGGTCTTGGCGAATTTCGTGAAGAGCAGCGGACAGTCGGACAAATCCAGCAAGTCGGATGCGCCTGCAGCTGGGGAGCCGAAGGCAACGGAGAAAACGAAATGATGAAATTTACAATCCTCGCCCTGTTCGCCATGATGGCAGGCAGCGCTCAAGCAGCAGACACGCCGGCGCCTGCCGCCGCGCCGGGCACGCAGGGCCCGCAGGAAGTGGTGGAGAATTCCGCCAAGCGAATGCTCCAGGAACTCGACAAAAATCGGCAGATGTATGCAGGTGATCCGAAGAAGCTCGACGACTTGGTGGCGAACGTATTGCTGCCGAATTTTGATACCGAATATGCGGCGCGGCTGGTTTTGGGACAGGCCTGGCGAACCGCGACCCCCGAGCAGCGCAAGCGCTTCGTCGATGCGTTCTACCACTCGCTGTTGCACAATTATGGCAATGCGTTGGTCGATTTCACGGCCGATCGCTTCGTGATTCTGCCCTACAGAGGCGATTCCAACGCTGCTACGGCCGAGGTTCGCACCGAAGTGAAACGCTCCAGCGGAGAAAAAGTGCCGGTAAACTTTATGCTGCGCAAAGTCGACGGCTCATGGAAGGCCTGGGACGTCATCATCGAAGGCATTTCTTACGTCAAGAGCTTCCGCACTGATTTCGCCTCCGAGATTCAGCAAAAGGGCCTGGATGAAGTCATCGATAGGCTGGAGAAGGGCGCTGTGCCGAGCAGCGCCCCGGCGGCCAAGCATTGATCCGGCGCCGTGGGTATGGCGGGAGCGGCCAGCAGGAGGCGTCGTTCGAATTGCTGGACGGCGGCCGCTCGCGCGTGGTGGGGTCGTTGCATTTCTCGACGGTGAGTGCACTGCTCGCCGCAGGGGAAGAGGCGATCAACGAAGGCCGGGTGGAATTGATCGATCTGGCCGGCGTGACCGGAAGCGACAGCTCAGGCCTCGCATTGCTGATCGAATGGCTGAGTGTGGCCAAGGCGGCGGGACGCGTTGTGCGCTACGATAATCTCCCGTCCCAACTCCAGCAGCTCGCACGTTTGAGCGAGGTTGAGGATCTGTTGGTCGGAGGCCCGCCCGCGGCGGCTGCCTAGCCGCCGCCGACCACGGTCATTGACTTGGGGGCTTCGTACCGCCCGTTGACTGCATCGGCGGCTTGGACGGCGCCGATGTGTCCTGCGGAACCGGTGCGGGCTTATCCGCAGTCGGATTGTCCGCTTCCGGATCGACCAGCGGTTCGTCGTCAGACTTGCCATCGGATACCAGGTATGCGCGCCGTTGCAGATAGGCGTCACGAATGAACGCATAGGGGTCGTAGACATTCTGCAGCGTCTCATCGAGCGGCAGGAGGGACGCGCGTTTATCGACTAGATAGGGCAAATAAAGGCCGTAGGACACGTAGGTGCTCTTGATGTATTGACGTGGGTTGGTATACGTGTCCACCACCCTGGATGCCGTATCGCGCACATCGGAGGGGCCGAGAATCGGCAGCTCGACGAACGGACCGGGATGCACGCCCCAGTGGCCCAGAGTCTGGCCGAAATCCTCGTCATTGCGGGCCAATCCCGCCGGTGTTGCCGGATCGAGTATACCGGCCACTCCGACCGTCGAATTCAGCAAGAAACGTCCGAGGTCGTTTCCCGCCGCCAGGAATTTGCCCTGCAAAGCGTCGTTGATCATCACCGTGGGCGTTTGAAGATTCGCGAAAAAGTTGGTGACGCCGGTGCGGACGGGCGCTGGCACGACGCGTACATACCCCTTGGTGACCGGTTTGACGATGGCTCGGTCGAGCGCATCGTTGAATTTGTAGACTCCGCGATTAACCCGCTCCCATGGATCTTGCGGAACCCGCTGGTGGTTGGGCGGTAACGTGACGCAGGCGCTGAGGCTCGTCAAACAAATCATGCCGAGCGCGGCGCGCGCATACCTGGCCTTTAGCATTTGGAAACTCTCCCTCATGAGATCATATCGGGTATCGGAACGATACAGGCATTGGGCGCAGCGATACAGCGGTCGACGCAGCGCGTTTCCCGCTAGCGTCTGCCGTTGCCGCCGCCGTTGTCGTCCGCGACCGCGTTTTTTCGATCTTTGGGCATCGCGGCGCGCACCTCGTCGAGACGCGCGCTAAAGCGGGCACGCTGGATCGGGTCCAATCCGGTCATGCTCAAGCCGAGTTCCAACTGGTTCGCGGCCATCTTGAGATCGCCGTTCATCAAATAGAAGTATGACATGTAGTAGTACGCATCGGCGGTGTCTCCGGCCGCATCGGCGGCCTTCGCGATCAACCGCGTCTGGTCGGGCGTCGGTTCCACCACGTTGAAAAGGTCGTCCAGTATCAGGTGCGCGCGCTTGTTGTTGCCGGCATGCATGAGGGTTTGCGCGAGCCGAATGGTGATGGGGGCGTTGCGCGGGAACAGATTGACCGCTTTGTCCAGCACAGCTTCGGACTCCTTCAACTGGCCGTTGACGAGATACGCCTGACCCAGTGCGCCGTAGAATTGGTTTACTTTGGGGTACTCGTTCACGAGCGACTGCAACTCAGGGATAGCCGCGGTCGGATTGCGCGTCGCGATGTCCGCTACGGCTTTGCCGTAGCGCTCCTCGATGCTCTTGCCGGCGCCATTCTTGGCGAGACTGGCATAGTACTCGCGCGCGGCTTGAGGATTGCCCACGAGCGAGCGCAGCCGTTCGCGCATCAGGGTGTAGCTCAACGAATCGGTATGGCGAAGTCGGCCGATTTGTTCCGCGCGGTTTCGCGCTTCGGCAATGCGATCCGAGGGCAGCGGATGATCGATCAAGAACTGAACGGCATTGACGCGCGCGGGATCGGGTCCGCCGTGAGCGAGGTTGTCGAAAAAGCTTACCATGCCCAGGGGATCGTATCCGGCGCTCGCCATGGTGCCGATGCCGATTCGGTCCGCCTCGTATTCACTCGCCCGGGTGTAGTTGATCTGATGCTGGATCGCGGCGCTCTGCGTCGCGAGGATCGCTCCCTCCATCGCATCGGGCGAACCGCGCCCGGCCGTGGCGCCAAGGAGGATCGCGGCCAACATCGCGGCGGTCGACATCAAGCCGGCGTGACTCTGGTCTATTAGCTGGCGCACGAGATGACGTTGGGTGACGTGCGCGGTTTCGTGCGCCATCACCCCGGCGAGTTCGTTCTCGTTGCGGGTCGCCAAGATCAAGCCGCTGTCGATCGCAATGAAACCACCGGGCATCGCAAAGGCATTGATGACCGGATCCTTCAGTACGAAGTAATAAAATTGATGCTGGCCTTCCTCGGCATGGCTCGACAGGCTATGGCCGATTTGCTGAATGTAATCGCTGACCTCCGGATCTTCGATGATCTGGCCGGTCGAACGGATTTGGCTGAACCAGCCCAATCCCGCCCGGTATTCGTCGTCGAGCGACACAGCGGCCGTCGCGGGGCTTCCCAAATCCGGCAGGTCTTGATCGACGGCACTTCCCACGCCGGCGGCCCAGCCAAGGCTGGCGCTCGCGCTGACCGCGGCAGCAGCCGCAAACGCTGCGAGGGGCTTGAACAGTGACATTCGGCCTCCGTAAAGATCCTTGGAGTGCTTTAAGCCCCCCAAAGTTCGCTCATTTCCCTGGCCAAATCAAAGTACTTCAGAAGCGTAGTCTGCCAGACGCGAGCGTTCTCCGCGGACGAGAGTGATATGGCCGGAAAATGCCCAGCCGTGGAATCGATTTACCACGTAGGTAAGGCCTGAAGTGGTTTCGGTGAGGTAGGGGGTGTCGATCTGAGCGATGTTTCCCAAACACACCATCTTGGTGCCCGGACCGGCGCGCGTAACCAGCGCTTTCATCTGCTTGGGGGTCAAATTCTGCGCCTCATCGATAATGATGAAGCGGTTCAGGAACGTGCGGCCCCGCATGAAGTTCAGGGAACGGATCTTGATCCGGTGCCTCAGCAAGTCGTTGGTCGCGCCGCGACCCCACGTGCCGCCGGACTGGCCCTGAGTCAAGACCTCCAAGTTGTCCATCAGCGCGCCCATCCACGGTTCCATTTTTTCTTCTTCGGTGCCCGGCAGGAAACCGATGTCCTCGCCCAACGGTATCGTAACCCGCGTCATGATGATTTCACTGAACCGATTGTGGTCCAGGGTTTGCGCGAGCCCGGCTGCCAGAGTCAGCAAGGTTTTGCCCGTGCCGGCGGGGCCGAGCACGGTCACGAAATCAATTTCCGGATCCATCAACAAGTTCAAGCCCAGATTCTGCTCGCGATTGCGCGCGGTGACCCCCCAGACATTATTGCGGTCTGCGCGGTAGTCGATCGTGAGTTCCAGAATCGCCGATTCGTCCTCGAGCTTGCGCACGACGGCTTCGACGCCGTTCTGGCCCGGATCATAGACGAACTGGTTGGTGTGCCATTCGCGCACCAAGGGTCCGCGCACGCGATAGTAGGTTCGGCTCTGCTGCTGCCACGACTCCATGCCCTTGCCGTGCTTCTCCCAAAAGTTCGGCGGCAACTGCTGAACACCGCTCGCGAGCAGATCTGCGTCTTCTATGGTCTTGTCGCTCGAATAGTCCTCGGCCTGCACGCCGAGGATCGCAGCCTTGATTCGTAAATTGATGTCTTTCGAAACCAGCGTCACGCGGGCCGTGCTGAATTTTTGCTGCAGCGCCAGTGTGTTGGCCAAGATCGCGTTGTCCGCGCCGTGCCCGGGCAGGCTGTCGGGCAGCACGGATTCCAACAATTGGGTCTGGAAGAACAGCCGGCCCCCGGGTGGCCGCTTGCCGTGATTGATCGGCGCCGCAGTCGGCAGCGGGAGACCGCGATCGATCTGCTTCTTGCTGGCGCCCTTCATCAGCTCGTCGAGAAAGCGGCTGACCTGGCGCACATTGCGCGCCGCTTCCGACAGCCCTTTCTTTCCGGCGTCGAGTTCTTCGAGCACCGTCATGGGGATATAGATGTCGTGTTCTTCGAACCGGAAGATGGCAGTCGGGTCGTGCATCAGCACATTCGTGTCCAAGACGAAGATGCGTCGCTCTTGCTTGCCCGGGCGGCCTTTCGCGACCGCGGCCGCAGAGGGCCGCTCGCCGCCGCTCACAGTGCTTTCACCGCCGCCAGTACCTCCGCGGCGTGGCCGTTCACCTTGACTTTGCGCCACAACTGCCGCAACAAACCTTGCGCGTCGATCAGGAAAGTGCTGCGCTCGATCCCCATGAATTTCTTGCCATACATGCTCTTTTCCTGAATCACCTCATAAAGCTCGCAGACCTTTTTGTCGGGGTCGCTCAACAGCTCGAACGGAAACGCCATTTTCTGTTTGAATTTCTCGTGCGCATCCACGCTGTCGGCGGAAATCCCGAAGATCCCGCACCCTGTCTTTTTGAATTGAGCGTAGGCCGCGGCGAAATCCGCGCCTTCCTGAGTGCAGCCCGGGGTGTCGTCGCGCGGATAAAAATATATCACGAGTGCGCCGCCGGCCCCGTCGCGCAAAGACCATCTACCGCCGGTACCCTCGAGCGTGAATTGCGGCGCTTTCTTGCCGATGTCGATTTTGTTCATGCGCAGCTTTAACTTTTTACCGGTTCGAAGATCGCGTCCAGGTTCAGGTGATCGCAAAAATCCATGAATTCCTCGCGCAGCACTCCGATATGCAGGCGGCTCGGGACGTTCACGATCATCTGCACCGAAAACATCGGCGCGCCGGTGTGCGCGGCGGCGTAGGAGCGAGTGGACAATTCGGCGATGTCTACCGCGCGCTGCGCAAAGAATCCGGAAAGACCCGCAACGATTCCCGTCTGATCGAGGCATACCACGTCGATGGAGTAGGGCAGCATGTCGTTGCGCGCTGCGCGCTCCTCCGTGCGGCGCAATTGGATGTTCATGCCAGTGGCATCGGCGAGCTTCTTGAACTCGCCTTCGAGTTTGGCGAGAGTGTGCCAGTTGCCATTCACCAGCAGCAGCATGGCGAATTCGTTGCCGAGCGAGGTCATGCGGCTCTCGCTGATACTTCCCCCGCAGTCGGCGACCGCCTTGGACAGTTCATGCACCATGCCGACGCGGTCGCCGCCGACCGCGGAAATCACGATATGTTGTTTCATCAGCGCAAATTCTACCGGATGGGCGCTTGCCAGGGTGCATGTCCGCCACTTAAGGTATCGATATTTCCTGCGGAGCCCCTCGATGTTTTCCGGAAGCATGGTAGCGATTGTGACGCCGATGACCGCAGATGGCGCCCTTGACTTGCCCGCGTGGGACCGATTGCTGGACTTTCATGTACGCGAAGGCACCGACGGGATCGTCGTCGCCGGCACCACCGGCGAGTCACCCGTGCTGGCGATGGAAGAAATCGAGGAACTGACCCGCCGGGCGTTGGCACGCTGCCGCGATAAGGTCAAGGTGATCGTGGGCGCCGGAACGCATTCGACGGCCGAGACGGTGGCGCGGACCCGCCTCCTGTCCCGGCTGGGAGTGGATGCCGTGATGCTGGTGACTCCGTACTACAACAAGCCCCCGCAGGAAGGCCTATACAGGCATTTCATGACCGCCGCCGATGCGTCCGCGGCGCCCGTTATTCTGTACAATGTGCCGAGCCGGACTTCCGTGGATCTGATGCCGAGCACCGTGGCTCGGCTGGCGCGAAATCCGCAGATCGTCGCGCTCAAGGAGGCGACAGGCTCATTGAGCCGAGCACGGGAAACGCTCAATGCCTGTCCGCCGGAGTTCACTCTGCTTTCGGGCGATGATGCCACGGCCATCGATTGGATGGGCGTGGGTGCGCGCGGCGTCATTTCGGTGTCGGCCAATGTCGCGCCACGGCGCATGCGCGAGGCTTGCGAAGCCGCGCTGTCCGGGGATTTGGCAAAAGCGCGGGCAATCGACGCCAATTTGCAGCCCTTGCACAAGGACTTGTTCGTCGAAGCGAGTCCGATACCGGTCAAGTGGGCGGTGGCGAGAATGGGTCTCATCGGGAACGCAATCCGACTGCCGTTAGTCGAACTGTCGGCGGCGCACCAAGAGACCGTGCTACGCGCAATGCAGGCCGCCGGAGTTAACCTTGAGGATCAAGCAGCATGAGTTTTGATCGAGTTTTGATGTTGACTGCTGCAGCGGCGCTCACGAGCGGCTGCCATTTTTTCGGCAAGCTGACCCACGACTGCCACACTCCGCAGGAATATCAGCGCGCAGGACAGGTGGCTGCGCTGAAAGTGCCGGCGGGGCTCGATTCACCGAACACCCAGGGCGCGATGGTCATTCCAACCGTGGAGCTTTCTCCGCCTCCGCCGGGGCCAAAAGATGCCTGTCTCGACGTTCCGCCGCGCTACAAGCCGGCTCCGGCCAACAAGGCAGCCAGCGAGTCTCCCGCGGCGGCCGTCACCCCCCGTGCGCTGCCCCGGGTTCCGGAGTCATCGAGCCCGGTGCCGCCGTAGATTTGATCGCTTCGGTCGCCTCCGGTACCCTTGCGGCCGCGTGGAGAGGTGGCCGAGTGGTCGAAGGCGCTCGCCTGGAAAGTGAGTAACATCCTAAAAGGTGTTCGAGGGTTCGAATCCCTCCCTCTCCGCCAGAATGATGAGTCTATGGCGGCTCGCGTTTGCATCTTCGCGACGACTGGCCGCGAACCCCGTCAGGCCCGGAAGGGAGCAGCGGTAGCGGCTTTAAGTCGGGCGCCGAAGTCCTGCTGGCGCGGGCCGTCTCCTAAAAGCCACGCGAGTGTGGCATACCGAAGCTAAACTTGGGTCCTATGAGCTATATCGTATTAGCGCGCAAATGGCGGCCCAAGCGGTTTACGGAAATGGTCGGTCAGGAACACGTGCTGCGCGCCCTCAGCAATGCGCTTGACAGCGGCAAGGTCCATCACGCGTTCTTGTTCACCGGCACACGCGGCGTGGGCAAAACCACGGTTGCGCGCATATTGGCAAAGTCTCTCAACTGCGAGACGGCGGGCGTCAGCGCCAATCCTTGCGGTGTTTGCGCGGCGTGCCGCGAGATCGATGAGGGCCGCTTCGTCGATCTGATAGAAGTCGACGCGGCCTCGCGCACCAAGGTCGATGACACTCGCGAGTTGCTCGACAACGTGCAGTACGCACCGACCCGGGGGCGCTACAAGGTCTACCTCATCGACGAAGTGCACATGCTTTCGAACCATTCCTTCAACGCGTTGCTCAAGACGTTGGAGGAGCCGCCGCCGCACGTCAAATTCCTGCTGGCAACCACCGATCCGCAAAAGCTGCCCGTCACGGTGCTCTCGCGCTGCCTGCAATTCAGTCTCAAACGGCTGCCGGCCTCGCTCATCGGCGCACGTCTGAAGTTTATCGCCGAGGCGGAAAACATGAAGTTCGAGCCTGCAGCGGTGTCCTTGCTGGCACGGGCCGCAGACGGCAGCTTGCGCGATGCCTTGAGCCTGTTGGACCAGCTCATCGCATTCGGCGGCGGCGCCATCAACGAGGTGAATGCGCGCGCGATGCTGGGCACCATCGATCGCGGACACGTAGCGCGGCTCATCGATGCATTGGCCCGCGCCGATGGGCCCGCGCTCCTCGCCGAGGTCAAGGAACTCGATCGCGGCGCGCCCGACTATGATCGAGCATTGGTCGAGTTGGCCGCATTCCTGCAACGCATCGCGATGGCCCAAATCGTGCCGGAGGCTGCACTCCAGGACGAGGAATACGATGCAGATTCCCTGCCGCGCCTCGCGCAAGCGATTCCGCCCGAGGATGTGCAGCTTTATTATCAAATCGCCTTGGGAGGGCGTCGCGATTTGACGATGGCGCCGGAGCCTCGACTGGGGTTCGAAATGACTTTGCTGCGCATGCTTGCGTTTCGCCCGGATTCCGCTGCGATTCCCAGCGGAGCACACGGCAGCGCACGGGAATCGGACGTCGGCGGGGGGGCGGCGCGTGGCGTTGCGCCCACCCTCAAATTGAAGAGCATTGATGCGAATAACTGGCCCATGGCGGTCGAAGCTGCTTCGTTGAGCGGAATGGTCCGTTTGTTCGCCTTGAACTGCGTGCCGACGAGTTTCGAGAGCGATCTGTTGGTCCTCGAGATCGATCAAGCGACCGCCGATCGGCGTACCCGGGCAATCGAGGAGAAGCTCGTGCAATGCTTGTCGAAGTACCTCGGCAGGGACATTCGCATTACGTTCGCAGCCGCTCAATCGGCGCTCGCCACGCCGGCGCGACAACGTGCGCTTGCGCAACGAGACAAGGCGGATCGCGCTGCGGCTGAATTCGACGCGGATCCCACGGTCAAAGGGCTGCGCGAGCGATTCGGCGCCGACGTGGACGCGGCTTCCATCAAACCTGTGAATTAGCCACGAGGAGAGCGGCATGATGAAAGGCGGATTGGGAAATTTGATGCGTCAGGCGCAGCAAATGCAGGAGACCATGAAAAAGGCGCAAGAGGAACTTGCTGCGCTCGAGGTGACGGGCGAGTCCGGTGCTGGAATGGTGAGGGTGACTTTGAACGGTCAACATGAAGCGAGAAAGGTGACGATCGAGCCGAAGCTGCTTGGCGAAGACAAAGACATGCTCGAAGACTTGTTGGCGGCCGCGATCAACGATGCGGTGAGGAAAATCGCGGCGCGCAGCCAAGAGAAGTACTCCGGTCTCATGTCCGGGCTCAATCTCCCGCCGGGCGTGAAGCTGCCGTTTTGAAGTACAGTCCTGCACTTTCGCACCTGATCGATTCGCTGCGTTGCCTGCCCGGCGTCGGGCCGAAATCGGCGCAGCGGATGGCATTTTATCTGTTGGAGCGCGATCGTGACGGCGGCAAGTTGTTGAGCCAGGCATTGGCGGCTGCGTTGGACAAAGTCGGACATTGCAAACGCTGCCGAATGTTGACCGAAAGCGAATACTGCACGATTTGCGCTTCCACGCAGAGGGACGTGGCGCAGCTCTGTGTGGTCGAGTCGCCCGCCGACGTGGTGGCCATCGAGCAATCCGGTGGATTTCGCGGCCGGTACTTCGTGCTCATGGGACATCTGTCGCCGCTCGATGGGGTGGGCCCGGCAGAGCTCGGACTGGACGACTTCGAGCGGCTGCTGGGGAGCGGCGAGGTCCGCGAGGTCATTCTCGCGACCAACCCGACTGCGGAAGGTGAGGCGACCGCTCATTATTTGGGCGAACTTGCGCTGCGTCTGGGATTGAAGGCCTCCCGGATAGCTCATGGCGTGCCGGTGGGCGGCGAGTTGGAATACGTCGACGGCGGCACGTTGGCGCACGCGCTCGCCGGGCGTACGAACGTCTCCTAGGAGGCGAGCTTCTCGTACAAGCGACAGGGGCGCCGGTAACTCTCGTAGCGGCGCGGCGAAATTTGCTGCGTCGAGGCGGCGATGCGCACTGCGCATCCGGGTTCCTCCATATGCCGGCAATCTTTGAAGCGGCATTCGACACTGAGCTCGTGGATCTCGATGAAACCACGTTCGGCAGCGCGCACCAGGCTCGCCGGCGGCGCGAAATCACGAACACCCGGCGCGTCGATTATCGCCGATGCGGCGCCTAGCGCATACCAGCGTGCCGTGGTTGTGGTGTGCCGCCCCTCGTCGTCTCGGGTCAATTTGGCGGTTTGCGCAGCGGCTTCGGGAGCGAGTGCGTTCACCAGGGAAGATTTACCAACCCCCGACTGGCCGACGAGAAGCGTGACGCTCCCCGCGAGCGTGCGCTGGAGTTCGGCTATGCCCGCTCCTGAGTGAGCAGCGACTTCCAGGCAGTTCAAATGCAAGTCACGATACGTCTCGAGTTCAGCCTGAACGGTGTCTGTTCCCAAATCGAGCTTGTTGACGATGATCAAGCCCTCCAAATCCTTCAACACGGCGCCCGCCCAGTAGCGGTCGAGGAGGAACCAATCCGGTGCGGGCTCCGCGGCCACGACGATGGCCAGGCGATCGATGTTGGCGGCCACAGGTTCAGCGCGGCCGCGGGCATCGATGCGCTCTATGAGATTGCGCCGCGGTTGAACGGATTGGACGGACGGTCCGTCAGCGGAGGGTGGATAGGTCCACGTGACGCGATCGCCGCAGATGATTCGTTGCTTGCGCCCCGACAAGGCGCAATGCAGCGTGACGGCGCCTGCTTGCACCAAGACCCCTCGGCCGTAGCTCGCCAGTACCGTTCCGGTACCTCCGTTGGCGTCTTTTGTTTCCGTATGCTCTGTTACCATGCCGTTTTTGGCTTGCCACCCGGTTGGCGGACAACGATGAAGTCTCCCGAAAATCTCATTTGGATCGATCTCGAAATGACCGGCCTGAAACCGGAATCAGATCTCATCATCGAGATCGCGACGATCGTAACCGACAAGCACCTCACTGTGCTCGCCGAAGGCCCGGTCTTGGCAGTGCACCAAAGCGAGGCCGTGCTTGGCGCAATGGATGATTGGAATCGCAACCAGCACGGCCGATCCGGCTTGACTGCGCGTGTTTCGGCAAGCACCATCGATGCCGCGACCGCCGAGCGCGAGACATTGCGATTCCTCGAGAAGTGGCTGGTGCCGGGTAAATCGCCGATGTGCGGCAACAGCGTGTGCCAGGATCGGCGGTTCATGGCGCGCCACATGCCGACGCTCGAGAGATTCTTTCATTACCGCAATCTCGACGTGAGCACGCTGAAGGAGCTGGCATTGCGGTGGGCACCGCAGGTGGCCGAGGGGTTTCGCAAGAATTCCACTCACCTCGCCTTGGACGACGTCCGCGAGTCGATCCGCGAGCTGCAATACTACCGCGAGCGGTTGATTCGCCCGCTGTAAACCGGCCGCGTCACGCGGGCGTTCCAACGCCCGGTGTGCCGACGCCCGGCGTTTCGACGCCCGGCGTTTCGACGCCGCGCGCGTCTCCCGCCAGGAACATCCAGGTTTGGACCACCGTGTCCGGATTCAAGGACAGGCTGTCGATCCCTTGCTCGACCAACCATCGCGCCAGTTCCGGATGATCCGAGGGCCCCTGCCCGCAGATTCCGACGTACTTTCCTTGGGCCTTGCACGCTTTGATCGCCATCGCCATCAGCGCCTTGACGGCATCATCTCGCTCGTCGAACGACTTGGCCATGACGCTCGAATCCCGGTCGAGGCCCAGGGCGAGCTGCGTCATGTCGTTCGATCCGATCGACATGCCGTCGAAGTATTCCAGATACCGCTCGGCCAGAAGAGCATTGGTGGGCAATTCGCACATCATGATGTGTTTCAGTCCGTTGTCGCCCCGTTTCAGGCCATTGTCCGCGAGCAGTTGGGTCACCGCCTTGGCCTCGCTTAACGTGCGCACGAACGGCACCATGACTTGAACGTTCGTCAGCCCCATCTCGTCACGCACGCGTTTCAAGGCGCGGCACTCGAGCTCGAAGCAAGGCCTGAATACCTTATCGATATAACGCGACGCGCCGCGAAACCCCAGCATGGGATTTTCCTCGTGCGGCTCGTAGTTCTTGCCTCCTATCAAGTTCGCGTACTCGTTCGACTTGAAATCCGAAAGCCGCACGATCACCGGCTCAGGTGCGAACGCGGCGGCGATTTGCGCAATCCCCTCGGCAAGTTTGTCGACGTAGAAATTCACCGGCCCGTCGTAACCGGCGATCTGCTTGGAGATGGTGTCCTTGATCTCGGGGCTTTGCTTGTCGAATTCCAGCAACGCCCGCGGATGCACTCCGATCATTCGATTGATGATGAATTCCAGCCGGGCAAGGCCTACTCCTTTGTGAGGGATGCCCGCGAAATCGAAGGCGCGGTCGGGATTGCCGACGTTCATGGTGATCTTTACGGCGATCGCGGGCATCGAATCCATTTCTATGCTGCGCTGGTCGTACTCGAGCATGCCTTCGTACACGTAGCCGGTATCGCCCTCGGCGCATGATACCGTGACCGCCTGGCCTTCCTTGACGGCGGTCGTGGCGGTCCCGCAACCGACCACCGCCGGTATGCCGAGCTCGCGCGCTATGATCGCCGCGTGACAGGTGCGCCCGCCGCGGTTGGTGACGATGGCCGACGCCCGCTTCATCACCGGTTCCCAGTCCGGATCGGTCATATCGGCCACCAGCACATCGCCGGCTCGTACCCGCGACATTTCCTTCACGTCCTTGATGATGCGCGCCGGCCCTGCACCGATCCGCTGACCGATGCTGCGCCCGCTGATCAGCATTTTCGAGCGCGACTTCAGCGTGAAGCGCAGGATCGTGCGTCCAGCGCGGCTCTGCACGGTTTCCGGGCGCGCTTGAAGGATATAAATCTTGCCGGTGGCGCCGTCCTTGCCCCACTCGATGTCCATCGGAGTGCCGTAGTGCTTTTCGATGGTGAGTGCCTGCTTCGCGAGGCTCTCGATATCCTCTTCGGAGATCGAGAAGCGATTGCGATCGGCCGCCGCGACGTCAACGATACGAACGCGATCCTTGGACGGCGGCTCGCCATACACCATTTTGATAGCCTTGCCGCCGAGGTTCTTGCGCAAGATGGCGCGGCGGCCGGCGCGCAATGCCGGCTTGTAGACATAGAATTCGTCCGGGTTGACCGAGCCTTGGACCACGGTCTCGCCCAGACCGTACGCGGCCGTGATGAACACCACGTCGCGAAAGCCCGAGTCCGTGTCGAGCGTGAACATGACTCCGGCGCTGCCCAGATCGCTGCGCACCATGTGTTGAACGCCGACGGACAGCGCAACCGCGCCGTGATCGAAATTGCTGTGCACGCGATACGATATTGCGCGATCGTTGAACAGAGAGGCATACACTTCGTGCACGCAGCTCATTAGCTGCTCCTCTCCGCGCACGTTCAGGAACGTCTCCTGCTGTCCGGCAAAGGAGGCCTCGGGCAGATCTTCGGCCGTCGCGGAAGAACGGACGGCGACGGCGAATTCGTCCGGATCGCCGCTTGCGTCCCGCATCTTGCGCCACGAGTCGAGGATTTCGTCGTGCAGCCGCTTCGGAAGGGGAGTGGCCAGCATCCAGCCGCGAATCTGCGCTCCGACGACCGCCAGCCTCTCCACGTCATCGACGTCCAGGGCCGCCAGAATGCTGCGAATACGTTCGTCCAGCCCATCCTGCGCAAGGAAGTCGCGATACGCGTGCGAGGTGGTCGCGAAGCCGCCAGGCACGGATACGCCAAGCGCCGCCAATCCGGAGATCATTTCCCCGAGGGAAGCATTTTTGCCGCCGACCAGCTCGACGTCTTTGTTCTTAAGTCGTTCGAAAGGAATGATGTAGGGCTTCATAGTGCGCTGCTTGTGGGACGGAGGGTTAAGTGAAACACTTTGCCGGCGGCGATGCGCCAACAGCCGAGGCTAATGTGATCAAACGAACTGTGTTTTTTGTTTCCGATCAAACGGGCATTACGGCAGAAACGATGGGTCACAGCCTCATGACGCAATTCGACGGCATCGAATTTCGTCAGGTGACTGTGCCATTTATCGCCACCGTTGACAAGGCGATCGAGGCGGTCCGCAAAATCGATTTGGTCGGTGTTCAAGAGGGTGTGCGCCCCATCATATTCAGTACCTTGGTGCAGGAGGATGTTCGCAACGTGGTTCGCGGCAGCAGCGGATTGTTTTTGGATTTCTTCGACCCATTCCTAGCACCGCTCGAAACTGAACTCAAGACGCAATCCACCCATATCGCGAGTAGGACACATCGCATGGCGGACACGCACGCGTATGCAACGCGAATAGACGCCACGAATTTTGCCCTCGCCAACGATGATGGTTCGGTGGTGCGCGACTACGAAAGGGCGGACCTCATCCTGGTAGGCGTCTCGCGCTCTGGAAAGACGCCGACCTGCCTGTATCTAGCGATGCAATATGGCATATTTGCCGCGAATTACCCTCTGACCGAGGACGATCTCGAATCACGAAACTTGCCGCCGGCGCTCGAAGCCTATTCGCGTAAACTATTCGGCCTGACCATCAAGGCGGACCGCCTGCAGCAAATCCGCAACGAGCGGCGTCCGGATAGCCGATATGCGTCGGCTCCGCAAGTGGCTTTTGAAATCAGGGCAGCGGAGTCGCTGTTCGAGCGCCACGGCGTCCCCATGCTCGATGCGACCGAAGTCTCGATCGAAGAAATATCCAGCAGAATTCTCGACCGCACCGGCATCGAGCGGCGCCTGCGCCCCTGACATTCTCGAGGTGCATGGTATAGTTCGACGCATGTTAGCGGATCAATGGTGTTTGACAACCTGGCGAGCGCAGCCTGGCAGCTTCGTGAGCCTCATGACTCTGTATGAGAGCAACTTCGTGCGCCTGGGCTGGCTGGTCAGCGACCTGCGCGCGGTGAGTGCGCGCCGTGTTTCGCGTGTGGCTTCGGATTGTGACCTCTATCTCACCCCGCAGGAATTGAGCCGCTACACGAGTGTGTTCCGTCTCACATACGAGTTCGAATTCGGGTCTGCAAGTGTCCGCGACCCAGATTTGGAGGTATGCGTGTATCACGATGCGCGGCTCGCCGAAGTGCGTGGCTTTCGCGGATTCCAGCGCCATCCGCAGCTCTCGAAGCTGCAATCGGAGCTCAAGCGTGAACTGGATCAGCGCTGGACCCGCAACATGATGCTAAATAAATGGCTGGAATATTGCGCCGAACGGGGGCATCACTTTTAGCCGCCTGGATTGCCCGCGTTTGCTTGGGCTGTCCCGCAAGTTCACTGCTGCTTAAGGCGGGACTTTGATCGATAAGCTCAGTTTTCTCAAAGGAGGGACGGACGGAGGCGCGGCGAGTGCTGACGAAGAGCGGCTCATGCAGCTCTTCCAAAATCGTGCGGGTCTCAAGAAGGCATACGCCGACCTCAAGGACGAATTTCATTTGTTGCGCGATCGCCTCAAGCAGCAGGAGGGCGCAACCATCCGCGTGCAGGAGCAGCTGGATGCGCTCGGCGATTTGCTCGGCGACCCGAAAACGGGATTCGGCGCTTTGGTGTTCTTTCAGCTGCGCACCCTGTGGAAGACGTGTCACCAGCAGCTCTCGACTTTTGCGTCTGATCTGACGCGCCAGCAAGAATCGCGCGAGCTTCTCAAGCACAAGGCTGGAACCGAAGAAACGAAGAAAACCCGGCTCGACGACGTGGATCAGCGCCTGCGGGAGGCTGCTCTCGAGGCCGACTCGCGACGCCAGCACCTGGCCGCCGCGCAAAGCGAGTTAGGACGGCTGACCGCGTTCTGGCACTATTTCAAACGCCGCGGCCGCCAGAAATCGCTCGAATCATTGCGCAAACAAGTGCTCGTCGCGGACGCGGCGGTCGGCGATCTGCATGCCGAACGCAGTGCGGTTGAGCATGAAGCGCTGCCTGAATTTCCGGGAATCTCGTTGGCGGCACGCCGCAACATCAACCTGGCCATCATCAGTTTCGCCGAACTATTATGCGAGACGGTGGACACTTATGGGCTCGCCGCACGCGCCAAGGAAGCGGTTGCGCGCCGCGTTCACGAGATGACCTTCGGCTCGCGCGAGGAATGCGAAGGTTATATGCAGCGCGTGCAGCAAGCGCAGGCGGCCGTCGCCAATCCGAAGCAGCTTACCGCCGCACTCAAGGCCAGGCTGGAGCGCCTGCGCGCCAACTGCGAATATCGCAACAACGCAGACACCGTGCCGACTGCGGATTCATTGGCGCCCCCGGCGCCCGAGGCGCAGCCCGGCACAGCCTCGAAGTCTCCGGCCGCTCCCGCTTGGAACGTAATGGCCGAGGACTACTGGGACCTCTATACGCTCTTGCTGCGGTAGCGCCGGCTTCTAATGGATGTCGGTGCGGCGAGCTTGGGTCGGCACCGTTCGATGTGCCGCCGCCACCGCAAGATCCGCGGCAATCTGCGACGCTTCATCGAGCAAAATTCCGGCAGCGGCGTCGTCCTTGACTTCATCCAACGCTTTCACGGGCTTGACGTCGTGCGCCGCCCGCCATGCGTTCTCTCTCTCGAGCCGCTCGCCCTCGACGCGTTTGCGCTCGGCCTCGCGAGTTTTAATGTTGAGGGACAGCGTCTTCTGGCTCCGCATCGCATCCAGGGCGGCAATGTCGTCGCGCAGATAGCGGAAATCGGCGCTGTTCGCGGTGCGCTCCTGGTGCAATTTCTCCAACGAAGCGGCCGTCGACTTCAAATCGCCTTCAACCCGGAAAGTCGCCGGTTCGATGTGGTCCCACGGCAGCGCGCGGTCGCGGGTGCTTTCGCCGACTTCATTGGCGTCGATTAGCGACGGCAATGCGATGTCGGGGGTCACGCCGCGATCTTGCGTGCTCTCGCCGGTGATCCGGTAGTACTTGCCGATCGTCACGTTCAGCTGGCCCAGCTCCGGCTTGCGCCCGAAGATCGTATAGTTGAGCGGATGAGCGTTCTGCACGGTTCCCTTTCCATAGGTCTGTTGACCGACGATCAAGGCGCGGCCGTAATCCTGGATGGCGCCGGCAAAGATTTCCGATGCGGATGCGCTGAACCGATCCACGAGCACGATCATGGGGCCGCTGTAGAAAACCGCGGGATCGGGATCATCATCGACTTCGATGCGCCCGGTGGTGTCCCGCAGCTGCACCACGGGCCCGCGGTCGATGAACAACCCGGTGAGCGATTCCGCTTCGGGGAGATAGCCGCCGCCGTTGGCGCGCAGATCCATGATCAGCACTTCGGCGCCATCTTTTCTGAGCTCGCTGATCAGCCGCTGCACGTCGCGCGTGGTGCTTCGATAATCCTTGGCTCCGGAACGGCTGGCATCGTAGTCCTGATAGAAGCTCGGCACGGTGATCACACCGATTTTCACGTCGCGGCCGTTGCGCTGCACGACGCGCATAACCTTGTGCGCAGCCTGCGCCTCGAGCGAGACGCGGTTGCGCGTGAACTCGACCACCTTCTGCGCCGAACCGGGCGCCGCGCCCGCCGGCAATAATTGCAGGCGCACCAGTGTGCCTCCAGGACCGCGAATCTTCTGGACGACGTCGTCGAGCCGCCAACCGATCACGTCGATCAGTTCCCCGGTCTTGCCTTCTCCGATCGCAGTAATGCGATCATTGGCCGCAAGCTTGCCGCTGGTCGCCGCGGGACCGCCGGCGATGACGTCGATCACCGTGACGTAATCGTCGGTGAGTTGCAGCGAGGCGCCGATGCCCTCGTAGCTAAGGCTCATTTGAATGTTGTATTCCTCGGAGTTGCGTGCCGAGAAATAATTCGAGTGCGGATCGAGCGACAGCACGAAAGCATTCATGAACGCCTCGAACACATCCTCAGGCTTGCTCTGATCCATGCGCTTGGCAACGTGCTCGTAGCGTTTGCGCAAGACATCGGCCGCCTCGGTCCATTGCTTGCCGGCAATCACCAGCGACAGCGCGTCGTTCTTCACGCGCTTGCGCCACAGCTCGTTCATCTCGGCGGTGTTTGCCGGCCAGGGTTCTTTTTCGCGGTCGAAATTGAACGATTCGTCGACGTCGAAATCCGGCTTCTTGTTGAGCAGTTCGATCGCATAAGCCATGCGCTCGCGACTGCGCTGCTGATAGCGCCGGAAGATGACGAATGCGGGCTCCACGTCGCCGGCCTTGATCGCATCGTCGAGCTGATATCGAAAGCGCTCGAATTCGGCAATATCGCTCGCGTAGAAATAGCTTCTGCCGCCGTCGATCGCATCGAGGTAGCGGTCGAGAATCAAGCTCGAGAGATGATCGTCGAGAGGCGCCCGCCGGTAGTGCTCACGAGCGACAATGTCGGCCACGCGGCGCGCGACATAGTTTTCTTGCTCGGTCGGCGCGAGCGCGGCGGCCGCTGCGGGCACGGCAGGCGAAGGCGCCATCGCGGCGCCAAGCAGTGCGGCAAGCCCCACTGCGCTCGCGCAGACGGCGATGCAGGTAATTAAGCGCGAGCGCTTGGCCCAAGGCCTGTTAGTCATCACCGTACCCGTTCTCCTGTAAACTCCGATCCCCAATTCCCGTCAAGGCTAGAGAAGCCCGTGCCTGCTAGCAAGTGTATATGAGCCTCAAGGTATGCGTCCGTTCACGGTTTTGATCGGTATCGTGATGGGTTCCGCGGCTTCGATCACTTTCGGCCTCGGAGCCGTGCTGATCGTGTTCGGTGTCTTGGCCGGCGAACACCCCGATCTCAGGCGCGAACTACCGCAGCTCGTACGGAGCTTCATCGCATTTGGGGTTTTGACCGCCGCCAGCGCCGGGAGTTTCCTTGGGCAGGCAAAAACTCGTCCATGGCGCGCCTGGGCGCACCTGGGGACCCTGGCCTGCTTAGGAACGGTGGTCTTGCTCTATTGGCCGCGCCGCAACTGAACGAGGACTCGCGCATGCGAATTTGGGGTTTCTGTCGCATTTTAACGTGTTCGAGCGTGCTGCTGGCAGCTTGTTCGGTTCAGCCCAAGCTTCCGCCGCCCTCGACCGACATCGATGAGGCGGTGTTCCGCGAGCATGTCCGCGTCCTCGCTTCAGACGATTTCGAGGGCCGAAAGCCGGGCACCTCCGGAGAGGAAAAGACGGTCGCATACCTGATCGAGCAGTTCCGTAAATTGGGCTTGAAGCCCGCAAACGGCGAGAGCTTCCTGCAGGCCGTCCCCATGACGGAAATTCTCACCGGCGCCGATGCGTCGCTGTCCTTCTCAGGTCAAAAAGGACCCCTCACGCTTGCTTATGGTAAGGACATGATCATCTGGAGCAAACGCGGACAGCCGCAGGTGGAACTGCGGCGCAGTGAACTTGTTTTCGTGGGGTACGGCATTGTCGCCCCCGAGTATGCGTGGAACGACTATGACCGTATCGACGTGCGCGGCAAGACCGTCGTGGCTTTGGTCAACGATCCGGGCTATGGCAGCAAGGACCCCAGGGTATTCAGGGGCGGCGCGATGACGTATTACGGCCGCTGGGATTACAAAGTCGAGGAAGCTGCCCGGCAGGGAGCGGCCGGCGTTCTACTGATTCACGATGGCGATGCGGTCGGCTACGGCTGGGACGTCGTTCAGAACACGTGGAGCGGCGCGCAGTTCACGCTCGCAAACGGGACTGCCGAGCGCACGGTCATTGAAGGTTGGATCCGGAACGATGCGGCGCGCTCATTGTTCAGCGCGGCCGGGCTCGATTTCAGTGCCGTCGCTGCGGCAGCGGGCCGTGCCGGATTCAAGGCGATGTCTATGGGCATGCTAGCCGATGCAACGCTGCACGCCAGCGTCCGCCCGTTCACGTCCAGTAACGTGATCGCTCTTTGGCCGGGCGGTAGCCGCCGACGTGAATATGTCGTGTACACCGCTCACTGGGACCATTTGGGCCGCGACCTCTCGCGCCCCGGCCACAATATCTTCAACGGCGCGACCGACAATGCGTCGGGCGTGGCCGGATTGTTGGCGCTGGGTCAATCCTTCATTCGCACCAAGCCGGTCTCCGATCGGTCGATCGTATTTCTCGCGCTGACTGGTGGGGAAGCCGGCCTGCTGGGGTCGCAGTATTACGTCGAGCATCCGGTTTTCGCCTTGCGGGATACGGCGGCGGTGCTAAATCTGGACACGCTGCACGTCGGCGGACCGACGCGCGATGTCAATATATACGGCTCTGGAAATACGGACCTCGAGCAATACGCGCGCGGCGTTGCCTTACTGCAGGGCCGCGAAGTGACCCCTGAGCCAACGCCTGAACAGGGGCTGTATTTCCGGTCGGACAATTTAAGTTTCGCAAACGCCGGTGTGCCGGTGTTGTATGCCAAGGGCGGCATCGACGATACCGCGCGCGGACCCGTTTGGGGCCGGGCGCAGCTGGATGACTACATGGCGCATCGGTATCGCCGAGAAGGCGATCAGTACTCGCACGATTGGGATGTGCGCGGTGCTGTCGATGACCTCAGGCTTTATTACGAGGTCGGCATTCGTTTGGCGCACACCAAGCGATTTCCGCGCTGGTATCCCAACAGCGAATTTCGAGTAAGCCGCGGGGGCCAGGCAACGCCCTAGCGCTTGCCGATCCGCATCCAGTTGCGCTTGTGATCGAAAGTTCCGGATGTGTTGTAAGGATCGAAGCCGCGATGCTCGTTTGTCGCCTTCATGGGCGCGGTGTCCGCGCTGGGCCTCTTCACTCGGGTGGCTTGCCGCAACTCGCGCACGGCATAAGTGAATGTTGATTCCGGGTCATTCCGGGTCTTGTCGCCGCTCGCCATGGTCTGTCCTCGTTATCCTTAAATACATGTTCCCAAATTGCGACAGCGATAAGGCCGCGATATGGCGGAACTGTGACGCGGCTCAAGTCGGTGAAGACATAATAAGATCTTGAAATGATGAATTAGAGTGAGTCAGCGTCCGCCCGCCACCAGGCTCGAAGAACCTTGAAAAGCACGTAAAGGCCATACGGACCGAGAAGCACCGTCCAAGCGGCGATGGAGCCTTCGCCAAGACCCAAGAACAAGCTGTGATAGAGGCGTCCCAGGCTGGCGCCCTCGTAACGGCCAAGGGCCGCGACGCCAGCGTAAAAGATCAGCAGCGGCATAAGGCCCACACCAATTAAAAGACCCAGGGCCGCTAGCCCAAGCTCCAGGGACCAGGGGCTGGTCAGTCCTGCACTCGAGAGGCTGCTCCGAATAGACATCGGAGCGATTGTAAACGAATCCGGCCGTGCAGCGTCGAGCGCGGTAGAATCGCAGCATGCGCCATTGGACCCCCAAGCCTCGCTACGATGCAAAGCCGTGGGCTGTCAGCGGTAAGTGGCGGCGAGACGCGCCGTCTTGATGCGCACAGCGGTCGTAGGCGTCGGCTACCTGGGGCGGTTTCACGCGCAAAAGTATGCAAGCCTGCCGAACTCCCACTTGGTGGGAGTTGCGGATCCGTCGGCCGAGGCCCGCTCGGCGGTGGCGGCGGAACTGGGGGTGGCGGCATATGCCGACTACCGCGAATTATTGGGTCATGTCGATGCCGTCAGCATCGTGACTCCGACGCCTCTTCATTTCGATGTCGCCAAGGATTTTCTCGAGGCCCGCGCGAGCGTTCTCGTCGAGAAACCGATGACCGTGACGGTGGCGGAAGGGGAAGTACTGATCGAACTCGCGCACCGCGCGAATCGCGTACTGCAGGTCGGTCACCTGGAACGCTTCAATGCCGCCGTTCAGGCGGTGCAGCCCACCCTGACCGTTCCGCGCTTCATCGAATCGGCGCGGTTGGCGCCATTTAAGTACCGTGGGACCGACGTCGATGTGGTGCTGGACCTTATGATTCATGACATCGACTTGATTTTGAGCATCGTGCGCTCGCCCGTCGTGGCGGTCGACGCGATCGGCACCAGTGTTTTTTCCGGGGAAGTCGATATTGCAAATGCCCGGTTGCGCTTCGCAAACGGCTGCGTTGCAAACGCCACCGCCAGCCGCGTGAGCCTGAAGACGGAGCGCAAGCTGCGCCTGTTTCAGGATGATGCGTACATCTCGCTTGATTTGCAGCAGAAGGTGCTGACCGTGATTCGCAAAGGCGCGGGTATCGGTGAAGGCGGCGTGCCGCAGGTAGCCATCGAAGAAAACAACTACGAGCAGGGTGACGCGCTAAAAGACGAAATCGTCGCGTTCCTTGACTCCGCGGCCACGGGCAGTCCCCCCCTTGTAAGCGGTGAGGACGGGCTTCTTGCGTTGCGAACTGCGGTGAGTATCGCGGAGCAAGTCGCGGACTCGCGTCGGCGATTTTCTTAGGGAGTGGTCGGTCGCGGGGGACCCGCAGGTGTCACGGGCGGGGCCGTTCCCGGCAAGGTTGCCGGCTCATTGTCGGTGACGGTCACGCGATCCACGAAGAAGCGCGTCTCCGCGAAGCAGGGGGTCGGTATTCCCGGGTGTTCCGTGTAATGCAGCTGCACTCTGTGGCCCACCGCCTTGCTCAAACTCTCCGCCACCGCTTTGTCGCGGACGCTGAAGTCCCATAGTTGCGGCGATATGCCTCCGCCCATGTATTGGCCGCCGCCGTAATACAGCGCGATCTCACCTTCCTGGGTTTTGCAGATCCAGCCCCGACGTACGAATTTCTGCAGCACGCCCGCTCGTTCGCCTTCGGCGTACGCCCACGCCAGCGTGAGCCAGGTCCAGAGCCCTGCGCCGAGGGCGACGACCAACAGCAATATCAGGAACCAACGACCGGAACGGCCGCGAGAACTCTGGCGGCCGGTATAACTCGGTACTTCAATGCGCGTCATGAACTCCCAAATCCGGCGGCCCGCCTAAGCTGGCTCGGAGCCTAGAGCATATCTTGATGTGCATCAAGGCGGCGACAGGGAATCGGAATAGCGACTTTTCTCATAGGCGGTTGCCGCGCCCACTTTGCCGGCGGGATGACCGCCGGCATTGGCGAATGGTGGAGCCGGGGGGAATCGAACCCCCGTCCATAAGTCCTACGCTGCAAGATCTACGTACGTAGCCGCGTTTATTGTTCTCGCCGCGCACTACCCAACGGGCAGGGA
Source organism: Steroidobacterales bacterium (assembly GCA_038229815.1). Classification (GTDB taxonomy): domain Bacteria; phylum Pseudomonadota; class Gammaproteobacteria; order Steroidobacterales; family Steroidobacteraceae; genus Bog-1198. The sequence goes on along the minus strand of JBBROC010000025.1, from coordinate 12,976 downwards.
AAGCACGCAGCCAGCCCGGTGTTTTTTCGTCGAGTGCACCCCAGGCACGTGCGTCCAACTAGCTGATGAGCGCTACACCTAAACGTTCGCATCAGCACGAGCCGCTTAGGTTTCAACCGCGATTAGGCGGCTAGAGCGTAGTTGTCTTGATTGGCAACTATAAGTTTGCAAATGGTTTAACGAGGAACCTGCACCTCGGTACGCCCCTACAGTTTCGCAACCCATGTCGAAACCGGTCGGCCCCGAATCGAGGACTTAGTTTACGCGCTTCGAGCCGGTTGATCCAATCTGCTTCTCAGCGTCGCGCGGCCTTCATTATCCTGCCCTTATCGCGCTGCCAGTCGCGGTCCTTTTCATTGGCCCGCTTGTCGTGCTGCTTCTTGCCTTTCGCGAGCCCAATCTCGAGCTTGGCGCGGCCTTCCTTCCAGTACAACTGCAGCGGCACGATGGTGTAGCCGCGCCGTTCGACCGCGCCCACCATATGGTCAAGCTGGCGCCTGTTGAGCAAAAGCTTGCGTGTGCGCGTGGGATCGGTGTCGACGTGAGTCGACGCCGAATTAAGCGCATTGATGTGCGCGCCGAACAGAAAGGCTTCGCCGTTTTTCAGGTAGACGTACGCTTCGGCGATTTGCGCCTTGCCGGCGCGCATGCTTTTGACTTCCCAACCCATGAGGGAGATGCCGGCCTCGAAGCGCTCTTCGATGAAGTAATCGAAACGCGCTTTGCGATTGACGGCGATCGGCGGCAATTTTTCTGGCGTTTTCACTGTGCGTCGAAGTCTACCGATTCGCCGGTGGCGGCGCCCGCGCTTTTGCCGGACAATGCCGCGATGCAGGTAGTCGAGCGCAGCTCACTCGTGACCCATACGGCCGCGCAGATGTTCGCCTTGGTGAATGATGTTGAGCGCTATCCTCAATTTCTTCCCTGGTGTGTGAGTGCGCAAGTCGAGGACATCTCGGCCCTCGAACGCATCGCCGCCGTAAAGGTCGCGCGCGGCGCGCTGCGCACCGAATTCACCACGCGCAATACCTTGCGGCCAGACGAACAGATCCACATGCAGCTGTTGCACGGGCCTTTTCGGGAATTGATCGGGGAATGGCGCTTCGAGGCGATCGGTACGCGGGGCTCGCGGGTCAGCTTCCGCGTCGAGTTCGAATTCAAGAACCGCATCACCGCGGCGGCCTTCAATGCCGTGTTTGAGGCGTTGTGCGGCGGCATCGTCGATGCGTTCGTGCTGCGAGCGCGGGAAATATATCCAGGAGGCACGTGAGCGACGCACCGCTCGAGATCGAAATCGCCTATGCCGAGCCGCAGCGCGCCATCGTCAAGGAATTGCGGCTCCCCGCCGGCGCCAGGGTCGCGGATGCACTACGGTTGGCGGCTCTCGATCCTGATTTCCTCGGCGTGGATCTGCAACACTCCGCGTTCGGAATCTTCGGCCGACTGGCCCAGAGCCACGACCTCTTGAGGCAAGGCGACCGGATCGAAATCTATCGCCCGCTTGCCGCGGATCCCAAGGAAGCGCGCCGCGCGCGCGTCAAGCAACTGCGCAAAAAACCCGCCTCGTAATTCCCCGCTCGCGCAGCGAGCGCCTAATAAGTTCTGCCGTTCTTGATTTGCGCCGCGGACGCGTCCTGCGCAGCCGCTTCGGAGGCAGTCGGCTTGTCGAGCTTCGCGACCTTGTCGGCCTCGAAATATACCGTGACGCGCCGCGAATCGACGTGGCTGCTGCGGCCCTTTTTCAGGTAGTAGATATAGTCCCAACGTTCCTTGTTGAACGGATCGGAAACCATCGGGGTGCCCAGCAAGTATCGAACTTGGCTGCGCGTCATCCCGGGCTTGACCTGTTCGACCGCCGCCTGATCCAAGAAGTTACCCTGCTGAATGTTGATGCGGTAGACGCATCCGCACGCCAGCGCGCCCATCATCAGTCCGGTCAGAAGCCGTCGAGATATTGTCGTCAAAGTGGTGCGCAGCCGTTAAATGATTGATAATCGGACCCGTATTATACCGGATGGCACAGCATGCCGCAGCGCCTCAGACCTGACTCGAGCAGCGAAAGCAATGACCTGCGCAATGCGGGTCTCAAAGTTACGTTGCCTCGACTGAAAATTCTCGACATTCTGGCGGACGGATCGGCGCGCCATATGAGTGCCGAGGACATCTACAAGAAGCTGCTGGTGTCCAACGAAGACATCGGGCTCGCCACCGTGTATCGGGTGCTCACCCAGTTCGAGGCGGCCGGTCTCGTCACGCGCCACCATTTCGAAGGCGGCATGGCGGTTTTTGAGCTCAATCAGGGTGGGCACCACGATCACATCGTTTGCGTCGACTGCGGTCGCGTCGAAGAGTTCATGGACGGCGGGATCGAAGAGCTTCAACATGCGGTGGCGAAGCGGCTGGGCTTCGAAATCAGCGACCACGCGCTGATTCTATACGGGCATTGCCGCAAGCCCAATTGCCCGAATCAAAAAAGCGTCAAATAGCCGAACGCCGTACAGCCGTTACGCAAGGCGGTTCAGCGCCGTTGCGAAGGCGTGCGTTTTTTCTTGAGCACCGCCGAAGGTACGGCGTGCGCCAGCATTTCTCGAGCGTGCGCGAGTGCCTGCCCGGTGATGTCGACGCCGCCCAACATGCGCGCGATTTCGTCGACGCGCTCGGGTTCCGCCAATGGTTTCACGGTTGTGCGGGTGATTTTGCCGTCGCTCAGCTTGGTGACCCGAAACTGGCTGTGCGCTTGCGACGCGACTTGGGCCAGATGGGTCACGCATAAGACCTGGGTTCGCTCGCCCAAGTCGCGCAGTAATCGGCCGACGATTTCGGCCACCGCGCCGCCGATGCCGGCGTCGACCTCGTCGAACACCATGCAGCGGGCGGAGCCGCGGGCCGCCGCCGCCACTTGCACCGCAAGGCTGATACGCGATAGCTCACCGCCCGATGCGACCCTCGCGAGGTTTTTGGGGGCCTGACCGGGATTCGCGCTTACCAAGAACTCGATGTCATCGCTGCCCGTCCTGCCGAATTCCGCTTGCCCGGCTGGCCCGCCGAGCGGCGCAATGCTGACCGCAAATCGGCCGCCGGCCATACCGAGGGCCTGCATGATTTCCGTGATACGGGCGGACAAGTGGCCGGCGGCTGAGTTTCGCGCCTCCGTGAGGCGCTTCGCGGCCCGGCGGTAGTCGCGCGCCACCGTGTCCAGATCGCGTTCGAGGGCGGCCAGGCTCTGCTCGGCATTGCCGAGCGTGATCAACTCGGCTTCGGTAAGGGACATTTGCGCCGGCAGATCCAAGACGGCGACTCGGTGCTTTCGGGCCAGAGCCTCGAGGGCGGCGGCCTGGCGCTCGATCTCTTCCTGGCGCTTCGGATCGATGTCGAGAACGTCCAGGTAGCGCCGCAGCGCATCGGCGGCCTCCTGGGTGTTGATCATGGCTTCCGCCACGAGCTTTGCCGCAGCGAGGAGTTGCGGATCGGCGTCCGCGGCATTGCGCAACGCCGTGTGTGCCCGGCCCAATAGATCTCCGGCGCTGTCGCCTTCCGATTCATAAACGGCCGTCAACGCGGTGCGAGCCGCCTCCGCGAGACGGCCGCGGCCCGCAATGCGCTTGCGGTCCGTGAAGAGCTCTTCGATGGCGGCCACCGTCGTGACCTCGGCCTTGAGCTCAGCGAGTTGGAAGCGCAACAAATCGAGGCGCGAGTCGCGATTTTCCGCGGCGGCCTTGAGCGACTCGAGCGCGCGGCGGCAGGTGCTGTAGCGCTCGAAGAGTTCCGCCACCTCGCCGAGCGCTTTTGAGTCCGGCAAGTGCTCATCCAGCAGCTCGCGCTGGGCGCCGCGATTCACGAGCCGCTGGAATTCTTGCTGGCCGTGGATGTCGATGAGGAACTCGGCCAGTTCGCGTAGTGCTTGGATCGGCACCATCTGGCCGTTCACATAAGCCCGCGAACGGCCATCCGCACCGATGACGCGCCGTACCACCAGATCCCCCTCGTGCTCAATGGCCTGCGCTTCGAGCCATGATGTGGCTGCCCCGGGGAGCGCGTCGAAACTCGCCGCCACTTCCGCCCGTTCCGCGCCCTGGCGCACGACATCGCCGCCGGCGCGGCCGCCGGCAATGAGCAGCAGGGCATCGACGACAATGGATTTACCGGCGCCCGTTTCGCCGGTCAGCGCAGTAAGGCCGGATTTGAGTTCGAATTCCGCGCTATCGACGAGGACGAAATCGCGCAGCTGCAGATGAGTGAGCATGGAAATTAATCGATGTCGCGGTTGTCATGTTGGCCGTCGTACGCACCGCGGCCCCAGTGCAGCTTCGACCGGAGAAGGCGGTAATAGTCGTAACCCGGCGGATGCAGCAGGGTGATCTGCGCGTCGGCGCCCTCGACATATAAATTATCGCCCTGCTCGAGTGTGCCTAGGGCGTTGCCGTCGCAGGTGACCTGGCCTCGGGACTCGAAGCGATCCGAGATGCGCAATTGGATCTTGCTGCCTGCACGGACGACGATGGGACGGTCGCTCAACGTGTGCGGGCAAATGGGAGCCACCACCCACACGTCGAGGTCGGGCTCTACGATGGGGCCTCCGCAGGAGAGCGCGTAGGCGGTTGAGCCCGTCGCGGTGGCAATGACCATGCCGTCGCCGCCGTGGGAGTTGACGAAACGCCCGTTGATCGAGGTTTCAAAGTCCATGGTGCGGCCGGTTTCCCATTTATTGACCACAACATCGTTGAGCGCGAGGGCGCTCACGAGGCCGGCCCCGTGCTTCTCCAACCGGGCGGACAGCAGCGAGCGCCGATCTTCGCTGTAGCGCCCCGCGAGCACCGTGTCGACGTCCTCCAGCATGGACAGAGGGCCCACGTCGGTCATGAACCCGAGCCGCCCACGATTGATCCCGAGCAGGGGAACCGAATGGCCCGCCACCAACCTCGCCGCATATAGGAGCGTGCCGTCGCCGCCAATGGCGATGATGAGATCAGCCCGGGTAGCAAATGATTGTTCGGGACAGGGCCGCACGCTGTCCGGCGGAAAGGTGACGCTGACATCGGGATCGACCAGGGCACGAACACCCTTCGAATGGAAGTGGCCGACCAGGCTGAGCATGCACTCGGCCACGCGCGTATCCTTGGTATTGCCGACCAGGGCGATGGATTGGAAGGATTGGGCCATAGCGAAGGTCCTTGTAGCATGAGGCTGCAGGCCGGTCACGCCGTGAAGGTGACGATTTTGGGATGAATCGCTCGACTTGACTTCGGGCAGATGCGCTAGGTAGCTTCAAACATGTTATATGGACCTAATATGACAGAAGGCGCCGATGAAGGGCTCAGCGAGCGAGCGCAGCTGCTGCTCAAAGCCCTGATCGAGAACTACATCCGCGACGGGCAGCCGGTCGGGTCTCGTACCTTGTCGCGCGACTCGGGTTTGAGCCTATCGTCGGCGACGATCCGCAACGTCATGGCCGACCTGGAAGATCTTGGCTTTGTCGCCTCGCCGCACACCTCGGCAGGGCGGGTACCCACCGACAAAGGCTACCGTTTTTTCGTCGACACGCTGCTCAAGCTCAAACCCTTGCACCAAGAGGAGATCGAGGAAATTGAGCGCCGCCTAGGATCCGATTCGGCCAACGGCCGCTCGCTGGTCCAGACCGTGTCGCAGATGCTTTCGAGCGTCACGCACATGGCGGGACTCGTCACGCTGCCGAACCCCAACTATGTGGCGCTCTCGCAGATCGAATTCATCGCCCTGTCGGAAAATCGGGCGCTCGCAATCATGGTGATGAGCAACCGGGAGATTCAGAACCGGGTGGTGCAGCTCGATCGGTTTTATTCGACCGAAGAGCTGCGCCGCGCCGCGAATTATCTGAACGAGGCCTTCGCGGGACGCTCGCTGCCCGATGCACGCGCCCAGCTGCTCACGCAAATGCAGGAGACGCGGCAGCACATGGATCAGCTCATGCGGGACGCCATCCAGATGGCCCAGAAGGTGTTCCACAGCAGCTCCGATGAAGGTGTCGAATACGTTATTGCCGGCGAGACCAATTTGATGGGTTTTGCGGAACTATCGAACGTCGAGCGGCTGAAGCGCCTATTCGAGGCATTCAATGAAAAGCACGACATTCTGAGGCTACTCGACAGCTGCTTGCGCGCGGACGGCATTCAGATCTTCATCGGTCAGGAGTCGGGCTATCGCATTTTGGACGATATCAGCGTGGTAACGGCGCCCTATACCCTCGATAACCGTGTGGTCGGGGTGCTGGGCATCATCGGTCCGACGCGGATGGCCTACGAGCGGGTCATTCCCATCGTGGATCTGACGGCAAAACTCCTCGGTTCGGCCTTGAACGCCCGCAAATAGCCCCCAATAGTTCCCCTTCGAGCGGTCTCCTAGGCCGCCTTAATTTTTGAGGGGTTTGCACGAGTGAACGAAACCGATCAAGCCGCGGGCGATTTCCCCGATGGTGGGGCTCCCCTTGACGCAGCCGCCGCGTTGGCCGCGGCCGAAGCCCGGGCGACCGAGAACCGCAACAGCCACCTCCGGGCTGTCGCGGAACTCGAGAATTTGCGCAAGCGCTGCGATCGCGAGGTCGAGAATGCCCGCAAGTTCGCCATCGAACGCTTTGCCCAAGAGTTGGTCACGGTCGGCGACGCCCTTGAAGCCGGCATCAACGCCGGCGCCGCCACCCCGGGTCCCGCGCTGCTGGAAGGCGCGCAGGCCACTCTCAAGGAACTGCACCGCGCCTTCGACAAGGCGGGCATCAAGATCATCGACCCGGCCGGCCAGCCCTTCGATCCGGAGTGGCATGAAGCCATGGTGGCCCAAGAGAGCCGGGACAAGCCGCCCAATGCGGTGCTGTCGGTCATTCAGAAAGGCTATTCCCTGAACGGGCGCTTATTGCGTCCAGCCCGGGTCATCGTCAGTAAAACGCCGAGCGGCCAAGGCAATTGAAAAACACGCTTGAGTCCCCCACGTAGCGGTCAACAGTTAAGAATTTTCTAGAGGGTTTTCAATATGGCTAGAATCATCGGCATCGATCTCGGCACCACGAATTCTTGCGTCGCGATCATGGAGGGCGGCAAGCCCAAGGTCATCGAGAACAGTGAGGGCGATCGGACGACGCCGTCGATCGTTGCCTTCACCAAGGATGGCGAGGTGCTGGTAGGACAATCCGCCAAACGCCAGGCCGTCACCAACCCCGCCAACACGGTGGCGGCGGTGAAACGCCTTATCGGCCGTAAATTCAGCGACGAGGTGGTCCAAAAGGACATGAAGATGGTGTCCTATAAGATCATCAAGGCGGACAACGGCGATGCCTGGGTGGAAGAGCAGGGCAAGAAGATGGCTGCGCAAGAAATTTCCGCGCGCGTCTTGATGAAGATGAAGAAGACCGCCGAGGATTATCTGGGCGAAACCGTCACGGAAGCCGTCATCACGGTGCCGGCCTATTTCAACGATTCGCAGCGTCAGGCGACCAAGGATGCCGGACGCATCGCGGGCTTGAATGTCAAACGCATCATCAATGAGCCCACGGCGGCGGCGTTGGCCTACGGCCTCGACAAGGATGGCGGCGACCGCAAAATTGCGGTCTACGACTTGGGCGGCGGCACCTTTGACGTTTCGGTGATCGAAATCGCCGAAGTGGACGGCGAGCGCCAGTTCGAAGTCCTGTCGACCAACGGCGATACTTTTTTGGGCGGCGAAGATTTCGACCTTCGCGTCATCAACTACCTTGCCGATGAATTCAAGAAGGAAAGCGGTATCGATGTACGCAAGGATCCTCTTGCGATGCAGCGTTTGAAAGAGGCGGCCGAGAAGGCCAAGATCGAGCTCTCCTCGAGCCAGCAGACCGAGGTCAATTTGCCGTACATTACGGCCGATGCGGCGGGGCCGAAGCATCTGAACATGAAGCTGACCCGCGCCAAGCTCGAGTCCTTGGTCGAAGATCTAGTCAAGAAGACCATGGAGCCGTGCCGAATTGCGCTGAAGGACGCGGGCTTGTCCGTGAAGGACGTGAGCGAGGTCATTCTGGTCGGCGGGCAAACACGCATGCCGATGGTGCAGCAGGCGGTCAAGGACTTGTTCGGCAAGGAGCCGCGCAAGGACGTGAACCCCGATGAAGCCGTGGCGGTCGGCGCCGCGATTCAAGGCGGCGTGCTCTCCGGCGACGTCAAGGACGTGCTGTTGCTCGACGTGACGCCCCTGTCGCTGGGGATCGAGACGCTGGGCGGCATCATGACCAAGGTGATAGAGAAGAACACGACCATCCCAACGAAAGCCTCGCAGACGTTCTCGACCGCGGATGACAATCAGACCGGCGTGACCATCCATGTTTTGCAGGGCGAGCGCGATCGGTCGAGCGACAACAAGTCCTTGGGGCGATTCGATCTCACGGATATTCCGCCGGCTCCGCGCGGCATGCCGCAGATCGAGGTGGCGTTCGACATCGACGCCAACGGAATTCTGAACGTTTCCGCCAAGGATGTGAAAACCGGCAAGGAACAGCGCATCGTGATCAAGGCCTCAAGCGGCCTGTCCGAGGCTGAGATCAAGCGCATGGTCAACGATGCGGAGGCGCATGCCGAGGAGGACAAGAAGTTCCGCGAACTCGTGACCGCGCGCAATAAGGCGGATGCGACGATTCACACGGTGGAGAAAGCGCTCAAGGATGCCGGCGACAAAGTATCAGACGACGAGAAGAAAGCGGCGAGCGAGGCGGTTGCCGTGCTCAAGACGGCGATGGCCGGCGATGACCGCGAGGCAATCGAAAGCAAGACACAGGCGCTCGAGCAGTCGTCCACCGCGTTGTTGCAGAAAATGTACGAACAGTCGGCGGGGAGCGGCGGCGGCGGCGGCGGCGGAGCCGGAAGCGACGGCAACAGTTCGGCCGGCCACACGGAGAAGCCGAAAGACGACGTGATGGACGCCGAATTCGAGGAAGTCAAGGAAAGCGATCGCAAGAAGGCCTGATGGCCTTGGGATCGACGGGGTAGTTGTCCGAACCGCCGGTATCATGATGCCGGCGGTTCGTTTTTGGGGGCTTCCACAAGGTGAGTAATGGCGAAGCAGGATTACTACAAGCTCCTCGAAGTGGCCAGAAATGCCACGGAAGCCGACATCAAGAAGGCATATCGGCGGCTCGCCATGAAGTATCACCCGGATCGCAATACCGAGGATCCGGAAGCGGAACATAAATTCAAAGAAGCCAAAGAGGCGTACGAGGTCCTTTGCGACGCCCAGAAGCGCGCCGTGTACGACCAGTTCGGGCATGCAGGCCTCGAGGGCGGCCGCGGCGGCGGCTTCAGTGCCGGAGAGGCATTCGGCGATATTTTCGGCGAGATGTTCGGTGACATTTTCTCAGGCGGACAGCGCGGCCGAAGCCAGGTGTTTCGCGGCGCCGATTTGCGCTACGAGTTGGAGCTCGATCTCGAACAGGCGGTGTTCGGCACCGAAACGGAGATCCGGATTCCCTCCCTGGCAGAGTGCAAGACCTGCAGCGGCACGGGAGCGGCCAAGGGGTCTAGCCCGAAGACCTGCGATACTTGCCACGGTCAGGGCCAGGTCCGCGTGCAGCAGTCGATTTTCACCATTCAGCAACCTTGTCCGCGCTGCAAGGGACGCGGCAAGATCATCAGCAATCCCTGCGATACCTGCTTCGGCCAGGGCCGCGTACGCCAGGAAAAAACTCTGCCCGTCTCCGTGCCTGCCGGCGTTGATACGGGCGACCGCATTAGAGTGAACGGCGAGGGCGAGGCAGGCCGCAACGGCGGACCTGCCGGGGACTTGTACGTCGAGGTGCGCGTCCGCGATCACCCGATATTCGAACGCGAAGGCAGTCATTTATCCTGTGAAGTCCCCATTACCTTCACGACTGCGGCACTCGGCGGCTCGGTGGAAGTGCCGACGCTGAAAGGCGACGTGATTCTCAAGATACCGACCGAAACCCAATCCGGACGCGTATTTCGCGTGCGCGAAAAAGGCGTTCGCCCGGTGCGCGGAGGCGCGCCGGGCGACCTCTTTTGCCGGGTGGTGGTCGAAACTCCCGTGAGCCTGGGGGCTGAGCAGAAGGAATTGCTGAGGAAGTTCGAGGCTTCGCTGCAACAGGGCAGCCATCAGCCGCGCGAGCAGTCCTTTTTCGAAGGCGTCAAGAAGTTCTTCACCGGCGCCGTCGATTAGGCTTGGGCGAATGCACGCCCTGGCAATCTTCGGAATCACCGGGCGCATGGGGCAGGCGCTGCTGAATGCGGTGCAGGCTGATCTCAAATTTCGTCTGTCTGGCGCGATAGCCTCCGCCGCCAGCGGGCGGCTGGGGCAGGACGCGGCCGCTCTAGGCCCGCCCACCGGGGTGGTGGTCACCGCAGATCCAAGCGCCGGGATTCGAGGTGCGGCGGTGGCTGTCGATTTCAGCTTGAGCACCTCCGTGGCGGCGCATGCTCGTGCCTGCGCCGAGGCGGGTGTTCCCATCCTCATCGGCGCCACCGGGGTCGACGTCGCTTGCCGCAGAAATCTGGAACAGGTGGCGCGGGCGATTCCGGTGCTCGTTGCGCCCAATACCAGCGTAGGCGTGAGCGTCGTAGCCAAATTGGTGTCGGTGGCAGCGCGGGGGCTGGGAGCTTCTTATGATGTGGAGATTTTCGAGGTGCACCACCGCATGAAGCGCGATGCACCATCGGGTACCGCGCTCGCTCTGGGCGAAGCCGTTGCGGAGGCGCGTGCCCAATCGTTCCACGACGTCGCAACCTTCGGCCGCGCGGACGGGAGAGCACCGCGTAGGCCCGGCAGTATCGGTTTTTCCAGCGTACGCGCCGGGGATATCGTGGGTGAACACACGGTGATATTCGCCGTCGATGGGGAGCGCGTGGAGATCACCCATCGCGCTACCGACCGCATGATTTTCGCGCGCGGCGCCCTACGGGCGGCCGAATGGCTGGTTGGGCGTCCTGCGGGCCTTTATGGCATGCAAGATGTCCTCGGACTTTAAGAAGAAGCATGGACAGCCATCGTCGGCATCGTTAATATTCGCGCCCGGAAACTGATCGCGAATTAACCTATGAAGCGGGAGGACGTTCTTGAGGAGCGCCTCCCGCTTTGCGCATCTGCGGAACGCGGCAGCGCGAAGCGAGGAACCGGAGTGTCGACACCTGCAGTGCTAGCTCTCGAAGATGGCACCGTGTTCCGTGGCGTCTCAGTAGGCGCAAAAGGCAACACGACGGGTGAAGTAGTTTTCAATACGGCAATGACCGGCTACCAAGAGATCCTGACGGATCCATCCTACTGCCGGCAAATCGTCACCCTCACCTATCCTCACGTCGGCAATACCGGAACGACCCCCGAGGATCTGGAATCGGGCGCGGTCTATGCCGCGGGTCTTGTCATCCGCGATTTGCCATTGCTGCATTCGAATTGGCGCTCGACCGAGTCGCTGTCCGCCTTCCTGCTTCGATGCAAAGTGGTGGCGATCGCAGATATCGATACCCGCAAGCTCACGCGGCTGCTGCGCGAAAAGGGCGCTCAGTCCGGGTGCATCATGACCGGCGATAACATCGACGAGACCGCGGCGGTGCGCGCCGCCAAGAAATTTCCCGGCCTCAAAGGCATGGATCTCGCCAAAGCGGTTTCGACCAAGAAGATCTATCAATGGAACGACGGCTTGATATGGAAATCGTCCAGCAAGCCGCCGCGGCCGCAGAGTCGCCTACACGTGGTGGCCTACGATTTCGGCATGAAGCGCAACATCTTGCGCATCCTCGCCGAGCACGGTTGCCGGATGACGGTGGTGCCGGCACAAACTCCAGCAGATCAAGCGCTTGCAATGAATCCTGACGGTATTTTCTTAAGTAACGGACCGGGCGACCCGGAACCTTGCGATTATGCTATCGACGCCATCAGCCGCTTCTTGGAGACCGACCTGCCTGTATTCGGCATCTGCCTGGGCCATCAGTTGCTGGGGCTGGCGAGCGGCGCCAAGACCGTCAAAATGAAATTTGGCCATCACGGCTCCAATCATCCGGTTTCGGAGCTCGACTCCGGTCGGGTGCTCATCTCGAGTCAAAATCATGGGTTCGCGGTGGACGAGGCAACCTTGCCCCCCACGCTGCGCGCGACGCATCGTTCCTTGTTTGACGGCACTTTGCAGGGGCTGGCGCGCACCGACCGCCCGGCATTCAGCTTTCAGGGGCATCCCGAGGCGAGTCCCGGGCCGCACGATTTGCGGCTTCTGTTCGAGCATTTCATGTACTTAATGGTAAAGCGCATGCAGGCCAATTCGCGCGGCCGCAATGCCGTCAAACAGAAATCGGCCGAAAGTTAATGCCCAAGCGCTCAGACCTTGAAAGCATCCTCATCATCGGCGCAGGGCCCATCATCATCGGTCAGGCGTGCGAGTTCGATTATTCTGGAGCTCAAGCATGTAAGGCCCTGAAAGAAGAGGGTTATCGGGTAATTCTGGTGAACTCCAATCCAGCCACGATCATGACCGACCCCGAGACCGCGGATGCCGTCTACATCGAGCCGATCAATTGGCGGACCATTGCCCGGATCATCGAGAAGGAGCGCCCCAGCGCTTTGCTGCCCACGATGGGCGGACAAACGGCCCTGAATACCGCCCTGGATCTGGTGCGAGAAGGGGTGCTCGAGCGGTTCAATGTCGAGATGATCGGCGCCTCGCAGCGCGCCATCGACATGGCCGAGGATCGTGAACTCTTCCGCCGCGCCATGGCCGACATCGGGCTGGAGACCGCCCGCGCTCGCATCGCGCACAGCATGGAAGAAGCGTTGGCGGTGCAGGCGGAAATCGGCTTCCCAACCGTCATCCGCCCCTCCTTCACCTTAGGCGGAAGCGGCGGAGGCATCGCCTACAACCGCGAGGAGTTCGAAGCGATCGTCGCCCGCGGGCTCGATGCCTCGCCCACCAACGAAGTACTGCTCGAGGAATCGGTGCTCGGCTGGAAGGAATACGAAATGGAGGTCGTCCGCGACCGTATCGACAACT
>JBBROC010000024.1:0-44110 GCA_038229815.1 Steroidobacterales bacterium | reverse complement strand
ACATTATATTGCAGCGTGTCAAGATATCGCCCTCCTACGCCGCCCGGCTCGAAGTACATCACCCCCGAAGGAGCCAGTCGGCTGCGGGATGAGCTCGATCAGTTGTGGCATGACGAGCGTCCGCGGGTCACCGCGGCCGTCGCCGAGGCAGCCGCGCAGGGCGACCGTTCCGAAAACGCCGAATACACTTACGGCAAGAAGCGCCTGCACGAGATTGATCGGCGGGTGCGTTTTCTGCGCAAGCGGCTCGAAGGCATGACCATCGTCGATCCGCGGACGGATACCGGACGGCGCGATCCCGAGCGCGTCTTCTTCGGCGCGTGGGTGCAAATTGAAAGCACCGGCGCCTTGCGTTGGTATCGACTCGTCGGGCCTGACGAATTCGACATGGCGGAGGAGTACATCAGCATGGACTCCCCGTTAGGGCGCAGCTTGCTAGGCAAGCGCATCGACGACGACGTGAGCGTGACATTGCCGGGCGGGGCGACCACTTTCACGGTGGTCGCCGTAAGTTACGGACTCAAACCACCCGAATGTTCTTGAACTGCCACGGATCGCTGAGGTCCAGATCCTCGCCGAACAGCTCCCCGCGCTGATACAACGGCGTCCAGTCCGTGTACTTGCCGACCATGCGCCCCAGGTAGGGCAGGCAGACCTCGAGGGGACGTTTGAATTCCATGTCGTCGGGTTCCACGATGCCGCGGTCCGGATTCTCCATTGCCCAAATCATCCCCGCCAGCACGGCCGAGGTCACTTGCAGACTGGTGGCGCTGTTGTAAGGCGCCAATTTGCGCGCCTCGTCAATGGACAGCTGAGAGCCGTACCAATACGCGTTCTTGCCATGGCCGGCAAGCAGCACTCCGAGTTCATCGATTCCGGAGGTGATCTCGTCGAGCATGATGCGTTTGCGATCCTGCAGGTGCCAGTTGTTGCCGGCGAATTCGTGCACCGACAACACCGCGTTGTCGCAGGGGTGATAGGCATAGTGGCTGGTGGGCCGGTACACCACCTGCCCACGCTCCCTCACCGTGTAGTAGTCCGCCAATGAGATCGCTTCCGAATGCGTGATCAGAAAGCCGTGGAAATGCCCCGCTTGGGGAGTCCAGGTGCGGACGCAGGTGCTTGCACCCGGACGATTCAAGTAAATCGCGCAGCCCGAGCCCACCTTGTGACGGCCCCCGTCAGCCGGAAAATGCTTCTCGTGGGTGCCCCAGCCGAGCTCCGCCGGTTGCGCGCCTTCGCTGACGAAGCCGTCGACCGACCAGGTATTTACGAATTCGTTCGGTGTCTTCGGCACGTTCGTGATCTGAGTGTCACGCTCGGCGATGTGAATGACCTTGATGCCCAGAGTTTGAGCAAGTTTGGCCCAGCTCTCGCGGCTGGAGGGCATCCCCGCTTCGACCCCGGTGTCCGTCGCGATGTTGAGCAAGGCTTGTTTGACCAAATGCGACACCAAGCCTGGATTGGCGCCATGGGTGAGCACCGCCGTGGGCGTTTTGCCGTCGCCCTCGCGCAGGCCCAAGGCCTCCAACCGCATGGTGTAATTGCTGCGGGAGTCGACGCTCACCTTCGGGTCGGTATATCCACCCGCCCAAGGCTCGATGCATGTATCGAGATACAGTGCGCCGCGTTCGCACGCCAGTTGAATGAGCGCGACGCTCGACACGTCGACCGACAAGTTGAGCAGAAAGTCCCCAGCCTTCAGCAGCGGTTCCAAAACTTGCCGGTAATTCTCCCGCGTCAATGCGCTTTTGAGGAAATTCACGCCGAGTTTTTCCGCCTCGTTACGGCCCCTGTCTTCGGCGGTGACGATGGTGAGGCGATCGGACGAAGTGCCAATGTGACGCAAGATCAATGGCAAGACACCTTGTCCGATGCTGCCGAAACCCACACATACGATCTTGCCCGCAAATTTCACATGCACTTCGTGGTTGCTCATAATTCCGGTCTCATTTTGGTTTGCCTCTCGTTTGAATGAAGTTCTTAAGCGTCGCGCCAATGCGGCGGATAGGTGCGCTCGTAGCCGGGAAGGGCCTCGATGCGGTGGATCCAGCGCGCGAGCGCGGGGTAGTTGCGTTCCATGGGTAAAAAGCGTGCGCCCAATTCCTTGGCGGCGCTCCTGTCCAAGGCACGCCGCAACACCTGTATCCACGGAAAAATCACCATGTCGGTGGCGGAGTAAGCAGAGCCGACGATCCATTGCTCCTTGCTGAGGCGCCCCTCGATCGTGCGCGCCTCGCGCCCGACCACGTGCATCGCGTCGGTGAGCGTGTCAATGTCTTCGGCAACCCGCTCGCCGAAGATCGCATCGGTGATCTTGAGAAGCGACGGCTCGGCATAGGTCATGAATTCGCAGATCACACGCATGATCACGCCGGCTTCCTCCGGAGTCGCGCCGAATATCGGCGCTTGCGGATACTTCACATCGAGGTAGTACAGCACCGCAACCGATTCGAACACGACATAATCGCCGTCCTTGAGGACGGGCACGCGGCCGCGCGGGTTGAGCTTGAGCATTTGCGGCGACTGGTGCTCCTGCTTGTCGAAATGCAGGAGCTGCGACTCGTACGGCAACTTCTTGTGCTCCAAAGCCAAGAGTACCCGCCACGAGAACGGACTACCGCTGCCCCAGTAGAGAGTGAGTGCCATTGCGGGATTGTAGCGTGAAGTTCATACGGTGCCGCGCTAAGCTCCGATTCATGGAATATCGGACGCTGATCGACGTGGAGTCGTTGCAAAAGCTCATGGCCCGCGCAACTGAGGATCCACGGCTGCTGATCGTCGACTGCCGTTTCGATCTCATGCATCCGGACGCCGGGCGGCACCAGTTTCTCGCCGCACATATTCCCGGAGCGCGCTACGCCGATCTGAATCGCGACCTCTCTGGGCCCAAGGGCCGGGAGACCGGCCGTCATCCGCTGCCCGGACCCGAGACTTTCGCGGCGTGGCTCGGGGCGATCGGGATCAGCAACAGCAGCCAAGTCGTGGCGTACGACGAGGCGAACGGCTCGATGGCGGCCCGGCTTTGGTGGTTGCTCCGCTGGGCGGGCCATCGCGCGGTGGCTGTCCTCGACGGCGGCTTGAGGGCGTGGGCCGCAGAGGGCGGCGCGCTCGAGTCGGGCGAAACAAAACCCGGCGCGGAACACTTTACCCCGGGAGTCGACAATCAAGCCGCGTTGAGCACCGCCGAGACCGAGCGTGCGTTGCAGAGACCCGCGGTCCTGCTGGTCGATGCGCGAGCCGAGGAACGCTTTGCCGGCGAGGTTGAACCCATCGATCCCGTGGCTGGACACGTCCCGGGAGCCGTGAATCATCCCTTCACCGCGAATCTCGATGCGCTCGGCCGTTTCCTGCCGGCTGCAGAGCTTAAGCGCCGCTGGCAGCAACGCCTCGCGGGCAAAGACCCCAAGAACCTCATCGCCATGTGCGGGTCCGGCGTCACCGCCTGTCACAATTTGCTGAGCCTCGAAATCGCGGGGCTGGCCGGCGGCAAGCTTTACGCCGGATCATGGAGCGAATGGATTCGCGACCCGCGCCGGCCGATCGCCCGAAACTAGGTGTGGGTGTCATTTACTTGCGGCGCCAATTTGTTATCGTGCGCGCGAGATGAACACCCCTGCCAAAGCGCTGCCGGCAAATCCTGCGTGGAAGATCGAAGAATCGCTGGACCTTTACCAGGTTGAGGCATGGGGCAAAGGTTACTTTTCGATCAACGATGCGGGTCATGTGGTGATCAGGCCCAGCATGGATCCCTCGCGCGAGATTGACCTGTACGACGTTGTTCAAGGCCTCAAGGCCCGCGATCTGCACACGCCCGTGGTCATTCGCTTCTCCGACATCCTCGCGCACCGCCTGCGCCACCTTGCGGAAGCGTTCGGCACGGCCATAGCCGAAAACGACTACAAGAACCGATACGCCGCGGTGTTTCCGATCAAGGTCAATCAGCAACGCTTGGTAGTGGAAGAAGTCTACCGCTACGGCAAGGAATTCGGCTTCGGACTCGAAGTCGGCTCAAAGCCGGAGCTGCTCGCCGTCATGTCGATCACCGAAGACGCGCCGGACCGCATCGTGGTTTGCAACGGATTCAAGGACGACAGCTACATCGAAGCGGTCATTCTGGCCACCAAGCTCGGACGCACCATCATTCCGGTTGTAGAAAACTACGCAGAAATCCATTTGATCCTGAAGCATGCCGAGCGCTACGCAGTGCGGCCGAAGATCGGCGTGCGGGTGAAGCTTGCGAGCGAAGGCGCAGGCCGATGGCGGGAGTCCGCAGGCGAGAAATCCAAATTCGGGCTCTTCATCAGCGAAATACTCGATCTGTATGCGCTGCTGAAGGACCGCAACATGCTCGATTGCCTGCAGCTGGTGCATTGCCATCCGGGCAGCCAGCTCCAGGACATCCGCCGCGTGAAGGATGCCATCAACGAATTGGCTCACGTCTACGCCGAGCTCAAGATCATGGGTGCGGGGTTGCAGTACATCGACATCGGCGGAGGCTTGGGCGTCGATTACGACGGCAGCGGCACCAACTTCGAATCGTCGATGAATTACACGTTGAACGAATACGCGAGCGACGTGGTTTATCGCATCAAGAGCGTCTGCGACGCGCGGGACGTGCCCCACCCCATGATCGTGAGCGAGTCGGGGCGCGCCATCGCCGCGCACCACAGCCTGCTGGTATTCGACACCTTGGGCTCCTCGAAGCTCGATCAATTCAAAGTCACCGGCCGTCCCGAAGAGGATTATCACGGCAACGAAGAAGTGCCGCAGCCGGTGCGCGATTTATTCGACAGCTTCCGCTCGGTCAATGAGCGCCGCCTGGTGGAGTGCTACCACGACGGCCTGCAAGCCCGCGAACAGGCGCTGCAAATGTTCAACTTAGGCTATCTGAGCCTGGAATTTCGCGCGTTGGCCGAAAAGCTTTACTGGGCCACCTGCACCAAGATTCGAGACTACTGCCGCAAGCTCGATCGGGTTCCCGAGGAGCTGGAAAACCTCGAGGACATGCTGAGCGACATCTATTTCTGCAACTTCTCGATTTTTCAATCGCTGCCGGACAGCTGGGCGATCGGTCAATTGTTTCCGATCATGCCGATTCAGAGACTTGGCGACCGGCCTTCGCGCAACGCCGTTCTGGCCGACATCACTTGCGACTCGGACGGCAAAATCGACCGCTTCGTGCATCCGCGGGCGACCAAGCGGACGCTCGAAGTCCACGAGCTCATCCCGGGAGAGCCTTACTACTTGGCGGCGTTCTTGGTGGGCGCTTACCAAGAAACCCTCGGAGATCTGCATAACCTGTTCGGCGATACCCACGTGGTGCACATCCGGCTGCAGGATGGCGGCAGCTGGTGGATCGAGGAGATCGTCAAGGGCGACACCGCCAACAAGGTTCTGGAGTACATGGAATACGATACCGACGAGTTGTATCCGGGGATCGCCCGGGACTGTGAGCGGGCGGTCCAGGAAGGCCGGATGTCGCTCGGCGAAGCGCAGGCCGTGAAGCGTTTCTATGAGCAGGAGCTGAATGGTTACGCATACCTGGAAGTCGAGTGATTCGGGCGTTTCTCGCCCGTTTGCCAACAATAATCCCCTGGCGTAGCATCAAACTGTAGGTTCGTTCCCTACATGGGCCTTAGGGTACAGCCCCCGGCGGTGATGCACGCGGCGGCTCTGAGTGTGAAACACTGTTAGTGAGATTAGTTGAATGACGACGATCTACGTTGGCAATCTGCCATTCACTGCTACAGAAGACGAAGTGCGAGCGCTGTTCGAGCGCCACGGCAAAGTCGAATCGGTCAAACTGATCAACGATCGCGAAACCGGGCGTCCCCGCGGATTTGCGTTCGTCGACATGGGTGTCGGTGAAGCACAAAACGCGATTCAACAGACGAACGGCTTCCAGATGGGTGGACGTCCGCTACGAGTCAACGAAGCTCAGGAAAGAGCGCCTCGGTCCAAGCCGGCGAGCGGTGGTGGTGGGGGCGGTGGTGGGGGCGGCGGTGGTGGGGGCGGCGGCGGGCCGCGCCGCTGGTAGTGATTCGCTCGCGGTTCGCCGATTCGGGCGGGTTTGAGATTTAGAATCTGCTTCAGGGCACGCCCCGAAAAAAGGGGTACGGCCGATCGCGCTCACCACATTGTGGCAGTCACCACATTTCTTTGAGCTGCGCGACCACATCGACCGTAGCCGTCTCATCCTCACGCAAATTTTCCACGCCGCGCATGTTGCGCAGAGAAATCCGTTCGCAGGACTCCAGCACCTTGTCGGTCATAAAGCGGCTTTTGGCGCCGTACACGTGAGCATCGCCGGCCTTGGGCTGCTGCGTGATGGCGTACTTCAGCGGCGCACAAAGATGCAGCTCGTTTCGCGCCCGCGTCATGGCCACGTAAAGGAGCCGCCGCTCTTCTTCGATCATTTCCGGCTTGCCGGTGGAAAATTCCGACGGGAAATTACCGTCGGAGACATTCAGCACATAAACGTTATCCCACTCTTGCCCCTTGGCCGAGTGAATCGTCGACAAAATGACATAATCCTCGTCCTTCGATGCGGCCCCGGATTGGTTGCCCGTCACCGCCGGCGGATCCAAGGTCAGTTCGGTCAAGAAGCGCTCGCGCGTCGTATGCTGCACTGACAGCTGTTCCAACTGCTCGAGATCGCCCATCCGCGTCCATGCGGCATCATGAATGCGCTCGAGCTGGGGCTTGTACCATTCGCGCACGAGGCCTACCTGGCCGGGCCAGGGAGTCGCGGGATCGGCAAGCCTCTCGAACAAGACGCAAAATCGCTTCCATTCCATCTTCACGGGCTGGGGCGCATCGAATCCGGCCAGGGCGCCTATGTTGAAAATTTGCGCCTCGAAATAATCGAGGGCCTGCTTCGCATGGCCGGGGCCGATGCCGGGCAGCAGCTTCAACACTCTGAACGCCGCGACGGAATTTCGCGGATTGTCGGCCCAGCGCAGCACCGACATCATGTCCTTGACGTGCGCCGCCTCCAAGAACTTGAGCCCGCCGTATTTCACGAACGGAATGTTTCGCTTGGTGAGTTCCACTTCGAGCACGTCGCTGTGGTGAGAACTGCGAAACAAGACGGCGTGACGCTTGAGCGATCCGCCGATTTCGCGCGTCTGCAATATTTTGCCGGCGATGTATTCGGCTTGAGCTTGCGCATCGTCCAGGGCGACGTAGAGCGGTTTCTGCGTGGACTGCCGCGTTCCGAGCAACGTCTTGCGGTGCTGGCGCACGCCGTCGGCCATCAGCGCATTGGCCGCATCGAGCACCTGCTGCGTCGACCGATAGTTCTGCGCGAGAATCACGATCTCTGCCTTGGGCTTGTAGCGGTCGGCAAACCCCAAAATATTCTCGACCGCAGCCGCGCGGAACGAATAGATGGCCTGCGCATCGTCGCCGACGACGGTGACCCCCTGCCCGCCGGGCCGGAGGGCATGCACGATTTCGCCCTGCAAAGAACTCGTATCTTGGTACTCGTCCACCAGCACATGATCGAAATTCTTCGACAAGTTCTGCGCCAGCACCGGGTTTTGCATCATCGCGTGCCAATAGAGCAGCAGATCGTCGAAATCCAGGACGCGATTTTTTTGTTTGCGCCCGACGTATTCCCGATAGAGGCGCGTGAGATCCGCTTCCCACTCGCAGACCCAGGGAAATTGTTCTTCGAGAGTCTGCTTCAGTGACAGCCGGGTATTGACCCGGTACGAGTAGATCGCAAGGCATGCATCCTTGCGCGGAAAGCGCTTGTTCTTCGCGGAGAATCCCAATTCGTGGCGCACCACATCCATGAGGTCGGCCGCATCCGCTCGGTCCAGAACGGTGAAGTTCGGATCCAGGCCCAGGTGCTTGGCATACGAGCGCAATATGCGGTTGCCGACCGAATGAAAGGTACCGGACCACAAGAACCGCGACACCACGCTCCGATCGCCGGCCTTGCCGCGCTCCGACAGCACCTCGGCGACAATCAATTGCGTGCGCCGGATCATCTCTTGGGCTGCGCGGCGCGTGAAGGTCAGCATCAGAATGCGCGAGGGATCCACGCCGTTCAACACGAGGTGAGCGGTCCGATGCGCCAAGGTGTTGGTCTTGCCGGTGCCGGCGCCCGCCAGTACCAGCATCGGCCCCGCGTCGACGCCTTTATCCGGAACGACCAAGCCGAAAGTGGCAGCCCGGCGCTGCGACGGGTTGAGCGAATCGAAGGCCGAGGGCTTGGTTTTCATCATAGAGGCAGTTCGATACTGTACGTATATCCAGATAACGATGCAATGTGCTCAAAGGATGGCTTATGCCCTCCGCGGTGTGCGAGGAGGCAGGTCACATGCCTGATATAGACTTGCGGGATGCAGAAACCGAACACAGTCGCCAGCCATCACATTCACAGCGGCCGAATCATCGACGTGTCCACCGAGCGGTTGCGTTACGGGAATGGCCGCGAATACGACCTGGACTTCGTTCGTCATCCCGGCGCGGCGGCTGTCGTCGCAGTGGACGGCGACGGCCGCGTTTGCCTCGTGCGCCAGTACCGCCATGGCATAGGGGACTTTTTGTGGGAAGTACCGGCCGGCAAGCTCGATCCCGGCGAGGCTCCGGAAGTCTGCGCCGAGCGCGAGCTGGCCGAGGAAACCGGGGTCAAGGCTCGGCGTTGGACGTCCATGGGACGATTCTTTCCGGCGCCCGGCATATTCACCGAGGTCATCCATCTCTACCTCGCACGCAACCTCGTTGTCGGATCGCCGGCACCGGACTCGGACGAAGAGCTGGAGATCCAGTGGCTCCCCATTGCCGAGGCTGCCGACCGGGTGCTGCGCGGCGATTGGAGCGACGGCAAGACCGCCCTGGCGCTGTGGCGGGCCCAATATCACCTACAACTGTGACGGTGCGCCTAGTTTTGAGGCGCCTCGGTTGACTTAGATTCGCCCTGGGCTAAAAAGGATGGCGTGAGCGCCAAAAAATCAAAGTCGCACCCAAAACCCGCCGCCGCGGAAGACACGGAGAATGAGTCGCTTCCGAAGAGCGGCGACAATACCTCCGGCGCGGTGAAATTTGACGACCGCGGCAATGCCATCTGGGAGTGGTCGGCCGCCACGGGAGCGTTCGGCCGTGAGGTATCTACAGAACGGCTGCGGAAACTCGAGAACCCGGGCCTGTCGATAGCGGAGGATGCGCCGACGCCGTTCGACATCGCCCGCCCCAACCCCTTGGGCACGGTGAAGGGCTATAACCCGTATGACAGCGGCAAGCTCGGCAAAGCGCCGGCTCCGCCGCGCAAGAAGGATTTGCGCCGCCTGAGCGAGTTCATGAAATTGAAAAAGCAATTTGCCGGCAACAAGGACGACGAGAAATAGCTTATCGTCTCGAAGATCACGCGAGCGCGTGACTCAGCTTGGCACTGCTTCCCAAACGGTAGAATTTGCGCAGCTCACGCACCAGCGCTTCGATCCGGGCCTGCCCTCTTTTCACAAAGCGATGTTCCAACCGACGGCAGTACTGCGCGGCACAGCGATGCGCCGTTCGATAACGCTGATACTGATCCGGCTCCAGGCGCGAGTCGAAGCTGACTCGATCGAACAGCCGCGCATGCACCTGCGACGGATAAGGCCCCCCCTGCTGCTCCGCCAGCAAGAACACCGTCACTGCATATTTATCGACTTCGGCTTGAGTCTCGAGCTCGAGCAGCGATACGGGCAAGTCCTGATCGAGCCGCCATGCCGAATAAACGAAGTGGCTGACGCCTTCGAGCGCCGTGCAATAATCCGTCAAATTCTGTTCGGTCAGGGCTTCTGCGGGATCCGCGCCCTCCAGTCGCTCCAGTAATCGCGGGTCCAGGTACAGCGCGACCCCCGCGCCGTCCGACGTTTCTGCCAGCAGCAATTCTTCTTCCGATTCGCGCCGATCGTTGCCGGCCTCGAGGCCCTTGAGGTCGCCGCGGTCGGTCACTAGAAAATCATATACGTCATAGTCGATTTCGACATCGTAGAGGCGCCCGAGAAACGTCTGCAGGCCGCGCAGAACCATCAATGTTCGCGGCGCGAGCCGCCCGCCGCCACCGGTTGCACGCCGAGCTGCTTCAAGAGACCGTGCGCCCGCGGACTGCGGGTCTTCATCCATATCTCATACAGCCGCAAGATGTCGGCGTCGGTATGCTGATAGGACATCTCGCTGACCTCATTGAGAGCGTCGACAAGGGGCTGAAATTTCCGTGCGAGCTGGGCATAGATCGCCGCGATGCATCGGCCCGACACGGACCGTTGCATCGTATCCGCGAGAGAGCTGTAGGCGTTTCCGCCCATCGCGATGTGATAGTCGATGTCGATCAATTTGCGCGCGAAGCTGCGGGCGAAAAAACCCGCGATGAACAGCGAGACGTCGCCCAGCCGCTGCAGCCCTCGGTGCCGCGCGGCAGCGGTCGGCGCCTCGAGCGCATCGGCAAGCATTTGTGCCAGCGGCCGGATGCGCAGCCCATCCGGCGTGCGTTCGTACAGCGCGTCGGCGCGGGAAAACATGGTGAGCAAGTTGACCACGTATTGTTCTGCCTGCTCGTCGATGTCGAGGTGCTGATGCTCGCTCGCGGTATGGAAAGCGTCACGAAAGAATTCGCGTAGGGAACTGACCGCTACCAGAGATCCGGACACTGCCTGCATGCTTCGCATCCTTTTTCGGCTCGTACCATCCTATCGACAAAGTAAAGTCGAAGCGAAGCATAAAAGCGTGAACCCGGTGTCAGAAAACGCCTATTTTTTTAGGTTTTTATGATCAGCACTCAAAGTCGTATGCTGCTAACCGGGCGGCGCATCTGATTGGTGCTACATAACCTCGGCGAGTGTCGAAATGGTGCGTGGTGGTGCTCCGGCACTTCGCGGCCATTCGCGCGCATCGCGGTTGAGCCACACCGCCTGCATCCCCGCTTGCGCCGCGCCCACCACGTCGGTCAGGGGATCATCCCCGATGTGCAGCACCTGCGCAGGTTCGACATCTGCCAATTCCGCCAGCCGCGCAAAAATCCGCGCGTCCGGTTTGGCGGCGCCTGCCGCGCGCGCGGTCATGTGGCCGGCAAAAAGATCCGCGATACCGCAGCGGTGCAAATCCGCGTTGCCGTTGCTGAGGGCGAACAACCGATAACGCGAGCGCAGGCGAAGCAGCGCCGGACGCACGTCGTCATAGAACTCGACGCGGTTGCGCGCCTTGAAAAACACTTCGAACGCTTCCTCGGCGAGCGATTCCGCATGCCCCACGGCGCCGAACAGATCTTGCAGCGCACGCAGACGCAGGAACGTGAGGTCATGGCCGTGCTGCGGGAACCGCTCGGCAACCTGGGCTCGCAGCGCACGCAGCGATTCGAGGTCGTGACCCCTCACGGTTCGTGGATAACGCTCGCGCAGCCACGACAGCAACTCGCTCTCAGCGGCGGCAATGACGGGGCCCACCGGCCACAACGTGTCGTCCAAATCGAAACTCAGGACCAGAGGAGCCGTCATCGCCGTATTGTTGCGCAAAGCGGCCGGCAATTTCGCGGAATTCACCGGTCTCGGGCTACAATTGCGTCATCTACCCCACGAGAAATCGCAATGGCTGCCGATAGCACCTTGTTCGTCCTCATGTTCCTCGCCTTGAGCACCTCCGCCTGCGCTGCGGCAGGTGCCGCGGCCGCGGGCAGCGCGAGCGCCGACCAGTCGCAGCCTTTCACCGTGCAGGACCTGGTGCGACTCGAGCGCATCTCGGAGATTTCCGCGTCCCCTGACGGCAAGCGCGTGGCCTATACCGTGCACAGCCCCGATATGGAGCCGAACAAAGCCCGCGCCAGCATCTGGCTGATCGATACCGCCGCGCGAGTGCGGCCGGCGCCTCGCCGCCTCACCGACATCTCCGCAAACTCGAATGCCGCGGAGTGGAGCGCGGACGGGCGATTCATTTATTTTCTGTCGAACCGAAGCGGCTCTACGCAAGTGTGGCGCCTCGCGGATGCGTTGAGCGCCACTGCGTTAGGCACCGCTGCGTTGGGCGCCAATGCGCCGGGCGCCGGCGCGCAGCAGGTCACGGACCTACCGCTCGACGTCGGCAGTTTTCGAGTCTCTCCCCAGGGCGATCGGATTCTCATGAGTGTCGACGTTTTTCTCGATTGCGCGGATCTTGCCTGCACCAGGCAACGCTTGGACGCGGCGGCTCATTCCAATGCAACCGGAGCTCTTCACGGCCAATTGTTCGTCAGGCACTGGGACGCATGGAGCGACGGCCGGCGCTCGCAGCTCTTTGCGATGCCGCTCGACGAGGTGGCACGCGGAACCCCGGCGAACCTGACCCAGGGGATCGGCGATGTGCCGAGCAAACCGTTCGGCGGCCGGGAAGACTACGCCTTCAGCCCCGACGGCGCCCAGGTGGTGTTTTCCGTGCGCGCGAAGGAAGGAGAGGCGTGGTCGACGAACTTCGACATTTACGAAGTCGCCGTCACGGGCGGGGCGCCGCGCAATTTGACGGCGGATAATCCCGCCTGGGATGGGCAGCCGGCGTTCTCGCCCGACGGCACGCAGCTCGCGTATCTCGCCATGGACCGGCCGGGCTTCGAAGCCGATCGCTTTCATCTCGTGCTGCTCAACGTGAAATCGGGCGTGAAGCGGCCGCTCACTCAAGGGTGGGATCGCTCGATCGTGAATTTTGCCTGGTCGCGCGACGGCAAAAGCCTGTTCGCCACGACCGACCACCTAGGTCAGCGGCCGCTGTGGGCCATCGATGCCGCTAGCGGCAGAGCAGCCGCCATCACCGGCTCCGGTGAGGTCGAAGGCTTTGGCGTGGGAACTCGAAAGGTCTTTTATGCACTGAGCGACTTGAAGGATCCCGCCGATCTCTACGCGGTTGGATTCGCAGGCGGCGCAGCCAAACAATTAACCCGCATCAACCAGGCCGCGCTCGCCGAGCGAAAACTCGGTGACTACGAACAATTTAGTTTTTCTGGCTGGAACGACGAAAATGTCTTCGGCTATGTGGTCAAGCCGCCGGACTTCAAACGCGATCAGAAATACCCCGTTGCATTCATCGTGCACGGCGGCCCCCAAGGCAGTTTCGCGAATTCGTGGAATTGGCGCTGGAATGCGCAGGCATTCGCCGCCGCGGGCTACGGCGTCGTCATGATCGATTTCCACGGGTCGACCGGATACGGTCAAGCGTTCACCGATTCCATCAGCGGCGACTGGGGCGGCAAGCCCTTCGAGGATCTAAAGCTGGGCTTGGCGGCGGCGGTCGGCAAGTATTCCTGGCTCGACGGCGATCACGTGTGCGCGTTGGGCGCGTCGTACGGCGGCTACATGATGAATTGGATCGCGGGCCAATGGCCAGACCGCTTCAAATGCATCGTGAGCCACGACGGCATATTCGACACTCGCAGCATGTACTACTCCACCGAGGAGTTGTGGTTTCCGGAGTGGGAAAATGGCGGGCCCGAATACCGGAATCCCGCTGCCTACGCCAAGCAAAATCCGATCGACTACGTGACCCGGTGGAAAACCCCCACGCTGGTCATTCATGGGCAGCTTGACTATCGGGTGCCAGACGCCCAGGGACTGAGCGTGTTCACAGCTTTACAGCGCCAAGGAATACCGAGCGAGCTTTTGTACTTTCCGAACGAGAATCATTGGGTATTGAAGCCCGCCGACAGCATTCAATGGTATGACACGGTGCTCGGCTGGCTGAATCGCTGGACCCGGCCCTGACAGTCGACGCGTAGGCTCGAGAGTCGACGGCTTGAGGGTTAGGAAACGACTGCTCGCCAGGCCGCGGGGTAATTCTCGCCGAGTTGCATGATCCGGTGCAGCAGGCCATCGTAGCTCATGCCGGCGGTAAGAGCCGACTGGGCGAAATCCTCGGCTGCGGAGATGTTGGGGTTCGCGTTGGCTTCGAGCACGAACAACTCCCCGTCGTCCCGGAGGCGAAAATCCATGCGCGCATAGCCCGTCAAATGCAGGGCACGGAAGATGCGCTTCGACAGCCGCTCCAGCCGCGCCACGGTGCCTTCGGGCAGATTCTCGGCCGCCGCCGTGGTGATTCCGTAGCGCTGTTGATAGCCGCGATCCCACTTCACTTTGCGGGTGGCGATCGCCGGCAAGTTCTCCGGCAGCGATCCGAAGGTCATTTCCCACACGGGCAGCACCTTGAGCCGGTCGTTACCCATCACGCCCACATACAGCTCACGGCCTTCTATGTACTCCTCGACCAGTGCGTCGGAATGCGTCTGTTCATGAATGAAAGCGATTCGTTCCGTCAATGCTTTTTGGTCCCTGACCACCGATGCATGCGCGATGCCGAGCGAGGCATCTTCGGTCGATGACTTCACGAACAGGGGAAAGCGCAGCTTCTTCGGGACGAGCGGTTTCCTGCCGCGCACGAACACCATGAATTGCGGCGTGGGCACGCGATGATACGAGAGCAGCTGCTTCGATAGTACCTTGTCGCGCGACAGCAGCATGCCGCGGGGATTGCAGCCGGTATACGGCTGATGCATCAGCTCGAGAAAAGCCACGACATGCTGATCGTAGGTGACTATGCCGTCGAATTCCTCGAGCAGATTGAACACGACGTCCGGCTTCCACTCAATGATGTTGCGCCGCAAGTCCGATAGGCTGTCGCTCAAGCCCAAGGGCCTGACTTCGTGGCCATCGGCCTTCAAGTGGGAAATGACGTCGTATTCGGTGCGCCACTCATCGATCTCTTTTTCGGTCGAGCCCTTCAGAGAGTCCGGAGGCACGAGCGTTGCATGTACGAGGACCAGCGCGCGCACCTTCCTCACAGCGAGACTCGCGGCAACTGCCGCTCTTCGTGAGACTCGGCCAGCCGCGCTATCACCCATAGCAATTGAGGCCGGAGCGCCCGACGCGGACCGCGCAGGAATAATTCGAGCGACTCGCATCGTTCGATCATCAGCCGCAGCACCTGGTGCACCAGGTATTCGCTGAACGCTCCGCTGCGCTGGATCTGTTGGCGCAGCGGATTGCGCAATTCACGCAGTACCTGCGCCGCTTTGGGCCGGCCGCGGGTCTTCGGCGCCGGTGTAAACACCTTGAGCAGCAGCTCGTCGGCGCCGGAGCGGCGCGGCATCCGGTAGCGAGCCAGTTTCTGATCGTAGTGATCGCGCAGCGTGCGCGTCTCTTCGGTCACCTCTTCGATGGTATCGCGGACCGAAATCAGCGGAGGGCTTCTGCCGATTTCGAGCGCAAGCAAGTCGATGTATTCCAGCTTCGCATAGGCCGGCCATCCCGAATATTCGCGCCGCCAGGGGGAATGAGGCTTGAGCCAAACCGCAAATGTCTCGGCGAAGTCTTCAGTCGGATGAGCCTGCGCGTACCACGCGCCCAAATGCTGCACGAAGCGGCGGCTTCCCGGCCGGGGGCGGTAGGTGTCGGGGTACGGCAGCGAGGCGGGCCCGAATACGGCGCGCCACTGGCTGCGCCTCCGCAAGCGGTAGGCCGAATCGATGGCATGCCCGGCCTCGTGGCGCAAGATTCGCATCAGCCAATTGCGGTTGCCGCCCTCCGCTTCGCGCATGAAGCGCCTTTCAAGGCTGATCAATCTTCGGTGCGCGAGGTAGAATGGAATCGCGATCCCGGGTATGCCGTCAGGAGAAAACCACTCCTGCGAAAGCCAGCAGTGGGGCCGAAAGCGTATACCGCGCGTCGACAGCTCGCGGTACAGGCGCTGGACGGCCTCCTCCAGCTCGGTGCCCTGGATTTTGAGCTTCAAATCGCAGAAGCGGAGGCTCAGCAATTGCTCATCGGTCAGGGTTTCCCAGGCATGGCGGGACCTTCGCGGCCGGCGAAAGCTGGAAGAACGGTTACGGGATCGGAACATGTTATGTGGATCGGACTTTGTCAGGCAAATCTTACAGTCAAACGGCCCCGCAAGACCGCGGGAGTCATGCAATGCTTTCAGGATTAATGAAGCAAATTATGGCACCTGAGACCTTGCGCCTACAATCCAAGATGACCGTGGAAACCGTGACCACGGTGGACGGCGTCGATGCCCTCCGCCCTGATTATGAGCGGCTCAACCGCCTCATGGACAACACCCTGCCGTTTGCGTTGCACGAGTGGCACCTGAGCTGGTGCCGGCATTTTCTCAATTGCGACCCGCGCGTACGCGACGAGCCGTTATTCTTCGTCCTGCGCGACTTCAGCGAGGCCTGCGTCGGGATCGTTCCCTTCATCCTCAGCCGGCGCCGAATCGGTCCCCTCAAAATAACGTCGATCAACCTGCTCGGCGCGGATCCCGCCATCACCGAGATCCGCACTCCGCTGATCGCGCCGGGTTACGAAGCCTTGATCGCTCTGCCCGTGAGGACCCAGCTCGCCAAGGTACCGGACTGGGATTGGATTCACTGGGTCGGAGTCGACGACGACTTCGCGCAGGCCCTTAGCCCGATCAGCGGCGATTTGCAGTGGCAGCCGCCGCTCGCGGACTATGTACTCGATATGGCTCCCACATGGGAGCAGTTCCGGCAGGGCCTCAAGCGCAACATCCGCGAATCGCTGCGCCACTGCTACAACTCATTGAAACGCGACAATCTGCGTTTCGAACTGCAGGTAATACAGGATCCAGCGGAGATTCGCGCGGCCGTCGACCGGTTCCTCGCGCTGCACAGCATGCGCGCCCGCGTCCCGAGCACAGTGATGCATCCGGATCGCTTTGCAGCCGGGGTGTCGCGGGATTTCCTCTACGAGGTGTGCGAGCGGCTGGCGGCGCGGGGAGTCGTCCGCTTTTTCCAGCTCAAGATTGGCGAGGATGTGGTCGCTTCGCGGATCGGGTTTGCCGTCGGCAGCAGCCTCTACTTGTATTATTCCGGATATGACGACGCGTGGGCGCGCTACAGCGTCATGACCACCACATTGGCCGAGGCAATCAAGTATGCGATTGCGCACGGCTTCAAAACCGTCAATCTCTCGCCTACCAAGGATGTTGCGAAGACCCGTTGGGGCCCTAGGCAAGTGGATTATTCGAACGCATTCGAAGACCGCGGGAGCCTGCGCTCGCGCTTGTTATGCCGCGCCTACGTGAAAGCGAGATCCGTGGATGGGCCGCAATCCTGGTATTCCAGGTACCTCAATCCGGTTCGGCGTCACTGGCATTGACCGTCGCGCGCCGGCCCTCGAGACCGACGAAATCGAACAGTGCTGGGTCCGCTAGCTGGGAACCTGCGACATTGCAGATGCTCGAGAAGATCGATTCGACGCGGCCGGGAAATTGCTGCTCCCATTCGCGCAGCATCTTCTTCACCGCCAGCCGTTGCATATTGGTCTGCGAACCGCAGAGCGTGCAGGGAATGATCGGAAACTCGCGGGCTGCCGCGTAGCGCGAGATCTCGCCTTCGGTCACGTACGCAAGCGGCCGGATCACGATATGCCGGCCATCCTCACTCAGCAGCTTCGGCGGCATCGCCTTGAGGCGGCCGCCGAAAAACATGTTCAAGAACAAGGTCTCGACGATGTCGTCACGGTGGTGGCCGAGTGCAATTTTGGTCATGCCGTTCTGGGCCGCGAAACGATAGAGGGCCCCGCGCCGCAGCCGTGAGCACAAGCCGCACATGGTTTTGCCGTCCGGGATGACCCGTTTCACCACGGCATAAGTATTCTGCTCGATGATCCGGAATCTGACGCCGAGGTCCTCGAGGTAGCGCGGCAAGGTCTCCGCGGGAAAGCCCGGCTGCTTTTGATCTAGGTTGACCGCCGTAATTTCAAATCTCACCGGCGCACTGCGCTGCAGGCTCAACAAAACATCGAGCAAGGTATAGGAATCTTTGCCGCCCGATAAGCACACCATCACGTGATCGCCGTCCGCGATCATACGAAAATCGGCGATGGCCTTGCCTACGGAGCCGCGCAGCTGAGCCTGCAGCTTCTTGAAATTATTGGAAGAGCGTTGGTGCGCGAGGGCCATGGACTGAAACTTTCAGGGTGGCTCTAGGTACTTCGCTTCCAGGTAGCGCAGATACGCGCCCGCGGTAAGCGGTTTGCCCGTGGCTTGCTTGATGAGCTCCTGCACCGGCAATCGCGCGCCGACCCCGTGCACGTTGTCGCCCAGCCAATCCATCACTCCGCCGAACCGGCCGGCGGCGATTTCCTCATCGAGCGCGGGCCGCGCCGCGCGCATGGCCTCATTGAGCTGGCCGGCAATCACGGCGCCCAGGACATACGAGGGGAAATATCCGAAATGGCCGACAGCCCAATGAATGTCTTGCAAACAGCCATCGACATCGTTCGCCGGGCGAATGTTCAAGCGCTGCTCCAGGTTGGCGTTCCACGCCTCCGGCAAGTCGACGACGGGCAGCGAGCCCTCGAGGATCTTTTTCTCGAGTTCGTAGCGCAGCATGATGTGTACGGGATAAGTCAACTCGTCGGCATCCATGCGTATGCAGCTGCGGCGAACTCGGATCAAATGACGGTATAGATTGGCTTCTTCCCATTCCGGACCGCTCACCTGCAAATATTTCTCCAGCAGGGGCCGCAGGTATTTCACGAACGAGCGGCTGCGGCACAGATTCATTTCGAACAGCAAGGACTGGCTCTCCTCGAGCGCCAAGCCGCGATCGCGTCCGACCGGTTGATCGCGCCACTTAAGAGGCAATCCCAAGTCGTACATGGCATGCCCGGTCTCGTGCACCGCGCCCAACAGTCCGGAAAACGGATCGTTCAGATCGAAGCGCGTCGTCACCCGGATGTCTCCCGGCACGCCTTCAGTGAAGGGATGCTCGCTTTCATCGAGCCGGCCGCGATCGAAGGGGAAACCCAAGGCCTTGAGCACGTCCACGGATAATGAGCGCTGGCGGGCTACGGTGAATTTTCCGGTCAGCGGAATGGGCGCGTGGTCCGCTTGCACCTCGATGGCCTCATTGATGAGGCCCGGAAGCTTGCGCGACAGCGCCTTGAAAATGGTGTCGATATCCGCGGTGGAAATGCCCGGCGTAAAACCGTCGACCAGCGCGTCATAGGGAGCCAGCCCGCGCGCCTGCCCGAGCAGCGCCGCCTTGTCGCGTACGAGGTGCACCACCTCGGCGAGATGGGGTGCGAGCAGCTTGAAGTCATTCGCTTTCTTGGCCTCGACCCAGTAGACCTCGGCGCGCGCGGTCGCCTTGGCAAGGCGCGCGATCAGCGACGGTGGCGTCGCGATCGCATGGTCGCGCTGGCGGCGCATCTCGTGCAGATTGGCGAGCGGCCAATCGTCCAACTGCGAGGCGCCCGCCTCCGCACGTTCCAGCAAGCGCGCCACTTTCGGCGTGGTGAGCAGGGCATGATGCTCGGTCTCGAGTGCAGCGAGCTGCTCGCCGCGCACGTCGGCGCTGCCACGCGGCATCATCACCGCGGCGTCCCAGCGCAGCAGCGACAGCGCACCGCGAAATGCATGAAGACGTCGAAACTCTTGTTCCAACTGTTCGTAGGGCGAGGCAGCCATGATTACCTTGTGGGGCACCGCCGGGCAGCGGCACCTTTCGTTCAGGCGCGAAAGTTTACCAGAGGGCGCCCACGGTCCGGACGTCCTAATTCAATAAATATAGCTATTTCAATAAGTTACTGTACGCCGTGCAGCGAGAAAGAACCGCTTTGACGAAACGGCAAGTCGCGCAGGAAGGGCAAATCGATGCTCGCTGAGCCGGTTAGGTCATAGTCGACCGACTCAGCTCGCTGATCCAGCTTTTGGGCGAGGAGCAGCACGGCCGCGCCCAGGT
This sequence comes from Steroidobacterales bacterium, assembly GCA_038229815.1. Taxonomy (GTDB): domain Bacteria; phylum Pseudomonadota; class Gammaproteobacteria; order Steroidobacterales; family Steroidobacteraceae; genus Bog-1198. The sequence goes on along the minus strand of JBBROC010000024.1, from coordinate 24,396 downwards.
TTGCCTTGATCGTCATATCGAACTGTGAATCCCCGAAAGGGGGAACGACAAAGTCGTGATCGCTTACGCCGCTTGCGATCTGGACGCCGCCCGCGCTGAGTTCCACATGCACACCTTTGACAGGGAGCGCCCGGGCGTTGGGATTTTGAATACCGAGCTTGACCGCGAAATTCTGCTGGAGCATGTTGCCGCCGCGCATCTCAATGCTCGCGACGGTGATATTGGGACGATTGAACTTAGGCGTCATCAGAGAGCAGCCAACGAGACTCAGCATGCAGACGAGTGCCGGCAGGGCTTTGGCAGCCGCGGAGGCGTGGACGCCGCGCGACCGACCCTTCAATATGCCGTCGTTTCTGCTCATGCGCGACGATTGTATCTGATCATCGACGGGCGCTGCCCCTGGCACAATGCATCGCCCGTGGCACAATGAGCCGGCGCACCCAGAGCTTGCCGCGTGCAATCATGCGATCGAATACCTCTTCACACCTTCAGCCGATGACAAAGAGCCTCGCAGCGGCCGCCGTCGGTTGGGCGCTTATGCTCTCAATCTCTGGAGCCGGTCTTGCAGCCGAGCCACACACGCTTCCGCCGGAGAAGCACTCGGCGCTCGTGGGAGGTTGTCTAGAAACCGGCGATGGCTACCTGCGAGCGACCTTGGGCGGCGCGATCGAAGCGAAAATCGATTGGCCCAACAGCGGCACGCGTTGTCAGGGCGAGCGGAAGGACAATCCGCCCGGCGTGCGCATGAGTTTTAGGCGCACAGCGGCGGCCTCGCCGGATTTGCTGTTCGTTTTCGGCATCACCGGAATCCGCGAGGGCATGCCGGCACGCACCAACGGCGTGAATCTCACAGTCATTGATCAAGGTGCGAGCCGGATCTATGGAACGCTCGGCGACTCCCGCTGTACGGTGGACTCGCTAGCGCAGCGGCCGATGAAAACGAAAGGCTCATTTAGGGTGGAAGCACGCGGCTTTTGTACGCAGCCGGCCCATGCCGTGGGTGGCGATGATGCGCTGCTGGTGAGCACATTCGAGTTCGCAGGACTCGTTACCTACGACGCGCCCAGCACCGACACGACCGCGAGCGGTCAAACAGCTGCTCAGTGACAAGGCTGCTGCGACGATGAAACTGCTGCGGCTCCCGTTCGTGGTTTGTGCGATGGTTTGCGCGAGGGTCTCGCCGGCGGCGATCCCCACCTACGACTATGAGGTGGTCCATGTCTATCCGCATGATGCCTCGGCTTTCACCGAAGGGCTTTTTTACTTGAACGGATACCTGTACGAGAGCACCGGCCTCGAAGAACACTCGACCATTCGCAAAGTACGGCTCGAAACGGGTGAAGTGGTTCAGAAGCTGGACATTCCTGCCCAGTATTTCGGCGAGGGCATCGTGGCTTGGCACGGGCGCCTCATCAGCCTCACCTGGAAATCGCATCTCGGTTTCGTCTTCGACCTGAAGACGTTCAAGCTGCAAAGGGAGTTTCATTACGAGGGAGAAGGGTGGGCTCTGACCCGCGACGATAAGCACATCATCATGAGCGACGGAACCTCGCAGCTTCGCTACCTCGATCCGAACACGCTAAAACAGACCGGCAAAATAGAGGTCACCATCGAGGGAAAGCCCTTGGGAAACGTGAATGAGCTGGAGTGGGTGAAAGGCGAAATCTATGCCAATATTTGGCAGACCAATTGGGTGGTACGCATCGATCCCCGCGACGGCCACGTGGTTGGCGGGATCAATCTCTCCGGCCTATTGAAGCGCGAAGACATCGTCAGCGGGCACACTGACGTCCTCAACGGCATCGCCTACGACGCCAAGAACGACCGCTTGTTCGTCACGGGAAAGAATTGGCCGAAAGTGTTTGAGATTCGCCTGCGCTAGGATTCGACTCATTCACGCCATAATCAGCTGCTTAACATAATATCCCTATCTCCTACGAGAGGACGAGCGACTCTCCTACATACATTCCAACCTTGTGTAGTATAAAAGCAACATTCCTTTGTGCGCTTGAGTAGTTTACATAAACATGGCTAAATGAAAGCCAATTTGTGGCGCACCGCGGTTGATGCGCCTGTTGCGTTAATGCGAATTTAGAACGGAGACTGTATGAAGCGAGTGATCTTGGGCGGGCTCATGGCCGCCGGCTGCGCCGTTATGGCAAGCCAGACCATCCGGGCGGCTGAGGCCTACGACGACACCCATGCGTGGTATCTGAGCCCGATGCTGCAATACACCTTGCTCGACCATCGGCGAATTTCGGAAGAACACGTCGGATATCAGTTTGGGATCGGCTTTAACTTCGCGCCCAACTTTGCGGCCGAAATCGCCGCCAGCAATGGCTCATTCAAAATATCGGGGACCGGCCTCAGCGAAAAGCTCACCGCCACGTCGCTCGACCTGTTGTACAAGTTTCCACCGATGACTTCCATTTTTCGCCCATACGTCATCACGGGGGCCGGCTTCATGAGCGATAACATCGGGCACGTATCGGACAACTATAATAAGTGGCAGGCCGAGGCCGGAGCCGGGCTCTTGACGGGCGTTGGAAGCCAGACCGGCCGCACACGATTGCAGCTGCGGACCGAGGCCAAATATCGATGGGAATTCAGCAGAGCCATGATCGATGTGCCGCGCAATCCCGGCGATGTAATCTTTGGCGTCGGCTTTCAATTCATGTTCGGTGCGCCGACTCCGCCGCCGCCGCCCGTCGCCCGGGCGTTACCGCCGCCCCCGCCGGAGCCCGAACCGCCCCCGCCGCCCGCGCCCGCTCCCGCTCCTTGCGTAGCTCCAGCCGGTTTTCAGGTCGATGCCGACTGCCGCATCATCGAGCAAACGCTGGTTGTGCGCGCAGTGGATTTCGAGTTCAACTCCGCTCAGTTGACGCTCCCCGCTAGGCAAACACTAGATGAAGTGGGCGCTTCACTCGTCAAGCAGCCCGAACTCAACGTGCAGATTCAGGGCTACGCGGACTCTACGGGCTCCGCCGATTACAACCTGCGTCTGTCGCAGAAACGGGCCGAGAGCGTGCGATCTTATTTGATGGCGAAGGGTGTTAATGCCGCGGTTCTCACCGCCAAGGGGTTCGGCCAGGCCAATCCAATCGCCACCAACAAGACCACCGAAGGACGGGCACTGAATCGCCGCGTGGCATTTCAGGTTACGAATACTCCACCAGCACACGTCAAGGTGGTCACCGAGGAAGCAACTCCAGCCTCCACCGAAGCCGCCAAGCAGGGCGAGCCGGAGCGAGCAAAGAAGGAACACCAGGAGCACTAGATCGTATAGTCCCACCGCTCGATCCAAGGCGTCAGTATGGGAAGCGCATCCCTGAAGTACGGCTTATAGTGCTTCCATCGACCCACGGACTTGCCGTGGACAGGCTCGACCACCTGAGCGTAGCTGGGCGTGCTGATAAAACCCTTGGCAAGCGCGTGCTCGGCGGGTGCGAGCATCGCGTCGTTCCATGGCAACTGCAGGAATGAGGCTAATTTGCGGACCTCCGCCTCGAAATCCGCCGTAAGCTTCTCGTATCGCAGCTCGTAGCTGGTTGGGCGCAGCAGGAGCCATTGCGCATACCAGTAGCCAAAGATGCGGGAGTAGGCTGAAGCCAACGTGGTTAGGTCACGGCATAAGAGCGCCAGCTCCGGCGCGCGGAAGTTCTGCAAGAAGCAGCTCAAGAGCGTATCGCAGGGATGACGAATGGCGAGAACGATGCGCGAATTGGGGAAAACCCGTCGAATCAACGGCAGGAGGGTCATGTTCATCGGGAACTTGTCCACGAGCCGCTGGCCCGGAAGAAGGGCCACCTTGTTCCGGGCCAGGTCCCAATACCGCGCACGGATATCGCCTAACGCGTGCGCAGTCAACTTGCCGAGCTCGGATGGATAGCGGATACCGCTACCCGCGACCGTTTCCAGGGCTTTCGACATGAATGGCTGCTCGTCCATCGACACGAGTTGCGGATGCGCATCGAGCACCTGCTCGAGCAGCGTCGTCCCCGAGCGCGGGAATCCCACGATGAAGAGTGGAGAGTCCTGCATTGCGGGTCCGGTCTCCTCCCATACCGCAATATCATCCGGATCGCATCCATTCGAAGTGCGCGCCAATAACGGAGACTCCTGCGCCGACGACGCACCCGTCGCGAGTTCGAGGAATGCCCGCCGGGAGCTGTGGGCCTCTTCAGCAGCGCTGTAAGCCTCGTCGTATCGCCCCAGCGCATCGCAAGCTTTTGCAAACGGAAACAGCACATGATGGCGGCGCACGAATTCGTTGTGGTTTTGCAGCGCGAGCGACAGGTATCGGTAAGCCTCCTCACGCTGCCCAGCTCTGTCGGCCAAGATGCCCGATAGCATCAGCCTCTCGGGATCATCGTCGTGACTGCGGTCGTTGAGCTCGACCCACTGCGTAATTGCGCGCGCCTCAACGAGGCGTTGCAGACGCTCCAGGGTGGATACCAACACGAGCGCTGTGCGCCCGCTGCGAGGAGGATTCGCAAGAAGTCGCTCGATCAGCGGCGAGGCCTCATGCCCAGCTCCCAGCATCACCAGGAGAAGGGCAATGCGCGCGCTGATCTCGATGCTGACTCCGTCGAGACTTTGCCAGTCCTTGAGCGCGGCACGGGCTTCGTCAAGCTGCACCATGTCATAGCAGCACTGCGCGAAGGCCCAACGGGTCGTGGCATCCGCGGGCGCAAGAGCCACGGCGTCACGCAGCGCGAGGTAAGCTGCTCGGTAGTCACAACGGTCCATCTGCAGCACGCCCAGATTGTAGAGCAGCGCCGACGACGGCGGCGCGAGTTGCAATGCCCTTTCGAATGCCGCAAGGGCCTGCGCGTACCGCTTGGTCGGTCGAAGGGCGGCCCCGAGATTCTGCCAATGTCCGGCGACCGTCGGCTCCTGCAACGTGAGCGCATTGAACACTCGCACAGCGTCCTCGTGCCGTCCTTGAGAATGAAGGACTTGCCCGAGCACCTGCAGCGCCGCCGCATGATGACGGTGTTCTCCGAGCACCTGAAGGCACTTGGCCTCCGCGGCTGCCGGCTGGTCGGTTGCCAGATCGCGCCGCGCGAGTTCCAACAGCAATTCGGGATCGGAAGGAGACGCCATCTTGATGGATTCGATCACGAGGTCACTACTTCCTTACGGCGGAGTCCCCGGTCATCCCGCGCATCACCGACAACATGTCGCTCCTACCCGGGAGACTGCTGACATACACGTCCTGATTCTTGAAATCGATAGAGAGCGACGCGACCGTACCCAGGACATCCATGCCGATGATCATGGCGGGCCGGTCCTGCATCCTCCAGACGTTGAAGATGTGGAATTCTCCGAACACGATTGCGACGTCATTTATTCGCAGCGCATCGATGACGATCGGCGGAGCCCTCAGGATTTCGCCCACTTCGACTTCCTTGGTGGCCCCATAGACCGACGTCATCTGAGCCAAGACCCCGTGCATTCGGCGCGCCCGGAGCGCATCACGCAGGGCAAGGTTACCCAAGGTCCGCTCGGCGCCGGTATCTATGACCGCAAGGACCGGCACCCCACCGACCCGACTAGCCACGGTGATCAAACCGGGGACCGAATGCAGCCCATGGATCCTGGTCGAGTTGGCGCGCACCTCAGGCTTGACTCCACGGGAGATGGCCACTTGATTGCGCTGGAAATCGATGAGCAGGCTTTTTTCCGTGAGCCCGGCTGCACCCAGTATTCCGTCGGCGCCGGCCATTACCGGCGCCCACACCACCGGCAAGTCGGTGCTGCCGATCGTCAAATCGCCAGCTTGCAGCCGGTCGATCGTGACGAACGACACCTGCGCCGTACCCGTGATGCCGTCAAGCACGATCGAGGCCTCCTCGGCGGCTTTGAGACCAAGCTGCCGCGCGAGCCGCGGCGAAATGGTCGAATGATTGGCCCCCGTATCGACGATGAATCGGAAGGGCCCTTGGCCATTGACCATCACTGGCACGACAACCCGCCCGATGTGATCGCGGGTGGTCGGCGAGGCGAACAGCAGCGCGTCGCTCGCGAGCGGCGCATCCAATCCGGGTTCTGCCGACCCGGGCAGAACGGTGTCCAGAGGTGCAGCAGCCGGCGCGGCCCCCGCGGGGGAGCCCCCGAATAGCGCGCCCAACAGGTACACGCCGCACCATAGGTGGCGGAGTGAAGGTGCCATGATCTGGGATATCATACACGCTACAGCCATACCAGGACCCATGACCCTCACAGAACCCGTGGCATGCCGGATATAATTCCGTATTTCGCCGTCCCGTTCGGATTTGCGAAGCTGGACAATTGCGATGCACTGAACGGACAGCTGCGCGAGTTGTTTCTGCGGCGGGCGGCAGAAGGCGCGGTGCATGCGAATCCCAATCCGCTCACGCAACGCAATCGGCGGGTATTCGAAAGCGAATTTCAAGTATTCCGCTGGCCGGATCGCTGCGTGCAGCAGCTCAAGGAGTTCTGCTGGCACCAGATGATGGGGATGATCGGCCAGCTCAACGGCTACGACACAGCGGCCTTGGGGCGCATGCTCATCTCCTCCGACTCGTGGTTCCATGTGACTCGGCGTGGCGGCTTCTTCGCGCTCCACAACCATCCGAATGCTTCCTGGTCGGGTGTTTACTGTGTGGACCCGGGGAAGCACGACCCGGACAAGCGGGAGAGCGGCCTCTTGAGCTTCGTCAATCCCTCGGTGGCCGCTGCGATGTATATGGACGCGGCCAATTTGAACTTAAGAGGCGGGTTTGCCTACCACATTCGCCACGTGCAACTCGAGCCGGGACAACTCGTCCTGTTTCCGTCGTGGGTCCTGCACGATGTGAAGCCCTTCGAGGGCGCTGGCGAGCGCATCACCGTTGCGTTCAATTGCTGGTTCGCTTTTCAGGACGCCGCGCCCGCGCCCGGCGCTGCGCAACAGGTGCCGCCGTGAATGCGGCATCGATCACCGAACCCGAGGCGTGTGCATTGGCGGATGCCATTCTGCAGGTCTCTGCGAGCCAACCGCCGGCCGAATCCATGAAGCTGGTGGATGCGGCCTTGGCGCGCGCTCCACAGCAACCCATCGTGCTGAATGCAGCGGCTGGCCACATGATGCGGAGCGGCGACGCACGCCGCGCTCGGGAACTATACGAACGGGCCATCGCCCTCGATAGCGGCTCAAAGGTCCTTTGGTTGAACCTCGCGACCGCGTGCCGCAGCTTGAGCGACACGAAGGCGGAAGGCGCGGCGCTCGAGAAGACCTTGGCGATCGAGCCTCGCTACGTGCCCGCCCTGCTGCAGAAGGCGGAGCTTCTGGAGCGGCTCGATAACCGGAAAGCGGCGGCAACGGTCTACCAAGCCGCGCTCGATTGCGTCGCGTCGGGCACGCCGGTTGCGCAAAATATGGCCGCCGCCCTGACCCACGCCCAGGAACGGGTGAGCGCCAACGCGCGTGAATTGGAAGCCTTCCTGGAGCAGCAACTCGCCCCGTTGCGGCAGCAGCACGCGGGCGCGGATCAGCAGCGCTACGATGCCTGCGGCGACCTGTTCCTGCGCAAGCGGCGCGTGTACGGGCATGAGCCGAAGGGATTTCTGTTTCCCTACCTGCCGGCCATCGAGTTCTTTCGGCGCGAGGATTTCCCTTGGCTCGGCACGCTCGAGGCGGCCACAGAGGACATTGCGGCCGAAGCGCTCGCCGCATTGGCGGGCGATCGTGCCGGTTTCAGACCCTATGTCGATTTTCCGGCGAGCACCCCCATGGACCAGTGGACACCGCTCAATCATTCGCTCGACTGGAGCGTCTACAACCTCTTAGACGATGGCGCGCCCGTCATCCAGCACGCGGAAAAGTGTCCGAAAACCACCGCGGTGCTGTCGCAGCTACCCCTCTGCGACATCCCAGAGTACGCACCAGGCGCCTATTTTTCGGTGTTGAAGCCTCGCACCCGGCTGCCCGCGCACACGGGCACGACCAACACGCGCTCCATCGTACATCTTCCGCTGGTGATCCCCGAGGGCTGCGGTTTTCGCGTTGGCTCGCAGGTCCGGCAGTGGCAGAAAGGCAAGGCCTGGGTTTTCGACGACACTATCGACCACGAAGCCTGGAACGACAGCGATCAAATCCGGATCGTTTTGATTTTCGACATCTGGAATCCCTTGCTGACTGCGGCCGAACGCGACCTCGTACGCGGTTTCACGATGGGACTCGGCCGATATTACGGTGCGGACGCGCCGGACTTGGGGTCGCGATGAGAAGGCTCTACCCCCCATCGTTCTTGCTGGTCCTCGCCCTCGCGAGCACTCCGGTGCTCGCAGCAATCGAGCCGCTGGCCGACGGCCTACGGCGGTGTTCACTGGAGACGAACGGACAAAACCGCCTCGCCTGCTTTGATGTGTTGGCGAGTGCGTTGCCGAAGATCGAGACCGATCGATTCGGCATGACCGTGGATATTGCACGCAAGCGCGACCCGGCGGCCAACCCCAAGAGCGAGAACGAGTCGCTGCCCGGAAAAATCTCGGCTCTGCAGGAGGCGGCGCGCGGCGAATATATATTTACGCTGGACAACGGCCAGATCTGGATCCAGGCCGAGGCGCGCTCCGCCGTTCGTTTCGCAGTGGGCGAGGCAGTGCAGATCGAGCATGGCGCGATGGGCTCACTCTGGCTCGCCGCGGATCATCATCGCAAAACCCGGGTCAAACGAATTCAGTAACCGATTTCGGCTGCCAGCGACTGAAGTTCCGCCGCGACGGCGGCGACGAGGTGGTCCCACCCGCCGCTCGACTTTCGAAACAGGCGCATCGTGGGATACCAAGGGCTGTCAGTGCGCCCCAAGAGCCATCGCCAGTCGGGTGAGGCATGCAGCAGGGTCCACACGGGTCGGCCTAGGGAGCCGGTAAGGTGCACAATCGAGGTGTCCGAGCTCACCACGAGATCCAATGACGCCATGACCGCGGCGGCGTCGAGGAAGGCATCCGCACCGCCGTCGAATTCCGGGCCGAGGTCGAGAACCCGATCTCGAAACGGCACCTGCCGCAACTGTTCAGCGCCGGCGCCCTTTTGCAGTGACACGAGGCTTATCCCCGACAGCTCCGCGAGTGGCTTCAGGGCCGCGAGCGGAATCGAACGGCCCCGTGCCCAAATGAGCCGCTCCACGTCGGGATTGCCTTGCCAGGCGATTCCCACCTTGAGGCCGGCCAAGCCGGCAACGCGCGGCGCCCATCGCGCGATCCGTTGCGGGTCTGCCGCGAGGTACGGTATCTCGGCAGGAATCGTCGCAAGCACGGTATCGAATGCCAGCGGCAGACTGAGTAAAGGGCAGTGATAGTGGATCGGCGGCAACCGCTCGCCGCGAGCTACGACGCGAATCCCACCGGGCAGAGTGCCCATCAGCGCCTTTAGGGCGGGCATCACTTCGAACACGACCCCTGCGCCCGTCGCCGCCAAGCGGGGAAGGTAGCGGCAATACTGCAGCGTATCACCCAAGCCTTGTTCGGCGTGGATGAGGAGGGTCTCGCCCGCGAGCAATTGCGCGCCGTCCCAGCGCGGAACCTCGAAATGGCGCACCGTTGCCGCCAAAGCCGGCACCCGGAGTCGCGACTCGTACTGCGACCAACCGCGCTTGAAATCACCCAGCGACAGGTTGAGCATCGCTAGCTCGAATTCAGCCGCGGCATGATCCGGCTGCAGCGCGAGGGCTAGTTCAAGATGAAGACCCGCTTGGTCGTAACGGCCCTGCGCCTTATGCACGACGCCGATATTGACGTGCGTATCGGGCGCCCCACCGTCTACCGTCAACGCCCGCCGGAAGCGCTCGAGCGCTTCCTCGGTGCGGCCGAGCGCCGCGAGCGCGACACCGTGGTTGGTCAGCAGTTCCGGGACCTCCGGACGGATTGCGAGCGCACGGTCGAAATGCTCCGCCGCCTCCGCGTTTCTATCGAGGCCGAGCAGCGCCACTCCCAACTGAATATGCGCCTCGGCCTCCCCTGGAAGCACCGCGATCGCATTTTGCAATGGTTCGACAGCCTCGCCAAAGCGCCCGAGCGCCACCAGCACTGTCCCGCGGCCGATCAAATCGGCCGCCGTCGCTCCGTGACGCGCCAGCAACTCGTCGTAATCGCGCAGCGCTTCGACGGACCGCCCCGACAAGGCCAGCATTACCGCGCGGTTGTGCAATGTCTCGGGATTCGAAGGCTCGATCGCGAGCGCCGTGTCGTAACTCTGGACGGCTTCGGCCAGGCGCTTAAGCTCTACCAGCGCGTTGCCCCGGTTGCTGTGCAGGGCTGCGGAGTACGGTTGCAGCTTGAGCGCACGATCGAAGCTGCGCAGCGCCTGTTCCTGCCGTCCCAATCGGGCGGACAAAATGCCGTGGTGATGGTGTGCGGCGCCCAAGTTCGGATCGAGCGCGAGGGCGCGGGAGGAGCAAGCGAGGGCATCGTCCGACCGTCCCACCGCGTCCAGAGCCAGCCCAAGCTCCAGGTGCGCCGTGGCATCCTGCATCGCCAAGCGTACCGCTTGGCCGCTACTTGCTAGCGCCTCCTCGCGCCTCCCCAAAGCCGTCAGCGCCGCCGCGCGTACCCGATAAGCGCCGGCCACCGTGCCATCGAGGCTCGCGGCGCGATCGCCGCAACGCAGCGCCGCCTCATCGCGGCCGAGGGCATGCAACGCCTTCGCCAGATTGATCAAGACGGTGGGGCGGTCCGGCTCGAGCTCCAGCGAACTCGCCATCCATTGCGCGCCCTCCTCGGTGCGCCCAAGTTCTGCGAGCGCCGCGCCAAACCGCTGCATCAGGTCCGCGTTGTCGGGATCGCGACGCAGGAGTTCATCGTACGCCGCAGCCGCCTCCCGCACGCGGCCCGCGCGGTGCGCGCGGACGGCGGCCTCCAAGCGACGCTGTGTTGCGAGGTCGGTTCCGGCCATGAGTCGCTTTGTATCACAGGCCGCCTGATTGCGGGTGCGGGGCCCGTACAAGAGGACGGCGGGCCCATGCCCGCCGTCCTCAGTCACATCAAGGCGATGTCTAACCCCTAGAAGTCTATCGTCACGTTCGCATAGATGTACCGGCCCAGCGAATCGTACAGCGACGGGAAGGTGTTGCTCTCGCCGTAAATCGAATTGCCGGTGTCGTTCAGGGTATCGATGATCGGCGGGTCCTTGTCGGCCACGTTGTTCACCCCAAGCCGTGCCGTGACCTTGTTGATAACGTAAGAGACGCGCACGTCGAGGTAACTGACCGTCGGTATCCTATTGTCCCCGGGAACGCCGAATGCCGGCTTAAAGTCAGGAGACGATGGATTCGTGATGGAATTGTGCACGGGACCGAAGAAGCGCCAAGTCGCCCCGGCCGAGAAGCCGGTGAGCGGCGTATCCCAGTCGAGCGCCAGCCGATGGCGGTACTTCGGGGCAGGCGGAGTGTTTGCCGAACATGTTATGCCGAACTGACCCGCACAGTCATAGGGCTTGCCGGGAATACCGCCCACCGAAGCCGGCGTATACAGCAACTTCAGGAGATAGCCCGCGTCCATGCGGCTGCGGAATTTGCCAAAGGCGCCCATGTCGAGCCGGTAGGCCATTCCGAGGTCGACTCCCTTGTTCTCGAGAACGCCCTCGTTTAACAGCGGATCGACGACGTACGCCTGTGAACTCGTCCACAGATCTCCCAGGGCGCTGCGGTGGATTTTCTGACACCAGACGCTGGCGGCATCCGCGGTCGCGAGGCAGTTGGCCTGAATCGTGCTTGCCCCGAAGGATTGAATGAGGTTCGTGATCTTGATGTCGGTGTAGTCGAGTGTCGCACTGAAGCCCGGCAGGAACGTCGGCGTGAATACCACGCCGACATTCGTGGTCTTGGCGGTTTCCGGCCGGAGGTTCGTAGCGCCGCCGATCAAACCGTTGTATTGAGAGGCCGGCGAGGGGGGTACGCCCGCGGCGAATTGGGCAGCGGTGACACCCAGGTACGAGCACTGCAGCGCAGTCAGCTTCGTGCCGGCGGCGCAAATATCGCTGCCGCCATCGAGGCCGACGTGTTGCGGCTGGAAGAGTTCCTGCAGGTTCGGGACTCGCACCGCCTGGTTGTAGCTAGCTCGCAGGCGAACGTCGCTGACCGGCGCCCACTCGAGACCGATTTTCCAGGTATTGGTGTTGAAACCTGCCGAGTAGCTCGAGTAGCGGTAGCCGGCTTCCGCATCCAGCGACTTCGCCAACGGCGCATCGCGCACGATCGGCATACGGGCTTCCGTAAAACCCTCCCACACGTGCGACAAGGCATTCACCGGGGGTATTGGCGAGCCGAACCCCGCAAGGTCCGCCGTCTGCAGCTCTTGATCCGGCTGGGTGGTCAGCGTGTCCCGGCGGTACTCCGTACCGAACACGACTTTCAGACCGTCGGCTGCCCAGGGCGACTTGACGCCGCGACTGGTCAGATCGCCATTGATGTAGCCGCTGACGAGATCTTCCGCCGCGTCGGCCGAGTACTCCCCGGGGGCGGAGAAGTATTTCACAGCCGCTGCGGCCGGCGATGTCGCAGGATTCCAGATGTTCCACGGTACGCATCCGGGCTGGCTGCCCTGGCAGGTGATCGCCCCCGTCACCGGATTTTTGACGGCAAGCAGCGTATTTTGAATGAGATTCGTGGAAGTATCGTTGTTGTGGAAATCCAAGGACCGCGTCTGGGAAAAGAGCCCATACATATCGTAGGTCCAGCCCTCGGTGATTTCGCCGCGCAGCCCCAGCACGCCGCGATAGGCCGTGTGGGTGTAGTTGTCCTGGCGCGGTCCGCCTTCGATGTTGCGGCGCGCGAAGATCAGCTGCGCATTGCCGTTCTGGATCTGGTACGCGGTGGCCCCTGTCGGCCGCGTCGAGTTGGTATAACTTAACACCGGGCCGTTCAGGACCGGGCCGCCCTTGGCGCCTCCCGCGCAAATCACGCTGAACTCCGACGCTGTGAGGTACGGATTCATGCCGGAGTTGCCGAAGTTGCCGGCGCCGCAGTTGACGCTCATATTACCGTCCGGCAAGCCGGTCTCCGAATCGGTGTTCTTCCCGCTGCCGAGGAAGGCGCCCGCGGGCGCGTAGGCCCCCGTCGTGATGTCATCCATGAAGCTGAATTCGGTATACGCCTCGACGTGGTCGTTGAGCTTCAGCTTGCCCATGAAGCCCGCCGTATAGCGCTCGTCGTTACGCTCCAAGTAGTGGGTGGCGGCGTAGTTGTACCGCGCGTATTTCGACACGACAGTGCCGGCCGGGTCGAGTTGATACGATTTGCCGGTGGAAGCGTTGTAAAACACCGCAGGAGCCGAGTTGCTCGAGCCGCTGCAGACATAGGGGCCGGCGCTGGTCGAGCTGCCTGCCGACGTCAGCACACAAGCCGCATGGTCGCGGTGATCGGCCGTGATGGGAGAAGTTCGACGGTAGCCCAGGTAGCCTTCCATGTGCCCCGCACCATCGGCAAAGGCTTGGCCCAACACGACCGTGAAGTCCTTGTTGCTGCCGTCCCAATTTGTACCATTGACCGTGGGAAAGTTCTTGGCTTTCAGCAGCGGGTTGATAAAAGCCTGGTGGTTGCTGTGGTTATAGATGCCGAAGTTCGAATCGAGCCGCACGCCTTCGAAATGATCGTTCATGATGAAGTTGACGACGCCGCCCACGGCATCTGCGCCGTAGGTCGACGACGCGCCGCCGGTGAGAACATCGACCCGTTCGATCAAAGCGACCGGGATCTGGTTGATGTCCGCGGCCGAGGCAAAGGCCGGGGTCGCACCCAATGCGGCGCCCGGGTCACCACCTTGAAGCCGGCGCCCATTGACCAGCACCAGGGTGCGGTTTGCGCCGAGACCGCGGAGGTTCAGGGTAGCCGTACCGTTCGAGCCCATGGACAAGCCCGAGCCCTGGTCGGCGACCACCTGCGGCAGACTGTTGAGCAGGTCTTCGATGCGCACCACACCCGTGGTCTTAATCTCTTCGCTGGTAACGGCGGTCACCGGACTGATGGATTCGAGGTTTGGAGTTGCAATGCGCGAACCCGTAACTACGACCTCCTGCAACGCCGGCGTCGGCGTGGCTGCATCGGCAGTGGGGGCTTGAGCCTGAGCGGAATGGCTTGCAGTGCCTGCTGCGAAAGCCCCTCCGCCTAACAGCGCCATTCGCACGAAGCGTCTAAGAATCAGATTCGGTTCCGTCGGCATTTCTTGGTTGCTCCCTGATAACGAAATTATTTGGACGTCGCTGTCTCGCGTTGTCCATCCCTTCGAATGTTTTCTCTAAGACAGCGTCATAAATTACGCAATGCCCGCAGTATACGGTTTTCCCGGAGCACCACAATACGCAAAAGAAGCTTATTCAACGCTATAATTTATGTTGCTGAGATACAACATGGGATGCGCACCGGGGGTGCGGTACTTAATGAATCCCGTATGCGGCGGCCACCAGCGCACCAACCTGCTCCCCCATCCGGACCCCCGCCTCCCCCGATTTTCTGTAATGCACGCCGTCCCAGATGCGCGCGTTGGTGACCTCTTGGACCACGTCTTCAGTCCGTGCCCAGTGGCGTGTTACGCCAGGCAACGTATTGCTCCTCGTGCTCAAGGGCGGCAGCGAATCCTTACCGTTTTCGATGCGAATAATCGTTGCGATGGTGGCCGCAATCATGCAGTGCGCGCACGGATACTCGGGCTGGATCGGCGTGACGATCAGCGGCAGCCATCCGGCATCGCGCTCGGTAGCCGCGTTGTCATCCCGATCTCCGTTGCGGATAGCCGTGATCGGCCGCCAGAAGTTGAAGTGATACTTGGCCTCGAAGACGGCGATCTCAGTGTCGTTCAGCGCGGCAGTCACTGCCGCGTAGAGCCGCGCGTTGCGTGTCACCTCGCGGCCGGGAGCGCGGGCGAAGGAACTCACGATCCCCACGTGGACGTCCGGCAGAGCGGTAGCCCAGAATCGAGCGATGTCGGTTTGTTCAGGCGTTCGAACCGTACTGTTGACTGCGCCGAAGGTCTTGGTCTCGTTGTAGTCCCGTGCCCAGACGGCGCTATTGAGATCGGGCGGCGGTCCCGGCCGAAACTGGGCCGCACTCTTCAAGAACCACGGGCGATGCTGCGCAACCGCGACCCCGAGCGGAAAAGTAGTGAGCACGTACACACCCGGCGCGGTCACCGGGCGATAAGGCTCCGGATTTTCCAGATCGTCGGTGTGTTTTGCCAGCACATCCTCCGCTGCGCGCACGCCGAGATTGACGCCGAGCATGCGGGGCGCGTCATCAGGCAAAGAATGCAGTGCCTTGTCGTAAGCCGCCTCGGTCTGCGGCTTGAGCGCCGGAGCTTCGTGCATCAACACCGTCCAGCTGGCCGCGGCGACCGCCGCGTCGATGGAGGCGCCCTTCGCGGTCCCAAGATCGACACGGTCGCGCGGAAAGCGCGAGGTTATCGCGTTCACCGCCTCGTACACTGCATTCTGCGCTAGCGCCATGGTTCGAATCGTATTGGGACCATCCGTCGCAATTTCGGTGGTCTTATCCGCCCAATCGGCGACCGTATCAGCGCGCGAGCCGATCGCCAGCAAAACTAATGCGAACGCTCCAAAGCGGCAACTGGACAGATTCATGATAGACCTCAATTTGCGATGGCGCGAAACGGGGACCCTGGGAATAGCGGAGGTGCCTCGCGCAACCACTCTAAACGTTCACGTGCCGCCGCGGACCATTCGCGAAAACCTTCATACGTATTGCGTACTGTCAATGACGAGTGCATTCTATGCTGGGAATTCAATAAAACGCGAAATGATGCTTGGAAACAGCTGTTGTGCTCCTCAAAAGCACGACGCGAAACACCGGCCGTTCGCTTAGGGAGAAGTCACATGAAGAGCTATGGTCTAGCGTCAGCTTATCTCCAATAGCTCGGCCGCCCAAAAATTCTTGAAAAATCGCGACCCACTCAATTCTAGGTCATCACGTTCTTTTACGGGTAATTCGATTCAATAAAGAATTTCATTGATTAAGGGAGAGAGTACGACATGAACCGACAATGGAAGATTAAAACTCCGCTGCACTGCGCCGTTGGCGCAGTGTTGGCGGCCCTCACTGTGACCCCGGCCGCATTCGCCGCGGACACCAGTACCAGCGCCACGAGCTTGGAGGAAATCGTCGTCACCGGTTCGCGCATCGCTCGGCCCGAGCTTCAGGCGAGTACCCCGATCGTCATCGTCGGCGCCACGGAGATCCAGGCGAGCGGCGATCTCAACGTTGCCGACGTCCTGCGCAACCTGCCGCAAGTGGGCATCTCGGGACTGTCGGGCGCTAACACCAACTTCTCGACGGCGGGCGGAGGCATCAACTCGATCAACCTGCGCAACCTCGGCGACAACCGTACCCTGGTGCTGGTGAACGGTCGACGGTTTGTGTCGGGCTACACGTCCTCCACCACGAACGTGGTCGACGTCAACATGATTCCGACCGACTTCATCGAGCGGGTCGACATCATCACCGGCGGTGCATCGGCCATATACGGTTCCGAAGCAATCTCTGGCGTCGTCAACTTCGTTCTCAAGGACCATTTCGACGGCATCCGCGTTCGCGGCCAAGCCGGGGGCGCCACAGAGGGCGGTGCAAACAACCGGCTCGGAGCTCTGACCGTCGGCAAATCTTTTGCCGAGGATCGCGGCTCGGCCATGCTCAACATCACTTACGATAGGGACTCGGGCGTCCGATCGCCGCAGCGCTCCATCTCCGGGATAGATACCAGTATTACGCGTAAGGGCATCTTCGGCGCATTTTCGAGTTTCAATCCGCAGGGCAACTTCACGCTTGCCGACGCGAATGGAAATGTCGATGACGGCCTGTACACCTTCGACAAGACCGGCGCCGTCGTCCCCTATGCGACCAGCCTCGGATTCAATCGCGACGCCTACCGTCGTATAACGATCCCCACCGACCGCACATTGATTTCCGGCGTCGTCAAGTTCGACCTCGCTGAAAAGCAGCAGTTCTACACCGAGTTCACCTACGGCCAGACGCACACCCTTACCCAGATCGAACCGTTCGCGCTGGAAATCGGTCCGGCTTTAACCACAGATAATGTCTACGGCGGATCGGGCGTCGGAATTCCAGTCACGAACGCCTACATACCGGCGGGCCTGAGGGCGATCATCGCCGCAGACAATGCGGATCCGACTATCACGAACGGCTGCTCGACCGGAAAGGCGGCCGACTGCATCACCTATCTCGGTGAACGCAGGCGCCTGACCGACGTGGCCATTCGCAGCAGCGAGGCGCGCCGCCAGACGGCCCGCGTCGTCGGCGGCGTCAAGGGCGACATTTTCAGCACGCCCTGGACTTATGACATTTCGTACAACTACGGCCGCACGACCGACAGCCAGCAGAGCACGGGCCAGGTCAATGTGCTGAACATGCGCTTCGCGCTCGACTCCGTAGTGGACCCGGTGACAGGCAAGATCGTCTGCCGCGATAAGGTCGCCCAAGCGCAGGGGTGCGTGCCGATCAATGTCTTCGGCGTTAACTCGATCACGCCGGCGGCGGCCGCCTATATCAACGCGCTGGAGAATCGCGAGGCCGTGATCCAAGAGCGGATCTACTCCGCGATCGCGCAAGGGCCGCTGTTCAAGCTGCCGGCCGGCGACATCGTTGCGGTCGTCGGTGCCGAGCACCGCACCGAGCAAAGCAGCGAGGTGTGGGATGCGTTGTCGAACCTCGGCCTGAACGGCGGCAATCAGGTTCCGAACACCTTCGGCTCGTACACCGTGAAAGACGTCTTCACCGAGGTGTCGGTGCCGCTGCTCAAGGACATGCCAGGCGCCAAGGATATGTACGTTGAGGGAGCCTACCGGAGCTCCGACTACAACACGGTCGGCCGCGTCTCCACCTGGAACTTTCGCGTCAATTACGCGCCGGTGGAGGATTTGCGCTTTCGTGGTGCGTATTCGAAGGCGACGCGCGCGCCCAATCTGTCCGAACTGTACCAGGGTGCGGCGCAGACCTTCCCGAGCGTCCAGGACCCCTGTGACCACGTCACGGGCGCGACCGCCGGCGCGGTGGCTGCGGCTTGCAGGTCGATCCCGGCTGTTGCGAATGCCATCGCCACCCCCGGTGGCTTCAACTACACTTTCCTAGATTACCAGACCGTCACGGGCTTTAACTCAGGCAATCCGAATCTCCAGCCCGAAACGGCGAAGACTTACACCTTGGGACTGGTGTTTACACCGAGGGCCATCCGTAACTTCTCGACGACCGTCGATTACTACAAGATCAAGATAGACAATGCCGTCGGATCGATTGACACCCCGACCTTGCTGAACCAGTGCCTGCTGACCGGCAGCCCGACCTACTGCACTAGCGTGTTCCGCGACCCGAATAGCGGAAAGCTGACCCGCGTCGATCAGGTAAGCATCAACACGGCAACGCTGGTCACCTCGGGTATCGACGTGGAATCGAGATACCGCGTCGCGCTGCCAGACCCCGTCGGCGGTTCCATGAGCTTTGCCCTCAACTGGAACTGGCTGCAGAAGCTCGATGTGGTCAACCAGCCGGGATCTCCGACCGTTCACTACCGAGGTCAGATCGCCGAGACGCCGAGCGGCGTCGAAAATCCGGGAGGTCCGGTAAATCGCGCCACCCTTCAACTGCAGTATGACGGCCACGGCCTGAGTGCCGGCTGGACAGTTCGCTTCCAGGGCCCGATGAAGGATCAGGTCGATCAGAGCCAGGTGTCACCGGAACAATTGCCGTTCAACAGCGTTCCGTCGTACTTCTACCACGACCTGCAGCTTGGCTATACCTTGGACTTCAAGGTCAAGACCAAGCTCTACGGTGGTATCCGTAACGTGTTCGACAAGAGGCCGCCGTTCCTCCCCTCAGGCATGGCGCAGCAGATTACGGGCACGGAGACTGCGCCGGATTCCTACGACGCGATCGGCCGCCAGTGGTATGCAGGTATAGAGGCTCAACTTTGATCGACTGATCGATCGGAGGGGTGCTCAAAGGCGGCGGGGCTTCGATCCCGCCGCCTTAACGTGCCCGTCTTGGACGTCCGGGGAAAAATGCATTCGTGCGTCGAATATAGTCCGTGTAGTGAGGCCGCCGCTCGCCGATGTCCTTCTCCAGTAAAGTCACACCGGATACCCGCATCAACAGCACTGTCATGACCAGCGGCCCGGGGAAACTCCACCAAGCGCCGGCGGCAATCGCCATAAGCCGCGATCCATGACCGTATTTCGAAGCGGCTCCGGCTAAATCGAGAAGGCGCAGCGGGCTCGGGCTCAAGATGGCCCGAGTATCGACAGCGAGATAATCCACGCGAGGACCGCCTGCATTCACAACAGAGATACAGGCTCTTTGCCGCGAAATAGCGTTCGTTACGCACGCGGCCCGAGCGCCGATGCGCACGGCTCGAGATCGCCCCGACAAGCGGCAGCGTCAATGATCCAGGCAAGCGCGCCTCTTGCCGCGCAAATACCAAATAAAGACTCTTATTGAGTCATGCATAAATAAGTGACAGCTTAGAACAACTCCACCTGCTTCCAGAACGCCGTAACGTCGTCCTGCGTTGCATGGTCCGCCGGATGCGGCGCGCGCGATCAGCGACGTCGCCAAGATTCTCAATAATAGCGAAGTGCCGCTGATTGCGTTCCGAACGACTTCCCGTTACGCGGTGCCAGCGGCGGTCCAAGGTACAGCTGACCATAACGAAAATTCAATAAATGCGGCTCTGCTGCGGCAACCGTATCCCGCGCGCACCTGGGGGGCGTCCGGCCGGCCATGAGCTCGGGCATAGTCTTGTCCGCGCTTCAAGCGCCCGATCTCGGAATCATCACAGCGAGACGCTTGGCCTCGTCCGGCTCTTTCGCGCCAGCCAGCAAACGGTAGATTATTGGAGGCGGAATAGCATGCTTTTCCGCCAGCGGGATTGCGAGTAAAATGAAGGCTCGAAAATCGAGAAGGTGCACTATGAAGCGGTTAGTCCCAATAATTGTCCTTGCGCTGACCGCCTGTGCAACAGTCAGGCCGCTGCAGCAGCAGAAACCCGTTGATGCGACCGTCTACCCGACGACACCAGCAATGACCACAAGAGCAACCGTTACGATCACAGGCGATGAGTTGATCCGTACCGGTCGCCCAGAGTTGGGCGACGCTTTGCGCGCGTCATCGCCGATTTTTCATTGATCCGAATCGCGCACGGCTGCCATATGAGAGTAGCACCGACTTCGTAATCGATGCCGCTACCGTTGTGTCCGAGTTCAGCCGCCCCTCGTAAAACCCATCATAACGTAATCTTAATGAACCTCGTAGGCTGGCCAGCGTGCAAGCGGTATTGATTTTTAATTGGCCAGGCCTCGTGTTTGGACGTAAATATCAGTCAAATCATTAGAAAAATTACAATTTTCGCGTTGCATTGCCGAAGCAGACTCCTTTAGCAGGGCAGGCCGGAGAAACCCCCAAGCGCTGCTCCGATTGAATACGCATAAGCTTAGATAATTGAGTAATAATCACACCGTTGGCCGGGTCTTATTGGGGAGCAGCGATAACGCTGCGTTGATAGCACCATTGTTCAAAAAACCATTGAGGATTACATCATGCAGATGAATAAACTGTCGAGCGCCGCCATCGCTGCTGCGGCCGCGATGCTGTTCACTTCCGCTGTGCCCACCGTGTCATTCGCGGCGGACGCCGCTGCCGGCACCATGCATTGCGCCGGGGTGAATTCTTGTAAAGGCATGTCCGAGTGCAAGTCTGCAAAGAACAGCTGCAAGGGCATGAACAGCTGCAAGGGCCAGGGCTGGACTGGTATGTCGAAAGAAGATTGCAAAGAGGCGAAAGCCAAGGCCGCAGCCTCTAAATAAGCTGCACTTGAGCTGAAGGTCAGGGGCCGGGCGGGCTTAAAACGCCCGGCCCCGGCTTCGGACCCTTCCTCAGGTTTTACCCGAGTCACGCTCATGAACCTTGCCGGCTTTGGTCTTGGGCTGCGTACGCCGCACTACGAGGCCCTGATCAACGAGCCTCACAACATCGATTGGCTCGAAGTCCTCACCGAAAATTATCTCGTGCCCGGCGGTAAGCCTCTGCATTACTTGGACCGCATACGCGAGCGTTTTCCGGTGGTCATGCACGGTGTGTCGCTCTCGATCGGCAGCACTGATCCCGTCGATCTTGAGTACTTGACCGCCGTGCGCGCGCTCGCTGCCCGCATCGAACCGCACTGGATTTCCGATCATCTGTGCTGGACAGGAGTCGAGGGACGCAACGTGCACGATCTCCTGCCGTTGCCTTACACGGAGGAAGCGCTGGCCACGGTGGTGACGCGGGTCGGCGAAGTGCAAGACGCGCTCGGCAAGCAAATACTGCTGGAAAACGTTTCGAGCTACCTTGCCTTTCATGCATCGGACATGAGCGAATGGGAGTTCTTGCGCGAGGTCGCGCAGCGTGCGGACTGCTACATCTTGCTCGACATCAACAATATCTATGTCAGCAGCGTCAACCATGGCTTCGACCCTCTGACCTATTTGCAAGCTATACCGAAGGGGCGGGTGCGCCAGTTTCACCTTGCCGGCCACAGCGACCTCGGCGGTCATCTCATCGACACTCATGATCATCCGATCGTACAGCCGGTGTGGGATCTTTACTGCTCGGCCGTCGAGAAATTCGGCGCGGTGCCGACCATGATCGAACGCGACGACAACATCCCTCCGCTGGATGAGCTCGTCGCGGAGTTGCAGATCGCGCGCGAGCTTGCCGGCCGATCCACACGGCAGGCGGCATGATGCCGGGACTGCGCCATTTGCAGCGGGATCTACAAAATCACCTGTTGGGCACGGAGAGCGCCATTGCCGATGCCATCGTGGATGCGCCGCCTCTGCCGGTCGCTGAACGATTGGACATTTATCGCAATGCCTATTGCGTGCGCCTGATCGAGGCGCTCAAGGACACCTATCCGATTCTGCATGCGGTGCTGGGGGACGACGACTTCGCGACCCTCGGTGAGGAGTACGTCGTAACCCATCCCTCCGTGCATCGCTCAATACGCTGGTACGGAAGCGAACTCGCGGAATTTCTGGGGCGATGCCCGCCCTATGCCGGGATGCCTATTTTCGAGGAACTCGCGTTGCTCGAATGGACGCTCGCGGAGGTTTTCGATTCGGCGGATGCCGAACCCACTTCGCGAGAGGCATTCTTGGCTCTCGATCCGTCGACGTGGAGCGAGTTAATATTCGAGTTCCATCCATCGGTGCGCCGCCTGCCGCTTCAATGGAACACGGTAGCCGTATGGCAGACAATGAGCCGCGGGGAGACGCCGCCAGACCCGGCATGCGCGGAGTATCCAGCGCCGTGGCTTCTGTGGCGGCAAAACCTGCAGAATTATTTTCGTTCCATGACCGTTGACGAAGCGGCGGCGCTCGACTTAGCCCGCGGCGGCGGCACATTCGGACAGATCTGCGAGGCGCTGGCCAAGTGGCTGCCCGAGGACGAGATCCCGCTGCGCGCCGCAAGCCTTCTCGGGCTATGGGCGGACAGCAGAATCATTGTCGCGATCAATTAGCTGCAGGCTTCCTCAAAGCAAGCTGCCTTCCTCACCCAGCATTTCCTTGCGCACCAACGGAATGGGCGGTCCGCCGTACGACAGGAACTTGTCGTGGAAATCATGCCAGAGCGCTTGTTCGTCTGCGGGCGCCCCCGTTGACCCCGAGCTGCCTGGCTGCTTGGCGGTCCAATCGGAGCGGAGTTTCCTGATCATCAGTTTGCCCAAGGTGTAGTTCAAGTAGGCAGGATCGAAGGTGCCTCGGGCGGCCTGCTGGCGCGCGTTGCCTGGATCTTGAAACGCCTGCTCTCGGAACATCTTCTCGGATTGAGCCACGGTCATTCCGTGTGTATGCAGTCCAATGGACGACAGAAGACGCACGTCCCGCAACAGGGCTTCGATGAGCTGCCCGATGTGCTTCTCCGGATCACCCTTCCCCAAGCCCTCCTCGACCATCATCTCTTCGCAGTAATGCGCCCACCCTTCCGCGAACGCATACCCAACCCACAAAGCTTCAAGCTTCGAGGGATTGGCGTTCGAGTGCAGGAACTGCAGAAAATGCCCCGGCCATACTTCGTGGACGGATGTGAAAGACAGCGTCGCCTCGCTTGGGATATAGGCCGCTTGTTCGGCCTTGCTCCACTTCGAATCGGGCGGTGCGATGAAATACACGGACGCAACTCCATGATCGAAAGGCCCGGGCACTTCGATAAAGGCCGCATTGGAGCGTTTGTAAACCGGCGCCTCGGCCACCAGCGCTTCCTCGGCGCTCGGTATCGAGACCACATTGTTCTTGACGATGAATTCCTTGAGCATCGCAAGCTGCGCGCGTGCAGACTCCAGCGGGCCATCCTTCGGCTTGTGTGCCGCCATCTTCGCCGCACATTGCAGCAAGGATGCCTTCGGAGCATAGGTCTCGCATTCGCTCTTGAGCGCCGCCGTATTGCGATCGAGATCGGCGCGGCCCGCGGCTTCGATCTGATCGATAGACACGTTCACGAGTTCGGTCTGCGTCACCATCTGCGCGTACAGGTCCGGACCCAAGGCGAACTTGTCGTTCGCCTGCTTTCGCGCCGCTACCAGCGTCTGCTTCAGCCCATCCATCGCCTGCGCCGCCGCCGTGTCCGCATCGCTGAGCTGCTTCTGCAAATCGGGATCGCTCACCGAGGCGAAGACCGGCCCGACATTTTTCGTATAGAACTCGGCCAACCCGCCAAACTGCGCAATCCCTAGCTCCACATAAGTTTTCGGCAAGGGCGGTTGCAGGTTCGCCTTGATATCGTTGACCATTTTAGGAATACCGCGTGCGTACTTGATGTAGGCCTTCATGCGCACGTCCAGCGGCGCGTAATTGCGGTTCAAATACATGTCGGGATCTATTTTGTCCATATACCAGCGCGGATTGGTGACTGGGAACTTCGCTTTTTCCATCCAGAACAAATCGCTGTCGACCACGGCCAGCAGGTACTCGCGGTCAAATCGATCCCGCGGTTCGAGCGCCTTCGGGTCGACTGCGCCGAGTTGCGTACGCTCATCGTGCAGCCAGGCGATGTCACGCCTGAGTCCGTGATTGCTGAGATCCGGCAGCTGGCCGTCGTATTCATGGCGGCCGGATTGTGCGGCGAAGAACGGCCGGGAATCGAAATAGCCCTTCATGAATGCATCCGTCAGCTTCTTCCATTGCTGGCTGGCTGCAGAAGAACCTTTCGGTGTTCCGGCCGCAGGCTGCTTCTGGCCGCACGCCGTCAAACCGAGAATCAAAATTCCCGACAAAGCTGCTCCAGCCTTTACCGACTTCCACATGGCAACTCCCCCTTTTTATAGTACTCAAATTTATAAGGATTCGAATCGATGCGCAAAACCTCAGGCCCGCGGCCTAATAGGAATATGGACCGCCGCGTT
>JBBROC010000023.1:0-44315 GCA_038229815.1 Steroidobacterales bacterium | reverse complement strand
TCCCCAAGCAATCCTTCCGATGAAAACATCGTCTTCGGATCTCTGTCCTTCAGCAACTCGTCCAATAACTCTTTCTTGATCGCCATACTCTGCCTCCTGACTTAAAGTATGGCTCAACACACAAAAATCTGGATACTCCCGAACGATCGAGTGCTGCGCGTTGACCAACCCACCCGACTCCCTGTAATAGGACTGGTCGCGGCTGTGCCAGTCGACCGGCCACCCTCGGCCGACCTCGCGTAAAGTGCGAATCACGCTGGCCATTCGCGCCACCCCCGCATGAGCGGAAAATAGAGGCCTAAGCGTACCGGCTCGGGACCCAGTTTTTTGACCAGCATCGCATAGCGCTGCAGTTGCGGCCGATAGCGTTCGACCTCTCGGTCGAGGAACTCGTCGAGGCCGCCTCCGATGTGCTGGCTCGTTTTGTAATCGATGACCCAACGCACGCCATGTTCGTCGACAAAACTTCGATCTATGATCACGCGCACCACGTCGTCCTGCCGGGGGCGGAGCCCCAACACAGCGTCCGTGCGCCGTACACGACCGGACAGTGCGTGCTCGCGGACGTCCTCGCGAGATTTTTGCAAGATCCAGCGGCCGCGAGGATCTCGATGGACGGCAAGCAGCGCCTCGACCACCCGCGCAGCGGCATCCGCAAGCCGCTCCGCCGGCACTCCGTGCAGCGCGAGCCAGCGCCGAAAATGTGGTTCGCGGGCGCGAATCGTCTCACCATCGCTATTCGCCGGATCCATGGCATGGAGTTCCGCGTGCACCAAGGTGCCGACGCGGCGCGCCGTTTCGCCGGCCCAGTCGAAAATCGGTGTTTCCTCGCGTGCCGGAGGCACACCCGACATCGACTCCATGCTTGGAGCCCCGCTTTCGAGACTGGGCGTCCAGCCGACGGGCACCCGGTGCAACGGTCCGCCGCGCGGCGGGCCGACCCCCGGACCCTGCATGGCCGGCCGCCGCTCAGTGACCGCGAACTCGGTTCTCGCGACGGGCCAGAGTACGGCCAGTAAACTGCCGACCCGTGGCGACCAAGTGCGCGCCGCGGCTTTTTCAGCGCCGTGCTCCTCGGATTGTTCCGTGTCATCGATAGTCGCAGTCAACTGCAGCCGACGCTTCGCGCGTGTACATGCCACATACAGCAGGCGCTGAGCCTCGAGACCAGCCGCGTCGCGAAGCTGATGTCGCAGGAATTCGAACAATGGGTCGCTATCGGCCCCTAGCCTCCCGCGCGCCGCCATCACCATGCCATCGCGGCTGGTGCGGGCAAATTGGTGGGAGAGCAATAATTGATCGCGGCCAAGCGGCACAGGGCGGTCGAGCGCCGGCACCACAACCATATCGAATTCCAGCCCTTTTGCCTTGTGGATGGTCATGATTTCCACTGCGCACGCCACGCCATGATCGGCATACAGGTCCGCAAAGCTGTCGGGCAGATCCGCGGCATCCGGCAGGCCACGTTGTTCGAGCTCCCGCAGGCGCGCGAACGCGGCGCCGGCCAGCTCGAGATCCTGCGGCGAAGAGACGCAACTCGCCCCGCCGATGCCAAGCCAAGTCCGTTCCACCCAACGCGACACTGACGAATCGTTGCGGATCCGAAAAGCGGCCTCCAGTGTCGAACGCACGCGCCTGCAGCGGGCTCGCCCGTCCTCACTGAGTTGCGCCAACACGGCCTCGTCGGCCAGGCCGTCCCATACGAGCGGCGCACCACGAGCCACTTGCAGTAGGTCGGACAAGGAAAGCCCGGCCCATGGCGCGCGCAGCACCGCTAGCCATGCCGTGCGATCGCCGAGATGCAACAGCGCACAGGCGAGCATGATGATGTCGCGAACCACAGCGCGGTCCTGCAGCGGCTCAATATCCAAGGCCCGAAAAGCGATTCCCCGCGCACGTAAACTCCCTGCAATCTCGCGCGCATGCGTCCTGGCGCGTACCAGGACGGCAATGCGCGATTCGGGATGCTGCTCGGCCTGCTCCGCGACCATCTCGGCGATGGCCGCCGATTCCTCGGACCGCGAGGCAAACCCGCGCAACGCAACGCCTTCGGTCGAGCTCGAATAGGCCGCTTCGGCCGCGGCTGCGACGCTTGGGCGAAACGCAATGGCGCCGCGATCGCGATCGTCAGCGCGCGGCAAAATCCGCGAGAAGCAGGCATTGATCCAATCAACAACCGGCTTGGCGGAACGAAAGTTGTCCCGCAAGCGAAGCACATCGAAGCGCAGATCGCCGATCCCGTCCTCGGCAAGTTCCAGGAATGCCCGGACTTCCGCTTGACGGAAGCCGTAAATGGATTGCATCGGATCGCCCACGCAAAATAAGCTGCGCCCGTCTCCCATCTGCCAACCCGCTGTCAATAGCCGAACCAGCTCCAGCTGCGCGCTCGAGGTATCCTGGAATTCATCGACCAAAATATGCCGCAAACGGTAGTCCAGGCGCAAACCAAGATCCGTCGGTCCGTCCGCCGGCCCGAGCGCGCGCAGCGCAGCCAACGACACGGCAGGAAAATCCGCCGCGCCCTGCTCGCGAAACACCTGATCCAATTCCGCCGCCGCCAGCACCAACACCTGGGCTACGTCGCGAACTCGCTCCCACTGCTCGTCGCTGTAACACGGCCGCGGCAGTCTGCGAATTTCCACCAGCATGTGCCGCGCATTCAGATCGCCTTCGAGTTCCTGCATGAGATCGAGCAGCACCGGTTTGTCGGCGCACTGCGGTGGGAACCCTTCGAGCCGCGTGAGTCTCCTGCGAAACTTGCCATCCACTGTCAACAAGAGCCGAGCGGCGCCGCGCCATCGCTCGAGATCTGAGGACTCGGCTCGCAAGGTCGAGCCGTCTTGCGTCCAGCTGGACAGATCCGGCCGCTCCGCGCCCGCACGTTGTGCGGCACGCTGCACCAAGCGCGACAACGCGACGATTCTCTCCTCGCCAATGACATCACACCCGCGTTTCAGCACGCGCGATACCAGGAGCCGCAAGTCCTCATCGACGTGGTACCGTATGCGCCTGAGCTGCGCCTCATCCAATGCGCTTGCCGCTTGCAGCGTGCCAGCGAGCAGCGGCAGCCAGCGGTCGCGGCTCGGCAGCATATCGGCGATCAGCTTTAGGAGCTTGCGCCAGCGCTGATCGTCGAGGGCAAGCACCCGATCAACCGCAGCGCCAAATTGATCGTCTTCTTCGCGCGCCAGGGCGCGACGCGCCGCTTCTTGGTAGCTGGGCCTTGCATCGGCAAGTATTTGAATGGCCGATCCCGCGCCCGCGGAGATGGGCAACTGGCCCGCAAGCCACGCATTGAACGCATCGATAGTCTCGATGCGCAGCCGCGACGGCTGCCGTTCGATGTCCAGATGCAATGAGTCCAGATGCCGGCGCGCGGCCAGCGCCAAGCTCCAGGTCTCGCGGTTCATACCTTCCGGGCAATTCCCCAATCGCGC
This sequence comes from Steroidobacterales bacterium, assembly GCA_038229815.1. Lineage (GTDB taxonomy): Bacteria > Pseudomonadota > Gammaproteobacteria > Steroidobacterales > Steroidobacteraceae > Bog-1198. Next base: position 40,878 of record JBBROC010000023.1, on the reverse strand, counting down.
GGCACCCAAGGCGGTGAGCACGCGTTCGCGCATCTCCTGCGCGGCACGGCGGGTGAAGGTGAGCGCCAGGATGCTTTCCGGTCCATCGACTCTAGCCAATAGCCGGAGATAACGCTGTGCCAACAGCGTCGTTTTGCCCGAGCCTGCCGGCGCCTGGACGAGAACCGACCCGTCCGTCTCGATAGCTTGCCGGCGGGCCGGCTTGTCTGAGGAGTCGTCAATCATCAGGGGCCGATTCAACATCGAGCGCCGCCGGCACCCGGCACAATCCCTGAAGGCGGCAGGTCCTGCAAGCATTCTTGGTGGGCTCTACGGCCGCCCAGCCGGCTGCGAAGTCCGCAGCGAGCGCATCGATCCGCATCGACCAGACCTCGATCAGCGCCTCGAGACTCGACATGCCTTCAAGCGCCGTTTTCGCTCGCCGCGGTGAACGTTGCGGCTTGAAGATGGTCGGCCGCTCCGTCTCTGCGACGAAGCTGCACTCGCCGGCATTCACGCGGCCATAGGCAACGGCGATCAACGCGGCGGGACGCAATAGGGCGTAGATCGGTAATTGGGGATTGTCTGGCCGCTCGCCGCGCCAATCGATGGTTGCTCTGCCCGTCTTATAGTCGATCAAGACGCGCGCACCGTCGTCGAGGCGATCGATCCGATCTATTCTCACCTTGAAGTCGAGACCTGCGTGGCGCGCCGTCTCCGTGCCTTGCTCCAATTGTTCCACTTCGAACGGCTCACGCAGCCGTTCGAGGTCCAGCCACTTGCAGAGCACACTCTTCATGCGTGCACGTTCGCGAACGCGCCAGCGCGGCCCAGGATCGCGAGATCTGCAGACCCTTGCGAGAGCGCGCGCCACCCCTTCATCCAGCAGACGTGCTTGGTCGGCCTCTGAAATCGCGAGCAACGTGCGCGAGTTCCGCAAGCAGGACCATATGTGCTCGAGCGCGTGATGTATCAATTCTCCCCGTTCGCGCTCGTTGAATCCGGGCACCGGCCGCTCGAGTTGCTCGATGCGGAGCCGCGTTTCGGCGAATCCGCGAAACGCGCAACGCGATTGCGCTTTCAAAGTGGAGACGCCTCGCGTGCGCTCCCCGGCACCGAAGGCCGGCGCGAACTCGTCCGTGAATTGTTCGAGTGGTGGGTGCGCCCGCTGCAGCGCGCGCCAGTGGGGCCGCGGGAGTGCCTGAGAGGTAATAATTGCCGTGGATTTCGGCAGCAACGGACTTGCGGCACCCGCCCGTCCGTCGCCCGGATCTGCGTAACTGAAGATGCATTGGGCGGCGCGCGCACACCAGCGGCTCTGCAACTCGACCGCGAACTGCAGCTGCGATTCGGGCGCGGACCCCATCACGCCGAAGTCGCGTTGCATTCTTATGGGCAGCAATGGGATAGGATCGACAGGAGGCGGCCATCTCTCGTCGTTGCAACCGCTGACCCATAGGCCATCGTAGTTCAGCCATGGATCGATGAGCTGTCCAGTGACCCAGATGGGCGTCATGCCGGTTTGCACCTGAAACGGCGTCTCGCGCGCCGCGCGCCGCAAGATGCGCTGCGCCTCCGTGCGAGGATGTGAGCCGAACAATCGATCTGCACTGGCGAGCTTCCCTAGAAGCTCGCGAAAGCGCTCGGCCGCCTGAAATTCCACGCTCGACCAGCGGTGCCGCAGTGCCCAGGGACCCGCTTCGAAAGCAGCAATCCATGCCGGAATCCAGCGGCTGATCGGATGATTGCCGCGGAGCTCCTCGAGCGCGCCTAATGCGCCGCGCAGCCGCTGCAGGGCAGCGACGCTGCCAATGCCCTTTGCTGCCGCAATTCGCTCGCCAAGCACCAGCCATGCGGCCAAGTCGGCTTCGCTCGGACCTTGACTTCGCAGCCCGAGATCCAGGCGAGCCGCGGCACCGGCCTCGGCCGCGGACCCCTGCAGCTCGGATGCCCGCAACAAGCTGCTGAACCGCTCGAAGGGAACCGCATCGGTGCTGGCGCCCAAGAGATCCAATGCCGCTCGGACCGGCGCATATTCATCGAGCGGAGTGCCGCCCGCGATGGCATAGGATGCCGCACCGGCGCTCTCGGACAAGGTGAAGCGCTGCGGCGCCAATGCCGCGTCCAGAGCATCGACGACCTCCGCGCGCCGGGCGCTCAAATCCGGCACGCAAATCCATGCACGAAACTGCTCATCGGAACGCAAGCTCTCCCGGGCCCAGTCGGCGATCGCCGCCAGCTCGGCGGCGGGCGATGCAGCATTCAGCCGGCACGCGCTCCGCGCCGCAGGGATTCCCGGCATCAGTATGCGGCCATGGCGCAGCAGCCATTGGCGCGCCATCGGGCGCCATACCGGGCTCTCGATCCACGCAACCGGTTCCGGGGGGGAGGCCGTCAACCCGAGCAAGTCATCGGCGCCCAAGCAGTCCAACTCTCTGCACCGTTCATCAAATCGTCGGTTCCATTCAAGCAAGACCCGCGACTCTTCGGACCCGCCGTGCGCTGCCAGGGCTGCCAGCGGAATGCCGTATTCGAATATCGCGCGACGCGCACGCCGCGCGGCGCGAGCGGCGCCGGTGGGTTCCAGAATATCTTGGCTCGCCGGGCTCGAGTCGATCACGGTCCGCCACAACTCGCGCTCCTCGATGTCGCCGAGCACGCGCGGCAATGCGGTGTCCGCCAGTTGTCGTCCCGCATGCACTTCGCGCAGCCAACTGCCGAAATCGCGGACGCGTGGAGTCGGCCAGACGTCTCGGCCCGCCTCCAGATAAGATCGCTCCACCGCATCGAACAACGCCGCCGCAAGCTCCGTGTTCGGCGCGAGGACGGTATGACCGGCCGCGAGAGCCGCGATCAGGCCGGTCAAGTCGGATTGCGTACTCAGCGCTGACCCTTGGCGATGGCATCGACCAGTTGCAGCTCCGGCCTCGCCGCGGCTTGCGCCTCGAGGAGCTCCTCTATGCGCGCAAACACCGTTGCGAGCAGTTGCGACTCCGGTAAATTGGTAATGCGAAAAAAATTTCGGTACGGGATGTTGAAGCTCACACCCGGCGCGACCAGGACGTGCTTGTTCTCCAGCAGGTCAAGCGCGAAGGCCTGATCGTCGAAGTCAGGCAGCACCTCGGCGCGCACCTCGACGAACGAATACAATGCACCCATTGGACGCGCCAGCCGTAGATACTTGCTGCGCGCCACACCGTCGAGTATGGCCTGCCGCGATTCATACAGACGGCCGCCCGAGCAGGTCAATTCGCGAATGCTCTGATGGCCGCCCAACGCCGTTTGCACGGCCCACTGACCCGGCACGTTGCTGCACAGGCGCAGCGATGACAGCAGCTCGAGCCCGCTGAGATATTCGCTCGCGCTCTCGATGTCGCCGGAAAATGACGCCCACCCGACGCGATATCCACACGCCCGATAGACCTTGGACAGCCCGCTCATGGTGCAGCAGAGCGTGTTGTGCACGAGCGTCGCCATGGGCACGAACTCCGCATCGTCATATAGAATCTGGTCGTAAATCTCGTCGGATAACACCACCAATCGATGCTTTTCCGCAATCCGTGCGATCGCCGCCAGCGTCTCGCGCGGATACACCGCACCGGTCGGATTGTTGGGATTGACGATGACGATGGCGCGCGTCCGCTTCGTCACGAGGGACTCGATATCTTGGGGATCCGGTATGAAGGCGCGGGTGGCAAGGCACGGGTAGTGCACGGCGCGCCCGGAATTGAGGTTCACCGCGGCGGTCCAGAGCGGATAATCCGGGCTCGGCACCAACACTTCGTCGCCAGCATTGAGCAGCGCGCGCAAGCTAAGATCGATCAACTCGCTCACGCCATTGCCGATGTACACTTCTTCGGCCGTGACCCCGCGCACGCCGCGCTCCTGCTGCTGCATCACGATCGCCTCGCGCGCCGGGAAAATGCCCTTCTGGTGCACATATCCCTCGCTGTGGCGCAGATTCTCGATCATTGCCAAACGCATGGTTTCAGGGGTCCTAAACCCAAAGGCGTAGGGGTTGCCGATATTGAGCGAGACGATGTCATAGCCCAAGCGCTCCAGCGCCAAGGCGCGGCGCGCCAGTTTGCCGCGAATTTCGTAACGTACGTTCGCCAGTCCCTCGCTCGGCCGAACGGGTTTGCGTTGGGTCATTCGCCGAAGAATAGCGGATTACGGTGCCACAAACTAATCCAAGAGCTGGCCCGCACGGCAGTTATGAGGCGGCGAATCGATGGGCGCCGCATAGACACAAGCGCTCTCAAGTGCGTGGCCCAGGGCCTGTCCTGTCGGCGGATATCCGACACGCATTTGCGGCTTCTTAGGGTTGCTCCCGGCGTCGCATCTGAACATACTGAAAGCGATAATGTATCCATGCTGGGGAGCGCCGCGATGAACCGCCTATTAACCGGCATTGCCTTAACAGGGGCGATGCTGGCCGCCTCCCCTGTACCCGCCGTCGAATCGGCGAATCAGTCTATTCTCCTTAAAAAACAGATCGCAGCCTGCATGACGAAGAGGATGCTGGCCGACAGAACGATTACGTACAACGACGCTAAAAAAGCCTGCGCCGATGCCCTGAAGGGTGCCGGCGCGGCGCTAAATCACTCGCCAAGCGCCCTTACTGCCGCGAGCAACTCGCGACTGGCTCGCTAGGCGATCAGGTCCCGCGCCCGGTGGCACGCAACCCAGTGCTCCGGTGCCACTTCCTCGAGCAGCGGCACCGCCGTTGCGCACGCTGCCACCGCATACCTACAGCGGTCTCGATATGCACACCCCCCAGCCGGCGCGCGGCCCGAAGCTATTTCCGGCGCGGGATGCGGCTCCGGCGACTCGCCTCGCGGCACGGGCCTAGCCGGCGGCACTGCCGCAAGCAGCGCCCGCGTGTAGGGGTGGATCGGCGAGCCGAATAGCGCGTCGCGCGACGCGATTTCCACGAGCCTGCCCGAATAGATCACGAGGATCCGATGGCTGAGGTGCCTGATGACGGCGAGGTTGTGACTGATGAAAATCATGGCGGTGCCGGTATCGCGCTGCAGATCGAGCAGCAAGTTGACGATCTGTCCCTGGATCGAAACATCCAGCGAGCTCACCGGTTCATCGCATATCAGAAGTCTGGGGCGCTGAATCATGGCGCGGGCAATGCCGATCCGCTGACACTGGCCGCCACTAAATTCGTGGGGATAGCGGCCGATCACGCCGGTGCTCAGTCCGACCGTCTCGAGCATTGCGCCTACCCGTATCAGCCGAGCGCCCGCGTCCATCGTCGGTTCGAAAATACGCAGTGGCTCGGAAACGATCTCGCCGACGGTCATGCGCGGATTCAAACTCGCCAGCGGATCTTGAAAGACTATCTGCAGCTCACGGCGCTGTCTGCGCAGCTCGGTCGCGTCGCACGACAGCAAATCTCGTCCGCGCCATTCTACGGATCCCCGCACCGCCCGCACCAGCCGCAGGATGGCGCGAGCCATGGTCGATTTTCCGGATCCGGACTCGCCCACCAGGCCTAGAGTTTCACCCGCAAAGAGATCAAAACCGACATCGCAGAGGGCAGTCCGAGAGCCAAAATCCACGCGCAGATCCCGCACGCGCAGCATCAACTCGCCCTTACTGCTCGCGTTCATGTGACGAGCGGGAAGTGGCATGCCACCTGTGCGTCATGCATGGCGTCTTTTGCGCGAAGCATAGGCCGCTCCTTCCGGCACCGCTCCGCCACCCACCGACAGCGCGGTGCGAATGCGCAACCGTCGGCGGAATCTCCTGGCCGAGGCGGCTGCCCGGGCAGTGTGGGCAACCTCTCCAAACGCGGTCCGGACAAGCTCGGAATGCATTTCAGCAGCTCCGCAGTGTAGGGATGCTGAGGCTGCCGGAACAATTCGATCGCGCTGGCGCTTTCGACCACCCTGCCGGCATACACAACGAGAATCCGGTCGGCAAGACCCGCTACCACTCCCAGGTCATGACTGATCAGTACCAGCGCCATTCCAACTTCGCGGCGCATCGCGTCCAGGAGAGCGATGATCTGCGCCTGGACGGTCACGTCGAGCGCGGTGGTCGGCTCATCGGCGATCACGAGCATGGGCTCGCACAGTAGGCTCATGCCGATCATGACTCGCTGACGCAGGCCGCCCGACAGCTCGTGCGGGTACTGGTTCAGCCGTCGCTCGGCTTCCGGCACTCGGACGCGCTCCAACATCCGGCACGCTGCAGCGCGCGCGTCATGCCACGACTTGCCCGCATGGACCACCAATACTTCAGCCAGCTGCGTGCCGATTTTTAAATGCGGGGTCAACGAAGTCATCGGATCTTGAAATATCATCGTCAGCTTGGAGCCACGGATGCGATTCAGTTGCTTTGGATTGGCGCCCAATATTTCCTTGCCGCCAAAGCGCACACTGCCGGTGGACGCTGCATTGCTGCCGAGCAAGCCCATGGCGGCCATGAAGACTTGCGTCTTACCGGAGCCAGACTCGCCGACCACGCCAATACACTCGCCTGGTTGCACGGCCAGCGACACCTGCCGCACTGCGTAAACGCTTCGATGCGGCAGCGCAAAACTCACTGCCAAGTCCTCAATGCGCAGCAGCTCCTGCAACTCAGCGCTCCTTGACGTCTAGCGCATCGCGTAACCCGTCCCCAAATATATTTAGCGAAAGCAATAACATAGCTAATAAGCCTCCAGGCACCAGCAAGATCCATGGTGCCGCTTCCATCTCCCCGGCCCCTTCAGCGATCAGCGTCCCCAAGCTTGCATGCGGCTCTTGAATGCCGAGCCCAAGAAAACTCAGGAAACTCTCGAACATGATAATTTGCGGCACCGTCAGCGTGGCATAGACGATGACGGGACTGAGGACATTGGGAATGACGTGCCTGAAGATTATGCGAAACGAACCCGCTCCTGAGGCGACCGCAGCCTCGATGAATTCCCGCTGCCGAATGCTCAAGGTCTGTCCACGCACGATGCGTGCCATGGTGAGCCATCCCACCGCACCGATCGACAAGAACAATAAATATTCGCTGCGTCCGAATACGACGGTCAGGAATATGACGAAAAAGACCAGCGGCAGTCCGCTCAATATCTCGATACCCCGCATCATTATATGGTCGGTACGCCCACCAACATATCCCGCGACCGCCCCATAGCTGATGCCGACCAGCAAACTGACTGCACTCGCCACCATCCCGACCGCCAGCGAAACGCGCGTACCCTCGAGCGTGCGCGCAAATAAATCGCGGCCCAGCCGATCCGTGCCGAACCAATGTGCGCTCTCAATGGCGGGCTGGGATGCTACATGCGCCCAATCCAGATTTTCGCTGCTGTTCGGATTCAACCACGGCCCAAACAGCGTCAGGGCGACAATGCTCAAAATCAGAAACAACGCGCACATGGCCGCGGGATTTGATCGCAGACGCCGAATGGCATCGTCGAACAGAGCGCTCAACTTTCCAGTCTCACGCGCGGATCCAACCAAGCGTACAAAAGGTCGACAACGAGTCCCATCACGATGAGCAAAGTCGAATAAATAATCACCATCCCCATGACCAGCGTATAGTCCCGATTGAGCGCGCCTTGCACCATGTATCGTCCGACGCCGGGCAATCCCGCGATCGATTCGACAACCAGCGATCCGGTCATGATCGAAGCAACCGCCGGGGCCACATAGCTTGCCACCGGCAACAGTGCCGGCCGCAATGCGTGACGCCAAATTACTGTGCGTAGCGGCAGCCCCTTGGCAACCGCCGTGCGGATGAAATGGCTACGCAGCACCTCGAGCATGCTCGCGCGTACGAGCCGCGCAATCACGCTGAGCGGAGGCAACGCCAAAGCGACGACCGGGAGCACCAGGTGCCGCACGGAACCAGGTTCCCAGCCGGCAACCGGAAGCCAATGCAAATAAATGCCGAATAGCAAGCCGAGAAACGGCAGCACCACGAAGGAAGGAATTGCGATGCCGATGACGGCCAGCGACATCGTTGTGTAATCGGCTGCGCGGTTGTGATTGAGAGCCGCAAAAGTGCCGATGGGAATTCCCAACACCAACGCGAGCGCCAGCGCGACAGACCCCAGTTCGAGAGTCACCGGGAACCCTTGGCCGATCAATTCGGTTACCGAAAAATCCTTGTACCTGAAGGAAGGTCCGAAATCCCCGCGCGCTAGAGCCCTGAGGTAGCGAGTGTATTGAGTCCAGATCGGTTTATCCAAGCCGTAGGCTCTCTCCAGATTCGCCATGATTTCCGGCGGCAGCGTCTGCTCTTGATCAAAGGGACCACCCGGAGCCGCGCGGATCAGAAAAAATGTAATCGTGACAATTACGAACAGGGTGGGAACCGCACCGGCGAGTCGGGTCAAGAAATAGCGAATCACCAGGCTTAGTCTATCGACTGACCGCAAGGTGGACAAGCAAAGCGGCGATCCTTAAACTAACGGCCCCACGTGTCCGAGGTTTCATGGAATCAACTTGCCCTATCCGTGCGCTGGCGCGCGGCCTCGACGCACTGACTGTTTTGAACCTGCGCGACGGCGCCACAGTTTCGGAAGTTGCCCAAAAAGTTCGTCTACCGCGCACCACCGTTTATCCGCTGAACAACGCCTTGGGGCTATTTTTGCCGAAGCTGCTTCACTGCGTGGGCAGAATCGGCGTCCCATTTACGGACCAACATGCCGCGGCGAGCGCAAGCGCCGAGCCGGATACGGCCGCCTAAGGAGTTTCGATGCAGAAGATCATGGTGTGTATCAAGCGCGTCGTCGATTACAACGTGCGTATCCGCGTCAAACCCGACGGCAGCGGCGTGATGCTGGAGGGCGTTAAAATGAGCGTGAATCCGTTCGATGAAATCGCCCTCGAAGAATCTTTGCGCATCAAGGAGCGCGGCACGAACATCGAAGTGGTCGCGGTAAGCATCGGCGTGGCCGACACTCAGCAACAATTGCGCACTGCGTTGGCCATGGGCGCCGATCGCGCGATTTTGGTACAGACCGACGCTCCCGTGGAGCCGCTCGTCGCCGCACAAACCTTTCTCGCCGTCGCGAAAAAAGAAAACCCCGATCTGATTTTTTTGGGCAAACAGGCCATCGACGATGACGCCAATCAGACGGGTCAGATGCTAGCCGCAATTTGGGATCGGCCGCAGGCGACTTATGCGTCCAAAGTCGAGATCTCGGGAAACAAGGCCACGGTCACGCGCGAAGTCGATGCGGGCTTGGAAACCATCGAAGTGGACTTGCCTGCAGTGGTGACGGTGGACCTGCGATTGAACGAACCCCGCTACGTGAAGTTGCCGGACATCATGAAGGCCAAGAAAAAGCCCCTCGACGTGACTTCGCTCGAAGCGCTGGGAGTGAGCGCGGGAGTATTGCTCAAGAGCATCAAGACCGAGCCGCCGGCACAGAGGCAGAAAGGCGTCCTGGTCAAGGACGTGGCTGAATTGGTTGACGTCCTCAAGAAGAAGGGATTGATCTAATGCACAAGATTCTCATCGTCGGCGAGCACGACGGAAAAGCACTGAACCCAGCCACGGCGAAGTGCGTCACCTGCGCGGGCGGAATTCCGGATGCAGAAATCACCGTCGTCATCTTGGGCAACGACACCTCGGGCGTCGCATCGCAAGCGGCCGCCGTCGCCGGAGTGAAATCGGTGCTACGCGTCGATCGGTCCGAAAACGAGCATCCGCTTGCCGCGATCTTCGCGCCGCAGCTGGTCGCGCTCGCTGCCGACTACACTCATATCTTTGGTCCTTCGACGAGCTTCGGTAAGGATCTGATGCCGCGGGTCGCGGCGTTGCTCGGCGTCCCGCAAGTCAGCGACTTGATGGCGGTCGAGGGGGCCTATCGCTTCAAGCGGCCTACCTACGCAGGAAATGCCATCGTCACCGTCGAAGCAGATCCTGCCCGTAAGCTCATCGCCACTGTGCGAGTCGCTTCTTTCGAGGCGGCAAAAGCCGGGGGCAGCGCCGCCGTCGAAACCAAGAGCCTTAGCGTGAATCTGCCCACCCACACAAAATACGTCGGAGCCAAGAGCGGCTCGACGGATCGGCCCGACTTGCAAACAGCCAAACGCGTCGTTTCCGGCGGACGCGCGCTCGGCAGCGCGGAGAACTTCAAGCTGTTGTTCAGTTTCGCCGACAAGATCGGTGCGGCCGTGGGTGCGTCCCGCGCCGCCGTCGATGCGGGATATGCACCAAATGAAATGCAGGTCGGGCAAACAGGAAAAATCATCTCCCCGGAAATCTACATCGCCATCGGGATCTCCGGCGCCATTCAGCACCTTACGGGAATCAAGGACGCGCGCACCATCGTGGCGATCAACAAGGACGGGGAAGCTCCCATCTTTGAAGTGGCCGACATCGGTTTGGTCGGCGACCTGTTCCAAATCCTGCCCGAACTGGAGCGCTTGGCGGGCGGCTGAAACAAACCCTATGCCGGAGTTCTCACGCCTCGCCGAAGTCGACGGCCGCCGCCGCAGCATCGATCGCCTGAACCAAACGATCGGCGTGCTCACGGCGGAACGGCATGGGCGGCCGCAGCTTGAGTATGCTGGCGTGGGGGCCTTCGTAGCCGATCAGGATGCGAAACTCCGACGCCAAAGCGTTCACTATCCGCTTGTTGCGTAGTTTCGAATCGGTCCCATCGCGCTCCAGGACTTCCATGCCCAGCAGTAGGCCGGTGCCGCGCACGGCCCCCAAGCATGCATGCGCCGCGGCCACCGCCTCAAGTTGGCCGCGCAAATAGCCGCCCGTGGCCGCCGCATTTTTCATGAGTTGTTCGGCGTCGAGTACCTTGAGTACCGCAAGCCCTGCGGCGGCCGCCACGGCATTGCCTCCGAATGTCGAGAAGAAACCGAACTTCGCCTGCAAAGCCTCGATCATGGCGCGGCTCGCGACAACCACTCCCATCGGGTAACCGTTGCCCACGGGCTTGCCTAGTGTCACGATATCAGGCTCGATGCCGCGCCGTTCGAAACCCCAGAGGTGCGATCCAGAGCGGCCCAATCCGTATTGCACCTCGTCTGCAACGACGAGGCCGCCGGCCGCACGCACGCGAGCGCATACCCCCTGCGCCCACGCCTTGGGGGGATCGAAGATACCGCTGCTGGTGATGCCTGAGTCGAGGAAAAAGGCCGCGGGTTCAAATCCTCGACCGGCAAGCTTCGATATCGCGCCATCCGCGTCCCGCACCGTTGCGGCCAGTTCCTTGGGCTCCATTTCATCGCTGGCTCTCAATTTGGCCGGCGGCGGCGCGATCGTGACCACGCGCGCGTCTGTCGGCCGCCCGACCCCGGGAGTGAGCGCCGCGACCGCCTCCGTGATCCCGTGGTAGGCATTTTCCATGACCAGCGCACCACGGAGGCCCGTTGCCATCTGGGCCAGTCGCCACGCAACATCGTTGGCCTCGCTGCCGGAATTGACGAAAATACAGGCGTTGAGATGGTGGGGAAGACGCGCGGTCAGCTGTTCCGCGTACTCGAGAATGTTTTCATGCAAGTAGCGCGTATGGGTGGCCAGGATTGCCGTCTGGCTTTGAATCGCCGCCACTACCGTGGGATGCGTGTGACCCACGTGCGGCACGTTGTTGTAGACGTCAAGGTACGCGAGCCCTTGCGCGTCGTACAGCCAGACCCCCGCGCCACGGACGATATGTAACGGTTTTTCGTAGAAGAGCTCGGCGCCGGCACCCATGAGACGATGGCGCCGCGCGAGGTCAGGCACGCGGGCCGCGGCCTGCGCCGCCGCAGGCACCGTCGCCTTCGCAACTGCGACCCCTAGGGTTCCCGCGGCCTCGTGCCATTCTCGAATCAAGGCCTTGGAATCGCAGCTCAACAAGCGATCGAGCGACTGGGCGGCGTTTACCGCTGCCTCGTCCAGCACCCGAGCGCCCGGCGGATCGTGCTTCCGCCGCCACGCGTGCACCAACACGGTAACGGCATGACGCGCCGTGAGGATATCGAACAATGCTTCCACGTCTTCGGCCTGAACTGTCCGGCTCTGCGCATAGCCGCGCAACACCGCGCTCGTTGAACCCAGCGGGGCAACCGCCTCGGTCAGTAGCTCCGACATGGCAACCGCAGGCTCCATGATCAGCGGCCCGTGGATCATGTCGCCGAAATCAAGAATGCCGCAGATCGACTGCCGGTCGACATTCACCAGCAAATTGGCGGCGTGACAGTCGCCATGAATGGCTTGACTGCGGAGGCTTCGAAGTCTAGGCAAAGAGCGCCGAAAATCGCTCACCACTCTGTCGACGGCTGTCCGCACGGATTGCAACTCGATATCACGGGAAAGTTCTGCAAGTTCCGGCAATCGCCTCACATCCCATGCCAAGCATCGGGTAAGGGAGGGATGAAAGAACCCTTGCAGTGCCCGATCGACGCGCGCCAACGTAACGCCTACCTCGTGTAAGAGGGCCGCGCTTGCCGAGCACTCGGCCAATAAGCGCCCGGGCAGGAAGGTTACAAGGCAGGTGGTGTAGTCGATCCCATCCCGCGCGAAGCGGCCGATCGCCTGTCCTTGTTGGGTTGGCAAGAGCCGCGGCACCGGCAGAGTGGGATCCTGCTCCGCCAGGTGATCGAGCACGCTCACCAGGCAGTCGCTGCTGTCAGCTTCGTCCGCAACCGCCTGGATTTTCAGCACGTACTCGCGGGCGTCGATGCCGGACGCATGGGTGCCCCGCGCATCGGGGCCCGCCGCGTCCGCGGTGCGCAAATGAAAATTGGTGTCCCGCTCTCCCGGCAACGCGCTGGCGGAGACGGCGAGCCCATAAAGATCCCGCGCGATGCGCTCGGCTTCCGCCGCGTGCAACGACGGCGGCGAGGTCCGCAGTGCTAGCAATTCAATTTGCTAAAGTTGCTTGAGTACGGCATCCGCCGCGGACACCTTGAATTCGCCGGGCGCCTCGACATTCACGTGGGTGGCGACCCCATTTTTGACGACAAGGGCAAATCGCTGGCCCCGGACGCCCATCCCGAATTTGGACGCGTCCATCTCGAGTCCCAAGGCCTTTGCATAGGTAGCATTGCCATCGGCCAACATGAGTATCTTGTCGCCGACACCGCCGTGCTTGCCCCATGCGTTCATGACGAAGGCGTCGTTGACTGCGGTGCAGGCGATGGTGTCCACACCCTTCGCTTTGAATTGATCCGCTAGCTCAACAAAGCCGGGTAAGTGCTTGGCATCGCAGGTGGGAGTGAATGCGCCGGGGACCGAGAAAAGCACCACAGTCTTACCGGAGAAGAGTTGCTCGGTAGTCAGCTTTTGCGGCCCGTCCGAGGTCATGCGGGTAAAGGTGCCCTCGGGCATTTTGTCACCGGCCTTGATCGTCATTGCATTCTCCCGGGGGTCGATTATCGACCGAGTGTGTCAGCGTAGAGTTCCCACAGCTTCAGCACTCGAGGGCTGATGTTCGGAACGTTTTTCAGGCCCACAAAGGCCTTCTTGGCATCGGCAACGTTCTTGAGAGCAACTTGCGATCGGCCGAGATACACATAGGCCTCGTCCTGATGCTTGATTTGACTTTTTTGAATGCCGCGATTGAGGGCGGTTACCGCGTTTTGATAGTCACCAACACCGTAGTAAACCTCGCCTAACTTCACATCGAGTTCGCCCGCTGTATTCTTCTTGGCCTCGGCGTCCAGTTGCGGCAGACCTTTCTTGTCCGCCTCGGCGCGACTCTTGAACGAGTTCAACAGTCGGTTCGTGCGCTCCTTCTGCTGTTCATTGATGAGCCCGCTGCTCATGGCCTTCTCGAGAACTGTCTGAGCTTCCGCCGGAAGCGCCGCATCACCTAGCAACTGCGCCATTTCGATGTAATCGCTGCCGGCATTCATCGATCCCGTGTCGTACATCACCCGGTAGAGCATCAGCGTGTTGTGATCGTCCCGCTCATCCTGGCGCTCGATCCGTAACAACGTGTTCCAGTAGGTGGTCTTGTTGGTCAGACGAATGAGATCGACCAGTGTCGCCGCCATCGCCGGCGAGTCGCCCGCGTCGGATGCACATTGTAGTTTGAACTGATAGAGATTCTCCTTCGGCGCTTCGCCCGACTTGCGCGCAGCCGCAATCGCCTTGTCTGCCCAAAGCGCGGAGTTCTTGCAATCTTTCTGCAGATAATAGATCTGACTCAGGATGCCGAGATCATCGGGCGTGGCCGTATTGGACTCGGCCACCTGCTTGCCGTATTCGGCCGCTTTTGCATATTGCTGATTTCCCGCAGCGAGGCGAAACAGCATGCGGGTGGTCTTTGCCCCCTCTTCCGTCGAGTAGGCACCCGACGCCAGCGCCTGTTCGTAGGCTTTTTCCGCCTCTTTCAGATTGTTCAACTTCACGTAGGCAAAGCCCTTGAAGTCATAGATCGTCTTCTTGTCGAAGGCAGTCAACGGGGATTTCGTTTCCGCCGCGTCCAGATTCTTGATCGCCTCCGCCCACTGCTGGGCCTGAAGCGCCTTCTGCGCCGCAGTCATTTCCTTGGCGATGACCCGGCTGATTTGCTGTCCTTTATCCTTCTCCGCCGAGTCAGCCGACTGCGGACTTAAGCAAAGGCAGCTCAACGTCAGCATCGCTACCGCGCTCCACAAACCGGCCGGCCGGTGCCCAATGTCGTGTATCGAATGAGTCATTACCAAACCTCGCTACGTACAAGTATTAAATTTATTATGCGCTGCGTATGCGAAGCCGCCGGCATCGCGCGCCCTTGGGCAAACAAACGGCGCGACAACCCCAATTCGAGGAAAACCCGCCGGAATACCACCCAGGGATCGGATCAAAAATAGTCGTTGTTGACGAACCCTATCTTCTTCAAACCGCGGTGCTGCAGATCCGCCAAGGTTTGAGCCACTATTTCGTACTTGGCAAATTTGTCTACCGAAATGTGCACTTCCGGCTGAGGCGTTTTCGTGGCTTCCTGGCCGATGTAGCTCTGCAAAGTTGCGCGATCCACGGGGCTCTTGTTCCACAACAACGTGCCGTCGAAGTCGATCGTGAGATCGATCACTTCGGGTGGCGGCGGCGGCGGCATATTCGGCGGCGGCGGCAGCGGATTATCGATCTTCACCGCATGCGTCATGCTTGGAATCGTGATGATAAAAATGATCAGGAGCACCAGCATGACGTCGATCAGCGGCGTCATGTTGATGTCCGAATACGATTGGCCTTCGCCGCTCCCGCCTACATTCATGGCCATGGGTGCGCTCTCCTAGGTTCCGGGACCAAAATGATCGGGTGTGGTTATGAACGCCACCTTGCGTATGCCGATCTGCTGAGTGGCCACAAGAACTTGGCCCACGAACTGATACCGAACATTTGCATCGCCGCGAATATGCACCTCAGGCTGCGGATCCTCGCGGGCAATACCGCGCAGCTTCGCCTTGAGCTCATCCTGGCCGGCCAACACCTTGGTGTTCCAGTAAATGTCTCCCTGCTTGTCGATGGCAATAGTGATGTTTTCCGGTTTCGTCTGCGTGGGCAGATTAGTCGCCTTCGGCAAATCCAACTGTACCTGCTGAATGATCACGCGGATCGTTATGATGAAAATGATCAGGAGCACCAACATCACGTCCACAAGCGGCGTGACATTGATGTCAGACATTGCCTCAGCTTCTTCGCCACCGACATTGATCGCCATGAGAGGGGCTTCCTAGCGGGCGGCCGCGGGTGCAGGCGGTTTCCCGATCACGGGGGGCGGCGTGGTCTTGTCCATTCCCAATCCCATCTTTGCGCCCGAGATCAGGTACGCGTGCAATTCGTGCGTGAAGTGGCTGACCATTTCTTGAACACCCTTGTTGCGGCGCAAAAGAATGTTGTAGCCCAACACCGCCGGTACGGCCACCGCGAGACCGATTGCGGTCATGATCAAGGCTTCACCGACGGGCCCTGCCACCTTGTCGATGGAGGCCTGGCCGGCCACGCCAATGGCGATGAGGGCGTGGTAAATGCCGATGACCGTACCGAGCAAGCCGACGAACGGTGCCGTCGCACCGACCGATGCGAGCACCGGCAAGCCCGACTGCATGCGGCTGATGACGGTGTCCGCCGTACGCTGCAGCGACTCCGTGATCCACTCGCTGGTGCCGATCGCGCCGGACAATCGCGTCTTGTTGGTCTCGTGATATTCGTAAGCTTGCTTGCCCGTTTCGGCCAGCGCACGAAACGGATTCGACGCACCCTTCAATTTGCCCAGCGCGTCGGTGAGGCTCGATGAAGACCAGAATTCTCGCTCAGCCTCGATGGCCTGCTTGCGCTGGCGCCGCTGATCGAAAAACTTCGTAATCATGATGAACCACGTCAAGAGCGACATGATCAGCAAAATGACGAGGATCGATCTGGCGATAATATCGCCGTTCTGGATAAGTGCCCCAAGGCCATATGGGTTTTCTATAGCTGTCTCATTCATTGACCGATTCCTTAAAAAACTTGTTTAAGTGTAATAGTTAGAAATAACTCTTCTTCAATCCACTACTTGCCCGTGAGCTTCCAGACAATCGGAATGGAAACTGTCTTTTCCACCGGTTTGCCGTTTTCAGTTGCGGGCAGCATGCGCTGGCCATGCACCCCTTTCAAACACGCTTCGTCCAGGCGCGGGAAACCTGAGCTCGTTTGAATCGATTCATTCGTGATCTTTCCTTCCGCGGACACGGTCATCAGCACGATGCATCTGCCCGCTTCATTGGCACGCTTCGATGCATCGGGATAATAGTCTTCGCCGATTTTCAGCGGATGCTTTGGGTCTTGTCGAATCGGCGTGCCCGGCGCTGGCGGCGCGGCGGCTACCGGCGCCGGCGGCGGCTTGTTGACCTGAGTGGTCTGAGTTATCGCCGTGGTTTCCACTTGAGGCTGCTGGATGTCCACAAATTCAGGCGGCGGAACGTAGGGTTTGATTTCTTCCAGCTTGGGCGGCGGCGGCGGCGGCTTGTCGATGTCCTTCGGTTTGTCGATCTGGGCAATTTCCACGGGCGGAATAATCGTTTGCACCAGCTTGCCGGCCAACCCGGTGTAGAACGCCCACACCATGAGCACGTGAAGAATAATTACAGCAATGAGGGCCGCGCCCCTCTTGCCCGAAAACAACGATGGCTCTTCGTATTTATACATAAGTCTAAGCGACCCTACCCCTGAATCGATTCGTCTACGGCAAGTAGCGCCGTGGGTCCAAACGATGCGCGTCCTTCACACGTCGCGAAAAAACGCGCTATCTCCCAGCGGCGTCCCCTCTCTCCCTTCAGCGAGTAAAGAGCCTGACACATATCGCGCCATTACTGCAAGCGCGACTTTGACCCATGAATGGCCGCCGTGAATCGCTGACGCTGCCAAGTCTTTGCAGCCATGTCTTTGCGTCATCCGACTATCTCTTTGCAGCATCCGGCGTGGCCTGCGGGAGGTCGGTGACCGCGCCCAGGGATGCGCCGCTCACCTGCCGCGCATACTTCGCCAATGCACCCCGGCGCGCATAGGGTTTCGGCCGCACCCAGGATTTGCGGCGTCGCTTGAGCTCGGCCGCAGCCACGTGCAAGGTGATTTCCCGACGTTCCGCGTCGATCGTGATGCCATCGCCGGTCTTTACCAAGGCAAGCGGGCCGCCGAGCGCAGCTTCGGGCGACATATGACCAACCACGAAGCCGTGGCTACCGCCGGAAAATCGCCCGTCTGTGATCAGCGCAACCTCGTTTCCCAAGCCTTTGCCTATGATGGCCCCCGTGGGGCTCAACATTTCGCGCATGCCGGGGCCGCCTTGCGGGCCTTCGTAGCGGATCACCACCACGTCGCCGGATCGCACCTTGCCGCCCAGAATTCCCGCCAACGAGCTTTCCTCGGAATCGAACACCCGCGCCTTGCCGTGGAAGCGCAGCCCCTCTTTTCCTGTAATTTTTGCAACGGCGCCTTCCGGGGCGAGATTTCCATACAGGATGACTAAGTGGCTGTCCTTTTTTATGGGGTCGCTCAGCGGGTGCACTATCTTTTGGTCTGCCGCATACGGCCGGACCCCGCGTAGATTCTCGGCCACGGTGGCGCCGGTAACGGTCAAGCAATCGCCATGCAGCAAACCCGCTTCCAGCAGGCTCTTCATCAACGGTCGAATTCCGCCGATGGCGACGAGTTCCGACATGGAATAGCGCCCGCTGGGGCGCAAGTCCGCCAACACCGGCACGCGCTTGCCGATGCGCGTGAAATCGTCGAGCTCGAGCTTGATGTCGGCGGTCGAGGCGATCGCCAACAAGTGCAGCACCGCGTTGGTCGAGCCCCCGAGCGCGATGACCATCGTGATCGCATTCTCGAAGGAGCGGCGCGTCAAAATACGCCGCGGCGTCAGTCCAAGCTTGATCAGATTCACCACGGCCGCGCCCGCCCGGACGCAGTCGTCGCG
Source organism: Steroidobacterales bacterium (assembly GCA_038229815.1). Taxonomy (GTDB): domain Bacteria; phylum Pseudomonadota; class Gammaproteobacteria; order Steroidobacterales; family Steroidobacteraceae; genus Bog-1198. The sequence continues at coordinate 22,553 of JBBROC010000023.1, read as the reverse complement.
TTTCTGCTTTGAGATCGCATCCTGCGCGGAGCTGTTCGGCAGGCTCATGCCGAGCGCTTCGATTGCCGAAGCCATGGTGTTCGCGGTGTACATGCCGGCGCAGGATCCCGGCCCCGGAATCGCGGTGCGCTCGACGAATTTGAGCTGCTGCTCCGACACTGTCCCTTGCGCGTAGCCGCCGACTGCTTCGAATACGGACACGATGTCGCGATTGTCGATTCCAGGTCTGATGGTGCCGCCATACACGAACACGGCAGGCCGATCGAGGCGTGCGAGCGCCATCATGCATCCGGGTATGTTCTTGTCGCAGCCCCCGATCGCCACGACGCCATCGAACCCTTGGGCGCCGACCACAGTTTCTATGGAATCCGCAATGACCTCGCGCGACACCAAGGAATATCGCATGCCTGGAGTGCCCATAGAAATCCCGTCCGAAACGGTGATGGTATTGAACGTGATCGCCTTGGCCCCTGCCGCCTCGACGCCGCCGGCCGCCAATCGCGCCAGTTCGTCGATGTGCATATTGCAAGGCGTCAAGTTGCTCCAGGTCGATGCTATGCCGACCTGCGGTTTCTCGAAATCGGCATCGGCGAACCCGACGGCGCGCAGCATCGCCCGGCTCGGCGCCTGCTTCACCCCATCGACGACGATGCGCGAGTGGCGACGGGTGTCGACAGGCTGGGTTTTTTTTGGCATGGCGTGACGCTTTGTTGATTCGATCGGGAGCGGCAGCATAAACACCCGCGTTGCCTTCATGCAACGCCCGTTCGCGCCGCGCCGCTAGTCGGTACCGTAGCGCTGCACCAGGTAGCGATAGCTGCCGCGCAAGCTTTGCGCTTCGGCACCGATGCTGCGGCCGGGACGATCTTTGGCATTCCAGCCGTAGAGATCGATGTGCAACCACGGCGTCGAGTCGCTCACGAAGCGCTTCAAAAACAAGGCACCGAATATGGCTCCGGCCAGGCCGGAGGAGGCAACGTTGTTCAAATCCGCAATCTTGCTGGCAAGCTCGTCTTCATAGTTCAGCCAAAGCGGCATCGGCCACAAAGGATCGTGTTCGGCGGCGGCCACACGGGCGAGCTCCTGCACGATGCCCTCCTCGTTGCCGAACAAGGCCGGCAGTTCGGGGCCGAGCGCCACCCGCGCCGCGCCGGTCAAGGTCGCGAAGTCGATGACCAAATCCGGAAGCTCGGCATCGGCAAATGCGAGCGCGTCGCACAGCACGAGCCGGCCCTCGGCATCCGTGTTGCCGACTTCGACCGTCAACCCCTTGCGCGTGCTTAGTACATCCCCGGGCCGGTAAGCATCGGCGCTGACGGCGTTCTCCACCGCCGGCACCAGCACTCGTAGCTCGGCCCGGATCTTGACGCTCATGAGCATGTGGGCGAGCGCCAACGCCACGGCCGCACCACCCATGTCTTTTTTCATGAGCGCCATACCGGCCGCCGGCTTGATGTCGAGACCGCCGCTGTCGAAGCACACGCCTTTGCCCACCAGGGTCAACCGAGGGCAAGCGCTGGCCGCCCGCGGCTTCCAACGCAGTTCGACTAGCCGGGGTGCCTCGCTGCTCGCGCGCCCAACGGCATGAATGGCGGGAAAATTCTCCTCGAGCAGCGCCTCCCCCACCCACTCCCGATAGGTCGCTTGGTGACGCTCGGCCAGCCTTCGCGCCGCCGCCGCGAGTTCCACCGGACCCAAGTCCTGGGCCGGCGTATTGATCCAATCGCGCGCCATGCGCGACGATTCGGCCGCCAGAGCGACGAATCGAATATCGGCATTTGGCGGTGACTCGACGCTCGCGAGGTCGCTCTTGGCCGGGCGATACCGGTCAAAACGATAGGCCCCGTAGGCGAAGCCCAGGCTTAATTGCGTCGCCTCGTCCGCCGAGAATTGTTGGGCAAGATGGAACCGTCGAGGCGGCAAGCGCTCGACGATCCCCGCCGCATGCCATAGCGACAATGCGCCCTGGCGTTTACCCAAACCGCCTACGGCGCCCGTGATCCCACCGTCAGCATCCGGCAGCAGCACGACGCGATGTCTTTCGCCCTTGAAATTTTGCAGCGCGAGCCAGCGCGCCACGGCGGGCACTTGCTGCGCACACCACGCTTCGATGTCGTTCTCGTACAGCAGCCACAACGGCACCGAATCGCTGCAGTCCAGGCTCATGAAATGCTTCCTCGCCAAGCGCCGGCCACCCTTCGAATGCCTTGCATCATAAGAGATTCTGTGGTGCTATTTGCGGTTAGTTATAAGGCGACAGCGATGATAACGGACCCCGCTTAAGGCTAGAAGTCTCGAGGCGGGGTCTTGCATTTTTGAGGTTGGAATTCGGCTACGGGAGAATTTAATGCGTTTGTACTCGCAAAAAGACGTCGACAAGAAAGTGCTGCGCGGCGCGCGCATCGCCATCTTGGGCTATGGCAGCCAAGGTCGAGCGCATGCGCTCAATTTGCACGACAGCGGCTACGACGTGGTGGTGGGCGTCCGCAAAGGCGACAGCTGGAACAAAGCCAAGAAGGACGGCCTGAAAGTGATGGAACCGGCCGCGGCCGTCAAAGGCGCGGATCTGGTGGCAATGCTGGTGCCTGATCTCACCCAAAAACCGCTGTACTTGGAGCTGAAGAACGTCCTGGAAAAAGGCGCGACTTTGTTGTTTGCGCATGGCTTCAATATTCATTTCAAGCAAATCAAACCGCGCAAGGACCTCGATGTGGTGCTGATAGCGCCGAAGGGCCCTGGGGACTTGGTGCGCCGCCAGTACCAGCAGGGTCGCGGGGTGCCTTGCCTGATCGCGGTGGCGCAAAATCCTTCCAAGCGGGCCAAGGCAAAGGCGCTGGCCTATGCCGACGGCATCGGCGGCTCACGCGGCGGCGTGTTGGAGACGACCTTTGCCGAGGAGACCGAGACGGATCTGTTCGGCGAGCAGGCGGTACTGTGCGGGGGCGCAACCGAACTCGTGGTCAAAGGATACGAGACCCTGGTGGAGGCAGGCTACCAGCCGGCGGTCGCCTACTACGAATGCCTGCACGAATTGAAGCTGATCGTCGATCTATTGCACGAGGGGGGCATTACGAAAATGCACCGCTTCATCAGCGAGACGGCCAAGTACGGCGACCTGACCCGCGGCCCTCGCATCGTCAACAAGGCTACCAAGAAGGAAATGCGCAAGATTCTCACCGAGATTCAGCAAGGCAAATTTGCCCGCCAATGGATCGCGGAGAATAAGGGCGGCCGGCGCAAGTACGCGAAGCTGCTGAAAGCGGACCTCTCGCACTCGATCGAAAAGGTCGGAGCTCAACTGCGGGCCCGCATGCCTTGGCTGGAATCCGGCAGCGCTTGACGTTCATGGGCGCGCGCACCCTGTTCGACAAGGTATGGGCCGCACACGAAGTTGTTGCCGAAACACCGGATACGCCCGCGGTTCTGTACATCGATTTGCATCTGATCCACGAGGTCACTTCGCCGCAGGCGTTCAGCGTGCTCAAGGGCTTGAAGTTGCCGGTGCGGCGTCCGGACCGCACTCTCGCGACCATGGACCATTCGACGCCGACCAGCACCGAACAAGTCTTCGGCAACGTGCCGATCAAGGTGGATGCGGCCGCCAGGCAGGTGCGTCAACTCGAGCAAAACGCCGCCGAGTTCGGCGTGGAGCTATTCGGGATGCGCGACTCGCGGCGCGGCATTGTGCACGTCATCAGTCCGGAGCTCGGCGCGACCCAGCCCGGCATGACCATAGTTTGCGGCGACAGCCATACGAGCACGCACGGAGCGTTCGGCGCGCTCGCCTTCGGCATCGGCACGACGGAAGTCGGTCATGTGTTTGCGACCCAGTCGTTGCTGCAGCGAAAGCCGAAAACGTTCGCCGTGAATGTCGAAGGCCGGCTGCGACCCGGAGTGACGGCCAAGGATTTGATCCTGGCCGTCATAGGCAAGATCGGCGTTTCCGGCGGCACCGGTCATGTATTCGAATATCGCGGATCGGCCATTCGTGCCCTCTCCATGGATGAGAGAATGACCGTGTGCAATATGTCGATCGAAGCCGGCGCGCGCGCCGGAATGATCGCGCCGGATGACATTACGTTCGCCTATCTCGAGGGCAAGCCCCGCGCCCCCAAAGGTGTAGCTTGGAACACGGCGCTCGCACGCTGGCGAATGCTGGCCACCGACACCGGCGCAGAATTCGACGCCGCCCTCGATATCGACGCCTCGTCGCTCGAGCCCATGATCACCTATGGCACGAATCCCGGCATGGTGCTTCCGATCGGCGCAACCATACCCGACAACGCCGGAGACGTAATTTTCGACAAGGCCTTGCGCTACATGGGATTTCACGGCGGCGACGCCATGCTCGGCAAGCCGGTCGATGTGGTGTTCATCGGCAGTTGCACCAACGGACGGCTCGCCGATTTGCAAGCGGCCGCGCACATACTCAAGGATCGCAAGGTCGCGCCCGGTGTGCATCTGCTCATCGTGCCGGGTTCCCAAACGATCAAGCGCGAAGCCGAAGCCGCCGGTTATGCCGAGATTTTCAAGGCGGCGGGCGCGGATTGGCGCGAGTCGGGCTGCTCGATGTGTCTGGGAATGAATGGCGACACGGTGGGTGCCGGCCAATATTCGATCAGCACCAGCAACCGCAACTTCGAAGGCCGGCAAGGCGTCGGGGCGCGAACCTTGTTGGCAAGTCCCTTTACCGCCGCAGCCAGTGCCGTGCGGGGCCGTATCACCGATCCACGGGAGATGCTGTAGTGGAACCGGTAGGTCGAGTTCATTCCAGGACGGTGGTGATTCCATCGAGCAATATCGATACGGATCAGATCATACCGGCACGGTTTTTGACCACAACCACCAAGGATGGCCTTGGTTCGCAATTGTTTGCCGATTGGCGCTATCGAGCCGACGGCACGCCCAACCCGGACTTCGCGTTGAATCGCCCTGAAGCGCGCGGCGCGCACGTGCTCGTTGCCGGCCGCAATTTCGGCTGCGGCTCCTCGCGCGAGCACGCGCCGTGGGCGCTGCTCGACTACGGTTTTCGCGCCGTCATCAGCACGGAAATCGCCGACATCTTTCGCGGCAATTCCTTGAAGAACGGGTTGTTGCCCATCGTGGTTGACGAGCCCACATCGCGATGGTTGCTGGAGAATCCGGGCGCCGACGTCGACATCGATCTCGAAGCGGCCCGCTTGACGCTCCCGACCGGGTTGTCCGTGACTTTCCCGATCGAAGCCTTTGCGCGTCACTGCCTTTTGAACGGCATCGATGAGCTCGGCTACCTGCGCAGCAAGATCGCCGACATCGAACGTTACGAAGCAGCCCAGGCGACTTGAGTGCAAGCGCTGATCGCAGTGCTCGCCGGCGACGGCATCGGCGGCGAGGTCACTTCGGAGGCCGTGCGCGTGCTCACGGTGATAGCGGAACGTTTCGGCCATGCCTTCGAATTCCGCTCAGCGCTGCTCGGCGGCGCGGCTATTGATGCGACCGGCGAGCCGCTGCCGGCTGCGACTCTGGCGCTGGCGCAGCGCGCGGATGCAGTTCTCTTGGGGGCGGTGGGCGGTCCGAAATGGTCCCCCGATGCCGCGGTGCGCCCTGAGCAGGGTCTGCTGCAATTGCGCAAAGAGCTCGGGCTCTTCGCCAATCTGCGCCCCGTGGTGCCGCACCCAGCGGTACTCGATGCCTCGCCGATCAAAGCGGAATTACTGCACGGCGTCGACATCATGGTGGTGCGCGAATTGACGGGTGGAATCTATTTCGGCGAAAAAACCCGCACGGCGACCGAAGCCGTCGACGTGTGCCGCTACACGGTCGAGGAAATCGAACGCGTGGTCCGCCTTGCTGCCGGCTTGGCGCGCGGGCGGCGACGCAAACTGACATCGATCGACAAGGCCAATGTGCTCGAAACCTCGCGGCTGTGGCGGGCGGCGGTCGAGCGGATCATGCCCCGTGAATTTCCCGACGTGAGCTTCGAACACATGCTGGTCGACGCCGCCGCCATGCATCTGCTCAAGCGGCCGCGAGACTTCGATGTGATCGTGACCGAAAATATGTTCGGCGACATCCTCACCGACGAAGCCTCCATGCTGGCAGGCTCACTCGGGTTGCTGCCGTCAGCCTCGATGGGCGCGAGCGCACGCGGCGGTGTGTTCGAACCGATCCATGGATCCGCTCCGGACATCGCAGGACGCGGCATCGCCAATCCGTATGGCGCCATACTAAGCGCGGCGCTGTTGCTGCGGTATTCGCTGCAACTGGAGCCTGAGGCGCGGGCCGTCGAATCGGCCGTCGCACGAGCCGTGGAAGCCGGAGCCTTGCCGGCCGATCTCGCCGGCGGCGCACGCGGTGCCGCGCCGCCCGGCGGCACGCCGCCCGGCGGAATTACGACGCGTGCCGCCGGAGATGCGGTGCTGGCTGGACTTTGACCGCGCGTTCGAGACCTGCGGCAAGATCCGCAACCAGATCAGCCGGATCTTCGATTCCGACCGAAACACGCAGAAGCCCCGCCCCGATCCCGGCGCGCAACCGCGCCGCTTCTTCCATGCCTGCATGAGTCATGCTCGCGGGATGCGAGATCAGACTCTCGACTCCGCCGAGGGACTCGGCAAGCGTGAAGCACTCGAGTCCCGCCAAAAAGGCTTCGACCGCCGCCTCGCCGCCGAGAAGCTCGAAACTCAGCATCGCGCCGAAGCCGGTCTGCTGACGCCGTGCAATCTCATGTCCAGGATGGTCGGGCAGTCCTGGATAGTGCACCCGCTGGACGCACGGATGTCCGGACAAGCATTCGACGACCGCCGCGGTATTCTCGGCATGGATACGCATGCGCGCGTGCAGCGTGCGCACGCCGCGCAAGGTCATGAAGCTGTCGAACGGCGCACCGGTGACGCCGATGGCGTTCGCCCACCAGGCAAGATTGTCGTGCAGCTCGGTGGTTGCCGCGATTACCGCGCCGCCGACGACGTCGCTATGCCCGTTCAGATATTTCGTGGTCGAATGCATGACCATGTCGGCGCCGAGGGCCAGCGGCTGCTGCCATAGCGGCGAAAGAAAGGTATTGTCGACGGCCACGAGCGAGCCCGCCGCATGCGCCGTGTCGGCGATCGCACGAATATCCACCACCCTCAACAAGGGATTGCTGGGGGTCTCGATCCAAACCAGCTTGGCGCCCCGCTGGATCGCCCCCTGCAGGACAACGATATCGGACTGATCGACGAAATCGACCACCAGCTTGCCCTGCGCATGCAGCGCGGCGAGCATTCGGTAGGTCCCGCCGTAGCAATCATGGGGTGCAACAATCCTCGCGCCGCCGGGCAGGGTCGCGAGTACCAGCGCAATGGCCGCAAGGCCGGTGCACGTGACTATCGCGCCCGCGCCCCCCTCCAGATCCGCCAAAGCGCTGCCCAACTGATCGCGGGTGGGATTGCCGGATCGTGTGTAATCGTATTTGCGCGCCTTGCCGTATTTCTCGAAGGCAAAATTGCTCGACAAGTAAATCGGCGGCACCACGGAACCGTGATGTGCGTCCGACTCGAGTCCGGCTCGAACCGACCGCGTTGCAATGTTTTTCTTCGGGTGTACTTTGCTGCTCATGTCCGCTGCTCCGCGAGGGCTTGTTTGATGATGGGTGTCAGGGCGGCGCCTTCCTTCAAAAAGGCGTCATGTCCAAAAATAGAATTGATTTCGATGAGCTGGCGCGGACCGCCGAGGCGTGCGGCCAGTGCCTGCATATCGCCGAACGGCACCAGCTGATCTTCTCGCACCGCAATCAGCGTCGCCGGCGTATGCACCTGTGTTGCGTCCATCTGATGCAGGTCGATCGATTCGCTCAACACCAGGAATGATTCTGCGCGATACTTTTGCACATAATCGTCGCCGCGGGCGAACAGATAATCCTCGATCGGAAATCGAAAGCGATCCTGATTGCGCGTGGGCGCGCCGCCGAACCGGAGTTGAAATTCGACGGCGCTGCGGTAGGTCGCCATCGCCAGCGCCCGCGCGAGCTTGAGGCCCGCCGGGCCGTCGTTCCGTGCGATCGCCTCGCGCACGATCTGCCGCTGGACGCTGCGCCAGGCGGTCGAGAGCACCTGAGCCTTGTCGGCGGCGCTCAAGACCACGATATGCTTGACGAGTTCGGGATATCGCTCTGCAAAACACAGTCCGACCATTCCGCCGTACGAGGCGCCCACGATGGCGTGCAGGGGCTTTAATTGGCGATGCCGGACAATGGCTGCCAAAACATCTGCCTGATCGTAAGAGCTCAAGGGGGGGAATTTCCCGCCGCTTTGCGGCGTCGAGCTCGCGCCGTGGCCGCCGAGATAGTCGATGCCCAGAACTCGGTAGCTGTCGGTGTCCACTCCGTGGCCGGGGCCTACGATTTCCGGCCACCATCCTTCGGTGGAACCCGCGACGATGCGGTGCGCCGAAATGCCGCCGAGGACCGCGATCACCGGTGCGTCCCTAGGACCCACGACTCGGAACGCTACCTTTGCGTCCTGCAAGACGTCGCCGTAGTGCAATTTGAAGGGCTGCACCAGCCGCAATGATTGGTCGACTACATTTGATGATTTTTCGGCCACGTACCGCTAGCTCCTTGCAGGATTACATAACCCCCGCAGAGCCGACGCTCGTAGCCCGCTGCAACGGCGAAGGCCGCTGCAATTGACCGCCTATCTACCGGATTCTGGGCTCGGCCAAGATCCGCAGGAGTTGGCACCGTTCCAAGAGGTTCCATGGGAACGTTGGGTGGTTGCCCCGGCTTCTAAGGGCCTTTCCCTCAGCCGGTCTAGATAAGCCCGCGAATTTTAGGCATCTCCTTCAGTTTGCGTCAAGGCATTTTGACGGAAGCGCGCTTGAGATTCTCTTCGCAATGTAATAATGTGTTAGTGCATTAATACATTTGTACAAGCAGCTTCTTCCGAGCTCTTCCATGAAAACGAATCGACCCGTCACCCAGCGCCAGGAGCAGCAACACGAACGCGCGCTCTGTGCTGCCATCCTGGAGCTGCGCAGCGTCGAGGAATGCCGGAGCTTTTTCCGCGATCTCTGCACCCCGGCCGAATTGCAGGCGATGGCAGACCGCTGGGCCGTGGTCGAACTGCTGGAGCGCGGCCTGCCCTACCGCGAGATTCACCGGCAAACAGGGGTCAGCGTCACCACGATCGGCCGCGTCGCGCGCTATCTGACTTCCGGCAATGGCGGCTATCGGGCCGTGACGGAGCGGCTGAAATTCAATGGGTAACGGAATCCTCCATGGCTAACGGTATCGGTTCGGCGGGCCCCCGGCTCAAAATAGCAGTGCAAAAGAGCGGCCGCCTCACCGACAGCTCGCTCGATCTCTTGTCGCGCTGCGGCCTCAAGTATAGCCGCGGCAAGGATCAGCTCATGTGCTACGGGGAGAACATGCCGCTCGACGTGCTGTTCGTGCGCGACGACGATATTCCGGACCTCGTGCAGGAGGACGTGTGCGATTTGGGATTGGTGGGCTTGAATGTCGTGCAGGAGAAGCGCCTGGACTTTGCCGCACGCGCCGTGACACCTTTGTTCGAGACGGTGCAGCTGCTGGATTTCGGGCGCTGCAAGCTGTGTATTGCGGTACCCGACGGATTCGAATATCGCGGGGCGCAGTCGCTGCAGGGTAGACGAATCGCGACGACGTATCCGCACATCTTGGCGCGCTTCCTGGCGGATCGTGGCGTTGCCGCAGAGGTCGTGGTTCTTTCCGGCTCCGTCGAAATCGCGCCGCGGCTCGGCCGAGCTGATTTGATTTGCGACCTGGTGTCGACCGGATCCACGCTGGCGGCGAATCATTTGCGCCAGGCGGAGACGGTGCTGGAGAGCCAGGCCGTGCTGATCCGCACGCCTGTGCCCATCGCTCCGGAAAAGCAAGAATGGGCCCGGCGACTCCTTATGCGCATCGACGGCGTCGAGCAAGTCAAGGGCAGCAAGTACATCATGCTGCATGCGCCCCGCTCCGCTTTAGCGGCGATCGCGAAGCTCTTGCCGGGAAGCGAGGCGCCGACTGTAATACCCCTGGAAGGTCGAGGAGACCGGGTGGCGGTTCATGCAGTGTGCCGTGAAAACGTTTTCTGGGAAACTCTCGAAGAGCTCAAGAGCGTCGGCGCCACATCGGTGCTGGTGCTGCCGGTCGAGAAGATGCTGGCTTAGGGATCGGGCTTTTCAACCATGCACATTCTCGATTGGAAATCTCTGTCCACGGCGCAACGCGATGAGGTCTTGCGGCGCCCGGCGCAGCGGGATGCCGAATCTACCATGCAAGCGGCACGCACCATCATCGAGTCCGTGCGGCGCGACGGGGACGCCGCCGTTCTGGCACTTACCGAAAGGTTCGATCGGGTCCATTTGGATTCGCTGCGGGTGACGCCCCAGGAATTCGATGCAGCCGAGCGGAGCTTGAATACTGCGCAAACCGCCGCGATCGAACGCGCCATTTCAAACGTGCGGCGATTTCACGCTGCGCAGGCTTCTGCGCCGCTGCGCGTCGAGACCGCGCCTGGGGTGATATGCGAACGATTCAGCGTTGCGATCCGCGCGGTCGGCCTGTACGTGCCCGCAGGCTCCGCTCCATTGCCTTCGAGCGCCATCATGCTCGCAGTGCCCGCTGCCATCGCCGGCTGCCCGGTACGCGTCATGTGCACACCTCCTGCACGCAACGGCGCGGCCGACCCCGCGGTGTTGGTTGCTGCGCGCCGCTCCGGAATCGAGCACGTATTCAAAGCGGGCGGCGCTCAAGCGATCGCCGCCATGGCCTACGGCACTGCGAGCATCCCCAAATGCGACAAGGTGTTCGGTCCAGGTAATACTTTCGTCACCGCGGCCAAGCTGCTGGTGGCGCAAGATGCAGCCGGTGCTGCGGCGGACCTGCCGGCCGGCGTTACCGAAGTCATGGTGATAGCGGACGACAGCGCGCGGCCGGACTTCGTCGCCGCCGATCTGCTCGCACAGGCGGAGCACAGTGCCGAGGCCCAGTCGTTGCTCGTCACGACCTGCCCGCCGCTCGCCGAAGCCGTGGCGCACCAGGTTCGGCTGCAAGCGTCGTCCCTGAAGCGGCAGGCGATACTCGCTAAATCCGTTCCGCATATGCGGCTCGTAACCGTCGACACGCTCGAGGCGGCCTTCGAGATCGCCAATGCTTATGCTCCGGAGCATCTGCTGCTGGAGATACACGAACCGCGTGCGTGGCTGCTTCGAGTCCGCGCAGCGGGGGCGGTGTTCTTGGGACACTGGTCGCCGGAATCCATGGGCGACTATTGCAGCGGCCCCAACCACACCTTGCCGACCTATGGCTTTGCCAGGGCTTACAGTGGCCTCTGTTTGGAGGATTTTCAGAAGAGAATCACGGTACAGGAACTCACGCCCGCCGGTCTCACGGGCCTCGGGCCCACGGCACAGATTCTCGCAAATCTCGAGGGATTGGACGGGCATGGTGCGTCCGTGTCCGTTCGTCTTGCAGCAATAGACGCCGCTGTGCAATCCGATGCGGGTGCGGCACGATGAGCGCCGTCGTATCGCTGGCGCGTCCCGAGATCGTCACACTCAAGCCGTACGCGCATGCGGCCTGGCTGCCGTCGCTCACGCGTCTGCATGCAAACGAAGTGCCTTGGCGCCCGCGCGGTGATACGACCATCGTGGGATTGAATCGATATCCGGAACCCCAGCCCAAAGCCCTGATCGAGCGGCTGGCCGCCCTGTATGGCGTCCCTGCCGCCGGAGTACTGGCGACGCGCGGCGGCGATGAAGCCATCGATCTGTTGTCGCGTATCTATTTACGCGCCGGCACCGATTCCATCCTTCAGTGCACGCCGACCTTCGGCATGTATCAAGTTGCCGCGCGCATTCAGGGTGGCGGCGTCGTCGATATTCCGCTCGAGCGCGGGCGTGGTTGGGCTCTCGATCCGGCGCGGCTGCTGGACGCTTGGCGGCCGAATATCAAGCTCGTCTATCTGTGCTCGCCGAATAACCCGACGGCGAATCTGCTCGACGCAGGCGCTCTCGAAGAAATCTGCGGGGCGCTCGAAGGCAAAGCAATTGTCGTGATCGATGAAGCCTATGTCGAATGGTCGCGCTCCTCGAGCCTCACCGGCTGGCTCGCCCGCTTCTCGACGCTGGTGATTCTGCGCACCCTTTCAAAGGCGCACGCGCTGGCGGGCGCGAGAATCGGCGCACTCTTGGCGCACCCGCTGCTCATCGAGTTGGCAAAGCGCGTGGTTCCGCCCTACTCACTGGCGCAATCTTCCGTGGAAGCGGCTCTGCTGGCCTTGGACCCTTCGGAACTTGCTTTGGGGGTTGCGCGGATCGAAGGATTACTGCAGGAGCGCGAGTACTTACGCGAAGGTCTCGCCGCTTCGCCCTTGGTGGAGAGGGTCTGGCCGAGCGACGCCAACTTCCTGCTCCTCGATTGCCGCGACGCCGATCGCTTCATGATCAACGCCGTTGCCGGCGGCTTCATAGTTCGAGACTTGCGTGCCCATCCTTTGCTGCCGCGCTCGTTGCGCGTCTCGGTGGGGAGCCGCGCGCAAAACGATGCACTGCTTCACTGCGTGGACGGAAGATGAACGAGCGGCGAATATTGTTCCTGGATCGCGATGGCACCTTGAACGAAGAGACGGCCGATGAACAGATCGACACGCTGGACAAGGTGCGCCTCATGCCAGGGGTCGTGCCGGCCTTGCTCGGCCTCAAGGCGGCGGGCTTCGGCTTCGTCATGGTCACCAATCAGGACGGCCTCGGAACCCCGGCATTTCCACGGGAGAAATTCGATCAGGCGCATCGGTTCATCCTGGAACTGCTCGCCTCCCAAGGAATCGAGTTCGAAGCGGTGTGCATTTGCCCGCACTTCAAGCACGAGGATTGCGAGTGCCGCAAACCCAATATCGGCATGGTGCGCGACTATCTCGCCGCCCGGAGGATCGACAAGGCACGGAGCTTCATGATCGGCGACCGTGATACGGATATGGAATTCGCGGCAAACTTGGGCGTGCAAGGTCTGCCTGTGCGCTTGCACGGCGGCGCTCACGAGACCTGGCCCGCGATCGTACAACGCATTTTGGGGCAGGTGCGTCGCGCGCGCGTGCATCGCAAGACCAAGGAGACCGAAATACATATCGATCTCGATTTGTCCCGAGCAGGTCCGAGCGCGATATCCACCGGCATCGGGTTCTTCGATCACATGCTGGAACAAATCGCGAAACATGGCGGCTTCGCGCTCGATCTCAAATGCAGCGGCGATCTCGACATCGACGAGCATCATACGATCGAGGACTGCGCCCTGGCCCTGGGGAGCGCTCTGCGAGAGGCGCTGGGCGACAAGCGCGGCATCGCGCGCTACGGGTTCTTGCTGGCCATGGACGAGGCCGAGGCCGAGGTCGCGCTCGACATCTCGGGCCGTCCGTTCTTCGTCTGGGAGGGACGCTTCAACCGCGAGCGCGTCGGCGAGTTGCCGACCGAACTGGTGCCGCACTTCTTCCGCTCGCTCGCGGAGACCCTAGGGGCGGCGCTGCACATCAGAGTGCGTGGCGAGAATTCTCACCACATGATCGAGTCGTGTTTCAAGGGCGTGGGCCGCAGCCTGCGCCAAGCCATCCGACTCGAGGGCACCGACTTGCCGAGCACCAAGGGCATCCTATGAGCGGGCGGCAAGCGGTAATTGTCGCCAATGGCGGCGCGAACATCGCTTCGCTGCAGTTCGCCTTGCAGCGGCTCGAATCGGCCTCGACCGTATCCGCGGATGCCGAAGAGATCCGCGCCGCCAGTCACGTGATTCTGCCCGGAGTCGGCGCGGCCTCGAACGCCATGTCGCAGCTACGGCAAAGCGGGCTCGATTCTTTAATTCCGACCCTTCGCCAGCCAGTGCTCGGAATTTGCCTGGGTATGCAATTGTTGTACGAAGCATCCGACGAAGGTGACGTCAAGTGCCTCGGGATCATACCCGGCCGCGCCGCGCGGTTCCCTTCGTCGTTGGCACGTCCGGTACCGCACATGGGCTGGAATACGCTCTACATCCGGCGCCCCTGCCCGCTGCTCGCCGGGATTTCGGACGGCGACTACGTCTACTTCGTGCACAGCTATGCACTCGAACCAAGCGCCGCCACCGTCGCGAGCACGGACTACGGCACGGTGTTCAGCGCCTGCGTGCAGTGGCGGAATTTCTACGGTGCGCAATTCCACCCGGAACGCTCCGCGGGCGTAGGCGCGCGCCTGCTGCAGAATTTCTTGGCGATCGAGCCGAATCTTTCGACCATGGCCTCTTAAGTGCGTCTCATTCCCGCTATCGATTTGAAGGCCGGCAATTGCGTGCGGCTGCTGCGCGGTGATTTCGCCGCTGAAACCCGCTACGGCGCGGAGCCTTCATCGCTGCTCGCGAAATACCGCGAGTTGGGAGCCGATTGGCTGCATGTGGTGGACCTAGACGGCGCCAAGGATGGCAGCCTCGGCAACCTCTCGATCATCGCGCAACTAGCCGCGAACGAGGCCGTCAAGCTGCAGGTGGGCGGAGGGTTGCGCGACTTCGGCGCGGTGACCAAGATGCTGGACATCGGCGCGGCCCGCGTGGTTATCGGCAGCGCCGCAATCACGCAAGTCGCAGAGGTCCGGGGGTGGCTCGAGCACGTCGGGCCGGAACGCATGACGCTGGCGTTCGACGTGCGCGTAGACGCGGGCGGCACTCCGCGCGTGGCGACTCACGGGTGGCAGCGGCAGTCCAACTTATCTCTGTGGAGCGCGCTGGAGAATTTCGCGAATTCACCGCTCCTGCATGTGTTGTGCACGGACGTGGGACGCGATGGCGCCCTAAACGGCCCGAATATCCCGCTTTATCGCGAGGCGGCGCAGCGCCTTCCGCAGATCCAGTGGCAAGCCTCCGGCGGCATTCGCGACGCGCGCGATCTGCATGCGCTGGCGTCGGCCGGAGCGGCGGCGGCCATCAGCGGCAAGGCTTTGCTGGAAGAACTCATTCCCGTCGAGGAGCTGCGGCCATTCTTGCCAAACGAATAATCCCTTGCCTGGATGTTCGCGACGGTCAGGTGGTCAAGGGCGTGCGCTTTCGCGATCATCGAATCGTCGGCGACATTCTGGAACTAGCGGCTCGGTATCGTGAGGAGGGCGCGGATGAATTGGTGTTCTACGACATCTCGGCGAGCCCCGAAGGCCGATCCATCGATCGATCATGGGTAAAGCGCGTGGCGCGAACGCTCGATATCCCATTTTGCGTGGCCGGCGGGATTCGCTCCGTGGCGCAGGCAGAGGAGGTACTGGCGTCGGGCGCAGAAAAAATCTCCGTCAACTCGCCCGCGCTCGAGCGGCCCGATTTGATCGACGCGCTGAGCGAGCGATTCGGCGCCCAGTGCGTCGTGGTCGGCGTGGACAGCCAAAGCTTCGAGCATGGCTATCGCGTACAACAATTCACGGGCGACTCCGCGCGTACCCGCGATACGTCCCGCAATACCATCGATTGGGTCATCGAGGCGCAGCGGCGCGGTGCGGGGGAAATCGTGCTCAATTGCATGTCGAGCGACGGCGTGCGCCAGGGGTTCGACATCGCCCAATTGCGCGCGATACGCGAGGTGTGCCGGGTACCGCTGGTCGCTTCGGGCGGCGCCGGCGCCATGGAGCATTTTACCGACGTGTTCCAGACCGCCCACGTGGACGCAGCTCTCGCAGCCAGCGTATTTCATTCGGGTGAAATTACAATTTCCACTTTGAAGCGCAGTCTGCGCAACGCGGGCATCGAGGTACGGCCATGACTGAAGCGCAGGCACCAGAGCCTTTGCAGAACCTTGATTGGGACAAGGGCAACGGCCTGCTGCCTGCCATCGTTCAAGACGCCCACAGCGGTGCGGTCCTGATGCTGGGATATATGAATCGCGAAGCGCTTGCCGCCACGCGAGCGAGCGGCCGCGTCACCTTTTGGAGCCGCAGCAAACGCCGTCTATGGACCAAGGGCGAGACTTCCGGTCACTACCTCGAGATCAAGCAGATCGCCGCCGATTGCGACGGCGATACGTTGCTTATCATGGCAGAAGCGGCGGGTCCCGCGTGCCACCACGGAACTCCCACCTGTTGGGGCGAAAGTCCGCCCCAATCGGCAGCCCAGCAGACGGCATTCTTGGGATTTCTCGAACAGGTAATCGCTCAGAGAATCGCCACCCGCTCTCCGGGCAGTTATACCGCCAAGCTGTTGGCGCAGGGCACGCGCCGGATAGCACAGAAAGTCGGCGAGGAAGGACTGGAGCTGGCGCTGGCGGGCGTCGCCCAATCCGATTCGGAGATCATCGGCGAGGCCGCCGATCTCCTCTACCACATGCTGTTGTTGCTCAAGGTCAAGGACCTATCGCTATCCCAGGTCATCGTGGAGCTTGAACGGCGTCATGCCGATCGCCGCAGCGCCGCTGATTAGAACCCGTCTTCAGGCGCAGATGCGCATCGGTGGAACGACACATCCTTGTGTCATTCCGCGTGGCGAAATGGGGCATTGTAGGCGCCTTAACTGGCCTTCAGACGCGAGTTGCGCCGCAATGCGTAAACTGCGATTCCCAACCACACCACGTTGAGCGCCACCGACGGCCACGCTCCGTTCCAGGTGCAGTTGATGACGAACCCCGCAGCACCCAGGATATTCATCCACTGATAGATCGCCGATCGCGATGAAATCTTGCCGAACGACAATAAACCGTAACTGCCGAGAATCAGCAGCGCGGCAAGCCAACCCGCAATCTCGACGAATATTTTTACCGTCATGCCGAGCCATCCGTCAGTCCCTTCATCGAGCGGCCCTCATTACGATCCGAGTTTCGTCAGCGCCGAGCGTCAAATAATCCTGAGCCGTGGCACGCGTCATACCCCCGTTGTCGTGTTTGCTCACGCATGGCCTCATTGTGCCATATCGCGAAGACTTAACTGAATGCAGGCGCAAGTGCTACGCTTCACCGCGGGCAAACAAGGATTTCGACTGTGGCGGTACTTCCGACTTTTGACATGATGCTTTTCGGCGGCACCGGAGACCTGGTGACGCGCAAACTACTGCCCGCCCTCTACAGGCGCTTCGCCGCCGGACAGGTCTCTGCAGAATCGCGGATCTTCGGCGTCGCGCGCAAGCCGCTGGCGCGGAGCGAGTACCTGTTTCAGGTGGAATCGGCGTGCCGCGAATTCCTCGGCAAAGAGTTCGACTCGCCGCATTGGACTGCCTTCAGCGATCTGCTCGGTTACCTCAGGCTGGATGCCGAGGCCGAGCCCGACTACGGGGCGCTGACGACGCTATTGCAGGGCCGCGAGCAGTTCATCCGCGTATTCTTTTTTTCGACGGCGTCGAATCTCTTCTCTGCGATTTCACAAAATTTGGCCAAGGCCGGGGTCGTGACTCCGCTGTCGAGGGTGGTGTTGGAGAAACCGCTGGGACACGACACGCAATCCGCCGACCTCATCAATACCCAGGTGGGGGCGGTATTCGCCGAGAAGCAGATTTATCGCATCGATCATTATCTTGGCAAGGAAGCGGTGCAGAACCTCATGGCGCTGCGCTTCGGAAACGCCCTGTTCGAACCACTGTGGCGCCGCGGCTTGGTGAAGCACGTGCAGATCACCGTGGCCGAGGAGCTGGGTGTCGAGCGGCGCGGCCACTTCTACGACCAGACGGGAGCGCTGCGCGACATGGTGCAGAACCACCTGCTGCAGCTCCTTTGCATCATGGCGATGGAACCACCGGCGAGCAGCGATCCCGATGCCGTGCGCGATGAGAAGCTCAAGGTGCTGCGGGCGCTTCGCCCGTTACGCGACGGCGATGTGCTCACCAAAACCGTGCGCGGCCAATACAAGGCCGGTGCCGTCCGCGGGGTGCCGGTGCCGGGTTACCTCGGGGAAGCGGATATTGCCCCGGACAGCACTACTGAAACGTTCGCGGCGCTCAAGGTCGAAATCGAGACCTGGCGCTGGGCAGGAGTGCCGTTTTACTTGCGCACCGGCAAGCGGTTGCAGGATCGGCTGACTGAATTAGTGGTCACCTTCGACGAAGTACCGCATCCCATCTTTGACCTGCCGACCGCGCGCACGGCCAACGAGCTCGTAATTCGCCTGCAGCCGGACGAAAGCATCATGATGACCATACTCGCCAAGAACCCAGGTGAAGGCATGCGATTGAAACCGGTGAGCCTGGCCCTGGATTTAGGGGAGACATTCAAGACAAGAAGCCTTGACGCTTATGAACGTCTGCTGATGGACACGGTCAAGGGTAATCTCACCCTGTTCATGCGCAGAGACGAGTTGGACGCAGCCTGGGCGTGGATAGATCCCATTCTCGCCGGCTGGGAACAATACGACGAGCGCCCGAAGACCTATATAGCGGGCACCTGGGGACCGGCAGCCTCCAGTGCAATGATCGGGCGCGACGGATACGCGTGGCATGACGAACTCTGAAGCGGCGGTGCAGCGCTACGCTGATGTTGAGACACTATCGCGGGAACTCGCGATGCAGATTGCCGAGTGCCTGACGATGGCCATCGGTGCGCGAGGAGCTGCGAGTTTGGTGGTTTCGGGCGGCCGCTCGCCTGTTCGATTGTTCGAAATCTTGCGCAATCAGGAGCTCGATTGGGGCCGCGTCCGTATCGCCCTCGCGGATGAGCGATGGGTTGCCACGGAGATCGAGGCGAGCAACGAGCACTTGGTGCGCGACGTTCTGCTGAAAGAACATGCCGCTGCCGCCCGCTTCCTTGGCCTCAAGAATGGCGCGCCCACGCCGGATCTCGGCGCAGTCTCGGCCTGGGAGACGTTTGCGCGAGTGCCGCGCCCGTTCGATGCGGTGATACTCGGCATGGGCGACGATGGACACACCGCATCGTTGTTTCCCGGCTCGCCGAATTTGTCGAGTGCATTGAACCGGTCCGCTGCGGCAGGATGTGTCGGAATGTGGTCTCCGGTCGCTCCCCACCCTCGGCTCAGCCTGAATTTATCGGCTTTGCTCGACTCACGGCGAGTCGTGCTGCTGATCACGGGCGAATCGAAGTTGCGCGCTTTTAACTCTGCGACGGCTGCTGGGCCCGTAGAAGATATGCCGGTGCGCGCCGTGCTGCGTCAGTCGCTCACGCCGGTCGACGTGATGTGGGCCCCGTGACGCGCTCGCCTTGAGGCGCTCGGAGTAGAAATTCAGTCGTGAGTTCCCCAGACATCGAAGACGATCGCACCGCGCTCGGCAAGGAGGCGCTTAAAAATGCCTTCCTGAACGATCTTTTTTATGTGCAGGGTAAGTTTCCGGCTCTAGCAACCAAGAACGATTACTACATGGCGCTCGCCTATGCGGTGCGTGACCGCATGCTGCAACGCTGGATCAGCACCGCGGCTGCCTACACCAAGCATGCCTCGCGGACCGTGGCATATCTGTCCGCCGAGTTTCTGATGGGACCTCATCTCGGCAACAATCTCATCAACCTCGGGATCTTCGACCGTGTGAAAGAGTGCATGAAGGAGCTCGGACTCAACTTCGAGGAGTTGCTCCAGCAAGAAGAAGAACCCGGACTCGGCAACGGCGGCCTCGGACGGCTAGCGGCATGTTTCATCGATTCCCTGGCGACGCTCGAGGTGCCCGCCGTCGGCTACGGCATACGCTACGAGTTCGGCATTTTTCATCAAGATATCGTCGATGGATGGCAGGTCGAGAAGGCGGACAAATGGCTTCGTTTCGGCAACCCTTGGGAATTGGTGCGGCCCGAATGGGCTGTGCAGGTAAAGCTCGGAGGGACTGCCGAAGCGTACGTCGATGACTCCAATCGACCACGCGTGCGCTGGGTGCCACTGAAGACGGTCATGGGCGTGCCCTACGACACACCCATCCTGGGCTACCACACTAACACCGCAAACACGCTGCGGCTTTGGCGCTCGGAGGCGCCCGAGTCCTTCGATTTCGCCATGTTCAACAGCGGCGACTACGCCGGTGCGGTCAATCAGAGAGTGACGTCGGAGAACCTGAGCAAGGTGCTCTATCCGAATGATGAGCAACTGCGCGGCAAGGAGTTGCGGCTCGAACAGCAATACTTCTTCGTGTCGTGTTCTTTGCAGGACATGATGCGGATTCTGCGCACTCAAAAGGTGCCTGTCGACCAGTTCCACGTG
Organism: Steroidobacterales bacterium; assembly: GCA_038229815.1. Taxonomy (GTDB): domain Bacteria; phylum Pseudomonadota; class Gammaproteobacteria; order Steroidobacterales; family Steroidobacteraceae; genus Bog-1198. The sequence continues at coordinate 2,453 of JBBROC010000023.1, read as the reverse complement.
AAATTTGCCGTGCAGCTCAACGATACCCATCCGGCGATCGCCATCGCGGAATTGATGCGCCTTCTCGTCGACGAGTCTCTGCTGCAGTGGGCCGATGCGTGGGCGGTCGCCTGCCGGACGTTTGCCTATACCAACCATACCCTGTTGCCGGAAGCCCTGGAGCGCTGGCCACTGCAAGTGTTCGCCCGCGTGTTGCCGCGGCATTTGCAGATTATCGAGGAAATCAACGCACGATTCCTGGAGGAAGTGCGCGTTCGCTTCCCTGGAGACGAGGCGCGCATCGGCCGCATGTCGCTGATAGACGAGAACGGAGAGCGGTATGTGCGCATGGCATACCTAGCCTGCGTGGGCAGCCATGCCATCAACGGGGTCGCGAAGTTGCATACGCACTTGCTCGAGCGCGATGTCTTGAAGGACTTCTACGAGATGTGGCCGCAAAAATTCAGCAGCAAGACCAACGGTGTGACGCCGCGTCGCTGGATGGTGCTCTCGAATCCGAGCCTCTCGAATCTGATTTCCGAGCATATAGGAACGGCCTGGATCAAGGATTTGACGCAGCTCAAGGCCTTGGAATCACTAGCCGAGAACTCCGGCTTTCGCGCCCGTTGGCGCGAGATAAAGCAACACAACAAGGTGCAACTCGCCGCCCTCCTCCTGCAGCGCACCGGCATAGTCGTAGACACGAGCTCGATTTTCGACGTCCTGGTGAAGCGAATTCACGAATACAAGCGGCAGCATCTGCAGGTGCTGCACATCGTTTCGCTCTATCAGCTAATCAAGGCGAATCCCTCGATCGAGATGCAGCCGCGCACGTTTATTTTCGGCGGCAAGGCGGCGCCCGGATATCACCTCGCGAAGCTCATCATTAAATTGATTACTGCGGTCGGCGGGATAATCAACGAAGACCCAGACGTGCGGGGCCGCTTTAAGGTGGTGTTTCTGCCCAACTTCAACGTGACCAACGGTCAACGCGTGTACCCGGCGGCGGATCTGTCGGAGCAGATTTCCATGGCGGGCAAGGAGGCGTCCGGAACCGGCAACATGAAGTTTTCGATGAACGGGGCGCTCACGGTGGGCACGCTGGACGGCGCGAACATCGAGATCCGTGAGGAGGTCGGCCCCGACAACTTCTTCCTGTTCGGTTTGAGCGCGGCGGAAGTCGATGCCTTGAAGAAGCAGGGTTATAGGCCCATGGACTCTTACAATTCCAATCCGCGGTTGCGCGACGTGATCAATCTCATCGGCAGCGGCTTTTTCTCACGCGGCGACTCGCAGCTGTTTCGCCCCCTAGTCGACGGCTTGCTGAATGACGATCCCTACTTACTGCTCGCGGATTTTCAGTCCTACGTCGATTGTCAGGCCCGGGTGTCCGAGGCCTATGGCCAAACGGAGCGCTGGACACGCATGTCGATCTTGAACACCGCCCGCAGTGGAAAGTTCTCGTCGGATCGCACCATTCGGGAATACTGCGCGGAGATTTGGCGCGTCAAGCAAGTGCCCATTCAGCTGCTTACACATGAGGAAGCAGGAATCGCATAGTCCTGCGCAGGGGTTCGGCCGCTCCCCACAATAACTGGTCGCCCACGGTGAACGCGGATAAATACTCTCCGCCCATTGCAAGCTTTCGCACGCGGCCTATCGCTATGGTCAAGGTGCCGCTGATCGCCGCCGGCGAAAGTTCGCGGATCGAGGACTCGCGGTCATTCGGCACCAAGCGCACCCAAGGGTTCGCGCCGGCGAGCAATTTTTCAATCTCCGCGAGCGGCAAATCGCGCTTCAACTTGATCGTCAGCGCCTGCGAGTGGCAGCGCATCGCGCTCACTCTCACGCAGATGCCTTCAACCGGTACGGGATGCGCTTCCAATCCCAAAATTTTGTTCGCCTCGGCGCTTGCCTTCCATTCCTCGCGGCTCTGTCCGTTGCCCAGATCCTTGTCGATCCAGGGAATCAGGCTTGCCGCGAGCGGAACCCCGAAGTGTTCTCGGGGAAAATCCGGGCCGGTCATTGCGGCGCTCACCGCGCGATCGATATCGAGAATGCCGGCAGCGGGGTCTTCCATCAGCGAAGCTGCCGATCGCTGCACCGCGCGCATCTGGTCCAGCAGCTCGCGCATGTGCTTCGCACCGGCGCCAGAGGCCGACTGATAGGTCATGGCGGTGATCCATTCGACTGCGCCCTCCCGCATCAATCCGCCTACTGCCATCAGCATCAGCGATACCGTGCAATTGCCGCCGATGAAATCCTTCACCCCGCTAGCGCGGGCCGCCTGCATCACCGGCAGATTAACCGGATCCAAAACAATCACGGCATTTTTTTGCATGCGCAGGGTGGACGCGGCGTCGATCCAATATCCCTGCCAGCCGGCGGCGCGCAGGCGCGGATGGATACGTTGAGTGTAATCGCCGCCCTGGGTGCTGATGATGATCGGCAGCTGGGCGAGCGCGGCGATGTCG
>JBBROC010000022.1:0-44755 GCA_038229815.1 Steroidobacterales bacterium | reverse complement strand
TCCCGTTTGCCATAATTGACGCATTCCCGCATCGACGAGGGGAAAGCCCGTGGCGCCTCGCTGCCAGGCGCGCAGGCGCGCCGCGGATACCCGCCAGGGGAACCGTGCAAACTTCTCGCGCAGCGGCTGCTCCGGCGTGTGTGGGAAATGAACGAGGAGGTGATGAGCGAATTCGCGCCACCCCAACTCAGTCAAAAATTGCGATTGCCGCCAGGTGGTATGCCGGCCGTGAGCCTGCGCGAAGCGGCGGGTCTCGTGCCAGACTTCACGGGGCCCGATTTCCCCGAAGTGCAAATAAGGCGACAAGCGCGAGGTACCCGCCAAGTCCGGACGGTCGCGGTCCGTTGGATAGGAATCGAGTGAATCACTCAAGAATTTTCGCAGGAGCGCACGGGCACCGGCGCTTCCGGGCGTCCACGAGGCCTGCAGCCCTCGAGCCCAATCATGCCGCGGCAACAAGGCTAAACCCTTGAGTTCGCACGACGCGGGCCAGACGGCGGGGCTCCCCATTCGTTGCGGCGCCGGGCGGGGCTCTTCGGGGTCGGGAAGCGCCATGCACTGCCGCCAAAACGGCGAGAACACTTGAAAGGGCGTGCCGCTCTTGGTCTTCACCGTCCTGGGCTCGTGCAGCAGTGCGGCGTTGAAGCTGGAGGCCTCGATTCCGGCCGCGCGCAGCGCCGCTTCAATACGCTGATCGCGCGCCACCGCCATGGGCTCGTAGCGGCGATTCCAGAGAATCCGGGCGGCGCCGCATTCCCGGCTCAAGCTCAAGAGCTCAGTCAACGAATCGGGCGCCAGGCGGAAACAGAGTCGCGAGCCGCAGCGGCGCAAATCCTCGTCCAGCCGCTCGAGGCTGTGGTGAAGCCACCAACGTGTTGCGCCGCCAGGTCTCCACGCGCCTTCCTCCGCGGCCGAAAAAATAAACACCGGCACGATCGGCGCCCCTATCTCGAGCGCCGTAGTCAGTGCCGGATTGTCCGCAAGGCGTAGATCCTGGCGAAACCACACAAGTGTCGTTATAGGCATTCAGCTACAATTTGCGACCGTTTTAGGCAAGGAATCAGTCTCATCATGTCGGAAAAACCCCCTGCAGCAGAGGCTGCGCCCACCCCGGTCGAGACCGTCATCATCGGCGCAGGTCCTGTGGGATTGTTTCAGATCTTTGAACTCGGGCTGCTCGGCATCGGCGCCCACATCATCGATTCGCTGCCGCAAGCGGGCGGCCAATGCACCGAGCTCTACCCGGACAAGCCTATCTACGATATTCCCGCCTTGCCGATCTGCGGCGCGCAGGAATTGGTGGACCGGCTCTTGGAGCAGGCAAAGCCCTTTCACGCCACGTTTCATCTCGGACAGGAGGTGACCGAGGTGCGGCCGCTCGACGGCGGAAAGTTCCATGTCGCCACCTCGGCGGGAACCCGTCTCATTGCCGGGGCGCTGGTCATCGCTGCCGGCGTCGGCTCTTTCCAGCCGCGGCGCCTGGCCCTGACCGGCGTCGAGGAATTCGAGGGGAAAAGCGTCCATTATCGTGTGAGAGCGGCCGCCGATTTTCATGGACGTGATCTCGTGATCTGCGGCGGCGGCGATTCCGCTCTGGACTGGACGGTGGCACTCGGCGAAAAGGCGCGTTCGCTGACGCTGCTGCACCGTCGGGACGAATTTCGCGCGGCTCCGGCGACCGTCGCGCGCATGCGCGATCTGGTGCGGGCAGGAAAGATGCAGGTACTCACGGGCAATGCCGTGGGATTGCGCAGGAATAACGACAAGCTCCTGGGGCTGGACGTGCGCACGAGCGGAGGCCGCGAGCTGCAATTGTCTGCCGAACAAGTTCTCGTGTTCTACGGACTTCATCCGAAGTTGGGGCCGATTGCCGAATGGGGCATGGAATTGGAAAAGCGGGCGCTCAAGGTGGATACCGAAAAATTCGAGACCAGCGTCCCTGGGATCTTCGCCGTCGGCGACATCAGTACGTATCCCGGCAAGAAAAAGCTCATCTTGAGCGGCTTTCATGAAGCGGCGCTGGCTGCATTCGCCATCCAGCATCACTTGTTTCCCGAAAAACGGCAGTTTCTGCAGTACACCACCACCAGCCCGATCATGCAGAAGCGCTTGGGGGTTATGCCCACCGAGTCCGATTCGAATTCCGGCGGGATTTGATGAATCAGTTGCTCGAGGACCTGATCAAGGTGATGACGCTCGAGCGGCTCGAGATGAATCTGTTTCGCGGCGAGAGCCGCGACATCGGCAGCCCGCAAGTATTCGGCGGGCAGGTGCTTGGTCAGGCACTGGTCGCGGCCACGGCAACCGCCGAGGATCGCACGGTGCACTCGCTGCACGCATATTTCCTGCGCCGGGGGGACTTCAATTCGCCGATCGTGTATGAGGTCGACCGGGCGCTCGACGGAAACCATTTCTCCTCGCGGCGCGTCGTGGCCATCCAGCACGGCCGGCAAATCTTCAACATGTCGGCCTCGTTTCAGCTGGCCGAAAGCGGCGTCGATCATCAGAGCCCGATTCCGGACGTGCCGGTTCCGGAGTCGTTGCCCGACATGGAGTCCCACTATCGCGGCATGACCGCGAACTTGCCCGCGGCAGCCCGCCGCATGCTCGAGCAAAAGCGGCCCTTCGAGTTTCGGCCTGTGCTGCCGGCGGACCCTCTGCGCCGGGAAAAGTCTTTGCCTCTGAAGTACATCTGGTTTCGCACGGTGGACAAGCTCGCGGACGACGAGGCGCTGCATCGCTGCCTGCTCGCTTATGTGTCGGATTTCCACCTGCTGGACACCTCTCTCAAGCCGCACGGCATCTCGATGATTTCGCCCAAGCTGATGATTGCCAGCATCGATCATGCAATGTGGTTTCATCGCTCCGTCCGCGTGGATGACTGGCTGCTGTATGCTATCGACAGTCCGAGCGCTTCGGGTGCGCGCGGATTCACGCGCGGCAGCGTTTTCGCGCGCGACGGCAGGCTGGTTGCGAGCGCCGCGCAAGAAGGATTGATCCGAGTCATTTCGTAGCGGACGGAGGGTCGGCGTTGTTCAAAGCAATCATCATCATCATCATCGTGGCCGTCATCATGGTCGGCGGTCTCTTGACGCTGCGCAGCAGCGGCCGCGCGGGTATGCCGGACGATGCAGTGTTGCGCCGCGCCGCTGAGCGCGCCCGCGAACAGGCCGCCGCGGACGATAAAGACGAGGGAAAATAAGGCCATCAAGGAGCGTAATCCACCCGCGACGCCTCCCAGACCTCGCGCGGCAATACGAAGAGGTGACAGTCCCACCAGCGATTTTTGGCGCGTCGATGTTTGCGATAGACGGCTTCCCAGCGCATGCCTATTTTCTCCAGCACTCGAATAGAGGCGCGGTTGTTGACGTCGACGGTCGAGATAACCCGCTCGGCGCGCAAATCAAAAAATGCCGCGTCGATGAGCGCCAGCGCGATTTCCGTCGCGTAGCCCTTGCCCCATGCATCGATATCCAACATGTATCCCAGGTCGACATCGTTACTTTCGATGAACGATAGATCGCACGCCCCGATCACGCGCCCCGACTCGATTTCCTCGACCGCAAGTTCGAAGCGGGTTCGCGGCCGCTCGCACTGCGAGGCCAACAGACCGCCGAGATAGTCGGTGGTACCCTCCTCATCGCGCGGGCCGAAAAAAAGGTACTTAGTAACTCGCGGATCCGAGGAATAGGCATGGACGGCACGAAAGTCTGATTCGACGAAGTCGCGCAAATTGAGGCGCCCCGTGCGGACGGGAAGAATCAGCGTCCGCACAGCACCTTGCCTGGATTCAGGATGCCCTTGGGATCGAGCGCGCGCTTGAGGTCATGCATCAAGGCGAGTTCCACCGGATCTGCACGGCGCGCAAATTCGGCGGCCTTCAGCCGGCCGATGCCATGCTCTGCGCTGATGCTACCGTCCAGGCTCTCCACCAGATCGAAAATGGCAGCCTCGAGCGCGGGACCCCGCGCCAGGAAGCTTTCCGTGTCCGCGCCGGGCTTTTGGCTCACGTTGAAATGCAGGTTGCCGTCGCCCGCGTGGCCGTAGGCGATGACCTCGCCTTCGGGAGCCAGGCGGCGCACCAACGCAGATCCTTTCTCGATCAGTGCGGGGATCGCCGACACCGGCACGGAAACATCGTGCTTGAGACTTGCGCCATGACGGCGCTGCGCCTCCGGCACCGATTCGCGCAACTTCCACATGGCCCGCGCTTGCCCTAGAGAGGTCGCGAGGATGGCGTCTTTAATCGTGCCGCCGGCGACGGCGTCCTCGAGTGTGCCGGTCAACAGGGTGGTCAAATCCTGGCGTGGATTCGGCGAGGAGAGTTCGATCAAGAGATACCACGGCGTGTTTTGATCGGAAGGATCCGCGACTCCCTGCACATGCTTCACGGCGAGCTCGACCGCCATGCGCGGCATCAATTCGAAGGAGGTCACTAGATCGCCGGCAACGGTGCGTAGACTCGCGAGCAGTGCCAACGCATGTTGCGGCGCGTCGATTCCCACCAGCCCCGTTGCCGTATCGGCCGGTTGCGGGAAGAGCTTCAGGCAGGCGGCGGTGATGATGCCGAGCGTGCCTTCGGCACCCACGAACAGGGACTTCACGTCGTAGCCGGTGTTGTCCTTGCGCAGGCTCTTGAGACTCGCGAGAATCCTGCCGTCCGCGAGCACCACCTCGAGGCCTAGCACCAAGTCGCGCATCATGCCGTAGCGAAGCACCGCGGTGCCGCCAGCATTCGTCGATAGATTGCCGCCGATCTGAGCGGTGCCTTCGGAGCCTAAACTCAATGGAAAAAGACGGTCGGCCTCGTGCGCGGCCGCTTGCGCCTCGGCCAGAGTACAACCCGCCTCGATGATCATCGAATAGTTTACGGCGTCGATCTGCCGGACCCGGTTGAGCCGCCGCAGGGACACGACGATCTGCGAGCCCGCCTCATCGGGCGTGGCGCCGCCGCAGTAGCCGGTGTTGCCGCCGTGAGGCACAACCGCGACCGCTTCGCGATTGCAGATGCGCAAAATCTGCGCGACTTCATCGACGGTGTCGGGCAACAACACCAAAGGCGTGGCGCCGCGGTATATGCGCCGGAAGTCGACCAAGAAAGGCGCTACCCCCTCCGGCGACTCTAGCCAGGACCCCTTGCGGACGGCCGCCTTGAGCTCGCCTAGGGTATTTAAATCAGGCGGGCGCGGCATTAACGGTGGCAATGGCCGAACGGCGCGAGCGCGGTTTGGTGAGGAGCATTTGCACATCGCCGAGCTGCCGTTCTTCGAACCCACCCTCGCAGTAGCATAGGTAGAACTCCCACATTCGCACGAAGCGGTCAGGGTACCCCAGCGCGCGGACTTCGGCATGTCTGGCTTGAAATCGCTCGCGCCACAGCTTGAGCGTGCGCGCGTAATGCGGACCGATGTCCTCCAGGTGAAGCAGTTTCAGGTCGGTGACGCGCGCCAGAGATTTGACGAGCACCTGCACCGAGGGAATGAAGCTGCCGGGAAAGATGTACCGCTGGATGAAATCGACGGAGCGCCGGGCTTGGTCATAGAATTGATCGCGAATCGTAATGGATTGCAGCAACATAGCGCCGCTCGGACGCAAGAGCTCGCTGCAACGCCGAAAATACGTGTCCAGGTATTGTTCGCCCACGGCCTCGACCATTTCTATCGACACCAACGCATCGTAATTGCCATGTAAGTCGCGATAATCCTCGAGCAGCAGGGTCACCCTTTCACTCAAGCCCGCGCGCGCGACGCGTTCCTTGGCGAACTCATATTGCTCGCGCGATATCGTGGTGGTCGTGACTCGGCACCCGTAGTGGCGGGCCGCGTGGATGGCGAGACCTCCCCAGCCGGTGCCGATTTCCAGCAAATGCTGGTCGGCCTTGAGAGCAAGCTTGCTGCACGCGGCGTCGAATTTGGCGGTCGAGGCTTCCAGGAGCGAGGCACCCGCATTCGCAAAGATGCCGCACGAATAAGCCATCGTCTCGTCGAGAAACAACTCGAAGAACCGATTGCCCAGGTCGTAATGGGCCGCTATGTTGCGGCGGCTGCCGAGCTTGTCGTTACGATTGAGCCAATGCACCAATTTCAGCAGGGGTGTGCTGGCAAGCGACCAGCCGGAATCGACGTCATTCATCAGATGACGATTGATAACCATCAAGCGCACCAGGCCCGTCAGATTGTCGCAGTGCCAGTAGCCATTCATGTACGCCTCGCCGGAACCCAAAGTGCCGGCGAAGACGACATCGGAGTAGAAGCGCGGATCGTGCACCTGGATCGTCACCTCGAAAGGCGCCGCTTCGGTGATGGCGCCGACGGTTTCAACGGATTGCGAATCGACCAGCCGCAGCCGGCCATCGCGTATCTTGCGCAGCTGGCCGAGCAATAACGTCTTTGCGAGTTTAGCCAGGGCAGACGGTTTAGGTGTCACGATGAAGGATGTCCGTAAACGGGCGTGCGTTTCAAAAGCAACTTCAGCGCCTGGCAATAGATTGCCGTGATTACCCGCAAAGTCATGAATGGGTAAGCGCATAGGGCGCGTACCAGCGCCGCCGGGGTGACGGGCTCGCCGCGCAGGCTCAAGGTGGCGTCAAACAACTGCACGGCTCCTTGAAAGTTCCGCATATTGACGAACAGCCGATGCGAAGGGTCGCTGAAGCACCAGTGATATTGTACGTCCATGGGCATGAACGGCGATACATGAAAATCCTTGTCGAAGCCGAAGCGTTTGAGGCGTCCGCCATGCGCGGGGACTGCGAGCACGTACTGATGCCGCTCTCCCCACGGAGTGTTGGTGATTTCCGCTACGATCGCCTGCAGAACATCACCCGCTTCGTCGAAGCAGTAATAAAAACTCACCGGATTCATGCTGCAGCCGAAGTAGCGCAGATGAGTGAGCAACCGGACGGGCCCGGCCGGCCGTATCCCCGTCCTTGCCGCTACCAGGTCGCGCACCGCCTGATCGAGCGGCACCGAGGCGGGACCCAAGTAGTCGCCGCGCTTGAACCACGCGAGCGCGGGGCGTCGTGCAGACCAAAAAGGCGTGCCGTCGAACAAGCGCGGCAACTCCGCTAGATCGATATAGAGCATGAACAAGGGGTAACGGAAGTGGTTGCGGCGCGGCGCGAAGCGCCTATGCTCAACCCACCCTTTGTAAATGCGGCTGTTCATGCTCTTGGCGGCGCCGGAATTCATCGAGCGAGACGAGCGCGCTCTTCACGCCATCCTCGTGAAAGCCGCAGCTCCAGTATGCTCCGCAATAGTAAGTCCGGCGTACGCCGTTGATCTCCTGGCGCCGCCCTTGGGCGGCGACGGCTGCAGAGGTGTATACAGGATGATGATAGACATAGCGGCCGAGGACCTTCCGCGGATCGACCGCGCCGCTGCGATTCAACGTCAGCAGAAACTGCGCCGGCGCAGACAGAGACTGCAGAATATTCATGTTGTAAGTGACGGTCACCAGTCCGTGTGCCTCGATCGGCAGATGATAATTCCACGCGGCCCACGCCAACGGCCGCCGCGGCATGAGGGACGAGTCGGTGTGCAACAGTGCCTCGTTGGCCTGGTAGGATATTGCGCCCAGGATCTCGCGCTCTTCGCGTGAAGGGTCGGACAAGAGCTTGAGCGCTTGGTCGCTGTGGCAGGCGATGAATACCTGATCGAAGAGCTCCACTTGACCGTTCTTCAGCCGCACCGCGACGCGCTGCGGCTGGCGCTGCAAGGATGCGACCGGCGTATTCAGCCGCACATGCCGAGCATAGCTCGCCGTGAGTTTTTTTACATATTCACGCGAGCCGCCCTGAATCACCCGCCAGGTCGGCCGCTCGTTGACACTCAGGAACCCGTGATTTGCGAAGAATTCGACAAAGAAACGAGCGGGGAATTGCAGCATGTCCACGGGGCGCGACGACCAAATCGCCGCTCCCATGGGGATGACGTAGTGGTCGATGAAATATCTCGAGTAACCTTCCCGATCGAGATATTCGCTCAAGGTAGTGCCGTCCGCCGGCGCCTCGAGCAGCCGGGGCGCCTGTCGATTGAACCGAAGGATATCCGCCACCATTCGCAGGAATGAGGGCCGCGCAACGTTGCTGCGCTGAGCGAACAGCGAGTTGATGCTGGTACCGTTGTATTCGAGCCCGCTCTTTTCGCAGCGCACGCTGAAGCTCATGCGGCTCGGCTGCCATGGCACCCCCAGCTCATCGAGCAGCCGGATGAAATTAGGATAGGTCCAATCGTTGTAGACGATGAATCCGGTGTCGAGAGCGTATCTGCGGCCCTCGTGATCGACGTCCACCGTGTTCGTATGCCCGCCTACATGCGCGCCCGCCTCGAATACCGTCACTTCGTGAGCGCGGTTCAGGTGATAGGCCGCCACCATGCCGGATATGCCGGAACCGATAACCGCGATGCGCATTGCGTTGAATCAACCCGCCGTCGCCGGGATATCCGGCTCACGGCGAGTTATTCGTCCTTCGAGATGCAACGGATGCGCGATCCGGCGAAAAATTAGAACCGCTTGCCCATTCCGTCCCGCACCGCCGCCGGCACGGGCTTCAAATCCCAAATCAGGCCGCAGAACGACATCAGTTTCAACAGGTAGAAAGTGATGTCGAATTCCCACCAGTAAAAGCCCTGGCGCACCGACGACGGGTAGTGATGATGATTATTGTGCCAGCCTTCTCCCAACGTGATGATCGCCAGCCACACGTTGTTGCGGCTGGCGTCGCCGGTCTTGTACCGCTGGCGCCCGAAGACGTGCGACAGGGAATTGATGGTGTATGTCCCGTGATACACGGCCACGGTGGAAATGAAGAAGCCCCACACGAGCATCTGCCACCCATTGGTGTGCAATCCCGGCGCGACTTGTTTCAGCAAAACACCCAGGAAGAAGACACCGATGCCGAGAATCGTCGGAACCGCGATATCGAAACGATCCAGGAAACGCAGTTCCGGGTATTTGAGCAGATCCTTCACGCGTGACAGATCCGCGGCGAAATGCTTGTGCGACATGAACCAGCCCATGTGGCTCCAAAAAAAGCCATGCTGCACGGGCGAATGCACATCCTCAGGCCTGTCTGAATGCACATGATGGTGCCGATGATGGGCCGCCCACCAGATTGGTCCGCGCTGTACGGCGGAGGCGCCCAGCAGTCCGAAAATGAACTGCCCGGCGCGCGAGGTCTTGAAGCTGCGGTGCGAAAAATAGCGGTGATAGAAGCCTGTGATGGCGAACATGCGCACCACGTAGAGCACCAACGTGACCGCCAAAGCCACCCAGCTGAACCCGACCCAGATGACGGCGAGACAGGCCGCATGCATCAGCAGGAAAGGTATCACCCGTGCCCAATCGACGTGCCTGCCGGCGTCCCGGGGAGCCGCTGTTTCGCGCCGCCGCGTCTCGAAGTCGCTGTTGCCGAACCAACGCGACAGTTCCCTGCCCACCCGCTCGGCGGTCGGCGGCTCAATGACGATTTCATTTTCTGGGGTCATACGGTTCCTAAAGTCTGTAGTGCCGCGATGCGTTCATCGGTCGGCGGATGAATGCTGCGCGCCAGGAATATCACGAATGTATTTAGCACACCTTGCAATAGGACCAGGGTGACCATATCGCCGAAAACCAACACTGCGCCGAGGCCGCCTCCGGTCAATCGCACGCCGAAAACCCGCTCGATAACGAAAACGACGACGGTGAGCAGGGCCACTACGGCCAAATTCGTGGCGAGAAACAGGAAAATGCGCCTCATGAGCCTTTACTTGGGGAAAATAACCGCAATATGGTAGCGCGGCACTACGCATGGTCGGGACGTTGCGGCTGGAATTCAAGGGGATGGGGGGGGGCCGGGCGTCGATGTACTGGCTATGTGGTTGTAATATCTATGAAATCTTCCAAAGGTCGGCATGCAATATAAGGATTACTATCAAGTTCTCGGCGTGCCCCGGAGCGCCGGCGCGGAGGAGGTGAAGCGCGCCTACCGCAAGCTCGCGCGCAAATATCATCCTGACGTCAGCAAGGAAAGGAACGCCGAGGGCAAGTTCAAAGATGTTCAGGAGGCGTACGAGGTCCTGCGCGATCCCGAGAAACGTGCGTCCTACGACCAGCTGGGCCGGGACTATAGGCCGGGACAACAATTCCGGCCGCCGCCGGATTGGTCGCAAAGATTCGGCCACGGGGGCGGTCAGCGGTTTTCCGACGTCAACGGCTTCAGCGACTTTTTCTCGAGCCTTTTTGGGGGCGCGGCGGGAGGACCGCCGCCGGAGACGGATGCGGGCTATTTGGATGTTACGGTGGAGGAGGCATTTTCGGGCACCAAACGTCGAGTCATGCTGAACGAGAGCGGCCGCTCGCGCTCCGTCGACGTACAAATTCCGCCCGGCATCGGCGAGGGGCAGTCGCTGCGCATCGCCAGCGGCGGAGCCTCACTAATATTTCGCGTCAGACTGCGCCCGCACTCTCTCTATGTGCTTCAGGGAAGGGACGTGCAGGTCGAGTTGCCCGTGGCTCCCTGGGAGGCCGCATTGGGCGCGAAGGTGGCCGTGCCCACCCTCGGCGGGACCGTTGAACTGACGGTGCCTGCGGGAGCACAGTCGGGGCAGAAACTGCGACTGCGCGGGCGCGGCCTTCCCGGCACCCCCAGCGGCGATCAGATCGTCATCATCAAGCTCGTCACGCCGGTGGCCCAATCCCCGCAGGCTAAAGCAGCCTACGAGCGCATGAAAAGCGAACTCAACTTCGATCCGCGGGCCGGCTGGCCCTAGCGCCAGTCAGGCGTCTGTGTGGATGTCAGAAGTTATATCGCCGCTGCCGTCCTGCGCCGCGACCAACACACTTTGCGGCTTGACGAACAACGCCGTCACTTCCGGATGGGCTTCTCGAACCCGCGCTTCCAGCTCGACCACCACCCGTTCGATGTCGGGGGCGCGCAGGTAATCGAAGAAGTCCAAGCTCAACGTCGCTATCACATTGCGCGGCGCGAGTTGCACGGTCAAGATGCTGTTGGCACTGCACACACCCGGGATGCTTGAGGCGGTGCGCAGGATGGCATCGCTCAAACTGGGGTCGGCGCGCTCGCCGATGAGTAGCTGCTTGGATTCCCTCGCGAGCAATGCAGCGACACCCGCGAGAAGCACTGCGATGGCCAATGAAGCCGCGCCGTCCCAGCGGCTGTTGCCGGTGAGGATTGCCGCGGCAGTGCCCGCGGCCGCGACCAAAATTCCGAGAATGGCGGCAGTGTCCTCGAACAGCACGATGAACGTCGGTGGGTCCTTCGAGCGCCGAAACCCTTCCCACCAACCCATGGAGCGCTTCGCATCGCGGAATGCGCGCATGCCGATCCACCACGAGGCGCCTTCGAAAGCCAGCGACACGGCGAGGACCGAAAAGATGACGACAGGCCGCTCGATAGGCATGGGGTGTAGCAGGCGATCCATGCCCTCATAGAAAGAGACGCCGGCCCCCAAAGCGAAGATCAACAATGCGACGACAAAGCTCCAGAAGTAGAGTTCGCGGCCATAGCCGAAGGGATGCTGCCGATCCGCGGGCCTCTGGGAGCGTGCGATGCCATAGAGCAACAACAGCTCATTGATCGTATCAACCAGGGAATGCACGGCCTCGCTTAGCATGGCGACGGATCCCGTGATTGCGGCAGCGACGAACTTCGCAGCGGCGACCAGAACATTCCCGCCGAGCGCGGCCCAGACAGCCAGATTAGTGCCACTTTTCGCCATCTTGAGTATGCGACCCCGCCCCCAGGCGTCTTGAAGAATCGGGCGGCGTCCCCATTTCATCCCGGCGCGCGCCGCGTAAGCACCCGTAACAAAAGATTGTAAGGCCCATGACGACCGAAACACAGCCGCAGATCAAAGAGTTCCAGGCAGAAACCAAGCAAGTACTGCGATTGGTGATCCACTCGCTGTATGCGCACAAGGAAATCTTTTTGCGCGAGTTGATCTCCAACGCGTCGGACGCTTGCGAGAAGCTGAGATTCGAGGGGCTCTCCAACCCCGAACTATTGGGCGCGGACATTCTGTCTGTGACACTGGGTCCGAACGCAGCCGCCGGCACCCTCTCCATCAAGGACAACGGCGTGGGCATGAGCGAAGCCGAGGTGATCGACAACTTGGGTACGATCGCAAGCTCCGGCACCAAGCGCTTCCTTGAAACCCTGAGCGGCGATTCCGCCAAGGACGCACAGCTCATCGGTCAGTTCGGGGTGGGCTTTTACTCGGCATTCATCGTTGCAGATAAGGTCACGGTGCTCACCAAGAGGACCGGCATGCCCGCGGTCCGGTGGGATTCGGACGGCGAGGGACAGTATCAGATTCAAGCCGACGGCAAGGCCGACCGCGGCACCGAGGTCATCCTGCACCTTCGCGACGAAGACAAGGAATTTATCGAACCCGCGCGGTTGCGCCAGCTGGTGCGCAAGTACTCCGACCACTTGAGCTTGCCCATAGTCCTTAAAACCGGCGATGCCGAGGAGACCGTCAACCAAGCGAAGGCGTTCTGGACCCGCCCGAAGTCCGAACTCAAAGACGAAGACTATCAGGCGTTTTACAAGCACATCACGCACGACTCCGAGGGCGCGCGAGTTTGGGCTCATAACAAAGTCGAAGGCAATATCGAATATACCTCGCTCCTGTATTTGCCCAAACGCGCGCCGTTCGATCTGTTCGAGCGCGAGCAGAAGGGCGGTGTACAGCTGTACGTCAAGCGCGTATTCATAATGGACAAAGCGGCGGAGTTGCTGCCTCCTTACTTGAGGTTCATGCGAGGCCTGGTAGACACGGCCGACCTGCCTTTGAATGTGTCGCGCGAGCTGCTGCAGAACAACCGCACCGTCGAGAAAATCAAGTCCGCGCTGATCAAGCGCTCGCTGGACTTGCTCGAGGATTTGGCGGCAAACAAGCCCGACGAATACGCGGACTTTTGGAAGTCGTTCGGCGTGGTGCTGAAGGAAGGCATCATCGAGGATCCGAGCCAGAAAGAGCGTATCGCCAAGCTGCTGCGCTTCCATTCCACCGCAGCGAGCGGCGATGCCCACGAGGCCACGCTCGAGCAATATGTATCACGCATGCAATCCGACCAGAAGGCGATTTACTATCTCACCGCAGATACCCTTGCGGCTGCGCGCAACAGCCCGCATCTGGAAGGCTTTCGCGCCAAGGGCGTGGAGGTGCTGCTGCTGAGCGATCGCATCGATGAGTGGGTCGCGGGCCATCTTCACGAGTTCGGAGGCAAGCCCCTCGCGAATGTAGCGAGCAGCGCGGCGGACGTGGCGTCCGCCATTGAAACACCGGAAAAAGCTGCTGCCGAATCGGCTTTTAAAAGTACCATTGAGCGGCTGGGCAAGATCCTTACCGGCAAGATCGCGTCCGCCCAGGTGTCTGCCCGGCTGACCGATTCGCCCGCTGTACTCGTCGCGGGAGAATTCGGCATGAGCTTGCGCATGGGCCGCATTCTCAAGCAAGCGGGTCAGAAAAATCCGTTCGCGACCCTGCCGATACTCGAGCTGAATCCGAAACATCCCTTGTCCCTGCGTCTCAAGGACACCGCCGACGACGCGGCGTTCGAGGATCTCGCCCACGTGCTCTACGACCAAGCGATGCTCGCGGAGGGCGGCGAACTCGATGATCCGGCGATCTTCGTTCGGCGCATCAACCGGCTGATCGTGGAAGGGGTTGCCGAACCGTCGAAGATCATTCTGGGTTGAACATGCTGACACCGCAGTGGGCCGCGTACGATGAGCCTTGTAATCAGGATGATTCATTGCTCGATGCGTACTCAGGAGCGGTGATCGGCGCGCTGGAACGAATTTCGCCCGCGGTGACGTTCATCGAGGTGGTTCACGGCGCGCCCGGCGGGCGCCGTCCGGTGCGCGGCAGCGGCTCGGGATTCCTGTTCACTCCCGACGGCTACTTGCTGACGAACAGCCACGTGGTGCACGGCTCTGAGCGCATCAGCGTACGTTTGAGCGACGACGCCCGCTTTGCTGCGGACTTGGTCGGAAGCGATCCGGATTCCGACCTCGCGGTGCTGCGGATCGGATCGGCGAGTGCGCTGCCCTATGCGGAATTTGGCGATTCTGCGGCCCTGCGGGTGGGGCAGGTGGCAATCGCCATCGGCAATCCGCTCGGCTATTCCAAGACCGTTACCACGGGCGTCATATCGGCGCTCGGGCGCACCCTGCGCGCGACATCCGGCAGGCTCATGCATGACGTGATTCAGACCGATGCCGCGCTCAATCCGGGGAATTCCGGGGGTCCGCTGGTCGATTCCAAGGGCCGGGTGATCGGCGTTAACACGGCGATGATCCCGCAGGCCCAGGCGATTTGCTTTGCCACGGGGATCAACACGGCAAAATGGGTCATCGCACAGCTGTTCGCGCACGGCCGCGTGCGCCGCGCCTTTATCGGCGTGTCCGGAGCCACGGTGCCGATTGCGACTCGCGTGGTGAGGCATTTTGGCTTACCGCGCAACCGCGCAGTGCATGTCTTGGAAATGGTTGCCGGCAGTCCCGCCGCGCAAGCGGGCGTCGAGCCAGGGGATCGCATGATTGCGCTCGACGGCACCCCCGTGGACGGGATCGACAGCTTGCAGCGTCTGCTCGACGCCGATTGGATCGGGCGCGAAGGCGAGTTGCAGTTGCTGCGCAGATCGAGTGTGATTCGTGTGAAAATCCGACCGGTTGAATTACCCTCCCCCGGAGCGTGAATATTATGACTTCCACCCCACACCCCACCGGCTTGACGGCGCCCGTGGAACCCACGGACCATATCCTGGGCTCCGAGCACGCGCGCGTCACCGTCGTCGAATACGGCGACTTCGAGTGTCCGAGCTGCAAAGTGGCGGCGACGACTCCGAAGCTCTTGCTGGAGCGATTTCCCAACAAGGTTCGATTCGTCTATCGGCATTTTCCGCTGCAGGAAGCGCATCCTCACGCGCTGCTTGCGGCCGAGGCATCCGAGGCGGCCGCGGCCCAAGGAAAATTTTGGATGATGCACGATGTGCTGTTCGCGAACCAAGCACATCTCAGGGAGAAGGATCTACATCGCCATGCGGCGGGCATCGGTCTCGAAATGGCGCGTTATACCGCGGAGATGGACGACCACATATACCTGCAAAAAGTTCGTGAACACGTCGAAGGCGCCCGCCACAACCATATTCGCGCAACCCCGGCCTTCTTTCTCAACGGCGTGGTGCAGGACATCTCCTTCGGCATGAAAGCGTTGCACGATGCGGTGGCGCTCGCAGCCTCGCGCGGGGCATAAAAAAGCCCCGCGGATCGAGCGATGAGCGGGGCTTTCAGACCACTGACAAGACGGGATTCCGCCGGTTAACTCCAGTCCCCGCCGCCACCGCCGCCCCCGTCAAAACCACCGCCACCGCCGTCGTCCCAGCCCGAGCCGGGGTCGTTCACGCCGAAGTCCGAGCCGCCCAGGTCGCTATTCCCCAGGCCTTGCTCGCCGGCCTCGGCGGGCGGTATGACGCCGCCGCTACCTCGGCCGCCGTCCAGGAAGTGATGCGCCAGCTCTTCGCCCGCAACCACCCCCGCGCCCACCGCGAGCCCTGACGCTAGTCCGCCCGCAATTCCTGAGCCAACGCCCCCGCCGCCCATCGGGCCTGGACCGTAACCCGGTCCATAGCCGCCCGGGCCATAGGTGCCCGGGGCGCCCGCTCCAGGGCCCGCCCCAGGATATTGAGGGTAGGTACGGCGCCTGCGAAATAGCATCCAGAGGACCGCGACGACGCCAGCCAGAACCAGCACCGTTCCCCATGGGAAGCGTCGTTCAGCGGGAACCGACCTGACCGCCGGGCTGCCGAATGAATTGCCGAATGAGCCCGTCCGCAGCCCAAGCTGAGCTTTGAGCTCTTGCACCGATCTTGGGTTCGCAAAGGGTAGGCCGGGCTTCAATTGTTCAGCCGTGGCCAGTTGCGAGCGGGCCAGGGAGGCCTTGCCTTCCTTCGCATACAGTTCGGCTTGCACGTAATGCGCTTTGGCGCTGGTGGGATGATCGGTCAGCACCTGCGTGATCATCTGCTGCGCCTGATCGAGATGACCGCCGGCCGCCGCGCTATAGATCTGATCCATGGTGGGATCGCTGTCGGCGAGCGCCGCCGATGGGGTCGTGCCCGCGAAAATCGCGGCCGCGGTTAGGGTTGCAGCAACTAACAGTCTTCGCATAAAGCCCCCGAGCAGGTCGAATTGACCAATTGACAGTTAGATATGGGCGGTCCGGCGAAGTTCAACAGCCGCTTCCGGGACCAAGGCGCGCTAGATGACGCCGCGCCGCTGCTGGTCCAGTTCTATTGACTCGAACAGGGCTTGAAAATTCCCCTCGCCGAATCCTTCGTTGCCCTTGCGCTGAATGATCTCGAAAAAAATTGGACCGATGGCATTCTTGGTAAAAATCTGCAGCAGAATCCCGCTGGCGGCATCTCCGTCGATGAGCACGCCGCGACGCTTCAATTCGTTCAAAGGTTCGCGGTGCCCCAAGACGCGAGCCTCGACTCCTTCATAATATGTGGCAGGAGTATCCTGGAACTCGACCCCGCGTTGTCGCAGCGCATCCACCGTGCCGTAGATGTCCTCCGTTCCGAGAGCGATGTGCTGAATTCCCTCGCCTTTGTATTCATTGAGGTATTCCTCGATCTGGCTCTTGTCGTCCTGACTCTCGTTGATCGGGATGCGTATTTTGCCGCAAGGCGAGGTCAAGGCGCGCGAGAACAAGCCTGTCTGTTTACCCTCGATGCTGAAATAACGGATTTCCCTGAAGTTGAACAATTTTTCGTAGAAACCGGCCCACACATTCATGTTGCCGCGTCTCACGTTGTGCGTCAGATGATCTATGCGTAGAAGTCCCACTGGCTTCGTCGGCGCCGCCGGGCCTGCCACCGGCACGAAATCCACATCGTATATCGTGCGCTCGCCATAACGGTCGACAAGGTAGATCAAACTGCCGCCGATGCCCTCGATCGAAGGGATGTTGAGTTCCATCGGACCGGCCGTCACCGGACCTGGCTTCGCTCCTAATTCGAGCGCGCGTGAGTGGGCAAAGCGCGCGTCGGCGACCCTAAATGCCATGGCACACGCACAAGGCCCGTGCGCGCGCGCGAATCGCTGCGCAAAACTGTCGTGTTCCGCATTGATGATGAAATTGATATCGCCCTGGTTGTGCAGGGTCACATTCTTCGAACGATGCCGCGCAACCGCCGGCAGACCCATGCTCTCGAACAGCCGCCGCAACAAATCCGGCTCCCGCGCCGCGTATTCGACGAATTCGAAGCCGTCGGTGCGCATCGGATTGGCCGTCTGTAGAGGGCTCTCAGGCTGGGATTGGGTGCTCATTGCGGTACCACCGCCTTGTCGCGGAAGCTGATCGCCGTGCCGAACACGTGGTCCCATATGGACGTGGTGACGCCGAAGTTTCCGCTCTTCGGCGAGTAGTGATGCCGCATGTGCCAGGCGCGCAGGTCGTTGAAATAAGAGGGCAGTGATTTATCCGCCCCGTGATGGATGACATGATGCACGATCCCGTACCACCAATAGCCGAACATCACGCCAAAGGTCAGGCCGTCCGCTACGTTGAAGCCCGCCCACCACCAAACCGGCAGAAGAATGCCGCCGCTGATGACAGAGACGCTCACCCACGCCGGCGTTCCGATGAATGCCAGAGGCGCCGCGTGGTGCTCCCCATGCATCGGTGCGAAGTAGGTTTTCTGGTGTAGCACGGAGCGGTGCAGGATGTATTCCAACAAGGTCCATATCACAAAACCCGCCACGGCGGAGCCCAGCCATTCCGTGCGATTTTGCCAAGTTGAATGAGCCAGCCCGGCTATGCCCAAGCCGAACAGCACGGCCGGATAGACCACGAAGTCCGCGTAATAGGTCAATTTGCTAGGTCGCATGCGCCTGCCCTCCGCTGGAGTCGATGCATTATTGGACCACGAATGCTGCAGAATGCTAGCGAAATCACAAGCTACGCGCCTGGTAGAATTATCTCGCCGATTCGGCCCGGGTGAGCGGTGAAGTCAAGCGTTCACGAATCGTTCCAATCCATCCAGCAAACGGTCGACTTCTTCGCGGGTGTTGTACATCGAGATCCCGGTGCGCAGCAGGCCGCCGCGTTCGGCCAGACCCAACACCTGCATCGGACGCGCAGCATAGAAGTCCCCGTCCCACACGCATATCCCCTCGCTGCCAAGCGCGGCTGCGGCTTCGGCCGCGCTCGACCGATCCAGGGCGATGGATACGGTGGGTGCACGGGCGCGGCCGGGGGCAAAGTCCGGCCCCCAGACCCGCACGCCGCGAATGCGGCGCACAGCGTCGTGGTAGGCCTTCGCCAGCTCATGCTCGTATGCGGAAATGTGGGTCATGGCGTCGACGATGCACTCGCGCAGACCGGCCCCGCTGCCCCAACTCGCAATGTACTGCACGGCGGCGCGCACGCCATCGATGGCCGCATGATTCAGAGTACCGGTTTCGATGCGGTAGGGGGCTCTAGGGTCTTGCACGCTCAACCGGTCCGTCGGCAGCCGATCGAGTGCGCCCGGCCGGGAGTACAAAACGCCCACGTGCGGACCATAGAACTTATAACCCGAGCACAACAGAAAATCCGCGCCCATCGCCTGAACATCGATCGGAAAATGCGGGGCGTAGTGCACGGCGTCGACCACCAAGAGGGCACCGACCTGCCGCGTCAGACGGCGTGCCAACGCAATGTCATTGACCGTGCCCAGCGAATTAGCCGACGCGCCGATGGCAAACAGCTTGGTGCGCGGCGTGATCTTGGCGGCCATGTCCGCAGGATCCAATTCACCGGATTCCAGCAGGCGCACTTCCTGCACGACGACGCCGCGTTCCTCGAGATTGAGCCAAGGGCCTCGATTTCCCTCATGGTCGAGTTGGGTGATGAGCACCTCATCGCCTTTACCCAGGGTGCGGCCGACGGCAGTGCTCAAGTTGAAGCTCAGCGTGGTCATGCTTTGGCCGAACGATATGCACGAGCCGCTTTCCGCGCCGAGAAACGTAGCTACGACGGCGCGCGCGACTTCCATGCGTCGATCCACTTCCCGGGAGGGCGCAAAATTGCCGTGCGTGTTTACGTTGCAGGAGGCGTAAAGATCCGCAATGGCGTCGACCACGGCGTACGGCACCTGGCTGCCCCCCGGTCCGTCGAGGAAGGCGAGACCGGGGTTCTTGGTGATTGCCGGGAAATCCTGCCGGCTGCGCAGGCAATGCTCGGACGTATAGGCCATTACAGGAGATCGTAAGTGAAGTCGTAGCTGGTGGATTTAGCGTCGCGCGGATGCAGCTTCATGCTTCCCTTGGCACCCGTGTACTTGCCGGTTCCGCCCGTGACCGCGAAGAGCGAATCGCCCTCATCCATGAAGGGACCTTCAATGGTGATTTGACCTGCCTTCAGGGTCAATGTCCAAAAGCATTCCCAGCTCTTGCCGACAATGGTGCGCACGCAATAGCCTTGATCGGTGCCGACCTGCGTTTTGTTGGCCGCGTCGAATACGGAATTGGAAAACACGAGCAGGTCGCCGATCGAATCACCCTTGGCTCCAAGGTCGACGGTGGTCTCGCCGACGGGGCGCTCGACCACTTTGATTTGTTCGGCGGCCAATGCCGGCAACGCCAGCAGCGATGCCGAGAGTGCCGCGATGCGGATTGCAATCTTCATGAGGTGCCCCTTTTTTTGGTTTGCGAATGATAGCAAGTTGCGGGCCTAAGCCGCGCGATTCCCCGGTGTTCGCTACTCGCCGAAGCTCGCTGCGATCACTTCGATCAATGTGGGTCCGGGATGATGCAAGGCGTTGCGAATCGCCTCCGTGAGCGCGGCCGCGTCGTGCACCCGGCTGCCTTCGGCGCCGCAGGCATGGGCCAGCCCAACGAAATCGGGATTGCGCGCGATCACACCGAGTTGCGGGATGCCCGCCGCGACCATGTCGTCGCGGATCTGACCCAGCGCCGAGTTGTTCCAAACCACGATGGGCAAACTAACGCCGGTTTCGACCGCCGTCATCAGTTCAAGCAGCGTGAATTGCAGACCGAAGTCGCCTGCCAGCGCGATGACGGCGCGGGCAGGACTCGAAATCTTGGCGCCGAGTGCCGCCGGCAGTGCGAAACCCAGAGTACCGTAACCGGAAGGATGGAACCACTGACCGGGATTGTCGACGTGATAGGCGTAGTTCCCGAAATAAGCGATTTGGGTCATGTCGCTGAATACGACGCCGTCCCAGGGCAGCGCGGCCTTGATCGCGCGCAGCGCGGCCCCTTGTGCCCGTGCCTTTGGATCCAAGGTGCTCTCAAGTTCGGCGCGGAATTTCGCGGCGCCGCCGAGTGCCGTGCGCCATCCGCAACGCTCTCCCGCATGGGTCGCCGACAGCAGGCCGGAGCCCCCGGCGCGGCCGGCCAACGCCTGATTGATGGAGTGTAAGGCGCTGCGCGCGTCCGACCAGACGCAGACATCCGCCGCGTACTGATCCGCCAGCTTCACGGGATCGATGTCGATCCGGATGAGCACGCCGCCCAGCGGCAGCTTGGTCGTGAAATACAGGTCGGTTTCTCCCAATTCCGTGCCCACAGCGAGCACGGCATCCGCATCGGCTATCAATTGCTGGGTGGGCCTAAACGGCAGCGAGGTGCCGAAGTTCGCGGGATGGCCTTCAGCGATCACCCCCTTGCCCGCCGCCGTTGTCACCAACGGGCAGTCCAGCGTTTCGACCAGGCGGTGCAATTCCGCGCCGGAGCGGCGGGCACCTCCCCCCGCGATGATGATCGGACGCGCCGCCAACGCGAGCACGCGTACCGCGGCATCGATCTGTTCGGGACCGGCCTGCGGCAGGAGCGGCGTGCCGTCGAATCGTTCAGCCTCGAGCGTAGTGCTCTCCGCCAGCACATCGAGCGGGATTTCCAAATACGCCGGCCGCGGGCGTTGCATGCGAAAAGTCGCGAGGCACAACCGCAGGTGATCGCGCACATCCTCCGCGTTCACTGCGACGCGCGCGACGCCGAACACGCCGGCGGCCAACGCCGCTTGGTCGTACAGCTCATGCAGCACTCCCCACTGCTTGGTGAAGGAGGCGCGTACCGGCGAGCTCGCTACGACGAGCAGCGGTACCGAGTCGGAATAGGCCTGGGCCACCGCGGTCATGATGTTGGTAAGTCCGGGGCCCGAGATCACGAAGGCTGCCGCCGGCCGGCCGCTCAGCCGCGCGAAACCATCCGCCGCGAATCCCGCGCCTTGTTCGTGACGCACGAGCACATGCCGTATATTCGTCGAGGAGAGACCACGGTATAGCTCCAGGTTATGCACGCCGGGGATGCCGAACACGGTGTCGATATCGTTCTTAGCCAAGAGTTCGACGAGGTAGCTGCCGACGTTGCGAGACATTTGAACCTTCTTGTGCTTGAACACTAGTTCGTGAAGCGCGCTAGGATTGCGCACTGTCTTCTGGTAGGCAAGAGAAAACATGCGTTATTCATCGTTGGTCAAACGAATTGCGGGCGACGGCACGGATGCCTGGCTCGTTCACTACGCGGCGCGGGAGGCCCAAGAGCAAGGCGAAGATGTCATCGTTCTCAGCGTGGGCGATCCTGATCTCGATACGCCGGCACCGGTCCTCGAACGAGCCATCGACCGATTGCGCGCCGGAGACACCCATTACACGCCGGCAGCGGGACGGCAGCACCTGCGCGAAACGATCGCAGCGGTGCACAGCGCGCGGCACGGCACGGCCGTGGATGCGGCCAACGTCATTTTTCTTGCGGGCGCGCAAAATGCATTGTTCGTCACCTCGCTGTGCATCGCCGAGCCCGGTGACGAAGTTATTGCGTTCGAGCCTTTATATCCGAGCTATCCGGCCACGCTCGAAGTGTCGGGCGCACGGATGGTGCGGGTGCCCGCGCCGGCGGCACGAGGATTTCGCGTCGATCTGGCGGCGCTCGAGGCGGCTATTACCCCGCGCACGCGTGCGCTGTTCTTTGCGACGCCCAACAATCCGAGCGGCGTGATCCTGCGCGAATCGGATCTGGCGGTGATCGGCGATTTGGCGCGCCGGCATTCGCTGTGGGTGGTGGCGGACGAGGTGTACGCGGGACTGGCTCCCGGCGGCCGCGTGCCAAGTCTTGCCGCCGAATTGCCCGAGCAGGTCGTGACCATAAGCAGCTTGTCCAAGTCCCATTCGATGCCCGGCTGGCGCGCAGGCTGGCTCGTGGGTCCGCGACAGCTCGTAATCCAAGCCGAGGCCATGGCGCAATGCATGTTGTTCGGTCTTCCCGGATTCGTTCAGGAGGCGGCAGCCGCGGCTTTGAGTCTCTCGGATGCCGCGGAATGCCGGGTGCGCGAATACTGTGCGATGAGGCGGGATGTTCTCCTCGCAGGACTCGGCGGCATTCCCCGCCTTGAGTGCTTTGTCCCCGACGCCGGCATGTTTCTTTTGGTGGATGTGCGCGGCACCGGCCTTTCGGGCTACGATTTCATGTGCGAGCTGTATCGGACCGAACGCGTGTCCGTGCTCGATGGCGGCGCGTTCGGCAAGGGCACGAGCGGCTTCGTGCGTGTGTGCTTTGCCACCGATGTGGAACTGCTGCGCGAAGCCGCTGTGCGGATAGAGCGATTCGTGTGTTCACTGGGGAAGTAATCTATGGCAGAGCAAAACGCGGACATGGGCGTGGTAGTGCGAAATCCGGGTGGACCCGAGTCGCTCGAATGGACGACATTGGAGACACAGGCTCCCGGGCCCGGCGAGGCGCGCATCGTGCAGCACGCGATCGGTGTGAACTTCATCGATTGCTACTTCCGCAGCGGTCTCTATCCTTGGCCGTCGACGCCGCTCATTCCGGGCGCCGAGGCTGCGGGGGTCGTCGCGGCCCTCGGCGAGGGAGCCGCCGATCTCAAGGTGGGCGATCGCGTGGCTTACACGCTGCCTGCGGGCGCGTATCGCACCCAGCGGGTCGTTGCCGCCGATCGGCTCGTCAAGCTGCCCGACCCCATCACGTTCGACGTGGCGGCATCGGTCATGCTCAAGGGATTGACGGCGCAATTTCTTCTCACTTCCTGTTATCCGGTCAGGGCAGGCGACACCGTGCTGGTGCATGCGGCCGCCGGCGGAGTTGGCTTGTTGCTAGGGCAGTGGTTGAAAGTACTCGGCGCCACATCGATCGGCACGGCGGGGTCACCGGAGAAAGTCGCCATCGCCAAGGCCAACGGCTACTCGCATGTCATCGATTATCGCGCCGAGGATTTCGCCGCGCGCGTCAAGGAGATCACCGGTGCGAAGGGTTGCGACGTGGTTTACGACTCGGTCGGCAAGGACACTTGGCGCGGATCGCTCAAATGCTTGAAGTTACGCGGTATGTTCGTCCATTTCGGCCAGTCGTCGGGAATGATCTCGGATTTCAAGTTCTCGGATCTCGCGGCGGGCGGCTCGCTGTTCGCCACGCGGCCGATGTTGTTCGATTACATCAAAAGCCGCAAAGATCTCACGGCGCGCGCCGCGGACCTTTTCTCCCGACTGGCCGCGGGCGATATCAAAGCGCACATCGGGCAGCGAGTTGCACTGCGCGATGCTGCCGCCGCGCACCGTGACCTCGAGAGCCGGCGCACGACGGGAGCTACGGTGCTGCTGCCCTAGGACTACAGACGGCATGCGCAACGATCAGTCCTGGATCCCGAGAGGCAGTGCGGTCGACTCCTTGATCACCGTCACCGCCACGGAGGAATTCACCGATCGCACGCACGGAATGCGCGACAGATAATCGAGGTAGAAGGCTTCGTAAGCCTTGATGTTCTTGGTGACGATCTTCAGCAGAAAATCCCATTCGCCGGTCAGCGTGTAGCATTCCAGCACTTCCGCGCGATCGCGAATCGCCGCTTCGAATTCGGCAATCGCATCGCGTCCGGTGGTCGCGAGTTTGACGTGCGCGAAAATTGTCACGTCCAGTCCCAAGGCATTGCGGTCCAGCAACGCGACCCGGGCCTTGATCACACCGCTCTGCTCGAGCTGTTGGATGCGCCGCCAGCAAGTGGTGGTGGATATTCGGGTCTGCGCCGCGACCTCGGCCACCGACAGCGCACCATGGCGCTGTAGAATATCGAGCAGGCGCAGATCCAGCCGATCGATGCCACCTCGAGATATATATTCCATTAAAATGTCGTTTTAGGAATAAACATACCAAATTATCCAGCGCCTGCCGAATGAATGCAATACATGGAGGCAGAGGACGTAAATTATGCGGATGAACAAGCACTCGCGCCTGCACTTGCCAAGCCCGCCCGCCCGGCCCGGTGAAGCCCCAGACTTCAGTTACGTCGAGCTCTCGCCCGCCGGTGCCGTCCCGCGGCCCGATGTCAACGCGCGCGCGCGCGATATCGCTTCGCTTTCGCTCGATCTGGTGCGCGTGCTCGACGACCTCGGAGAAGCCGTGGGGCCGTGGAACCCTCATCTCGATCCCGCGGAATTGCAAATCGGGCTTCGCCACATGCTGCTGACGCGCTTGTTCGACGATCGAATGCAACGCAACCAGCGCGCCGGCAAGATCTCGTTCTACATTCGCTCGCTGGGCGAGGAAGCCGTGTCGGTGGCGCAGTGCATGGCCCTGCGTCCAGGCGACATGTTGTTTCCGTCGTATCGCAATCAGGGCTTGCAGATCGCACGCGGCATCCCGCTGGTCGATCTCATGTGCCAGCTGTTGTCCAACACACGGGACATGTGCAAGGGACGCCAGCTGCCGGTGATGTACCACTCCAAACCCGGAAATATTTTTTCCATTTCCGGCAATTTGGCTACCCAATTTCCTCAGGCAGTCGGTTGGGCGATGGCGGCGGCAATCAAGGGCGAAGATCATCTGGCGGCGGGTTGGATCGGCGAGGGCAGCAGCGCCGAAGCCGATTTTCATCACGCGTTGCTGTTCGCCTCGGTTTATCAGGCGCCGGTCATCCTCAATGTCGTGAACAATCAGTGGGCAATCTCGACCTTCCAGGGTTACGCGGGCGGCGAGCAGCGCTCGTTTGCGGCTCGCGGACCTGGGTATGGCATCGCGGGCATCCGCGTCGACGGCAACGACTTTCTCGCGGTTTACGCCGTGACGCAGTGGGCGGCCGAGCGGGCGCGCACTGGCGCCGGCCCCGCCTTGATTGAATTGGTGACGTATCGTGCCGCCGCGCATTCCACCAGCGACGACCCGGCGCGCTACCGCGCCAAGAACGATCACGAACATTGGCCGCTGGGCGATCCTATCCTCAGGCTCAAGCAACACTTGATCAGGCTCGGTGAATGGTCGGAGGCGCGTCACCAGGCGATGACCGCCGAGCTCGAAGCTTTGGTTGCATCGAGCTGGAAGCAGGCGAGCAGCTTCGGCACGATGAGCGAAGGACCGAGGCTCGATTCCGATCTGATGTTCGAAGATGTATTCAAAGAAATTCCCGCGCATCTGCAGAGACAAAGGGAGTTGATGCGGGCGGAAAAAACCGCCCTCGAGAGCACTCGCTCCGAAGCGACCGGCGCCGGAGAGGCCTGACCACGTGGCCAACATGAACATGATTCAGGCCCTGAATTCCGCCATGGACATCATGCTGCGGCGGGATCCCGCGGTGGTCCTGATGGGCGAGGACATCGGGTACTTCGGCGGCGTGTTTCGCGCGACCGAAGGACTGCAGCGCAAGTACGGCGAGCATCGGGTCATCGACACGCCGATCGCGGAGGGCGGCATCGTCGCCACCGCCATCGGCATGAGCGTGAATGGACTGCGGCCGGTCGCCGAGATTCAGTTCGCCGATTACATCTATCCAGGCTTCGACCAAATCGTCAGCGAACTGGCGCGCATCCGCTATCGCAGCGCCGGAGAATTCTTCGCGCCCGTGACCATTCGCACGCCGTGCGGCGGCGGAATTCGAGGCGGACAGACGCATTCCCAAAGTCCGGAGGGAATTTTTACCCACGTCAGCGGCATCAAAGTGGTGATGCCATCCAATCCGTACGATGCCAAGGGGCTCTTGATCACCTCCATCGAGGACGATGATCCGGTCGTCTTCTTCGAGCCCAAGCGTCTGTACAACGGGCCCTTCGATGGCGACCCCACCAAGCCTGCGGTCCCATGGAGCTCGCATCCGAAGGGCGAGGTGGACGAGGGCTACTACAAGGTGCCGATGGGCAAGGCCGACATCGTTCGCGCCGGCGCGGATGTAAGCATCGTCACCTACGGCACCATGGTGCACGTGGCGGTCGCGGCGGCGGCCGCCATGGACGTCGATGCCGAAATCATCGACCTGCGCTCACTGGTGCCGCTGGATGTCGATGCCATTTGCAGCTCTGTGCGAAAGACGGGCCGCTGCATCGTGGCCCACGAGGCCACCCGCTTCTCGGGGTTCGGGGCCGAACTTTTGTCGATCGTCCAAGAAGAGTGCTTCTGGGATCTGGAGGCACCCATCCAACGCGTCACCGGCTGGGACACACCGTATCCCCACGCGTTCGAATGGGAGTACTTTCCCGGGCAGGCACGAGTCGCAATGGCGCTCAAAACCGTCATGGAACCTGTATGAGCCAGTTCGTGTTCAAGATGCCGGACTTGGGCGAAGGCACGGTGGATGCGGAAATCGTCGCGTGGCACACCAAGCCGGGCGATGCCGTGACCGAAGATCAGCTGATTGTCGAAGTGATGACCGACAAGGCGGCGGTCGAAGTGCCCGCACCGGTGAGCGGCCGCGTCGTGTCGATCACCGGCGCACCCGGGGACAAGGTGGCGGTGGGTTCGCCGCTCATCGTATTCGAGCTCGGCGACGGCGACGGCGGCGGGGCGAACGGCGAGCCCGCACCTGTGAAAGCTCCCACCGCATCTGCCGCGGCAACGGCTCCGGCCGCGGCGTCCGTTGCGGCAGCTTTGCCGCCTGCACGTCGCGGCCGCGTCATGGCATCGCCGGCAAATCGGCGGCGCGCACGCGAAGCCGGAATCGATTTGTCCACGGTCGTCGGCACCGGCCCCGGTGGACGTATTTTACGCGACGATCTTGGGGCGGCTCCGGTGCCGAATCGTGTGGACGTTTCCAGGCCGACCCAGGCCGCGGAAACGACCGAAATCAAGGTGATCGGCTTGCGTCGCCTGATCGCCGAACGTATGACCGACGCCAAGCGCACTATCCCGCACTTCGCGTATGTCGAAGAAGTCGATGTCACCGAACTCGAATCGTTGCGGCAGCATTTGAATGTCTCACTGCCGGCGGGTGCCGGCAATTTGAGCTATTTGCCGCTGGTAGTCATGGCTCT
Source organism: Steroidobacterales bacterium (assembly GCA_038229815.1). Classification (GTDB taxonomy): domain Bacteria; phylum Pseudomonadota; class Gammaproteobacteria; order Steroidobacterales; family Steroidobacteraceae; genus Bog-1198. Next base: position 17,488 of record JBBROC010000022.1, on the reverse strand, counting down.
GACGCGGGCACTCGAATCGTTTCCGCAATGCAATGTGCTGTATGACGCGACGCGCGGCGTGCTGGTGCGTCATCGTGCCGTGCACGCCGGCGTTGCGACGCAAACTCCGGACGGTCTCAAGGTCCCGGTACTGCGCAATGCCCAGTCATTGGGACTCTGGGAAGTCGCAGCCGAGATCCGGCGCCTCGCCGAGCGCGCGCGCAGCGGCAAGGCGACCCGCGATGAACTCACCGGCTCCACCATCACGGTCACCAGCCTCGGCAAGCTTGGGGGCATCGCCTCGACGCCGATCATCAATGCGCCCGAAGTGGCAATCATCGGACTCAACAAGGCGATCGACCGGCCCGTCGTGCTCCACGGCGCCGTGGCCGTGCGCCGGATCATGAACTTGTCTTCCTCATTCGATCATCGCTTCGTGGACGGCTATGATGCTGCAGCGATGATTCAAGCGCTGAAAGAACTGCTCGAGCATCCGGCGACGATTTTTATATCCAAGGTGAAAACCACATGACTGCGCAACCCCACCGACCCCCGTTCGGCACGTTGTTGACTTCCCATATGGCCGTGGCCAGCTACCGTGACGGCGGCTGGAATCAGAGCGAGATCAAACCGGTCGCACCGATCGAACTTAGTCCGGCTGCGCACGTATTGCATTACGCGAGCACTTGCTTCGAAGGGTTCAAGGCATTCCGCCACGCCGACGGATCAGTGCACATCTTTCGGATGGACAAGCACATTCAGCGGATGCGGCAGAGCGCGCGGCAACTGGTGTTGCCTGAACCGGATGCCGCACAGCTCGCTGACATGGTGCGTGCGGTGATCGGCCGCTGTCGCGATGCGGTTCCGGAAGCTCCGGGCGCACTGTATCTGCGGCCCCTCCTGTTCGGGACGACTGCGAACATCGGTGCGGCGGCGACGCCTGCAGCTGAAGCCTCGTTGCTCGTGCTAGCGAGCCCCGTGTGGGATTATTTTTCCGGCGGCGCGAAGCCCCTGCGCATCCTGGTCGACGACGAAAACACCCGTTCCGCGGCGCAGATGGGAATGGTCAAGACCGGCGGAAACTATGCTGCCGCCCTAGGCCCCACGTTGAGCGCCCGGGCTAAATACCAGGTCGATCAGGTTTTGTTCTGTCCCGGCGGCCAGGTACAGGAAACGGGAGCCGCGAACTTCGTGCTCATCCGCGAGGGCGAAGTGTTGACCCGCAGCCTCGATGCCACCTTTTTGCACGGGGTTACGCGCGACTCGCTGCTGACGCTCGCCCGCGATTTGAGCTACAAAGTATCCGAGCGTGCGTTTGAGGTGGGCGAGATGCTCGATTGGGTGAAATCCGGCGAGGCGGCCCTCTCCGGCACGGCCGCGGTGCTCGCCGGCGTGGGAACACTGATTTACCGGGGGACCGAACATCGGGTGTCGAGTGGAGAGGTGGGGCCGATCACGCGCAGCCTGCGAGGACGGCTGGTGGCAATTCAACAGGGCGAGGCGCCGGATGCGCATGGCTGGCTGGAGCGCGTGTAAGCCGGCCGGGACGCACAGCGCCCGCGCGATGAGGCTAGTACTCCTCGCGATCCTCTTCGTCGTCTAGATCCTCGTCATCATCATCTTCGTCATCTTCGTCGTCATCCCAATCCTCGTCGTCATCCTCATCTTCTTCCGCGTCTTTCTCGGCCTTGGAGCCCGACCAGCCCTCGGGCTCCTCAGTGAGCTCTAGGTCGAGTTCCGCCCAGCCGTCGACATCGAATTCTTCGATATCCCCGTCGAGATGTTGAATCTCAACGATTTCTCGATCCTCGTCCACCTTGAGCACCTGGAACGTTTCCTCGTTTTCCAAGTCGTCATACCACTGCCCGACGGTCGGTTCGTACTCTCTACCCACGTTTCACCCTTCCTGGAACTTATGCTGATTCGGCAGGCGAATATTAGGGGAGGCCGCTTGCTCAAGTAAATGGCAATATTGTGATCCTATGACAATCGTAGACCGCAAAGGCTCCGCTCGCCGCTTAACCGACGCAAAACGCCTGGTCGTGAAAGTCGGCTCGACGTTGCTGGTGGACGCCGACAAGGGCCGCCTGAATCGCGCCTGGCTCGAAAGCTTTGCCGAAGACGTGGCAGCCTTTCGCAAGCGCGGTCAAGAAGTGATTCTTGTGTCCTCGGGCGCCATTGCATTGGGCAGGCGCCATCTGGGTTTGAGTGCCGGAAAACTCAAGCTCGAGGAAAGCCAGGCGGCGGCGGCAGTAGGACAAATTCGCCTGGCGCATGCTTACAAGGAGTTGCTGGAGGCGCATGAAATCATCGTCGCGCAAATATTGCTTACATTGGGCGACACTGAACAGCGGCGCCGCTATTTGAATGCGCGCGGCACCCTGAACACCCTGTTGTCCTTGGGCGCCGTGCCGGTGATCAATGAGAACGATACGGTGGCGACGGCCGAGATCCGCTATGGCGACAACGACCGCCTGGCAGCGCGCGTCGCACAAATGGTGGGCGCGGATTGCTTGGTCTTGCTGTCCGACATCGACGGTTTGTACACCGCCAATCCGACTCTCGACCCCGATGCCGAGTTTGTCGGCCGTGTCCTCGAGATCACACCTACCATCGAAGCCATGGCGGGCGGTTCGGCCAGCGAGATGGGGTCGGGAGGCATGCAAACAAAAATCGCCGCCGCCAAGATAGCCATGGGTGCCGGGTGTCATTTATGCATTGCCAAGGGCGCCGTGCAGCATCCGTTGCAACGCATCGAGGACGGGGCGCGTTGCACCTGGTTCGTGCCTTCCTCGACGCCGATGGCAATGCGCAAGCAATGGATTGCCGGCACCTTGCGACCCGCCGGCGCCGTGGTCGTCGACGACGGAGCGGTACGAGCCCTGATGGGCGGCAAGAGCTTGCTCCCGGCCGGCGTGACGCGGGCGGTGGGAAGGTTTGATCGAGGCGATACCGTGAGCATCATCGGTCCCGACGGCTCCGAGGTGGCGCGCGGCATTTGCGCGTATTCCGACAACGACGCGGCGCGAATCATCGGCCGTAAGTCTGCCGACATTGAAAAGGTACTTGGATTTCGCGGCCGGGATGAAATCGTCCACCGAGACGATCTGGTTCTCATCAGAGCGCATGTGACGGGTTCCATATGACAGGCGAGACCCTGGCAGACCTCATGCGAGGCATCGGCCGGGCAGCGCGGGCGGCAGCGCAGATGCTCGCGCATACGTCCACGGAGTCGAAGAACCGGGCGCTCAAGGCGGGCGCGTCGGCGCTGCGAGCCCAATCTTCCAAGATTTTGGCGGCGAATCAAAGCGACCTGAACGAGGCCGTCGCGCAAACGGCGTCCGGCGCGTTTCTCGACCGGCTGTACCTGGACGACAAGCGAATCGATGCAATGGCACGGGGGCTGGAGGAGGTCGAGCGTCTCCCCGATCCGATCGGCGTGCGCTTGGCCGACTGGATGCGGCCTAACGGCCTGCGAATCGAGCGTGTGTCCGTACCCTTGGGCGTGATCGGCATCATTTATGAAAGCCGCCCCAATGTCACCGCTGATGCCGGCGCGCTGTGCCTCAAATCCGGCAACGCTGTCATTTTGCGGGGCGGTTCGGAAAGCGCGAGATCGAGTGCAGCGATTCATGAGTGCTTGGTCGCCGGTCTCGAAACCGCGGGCCTGCCGAGTACTTGCATCCAACTCGTGCCCACCACCGACCGGGCGGCGGTCGGCCATATGTTGGCCGATATGACGGACAGCATCGACGTGCTTGTGCCGCGCGGCGGCAAGAGCCTGATCGCGCGCGTCCGTCAAGAAGCGCGAGTCCCCGTGATTGGACATCTCGAGGGTGTCTGTCACGTCTACGTCGACCGTGGTGCGGATCTCAAGATGGCGTATAACGTCGTGCTGAACGCAAAGATGCGGCGCACCGGAGTGTGCGGTTCCGCGGAAACATTGTTGGTGGATCGCGCCTGTGCATCGACGCATCTGGCGCCGTTGATCAAAGGCTTGCTGGACGCCGGCTGCGTAGTACGCGGCGACGAGGCGAGCGCGGCAACCGATGCGCGCGTAACAGCCGCCACCGAGGAGGATTGGTACACCGAGTATCTCGATGCCATCATCGCAGTGCGCGTGGTCGAGGGCGTCGACGCGGCGATCGCGCACATTCGCAAATACGGCTCGCAGCATACCGAGTGCATCGTCACGGATGATCCCGCCGCGGCCGAGCGATTTCTCGCGCAGGTCGACAGCGCCATCGTGCTTCACAACGCTTCCACACAATTTGCCGACGGCGGCGAGTTCGGCATGGGCGCGGAGATCGGCATCAGCACCGACAAATTTCATGCCCGTGGGCCCGTCGGCGTCGCACAATTGACCAGCTATAAATACGTGGTGCGGGGCAGCGGACAGGTGCGCGACTAGCGGGAGCCCAGCCGGGCGACTAGCCGCGGTTCGACCGCGGTCGACTACCGTGGCCGTCTAGGCTCGATGCGAATCGTGCATCGCTGAGATAGTCTCGAGCCAGCCGCGCACCGCTTGCGGATTCTCGAGGCGAAACTGGCCGTGCACCCGATCACCGACCGCGATCGAAATCCCGCCTTGGTCCTCGACGGCCCTGAATCCGTCCTGATCGGTGAGATCATCGCCGACGAACACGGGCTTCCTGCCGGAAAAAGGCGGCTCGTGCATGAATGCCTTGATGGCGGAAGCTTTGGTGAAGCCGCGCGGCTTGAGTTCCAACATCATGTTCCCGCCCTGAATGTGGTAGTTGCTGCCTAGCTGCGCTGCCATTGCGCGAACCGCCTCGAGGACCGCCGGTTCGGATTGGGGCGCCATCCGAAAATGCACGGCGATCGTGCGGCCCTTGTCCTCGAGCAGCGTGCCGGGGTGGGCAATTTCCAACGCCTTGAGCTGCGCCCGCGCGCGGTCGAGTTGGGAGTCGACGAAGCTCGCGCCGTGCATCACACCCGATGCCTTGCGCCGCTCCACTCCGTGCAACCCCGCCGCGGGCAGTCGTAAAGGCGCAAACAGCCCATCGAGATATTCGATGCTGCGGCCGCTCACCAATGCCAACGCGCCTCCCAAGCGTTCCGCGACGTCGCTCAATAATGACTTGAGGTCGGCATCGGCGAAGGTTTCGAGCGGCGAGTCGGTAAAGTCGATCAGAGTTCCGTCGACATCCAAGAATACACACCACTGAAGCGACGGCAATGGCGGTGTGGGAGTCATGCCGAAAGCTTACAGGATGGCCGCGCGCAGTGGCTCTCGCTTGAGATTGCAGTGTAACTTTTACATGAACACCGCCGCGCGAAAAATGAGACTGACGCGGCGGATTTCGGTATTTTGTGACCGATGTTCCGTTCAGTCATGTTGCGATTCGTGCTGCCGGTGGCATTCGCATCATGCGTAGTAGCTTATTTCGGTTTGCCCTATATCGAAAGGCTGCTCGCGGAGTGGTTTCGCTCAGACGTCGAATTGCGCGCGCAGCTGGTGATGCATTCGATGGAAGAGCCGCTCACCGATCTCATAGCAAAGGGCAACGAGGCGCGCCTGCGGGCCTACCTCGCGAAAATCACCGCCGACGAGCGCTTGCTCGCGATAGTGGTATGCCGTCCCAACGGTTCCACCATCGTCAAATCCGAACGCGCGCCCGCCAGCATATCCTGCGATACGGCGAACGGTGGGAATTCGGCCGCTTCGCATATCGTGCAGCTGCCGTCCGGGTCGGTACAGGTGTCGCGTTTCGACTTCGATGCAGCGGACGCGACGCCCTTTCGAGTGTTGATGCTGCACGATTTGAGTTTCGTGGATCGCCGGCAGCGGACAGCGCGCGATTTCGTGCTGGTATTCGTCGGCATCTCGGTGTTGTTGTTGGCGCTTCTCATCGTGCTCGTCGCCTGGCTGCAACTGCGGCGCTGGGCCGAGGTGTTGCTGGGCGATATCCGCGGCAAGCGTTTTCTCGACGATGCGAAGTCGCCGCGCTCGTCCCTGCCGATTTTGTCGCAGGTGCGGAAGGTATTGGCCGAGGCGGAGGAAAAGCAGCGGCTGGAAATCGACTTTCATGAAAACTGGACGCCGCAGGCGCTGCGCCAGGTGGTGCGCGATCACCTGCATTCCGCGCAGGTCATCATCGTGTCGAACCGCGAACCCTACATCCACAATTTCGATGCCAACAAAATTCCCGTCGTGCAGGTTCCCGCGAGCGGCATGGTGACGGCCCTCGAGCCCGTCATGCGCGCCTGTTCGGGCGTGTGGGTGGCGCATGGCGCCGGCACCGCGGACCGCGCAACCGTCGATCGCTACGATCAAGTCCGTGTGCCGCCCGATGATCCCTCTTACACCCTGCGCCGCGTTTGGCTCACCCCGGAGCAAGAACAAGGCTATTACTACGGCTTTTGCAACGAGGGGTTGTGGGCGCTGTGCCATCTGGCCTATGTCAGGCCGGCATTTCGCGCCAGCGACTGGCATTCCTACGAGGAAGTCAATGCGAAGTTTGCCGAGGTTGTGGCGGCGGAATCGAGCACCGACAGCCCGGTGATCCTGATTCAGGATTTCCATTTCGCGATATTGCCGCGCCTGATCCGCAAGAAAGTTCCGAAGGCGACGATTGTCCTGTTCTGGCACATCCCTTGGCCGAACGCCGAGACCTTCGGCGTGTGCCCGTGGAAGCGCGAGCTCTTGATGGACATGCTGTCGGCCGACATCCTGGGCTTCCATACTCGCTATCATTGCCAAAATTTCTTGGACTCCGTCGACCGATTCGTGGAGTGCCAAATCGATCACGAGCACATGACGGTCACATTGCAAGGACATGTGTGCCGCGTCGCTTCCTATCCGATCTCGATCGAGTGGCCGCCGCGCTGGTTGCGGCGTTTGCCCGATGTTGCCGGGTGCCGCGCGACCGTGCACGCGCGGCACCGCATCGGCGCCGACGTCATCATCGGCCTCGGCGTCGAGCGCTGGGACTTCACCAAAGGAATCATCGAACGCTTCCACGCGCTCGAGACTTTACTGGACAGAAACCCTCGGCACCGGGGGAAAATCTGCCTGCTGCAGGTGGCGGCGCCGTCGCGCGGTCAATTGCCGGCATACCAGGCTTTGCAGCAGCACACTTACGGCGAAGTGGAGAGGATCAATGCCAAGTTTGGGGAAGGCGAGTGGCGTCCCATCGTGCTGATCGACGAGCATCAAGAGCCGCTGCAGATCTACGAGCTGTACCGGGCCGCCGATTTTTGCCTGGTCAACAGCCTGCACGACGGCATGAATCTGGTGGCGAAGGAGTTCGTCGCGGCGCGCGACGACGAAGACGGCGTGCTGATCCTCTCGACCTTTGCCGGCGCTTCCCGGGAGCTGATGGAAGCGGTGCTGATCAACCCATTCGACGTGACAGAAACGGCGGAAGCCATGGAGATCGCCATGCGGATGGGCCGGGACGAACGGCGCAATCGCATGAGCCTGATGCGCCGGACGGTCAAAGAAAACAACGTATATCGATGGGCAGGGCGCATGCTGATGGATGCGGCGCGAATTCGGCAGCGGCAAAGTCTACCATCGCCGCCGCGCCGCCGCGCGACCGCCGATCGCTAGCGGTTCGCCGTGCCGAGCGCCGCGAATGCGCAGAGCCGTTCGGCCGCCGCCTCGAGCGTTGCGTCCTTCTTGGCGATGCACAGCCGAAGCAGCGTCATCGGCGGCGGCGATGCATAAAAAGGCGAGAGTGGAATAGTCGCGATCTTCGCCTCGCGGAGCAATCGGTCCGCGAATTCCATGTCGGCTTCGCCGCTGAGCGCACCGTAGTCCACCAACTGAAAGTACGTACCGGCCGACGGGACGGGTTCGAATCCCGAACCGCGCAAGCGTTTCGCAAGCAAGTCGCGCTTTGCTTGAAAGAAAGCCGACAGCCCGGCCCAAGCATCGGGGTGCGCCTTGAGATAGCGGGCAATGGCGTATTGCAGCGGCGAGACGATGCTGAACGTGTTGAATTGGTGAATCTTGCGAAGCTCGCGCGTGAGCATCGGCGGCGCGACGCAATAGCCGACCCGCCAGCCGGTCGCGTGCAGCGTCTTGCCGAACGAAAAGACGGCGAAACTGCACTCGCGCAATTCTGGATGCGCCAGTACCGACGCGTGACGCCGGCCATCGAAGAGCACGTGTTCATACACCTCGTCGGCGAGCAGCGTGATCGGACGGTCGCGGATCACGGCAGCGAGAGCATCCAAATCGGCGCGATCCGCCACCGTGCAGCTCGGGTTTTGCGGGCTGTTGACGATGATCAATCGGGTGCGGTCCGTCAAGACGCGACGCACGCGATCCCAATCGAAGCGAAACGCGGGGGGCGCCAAGGCGATGCGCACGCAACGACCACCCGCGAGCCGCACCGCGGGCTCGTAGGCATCGTAGGCGGGATCAAAAATGACTGCTTCATCTCCTGGCCCCACCACCGCTTGGATCGCATCGTACAGAGCTTCGGTCCCGCCGCAGGTCACGGTGATTTCGGTGAGCGGGTCGAACGAGCGCTCGTAGCAGGTCTCAAGCTTTGCAGAGATCTGTTCGCGAAGTTCGACCACGCCTTCCATGGGCGCGTACTGATTGTGTCCCTCAGCCAATACGTCCACCAATGAGGCGCTCAATCGCGGATCGATCGGATCATCGGGAAATCCCTGGCCGATGTTCAATGCGCCTTCTTCGGCTGCGCGGCGCGACATCACGGTGAAAATAGTGGTGCCGACGTCGGGGAGCTTGCTGTCGAAGCGCAAGCTCAGTGCTCCAACGCTTGCAGCCCGCCGGCGAGCGAGCGCACGTTGAAGCCGCGCGTGCGCAATTCGCGCGCCGCCGCCAAACTGCGCTTGCCCGAGGCGCACACCAATAAGAATTCGCGGCCCGGAGAGATCGGAGCAGGTTCCGCAAGCAGAATCGGCATGGCAATGTGGCGGGCGCCGGCCGGCCGCGCCGCAACTTCCTCATTGGTGCGGATATCGATGACTTCCAGTCCGCGCTGCACGGCGGCGGCGAGCGAGGTCAGAGCGAGCTCGATCCCGAGGACTTCCGGTAGGATTTCGCGAACGTGCGCACACTCGGGAGCATGGCACTCGCTACGGCGCGGCGCCCTGATCTTGAGACTTGAAAAATTATTGAAGTCCATCAACAGGAGTTCTCCGTCCAGTTGTCCGGACATTCCCAGGAGAATCTTGAGCGTCAGCATTGCCTGCAAGGTGCCGACCGTTCCCGGCACGGCGCCCAAGACCCCCGCCTCGGCACAATTGCCCACAATTCCATCGGCGATGGCGTCCGGCCATAGACAGCGCAGACAGGCGTGTCCCGGCTCAGGCTTGTAGACCTGCAACTGTCCTTCGTATTGGTACACGCTGGCGAACACGGCCGGCCGGTGAGCGAGCACGGCGGCGTCATTGATCAGGTACTTGGTGCGAAAGTTGTCGCTGCAATCGACCACTAGGTCGTAGCCGCGAACCAGCTCGAGTGCGTTGTTTGCGTCGAGTCGAACGGCATGCAACGCGACCTGCACGTCGGGATTGATTCGCTTGACCGCGGCCGACGCCAATTGCACTTTTCCTTGTCCGACTTCGCGCAGGGCGAAAATCGGCTGACGATGCAAATTGCTGGCCTCCAAGTTATCGGCATCGACTATTCCCAAGCAGCCGACACCGGCGCCGGCCAAGTATTGCAACACAGGGCTGCCGAGTCCTCCGGCCCCGACGACGAGAACCCGGCCGCGCGCAAGTGCCGCCTGACCGTCTGTGCCGATCTCCTTGAGCAACATTTGCCGTGAATAGTCGGGCTGCATCATGCCCCTACTTCCGTACAGTTGATCCGGCACGCTCGTGGTGATGCTCGTGACCGTGGCCGCCGTCGTGGGGGACCGCAGCAGCGACCGCGCAGCGCTCGCAATTCACCCAGCCCGAATCGCCGCTTCGATAATGCTCTTTCTTCCAGATCGGCACGCGATGTTTCACTTCGTCGATTATAAAGCGGCAGGCATCGAAGGCTTCGCCGCGATGCACCGAACTGACGCCGACCCACACGGCCCTCTCGCTCAGGACCAATGTGCCGACGCGATGGATGCACAGGGCATGCTTCACCGGGAAGCGCCCCAAGGCCTCGGCGATGATTCGCTCGCCTTCCTTCACGGCGAGTTCTTGGAAGGCTTCGTATTCCAAGCTCGTGACCTCTTGACCTTCGTTGTGATCTCGAACCCAACCCTCAAAGCTGACATAACCTCCCGCGCCTGAGTCGAGCAACTCGAGCCGCGCTTCGTTCACGTCGATGGCCGTCGGGGTGAAGCGAAAGCGCATCAGCCGCCTGCCACCGGCGGGATGAATACCACGGCATCGCCGGCGGCCAGCGGCCTGAACCAGTCGCTGAACTCGTTGTTGACCGCTACTTTCAGCTGCTCGCGTGCGAGCGTGAAGCCGTACCGCGTCGTCAGCTCGGCATATAGATCCGCGGGCGTGACGGCAGAGGTATCGAGTGTCTCCTCGGATCGGCCGGCCTGCTCGCGCATCAGCGCATAGTATTGGATTTTCAATTGCATGGGGCTATTGACTGGAGTTCAACGAAGGCACGCTCAGCGTTGCCAATGCCTGCGCATATTCCTCGGGCGTATTGACGTTCTCGAGCGCGCGTCGGTCCAGCGGCTCGAGCAATCGCGTCGAATGCCGAATGAGAAATTTGCGGGGGCAATGGCCGCCGCCGGCTTGGTATCGGGCGAGCGCTGCGGCCACCGCCGGCTCCCAAATGGCACACAACGGTTCGGGCAAGCCATCCTGAGCGCTGCGGTACGCGGTGGCCAAGCTTGCCGCATCCCGCTCTCGCAGCAGGTGAGATAGAGCGGCATCCGACAGAAACGGCAAGTCGCATGCCAGCACCAACCACGCAACCTGCGGGTGTGCAGCGAGCGCCGAGCGGATGCCGACCGTGGGTCCTTCACCCGCGATGGAATCCACGAGCAGTGGAAGCGGAGCCCTGGTCGGCTCGGAGGTCTGGTCGGCGCGAACGGAGACGAAAACCCGGGAGACGTGCCGGGTTGCGAGCTCGAACGTTCTATCCAGTTGAGTCTTGCCGCGATACTCGAGCGCAGCCTTGTCCCGCCGCATACGCGAGCTCGAGCCGCCGGCGAGAATCAGGCCGAAGACGGGTGCAGGGTTCACGGCGCCGCCCCCCGGGCGTAGCTGCTCTTGCCCCCGTCCTTGGCGAGCAATCGCAGGTCGGCGATGACGATGTCATGGGACAGCGCCTTGCACATGTCGTAGACGGTCAGCGCGGCAATGCTGGCGCCGGTCAAGGCCTCCATTTCAACGCCCGTTTTGTGGTGCACGCTCACAGTGCAGCGGATCACCGCCGTGTCGCCGTCCAGCTCTATGTTTATGCAACAGTTTTCCAGGCCAAGCGGGTGGCAAAACGGAATCAGTTCGTGGGTGCGTTTCGCGCCCATGACGCCGGCTACGATAGCCGTGTCGAAGACCGGCCCTTTCGGCGAGCGCAAGCCGCCTTCACGCAGCGCCGCGGCAACTTCCGCCGGGAATCGCACGCGCACCTCGGCGGTCGCCGTCCGCTTGCTGGCGGCTTTGTCGCTGACATCGACCATGGTCGGATGACGCTCGGAATCAAGATGAGTGAGAGTCATGAAGATCAGCCGCCGATGTAGTTCATCTCGATTTTTTTCGAGTCGGGCACGGTACGGCGGAGCTCTTCGCGCAGCTCGCTGTAGCGATCGGTGCGCTCCCTCCAGACTCCGCGGATCAATTGCAATATTTCCGCATCGTCCGCACCGGCACGGAGCGGCGCGCGCAGATCGAGCCCGTGGGTCGCGAACAGGCAGGTATAGAACTTGCCCTCGGAAGACAAACGCGCACGGCTGCAGGAACCGCAAAAAGGCTGCGAGACAGATGAGATGAATCCGACTTCGCCGGCGCCATCGTCGAAACGCCACCGTTGCGCAACTTCGCCCTCGTAGTTCCGAGAAATCGGCTGCATCGGCCATTTAGCATGGATGCGCGCGGCGAGCTCGCGCGACGGCACCACCAGCTCGGGCCGCCACTGGTTGCGATTGCCAACGTCCATGAACTCGATGAAGCGCACGATCACGGGCGAGCCGCGGAAACGCTCGACGAGATCCAGCGCCGTGTGGTCGTTCAAGCCTCGTTCGATGACGGCGTTGATCTTCACCGGATTCAGTCCGGCGCCGATGGCGGCGTTGATGCCGCTCAAAACTTGCTCGAGAGCGGCGAAGCCGCCGCTCATGCGAGCAAAAACGTCCTTATCCAGGGTGTCCAAGCTGACGGTCACGCGGCGCAGGCCGTTGGCATGCAGATCAACGGCGTGCTGTCCGAGGAGTACCCCGTTCGTCGTGAGCGCTATGTCCTCGATGCCCGGGACATCGGTGAGATCTCCCACCAAGTCGGCAAGATTCGTGCGCAGCAGGGGTTCGCCGCCGGTGAGACGCAGCTTTCGCACGCCCAAACCGGCGAACAGGCGGGTGAGACGCACGATCTCTTCGAACGACAAGCGCTCTTGCGACTTCAGGAATCGATAGTGCTCGTGAAACTGTTCCTTCGGCATGCAGTACGGGCAGCGAAAGTTGCATCGATCCATGACCGATATGCGCAGATCATGCAATGGCCGGCCAAGGCGATCGAGCGTATTTTGCGGTCCTCGAATGTGATGAACGATAGAGCTCATACGAATCAGATTACCAGCGGTAGACGGTGGCGACGAAGCCTTTCGGGTAGGTGTTGGGTCCCGGCGGAAGCTCGACGAAGCCGTCCGTCCCGGTTAGGCTCAGGAAATCTCCAGACCCATTGGGACGTCGCGGATTCGCCCAGGGGCGACCCCAATCGTCATGCTCGATAGCCACCGGCAAGAAATACGTGAGCGCGTGTTGGAAAGTGACCGGCTGACCTAAGGCCAGGCGTTCGAGTTGTGGGCGCTTTGTTCCCATAGCTTCGGCGATGGCTGGAATGACATAACGGACGAGACAGACAAGCGTGGAAACGGGATTGCCGGGCAGCCCAAACACGGCCTGGCCTTGCGGCCCAATGCCGAACCACATCGGTCTGCCGGGCCGCTGCGCAATCTTGTGAAATACCTCTTGGACTCCGAGCTGCTGCAGCACCTTGGGCACCAGATCAAACTTGCCCATCGAAACCCCGCCGCTCAACACGACGACCTCGTGCGTAGTCAGATGTAGGGCCAATCTTTCGCACATCAAGTCTTCGTCGTCCGGCACATGGTCGTCGCCGACGCGTCCCAAGCCGCGAGCCCGCAAGGTCGCGGCGACGGCGTAGGCGTTGGAACGGCGCACTTGGTAATCCGCAATCGGGTCCCCGGGCTCGATCAACTCATCGCCGGTCGAGATGACCATGACGGCGGGCTGACTGCTCACACGCACCCGCGCCATTCCAGCCGAGGCGGCGACCGCGATCTCCGGTGCACGCAACAAGGTTCCTGCTTCGAGAAGCAGCGTGCCTTGCCGGCTGTCGTTGCCGCGCCGATCGACATTCTGGTACGGCGATTCCACCACCGGCGCGTTCAGCGACACAAACCCCCCCGCCACCTCCAACTGCTCGATCGGGATGACGCAGTCGCTGCCCAGCGGCAAAACTGCACCGGTCATCACCTCGATGGCGCCTTCGCCGCTCGTAAGCTTGAGCTGCGGCGCTCCCGCCGCTTGCATCCCCTGAATGCGGAAGCGCTTTACGCCCCTGCGAAGGGCTTCGCTGTCCACGGCCATTCCATCCATGGCGACACGATCGAAGGGCGGTTGATCGCGCTCCGCATAGATATTTTCCCGCAGGGTGCCGCCGACGCACTGCGTCAAGGGCAGTGATTCGATCGGCAAGCACGTCAGCCGAGAGTGGATGGCCTCTTCGGCCAGACGCGGTGTAAAGAGCGTTCCAGCCTGCATATAAGGTTGCGGCGGAGTTGCTCCGCCGCACTCAAAGTTACGACTTCTGCTTTGCCTTGAAGAGTTTCAGTTGTTCATTGAAGCGTCCCACGACCGCCTGCAGCTCATCGACGGCTGCATTGTTCTTTTGCACCAAAACCTTTTGCTGCTCGTCCGCCTTTTTCTTCTCTTCCGGCGTCAGCTTCTTGGGATCCTTCGGGGTCGCGGCGTCCATCTCAAGCTTGAGACAGTCCAGGTACGAGTTCATCTCACCGTTATAGCGGTCGAAGTCATGCTTCGCCGCAATCATTTGGTCCTTGGTCGCGGTATTCCCGTCGGGAGGGGCGTCCGGCGAGTGCGGATATGTGCAAGTCGCCTGTGCGTGTGCAGCTGCGCCAATTGCGAAAACCAACATGAGCGGTATCCAAGCCTTCATCGGGAATCCTCTTTTATCGTTTCGAATGGGTTATCAGGGCCACTTAGATCTTACGGCCAAGGGCGAGGGGCCGCCAGCATTCAGAGATCAAACCGTAAGTCGCTGATTTCGTAACAAATTAGAGTACGCGAACGCAATTTAGTTCTGCCGGCTTCTGGCTTGCTCAGGGATTGTGGCGCTAGAGTGGACACTGGTTAGCCTGCCGAGAGGTCAAAAGAGGATTCCATGGATCAATGCACCTCGGACACCGCCGCTCTCCGGGGCCTCCTGAACACGGAGTACGCCTTCGGCCAACGCGCCCGCGACTCCGTCAAAGCGGCGTTTCTGGAATACCTCGCCGAAGACTCGCTGGTGCTTCAACCCCTTCCTGTGCCTGGAAGGGCGTTTTATACGGCCGCTAGCGAGAGCGCGGACAAGCTAGAGTGGTACCCCGCTGTGGTGGATTTGGCCGGTAGCGCCGATCTGGGATTTACCACCGGACCCTGGATTTATACGACCGCGTCGGGCGGACAGGTTCACGGTCATTTTTTGACAATTTGGAAGAACGATGCCAAGTGCCGCTGGCTGGTCCAGTTCGACGGCGGCGTTTCGCATGCGGCGCCCGCGAACGCCGAGACCAAGCTCGAGCCTGATCAGGTCTCGTACGCGGTGCGAATCGGACCACCGCAGATACTCATCGCGGGCGGCGCGGTTAGCCAGGCGATCAACGATTTTCAGGGCACTTCGCGGCAGCCTTGCGCACCTATGCACGAACCGCCGACTTTTGCTTCTACACGGACGGCGAAGCACCGTTGGGTTTGGCGGCCGCCAACCATTATTTGTCCGAGCGCGTCAGTCTCGGCGAATGGAACGACAATGCCCGCGGCCTATCTTTAGATTCCAGCCTCGCTTACTCCGTGGGGGTGCTCAGCGACGCGAGGCCGCACGGCAGCTACGCGTATGTGCAGATCTGGCAGTACTCTCCGAAAGCGGCCAATTGGGGTCTTCGAATATTGTTGCTCAATCCGGTGGAAGTGGTGTCGAAATGAGCGCGCGCCGTTCGACTATGGAACGGCGAATAGCGTCTATGCAACTTAGAGGATTTCAAATGCAGTACTTATTGCTTATCTACTCCAACGAAAAGGAAATGGCGGCGATGAATCCAACGACGCTCGGGTCAATGATGGCGGAGTACACCGAGTTTACCAAGGGAATCGTTCAAGCCGGCCAGTTCAAAGCTGGCGATCGACTCAAACCGACTTCAGCGGCGACCACCGTGAGAGCTCGCAACGGTCAGGTGTCGACCACCGATGGCCCGTTTGCCGAAACGCGCGAGCAACTCGGCGGCTATTACCTTGTCGATGCGAAGAACCTGGACGAGGCAATCGCCATCGCGGGGCGGGTGCCCGGTGCCAAATGGGGCAGCATCGAAGTGCGGCCAATTTGGCCGCCGCAGGCCTGACGTGCTCTCGTGTGCATCCTTCGGGCATGAACGCGGGCACTGCAGATCACGTAGTTGAGGCAATCTTTCGCCGGGAGTCGGGTCGTGTCCTCGCAACATTGATCCGGCTGCTCGGCGATTTCGATGTGGCGGAAGAGGCCCGGCAGGAAGCGTTCACCGCAGCCCTCGAGCAATGGCCGATCCAGGGGATGCCAGAAAACCCACGTGCTTGGCTGATCAAGACGGGGCGCAACAAAGCGGTCGATCGTTTCCGCCGCGACGCCATATTCCGAAGCAAGGTTCAGGCTCGGGAGATGGCGAGCGCCGAGTCGGACGCGGAAGGCGTCGGCGAAGATGCGGCTGACGACACGTTCGGCGATGACCGCCTGCGTCTCATCTTTACGTGCTGTCATCCCGCGCTGAGCGGAGAGGCGCATGTCGGGCTGACCCTGCGTGAAGTCTGCGGCCTCACCACGCAAGCCGTGGCGCGCGCCTTTCTGGTGAGCGAGGAAACCATGGCGCAGCGACTCGTGCGCGCCAAGAAAAAAATTCGCGACGCGGGAATTCCATATGAAACTCCGGAACCCTCGGTTTTAGACCAGCGCATTCAAGGCGTACTTGCAGTGGTGTATGGGGTATTCACCGAAGGGTATGCGCTGACGTCCGGAACGCAATTGGTCGACGCCGAGCTTTGCGTGGAGGCGATTCGTCTCGGCCGGTTGCTCGACGAGCTGCTGCCGCTGCGTCCGGGCGTGCTGGGATTGCTGGCATTGATGTTGCTCCACGACGCGCGGCGGCGAGCGCGCGTGTCGCAAACAGGAGATGTAGTATTGCTCGACAATCAGGATAGGGCGCTCTGGGACCGGGAGAAAATCGCGGAAGGGCTGACGCTTGTCGATCGGGCGTTGAGCATGCACGGACAGATAAGTCCTTATGCCGTCCAGGCGGCGATCGCCGCGCTGCACGTGCGGGCCCACGGGAAGGAGGACACCGATTGGCCCCAGATCGTCGGGCTGTACGAGGTGCTGCTCCGGCTGCAACCCAACCCCGTCGTCGAGTTGAACCACGCGGTTGCCGTCTCCATGGTCGACGGCGCAGCGCGAGCCCTCAAGCTGATCGACTCACTGGCGGCGCGCGGACAAGTCAGTGAGTATCACCTGCTGCACGCAGCGCGTGGCCAATTCTTGCAGCAACTCGCGCGCCCGGAGGAGGCCCGCGAGGCGTATCGCACGGCACTTACCTTCGCCACGCTCGAGCCCGAACGGCGGCTGTTGATGGCGCGGCTAGCAAGTATTTCAGAAGGCGGCGGGGGCAGCACTGCCGCGGGCGTGCAAAGCCATCGCGATGAGAGCTGAGCCGCCCATCACCAAGTTAATGCCGACAAGGAGGCCAATCGCCCAGGCCGCCGTGCCGGGAAGGCCGGCGAATATGATTCCGGCCAAGAACAGATCGATGACGCCGCTGAACAGCATTACGCCCCACCGGCCTGACAGCTCGCGCTTGTGCTCCAGCGCGTACAAGATCGACACTATGCCTTCAAGAACGAGAAACCCAGTGAGTACCAACGTCAGGGAAAAGGCTCCCGAGAGCGGCCATGCGAGCAGTACGACGCCGGCGGCGATTCCGATGACCGAGGACAGGAGAGACCATCCGAACCCGGGCGCGCCGCGCGTCCGGAACGTGGCGATTAGACCCACGATCCCGCTCATCAGCAACAGCCATCCGACGATGATTTCCACGGCAATAGTGGCGATCGGGGGAACGATG
>JBBROC010000021.1:0-45288 GCA_038229815.1 Steroidobacterales bacterium | reverse complement strand
TGCGTCGGAGTCCGCGTCGAGCGCTACGCGGAGCTGGCGCGCGAAATCGTGAACCGCGGTCACCACATCGAGAACCACAGCCATCGGCATCGGCACAACTTTTCTTTGCTCGGGCCGCGCGGTATGAGCGACGAGATTGCACGCGCCCAGGACGGCATCCTGCGGGTCACCGGCGTATGCCCGCAATTTTTTCGAGCCCCGGCGGGGCTGCGCAATCCATTCCTCGACCCGGTACTGGCGCGCCTGCAACTGCGGCTCGCCAGCTGGACGCGCCGCGGCTTCGATACCGTCAATTCTGATGCGGACGCCGTCTGCCGGCGTTTGACGAATCCGTTGCATGACGGCGATATCTTGTTGCTGCACGATGGCAACGCGGCGCGAAGCCGCAGCGGCCGTCCCGTGATCTTGGACGTGCTGCCCCGATTGCTCGACATCTTGGCGCTCAAGCGGCTGCGGCCGGTCACCTTGCGGTCAGCGTTATGAGGGCTCTCCTGGTCGACAAGTTCACCGCCACCAGTTGCCTTGGCAATGGCCTGACGGCCACCTTGGAGAGCTTGATCAATCAACGCAGCGGCCTCAAGAGCTGCAAATTCGAGACCGTCGATATCAAGACCCACATCGGCGAAGTGAACGGCGTCGACGCGATAAGGCTGCCCGATAATTTGCGCAATTTCGACTGCCGCAACAACCGGCTGGCCGAGTTAGCTCTGCAGCAAGATGAGTTCTTCGACGCCGTACAGCAGGCGGCAGAACGGTGGGGACCGCGGCGCGTGGGCGTTTTTTTGGGCACCAGCACGGCGGGCATTCTTCAGACCGAGCTCGCCTATAGGGAACGCGACCCGGTCACCGGTGCGCTGCCGTCGGGCTTCGATTATGGCTCGACTCACAATTCTTTCTCGGTGACCGATTACGTGCGGCGGCGTTGCAGATTGGAAGGACCGGCGGTCGCGGTCTCCTGCGCATGCGCTTCGAGCGCCAAGGTATTCGGCTCGGCGCGGCGCATGCTCGAAGCGGGATTGATCGATGCCGCCGTGGTCGGCGGGGTGGATTCATTGTGTCTCACCACTCTGTACGGCTTTAATTCCTTGCAGCTTTCGTCCCCGACGCCGTGTCGTCCGTTCGACGTTGCCCGCGATGGCATCTCCATCGGCGAGGCAGCGGCATTCGCGCTGCTCGAGCGCATACCCGACGGCTTGGACGGCGACGCGGTGCTGCTGCTAGGCATCGGCGAATCGAGCGATGCCTACCATATGTCCGCGCCGCATCCCGAGGGGCTCGGCGCGCGCCGCGCAATGCTGGCCGCGCTGGCGACCGCTGCGCTCGAGCCCGCCCACATCGATTACATCAATCTGCATGGTACAGGGACGCCAAGCAATGACCGTGCCGAAAGCCAAGCGGTCACCAGCGTATTCGGCCCGACCACGCCTTGCAGTTCAACCAAGGGAGCCACCGGTCATACCCTGGGCGCGGCCGGCGCGCTCGAGGCTGTCATCAGCGTCCTGGCCATCAAGCATGGCTTGATGCCGGGCGGAGTGCATACGTCGAAGATCGATCCGACCCTGACCGCGCACTATATTAGGGATAATCGGCGTGCCCCGGTTATGCGCGTGCTTTCAAATTCATTTGGGTTCGGCGGCGCGAACTGCAGCCTGATTTTCGGCCGGGCGGGATGAGATTATCGGCGTACATCAGCGGGCTCGGAGTATTGGGACCGGGTCTTTCGAATTGGCCGGAGGCCGCGGCAGTGCTGTCGGGCCGACGGACGTACCGCTCCGCACCCACTGTGCTGCCCGCGCCGACGATGCTCGCCGCCGCGGAGCGCCGCCGGATCGGCCGCGTCGTCAAACTGGCATTGGCCGTCGCGCTCGAGGCTACTTCGCAGGCAGGAGAGGATCCCGCCGAGCTCGCCAGTGTCTTCTCATCATCCGGCGGGGACGGACACAACTGTCACGAGCTATGCCAGGCGCTGTCGCTCGCAGGCCGGGAAGTTTCGCCGACACGCTTTGCCAACTCGGTGCACAACGCGGCGGCGGGATATTGGAGTATTGGCACGGGCGCTATGGCCGGATCGAACGTGCTGTGTGCATTTGATGCGAGCTTCTCCGCCGGTCTCTTGGAGGCAATGACCCAAGTCGCGGTCGATCAGCTGCCGGTCTTGTTGGTCGCCTACGACAGCGAATATCCCCAGCCGCTGCACGCAAAGCGTCCGATCCCCGATGCTTTCGGCGTCGCAGTGGTTTTGACCCCTGTGCGCCGAGAATCATCTTTGGCGAAGCTGGATGCCGCGCTCAGCATCTTGGAGTTCGATCGGTTCGCCGACCCAGATCTCGACGCGGTGCGCTCCGCCTTCCCGGCGGCGCGATCGTTGCCGTTGCTGCGCCTTCTGGCGGGTACAGCCGGCGGGACTGCGGTTCTGGAGTATCTCGACGTATCAAGCGTCGAAGTGCAGGTCGAACCATGCGCCTAGACCGCGCTTGGATCGAACGGAACATTCCCCACCGTGGCCGCATGTGCCTGCTCGATGAGGTCATCGATTGGGACGCGCGGCACATACGCTGCAGGAGCGGCACTCACCGCGCGGCCGATCATCCGCTGCGCTCGCACGGGCGCTTGGGGGGCGCTTGCGGGATAGAATACGCGGCGCAGGCCATGGCCGTGCACGGCGCACTCGCCGGCGGCGCTTTGACACCGGGCGGCGGCACTCGAGCCGAAGTGGGTTTTCTTGCGAGTCTGAGGGAAGTTCAGCTGCACATGCTGCGACTCGACGTCATAGAAACCGATTTGATTTCCGAAGCCGAACTCCTTGCCGGAGATCACGGCTCGGCCCTATACGCGTTCGCGGTGACCTCCGGAGCCGAGCGCCTCTTGAGCGGCCGCGCGACCGTGGTTTTCGACGCCCAAAAGCGGTTGCATCAATGAACAAACCCGCGACATGAAACAACTCCCGACGCGGGCCCTGGTGACCGGCGGCAGCGGAGCCCTCGGGGCAGCCATCTGCCGGCGCTTGGCAAAGGGCGGAAAATTCGTGTACGTGCATGCACATCGCGGACTTGCGGCCGCGCAGAGCCTCGTCGACGAGATCCTCACCGGCGGCGGTGCGGCGGCGGCGGTGAGTTTCGACCTGACCGATGCGGCTGGCACGCGAACCGCGGTGGAGAAATTGCTGGAGGACGGGGCCGTTCAAGTTCTGGTAAACAACGCGGGTGTTCATGACGACGCCGCATTCCCGGGAATGAACCCCGCGCAATGGCATCGCGTCGTCGACTTGTCGGTCAACGGATTCTATAACGTGACTCAACCGCTGATGCTGCCGATGATCCGCACCCGCTGGGGACGCGTGATCAGCATATCGTCGGTCACCTCGCTCATCGGCAATCGCGGCCAAGTCAACTATGCGGCGGCCAAGGGCGCGCTGAATGCTGCAACCAAAGCGTTGAGCCTTGAAGTGGCCAGCCGCGGCATTACCGTCAACGCGGTGGCGCCGGGCATCATTTCCAGCGGCATGGGCGGTACGGCTTTCGACGCCGCTGCCATCGGCGCCATCGTGCCGATGAAGCGTGCAGGAAGCGCCGAAGAGGTGGCGAGCTTGGTGGATTTTCTCGCTTCAGTCGAAGCCGCTTACATCACCGGCCAGGTGATTTCAATCGATGGAGGAATGAGCTGAACTGAGTCCGTCCCAGGCCGGCATCCGGCCGGCCCTTATGCATCAACCTAAGCGGCTCGGTTGAATTTCAGCACCAGCGTTGCGCAGCCGAGCAAACCCGCCCCCTCGATCCATGCGAGCCAGCGGTTCATGCCGCGCGACATCCCGAACTTGGCAGACGCATGCAGCGCGCGGCGGGCGAGCCAGCCGTAGCCCAGCAGGATAAAAAATTCCGGCATCATCGATGTCGCCGCCAAGATCAGCATCTGCGGCACGACCGCCTGCGCGGGATCAATGAACTGCGGCAACAGTGCCAAAAAAAATAACAACGCCTTGGGATTGGCCAGCTGTAAAGTCAGCGCTCCCAGGTAGACCCGCCGTCGATCGCCCTTTTCATGCGTCGTCGTATCGGCCAGGTTAACTGCGTGACTCGAAGCGGCCGAGCGCAGCGCCTTGACCCCCAGGTAGATCAGATAGGCGGCGCCGACCCACTTGGCAATCGCGAAGAAGCGCGCGCTTGCGGCGATGATCGCACCGAGACTCGTGGCCGAAAGCGCAAAATAAATGGCGTTCGCGGTGATGATGCCGGCCGCCGCCGGCAAAGAGCGCCGCAGAGCGCCGCGGGCGCCCTGCGCTACCACGTAAAACACAGCGGGTCCCGGCGACAGTGACAGCGCGGTTTCCATTACGAGAAATAAGAGCCAGGTCTTGAACGTCATGATTTGCCTTTCGGTTGTCCGAACCGTTAGTTTACCAGTGCTCGCTCGAACGCCGGCAGAGCAAGCAATGCCCGACGGCAAGCGCCCCGGGCGCATCGTCGCAGCAAACTTGAGCCGAAATCCACCGCGGCCAACTGGCCTAGCCGGTTTGCGCAGCGTGCCTCACAATAAGACATGAGCAACAGAAAGCCTGTCACCCTGCACCAACTGCGCAAGATGCACGCCGCCGGCGAAAGGATCGCCATGCTGACTTGCTACGACGCGGCATTTGCCCGCGTTCTGGACGGCGCAGGCGTCGACTCCCTCCTCGTCGGCGACTCTCTCGGCATGGTGCTGCAGGGGCGCCAGAGCACACTTCCCGTATCCATCGACGAAATGGCCTACCACACCGCTTGTGTGGCAAGGGGCAATCGCACGGCTTGGGTCATCGCCGACCTGCCCTTCGGCAGCTATCAGCAGTCTGCCGAGGCCGCGATGCGCAACGCCGCCCTGCTCATGCAGCAAGGCGCTCACATGGTCAAACTCGAGGGCGGTGGCTGGACTGCGCCCATCGTGCGCTTCCTCGTCGATCGCGGCGTTCCCGTCTGCGCCCACTTGGGCTTCACGCCTCAGTCGGTGCATGCACTCGGCGGCTACCGGGTGCAGGGGCGCGAAGAAGCCGCGGCGTTACTGTTGCGCCGGCACTCGGAGGAGCTGGCGGCGGCCGGCGCGGCGCTCTTGGTCCTGGAAATGGTGCCGGCCGCCGTTGCGCGGGATGTGACGAAAGCGCTCTCGATACCCGTAATCGGCATCGGCGCCGGCGCCGGCTGCAGCGGACAGGTACTGGTACTGCACGACATGTTGGGGCTGGCGAGCGGTGAGCCTCTCAAGTTCGTGCGCAATTTCATGGACGGCAGTGCCGGCATCGAGGATGCCGTGAAGAAGTATGTCATCGACGTGAAAGGCGGGCGATTTCCCGACGATGCGCTCCACGGCTTCTGAGCGGAAATATGGCGTGCAAATAATCCGGACGGTTGCTGAGTTGCGCGCAGCGCTCGGGATCAAGCAGCGGAGGGTGCTGGTGCCGACCATGGGCAACTTGCACGCGGGCCATTTGTCGCTGGTGCGCATTGCGCGCGAGCGGGGCGATCTCGTGGTAACCAGCATATTCGTCAACCGGCTGCAATTCGCACCAAATGAGGATTTCGCGTCATATCCACGCACATTCGACCGCGACTGCGAGCTTCTTGCCGGTAGCGGCTGCGACATCGTGTTTGCGCCGGACGACAGCGAGGTCTACCCGCAGGTTCAAGGCTACACGGTGCATCCGCCGGCGGCGCTTGCGGACGTTCTCGAAGGACGAGCGCGGCCGGGGTTTTTCACAGGAGTCAGCACAGTCGTGCTGAAACTGTTCAACATGGTGCAGCCCGCTGTCGCGGTGTTCGGAAAGAAGGATTATCAGCAACTTCTTATGATCCGCGGCATGGTGCTGCAGCTCGCTCTGCCGATCGAAATTGTGCCTGCGGAGACCGTGCGCGACGCAAGCGGGCTCGCACTTTCATCCCGCAATGCTTACCTGAGCGATTCGCAGCGCGCCGAGGCCGCGCAACTGCACGCTGTGCTGAGCACCATGGTCGCCGCAATCGCCTCCGGAAGCACTGCTTGGCAGACGCTCGAGAGCCAGGCGCGAGAATTCTTGAGTGCCCGAGGCTGGCGGCCGGACTATATCGCAATACGCCGGCAAAGCGATCTCGGCGCGCCCTCGGCGGGGGCACCGTTGGTCGTGTTGGCGGCAGCCAACCTCGGCGGCACACGGCTCATCGATAACCTGGATGTATCCACCGCGGTCATGCCTTTGCGCTGACGATGCTTACGGTTTCCGTTTCGGGATCGAACACGATTTGCGCCTCGCCGCGTTTGAGCCGGCCCACGACATGAGCTACCTTATCGTCCAGCGAAAACTCCCGTTCTCCATAGTCCGTGCCCTCGCGCAGAACGTACGACTCGACTACCGCGTGCAACAAGTCCGCCGCCAGTTCGGTGTACGGCACCACCACGGATGGGGAATTTTCTTTCGTCACTTACGCGCTCGGGCGGCGCGCCAGCCATGTATCGAGATGTCCGGCGAACGCATTACGATTCGCTTGCGTGAGCGGCGGCGGTCCGCCGCCGCTACTGCCGCTTGAGCGCATGGTGTCCATGAAATCGCGCATGGCGAGAACTCCGCGAATGGTATCGGGCGAATAGCGCTCCCCGCGGGGATTGAGCGCCTCGCCGCCCTTGGCAATTACCTCGGCGGCGAGCGGAATATCGGCGGTAACGACCAAGTCGCCGCCAGCCATGCGTTTAACGATCTCGCCGTCGGCCACGTCGAAGCCGGAGGATACCTGAACGGCACGGAGGCTGGGGATGCGTGGGATCTGGAGAGGTTGATTCGCCACCAATGTGACGCAGACCCCGGTGCGCTCGGCCGCGCGGAAAAGGATTTCCTTGATGACATTCGGGCACGCATCAGCATCGACCCAGATATTCGACGCCACTTCGACCCTCGGCAGGCGTGCATGCATGGAACGTGCAATATACAGTAGTAGCTGATCTGGCCGCTGCCGGGCCCCGCATACGGGGCTTGTCGGCCGAAACCGCTCGTTTTGGAGTACAATGCGGCCGACTGGCCCGCCACAATCCTTAGATATCTTGAAAACCGTCAATCGCAAAACCCCGAAAGTGGGCTTTGTCAGCCTGGGTTGCCCCAAGGCACTGGTCGACTCGGAACGCATCCTCACGCGCCTGCGCGCGGAAGGCTATGAAGTTGCCGCCAGTTACCGCGCGGCCGACCTTGTCGTGGTCAATACGTGCGGCTTCATCGATGCGGCGGTGGATGAGTCGCTGGACGCGATCGGCGAAGCGTTGGCCGAGAACGGCAAAGTGATCGTGACCGGCTGCCTTGGTGCGCAGCCGCAGAAAATTCTCGAGCGACATCCGCAGGTGCTCAAGATCACGGGTCCGCAACGTTACGAAGAAGTCGTTGCTTCGGTGCATGAATACTTGCCGCCGAAGCATGAGCCGTTTCTCGACCTCGTTCCCGCGCAGGGCGTGCGGCTCACGCCCCGCCACTACGCGTATCTCAAGATCTCCGAGGGCTGCAACCATCGCTGCAGCTTCTGCATCATTCCCTCGATGCGGGGGCGGCTGGTCAGCCGGCCCATCGGCGAGGTGTTGCGCGAAGCCGAGCAACTGGTGCGCGCCGGGGTCAAGGAGATCCTGGTCATTTCGCAGGACACGAGCGCCTACGGCGTAGACCTCAAATATGCCGGGCAAGCTTGGCGCAATGTCGAGCGGCCCACCCGATTCTATGACCTTGCCGCCGGCTTGGGCGAACTCGGTGTCTGGATTCGCTTGCATTACGTGTATCCCTATCCCCACGTCGATGAGGTCATCGAGCTCATGGCCGATGGTAGGGTGCTGCCCTACCTCGACATTCCGTTTCAGCACGCCAGCGCGCGCATTCTAAAATTGATGAAGCGTCCCGCGGCGGCTGAAAACACCTTGGATCGCATTGCCGCATGGCGGCGCGTTACTCCGGACATAACGATCCGAAGCACGTTCATCGTGGGATTTCCCGGCGAAACGGAACGAGACTTTACGGAATTGCTCGATTGGCTGCGCATCGCCCAACTGGACCGGGTGGGATGCTTTGAGTACTCGCCGGTCGAAGGCGCCGCGGCCAATGATCTGCGCCAGCCGGCAGTGCACGAGGAAATCAAGAAGGAACGCCGTGCACGCTTCATGGAGCTCGCAGCGGAGATCAGCGCGGCGAGGCTTGCCCAAAAGGTCGGCCGCAGGATGCCGGTGCTCGTCGACGGTGTGGAGGGTGATATCGCAATTGCGCGATCGGAAGGCGATGCGCCGGAAATCGATGGCACGGTCAAGATTCTGGGTGCCAAGGGGCTGGCTGTGGGCGCGCTGGCGGAGGTCGAGATCACCGCGGCCGGTGCCTACGATCTCGAGGCGCGATTGGCCAGCTAGTTGTGTAGAATTGCCGCCTTTTCGCGTGCACCCGACACTGGAGATTCAACGTGAAAATCGCTGCAGACCGAGTAGTGCTCATTCATTACACGCTCAAGGACGACGACGGAGTCGTGATCGACAGCTCGGACGGCGCCGAGCCGCTGGCCTATATCCAAGGGCACGGTAACCTGGTTGCGGGCTTGGAAAAGGCGCTGGAGGGCAAGAAAGATGGTGACACTGTGTCGGTGTCGGTGTCGCCCGCCGAGGGGTATGGCGAGCACGATGCCGCCCTCATTCAGCGCGTTCCCAAGCGCTCGATGCAGGGCTCAGGCGAGATAAAGAAGGGAATGCAATTTCAGGCTCGGACCGACGATGGGCTGCGCGTGTTCACTGTGAGCGCCGTGGCCGGCGACATGGTGACGCTCGACGGCAATCACCCGCTGGCCGACAAGACCTTGAATTTCGACGTGCAGATCGTGAGCGTGCGCGAGGCGACGACCGAAGAGCTCGAACACGGTCACGTCCATGGCGCCGGCGGCCACCATCACTGACCGCAGCCTGGAACTCACAAACGCGTCAGGTCCTGGGTCGAGATTTCCGACATTGCGCGTAGGTAGCGGCCCCGGCACCACGTAGGCGAGCGGCTCGAATTCGCCCAGGTGGCTGATTTTACATATCAGTACGCGGCCTGAACATATCTTTGCCCGCTCAATTGAACGCTTCGCTAACTACTTCGCTATGTGCATAATGGTGTCCCCACACCGCAATAACTGAAGGGATCAAACGCAATGGAGCGTCGCTTGCACACCCGTCACCGGGCACGCACTACTGTATACGTAGTGATGTCGGGACGAAAAAGCCGAATTTGCAAGGCTAAGAATCTCAGTGCGAACGGCGTATTCGTCGAAACGGAAAATCTCGGGCTCCGCAAAGGTCAACAGGTCCAGTTAGCATTTGCAATAAACTTGGGATTGGTGACCAAGATTCATCGCCGCACCGCCATTGTTGCGCATGTCACTCGCGGCGGCACCGGGCTGATGATGGAGCAATTCGCGGGCCGCTGACTTGTTCGATTGATGTAAACTAACGGTGTCATGCCGCCTCTCGATCCGCCACGCCCGGATGCGATCCGCATCCGTGGCGCGCGCCAGAACAATCTCAAGAATCTAGACCTGGATCTGCCCCTCAACGAGTTGATCGTTGTGACCGGGGTCAGCGGTTCCGGGAAGTCCTCGCTCGTGTTCGACACGCTGTACGCAGAGGGCCAGCGCCGCTACGTCGAGACTTTCTCTCCCTATGCGCGGCAGTTCTTGGATCGCATGGATAAACCGATGGTCGATCGTATCGACGGCATTCCGCCCGCGATAGCCATCGACCAAACCAATCCCGTGCGAACCTCGCGCTCGACCGTCGGCACCATGACCGAGCTGAATGATCACTTGAAACTATTATTTGCACGCGCCGCGGTATTGCATTGCCAAAGCTGCGCGCGGCCGGTGCGGCGCGACACGTCGGCGAGCATCCAAGCGTCGCTGGAAATCCTTTCGCACGAGAACGGCGATCCGCCGTTGCTGCTTACTTTTCCGGTCCCGATCCCCAAGAATTTCACGGAAGCCGAGATCCTAGGACTGCTGTCCGGCCAAGGCTACACGCGTATCCATGAAAAGCGCGGCGAAACGCTGCAAGTGGTTCAGGATCGCTTTCGTTGGTCCGCAGTGGATCGCGCGCGTGCGGGCGATGCCATCGAAGGAGCGCTCAAGGTCGGTCAGGGTCGCCTCGATGTGTATCCGCAGGCTACCGACGCCGCACCCTGGCGCTTTTCCACGGGACTTCATTGTCCGGACTGCGATTTGAGCTACAAGGATCCCAGCCCGAGCACCTTCAGTTTCAATTCGCCGATAGGAGCCTGCGAGACCTGTCGTGGTTTCGGACGCAGCATCGGCGTCGACTATGGCTTGGTCATCCCGGATACGAACTTGAGTCTCCGCAACGGGGCCATCAAACCGTGGCAGAGCGAGTCCTATAAAGAATGCCAGACGGATCTCCTCAAGTTCGCCCGCAAGCGCTCCATCCCGATCGACAAACGCTGGCAGGACATGACCGACGCCGAGCGTGCCTGGGTGATCGAGGGCGAAGGAGAATGGACCAAGAACGTCTGGTACGGCGTTCGCCGATTCTTTGCGTGGCTGGAGACCAAGGCGTACAAGATGCATATCCGCGTGCTGCTCTCGCGGTATCGCTCCTATACCGAATGCGCCGCCTGCCGCGGCGCGCGTCTGAAGCCTGATGCTCTGCTGTGGCGAATCGGCAACCCCGGCATCAATATCCGGGAACTGATGCTGATGCCGATCGATGACAGCCGCCGCTTCTTCGGCGCGCTCGAATTGGCGGCGCCCCTCGACGAGGCGGCCGATTTGCTGCTGCGGGAAATTCGCGCGCGCCTCAAGTATTTGTCGGACGTAGGCTTGGGCTATTTGAACCTCGACCGCCAGTCGCGCACTTTATCCGGCGGCGAGGTGCAGCGAATCAATCTGACCACCGCGCTCGGCACTTCGCTCGTCAACACGCTCTTCGTGTTGGACGAGCCTTCCATCGGACTGCACCCACGGGACGTCGGCCGCATAGTCGGCGTGATGCACCGCTTGCGCGACGCCGGCAACACGCTGGTCGTGGTCGAGCACGATCCGAAGGTGATGCAAGCCGCGGATCGCGTGCTCGACATTGGACCGGGTCCCGGCGAGCACGGCGGAGAAATCGTGTTCTTTGGCCCCATCGCGGAACTCGCCGATGCCAGGGGTTCTCTGACCGCCGATTATTTGTCGCGCCGCAAGCGGGTCGAAATACCGCAGGCGAAGCTGCCCGGCGCCGCGGCGTCGAATGCGGTTGCAAATTACGGAGTTTTGCGGCTCCGCGGAGCCGCCGAGCACAATCTGAAAAATATCGATGTCGAGATTCCGCTGCGCCGGCTGGTTTGCGTCACCGGGGTCAGCGGCTCCGGCAAATCCACCATGGTGCACGACATTCTGTATCCCGCGCTGCTGCGCGCCAAGGGCAAGCCCACCGAAAACCCCGGCCGGCACAGTGCGCTCGCGGGCGCTCAATTGATCGACGACGTCGTCATGGTGGATCAGAGCCGCATCGGACGCACGACGCGATCGAATCCCGCCAGCTATGTCGGCGCTTTCGATGCGATCCGCGATATGTTCGCCCGCCTACCGCAGGCGCGTGAGCGCAAATACACTGCCGGCACGTTCAGCTTCAACGCCGGCAACGGCCGTTGTCCGGGATGCGGCGGCAACGGCTTCGAGCACGTCGAGATGCAATTCCTCTCCGATGTGTACCTGCGCTGTCCCGATTGCGATGGGCGGCGCTATCGCAGTGAAGTGCTCGAGGTGAAATTGTCGCGGCGCGGCGCGGCGCCCAAAAGCATCGCCGATGTTCTCGATATGACGGTGTCCGAAGCGCTTGGATTCTTCGCCGAAGATACCGAGGTATGCCTGCGCTTGGCGCCGCTGTCGGACGTCGGCCTCGAGTACCTGCGTCTGGGTCAGCCAGTTCCCACCCTGTCGGGCGGCGAAGCGCAGCGTCTCAAGCTGGCCGGTCATTTGGCCGATAATGCGGTGCGCGCCAAGGCAAGCCGCAAAGGTTCACTGTTCCTCTTCGACGAGCCGACCACCGGCCTGCATTTTGACGATGTCGCGAAGCTTCTGGGCGCTTTCCGGCGGCTGATCGACGCCGGTCACTCGCTGCTGGTGATCGAGCACAATCTGGATGTGGTGCGAGCCTCCGATTGGATCATCGACCTGGGACCAGAGGGCGGCGAGACCGGCGGCTACATCGTTTGCGTCGGAACGCCCGGCGAAGTGATGCGAGTCGCCGACTCGCACACCGGCCGTGCGCTCGTCGAAGCCGAGAATCCATTGCCGTTCGGCTCGCCGAAGCGGAACGCAAGTTACGATGTGCCAACCGCGGTCCGCGATTCAGGCGACGCAATTTACGCCGCCCCGGCGTCCATCGAAATTCGCGGTGCCCGCGAACACAATCTGAAGAACGTCGACGTTAACCTCAGCCTCAACCAATTCACGGTGATTACCGGCGTCTCCGGCAGCGGCAAGAGCACCCTGGCATTCGATATTTTGTTTGCCGAAGGGCAGCGCCGCTACCTCGAATCCTTGAACGCCTATGCGCGGCAATTCGTACAACCCGCATCGCGGCCCGACGTCGACGCGATCTTCGGCATTCCACCGACCGTTGCCATCGAGCAACGCACGAGCCGCGGCGGTCACAAGAGTACGGTGGCAACGCTCACCGAGATCTATCATTTTTTGCGTCTGCTCTATGTGAAGTTGGGTGTACAGTACTGTCCGGCTTGTGAAGTGCGCATCGAGCCGCAATCTGCGGACGCGATCGCTGCCCGCCTTCTCACGGACTATCGCGGCAAGAACATCACCGTGCTCGCGCCCCTGATCGTGGCGCGCAAGGGCCTGTACACGGCGCTCGCGAAATGGGCGCGCGGCAAGGGCTTTCCGCATTTGCGGGTCGACGGCGCGCTGCTACCGACCGCCAAGTGGCCGCGGCTCGATCGCTTCATCGAACACAACATCGAAGTGCCGGTGGCAACATTGAGCGTGAGCGCGAAGCGCGAGGCCGAGCTTCGCGGGGTCCTTGATTCGGCATTGGAGCACGGGCGCGGCGTCGTGCACGTCGCAACAACGGCCGGCGAGCCCACGCAGGCGGCAGTTTTCTCCACCAAACGCGCCTGCCCCAAATGCGGTACCGGCTTTCCCGAACTCGACCCCCGGCTGTTCTCGTTCAATTCGAAGCATGGGTGGTGCCTTGGCTGCTTTGGCACCGGCTTACAATTGGAGCATTTCGATGCGGAGCAAAGTGGCGAAGAATCCACGTGGCGAGAAGCGGGCGCCGCGCAAGCGGGCGCCGCGCAAGCGGAAGACTCCGGACCGGTGGTCTGTCCGGACTGCGCAGGCCGGCGCCTCAACCCCGTTGCCCTGCACGTTCTTTTCCGGGACCGGTCGATCGCGGCACTTGCTGATTTGCCTGTTCAAGAATTCTCAGCGGCTCTGCGAAAGCTCAAGCTGATCGGCCGCGAGCAGGAGATCGCGCGCGATTTGCTCGCGGAGCTGGTCGCGCGCACCACATTTCTGTGCGACGTCGGGTTGGGTTATCTGCAATTGAATCGCGCCGCTCCAACCCTGTCGGGGGGCGAGGCGCAGCGCATTCGCTTGGCGGCGCAGCTTGGTTCGAATCTGCAGGGGGTCTGCTATGTGCTCGACGAACCCACCATAGGATTGCACCCGCGCGACAACCTCTCGCTCTTGGATACCCTGGATCGCCTGCGAGCGAAGGGCAATACCCTGGTCGTGGTAGAACACGACGAAGACACCATTCGCCGCGCCGACAACGTGATCGATTTGGGCCCTGGAGCGGGCACTCGCGGCGGTCGAGTCGTTGCGCAAGGAACTGCCGCAGAACTCGCCCGCTCGGGAACATCCGCGACGGGCCGCTGCCTCGCGGCCCCTCTGCGGCATTCGCGCTCCCGTCGCCGCAGCATCGACCGCGATTCAGCCATGATCGATATCACGGACGCCGGTTTGCACAATCTTCGCAACGTCGATGCGCGAATTCCGCTCGGTCGATTGACGGTGGTCACCGGTGTTTCGGGATCCGGAAAGTCCACATTGGCGCGCGACGTGTTGCTGCGCAATTTGAAACGCCTGTTGGCGCGGCCCAACCGTTCCGACCGCTCCCGCCGGCCCGAGGTACCCTTGCAGGGATGCGGCGCAATGGCGGGATGGCAGAAGATCAGCCGCGTCCTCGAGGTCGATCAAACCCCGATTGGGAAGACCCCCCGCTCTTGTCCTGCGACCTATATCGGCTTTTGGGACTCGATTCGGCGTCTGTATGCGGAGACTACGGAGGCGCGCATGCGCGGATTTACCGCCAGCCGGTTCTCGTTCAATACGGCCGGCGGCCGCTGCGAGGCCTGCGATGGCCAAGGAATGCAGCG
The DNA here is from genome assembly GCA_038229815.1 of Steroidobacterales bacterium. GTDB lineage: Bacteria > Pseudomonadota > Gammaproteobacteria > Steroidobacterales > Steroidobacteraceae > Bog-1198. The sequence continues at coordinate 30,914 of JBBROC010000021.1, read as the reverse complement.
CATCGAGATGAATTTTTTACCCGATGTTCAGGTGTTGTGCGACGTCTGCGGCGGCAAGCGCTTCAATCCCGAGACTCTGTCGATTCTATTCAAGGGCAAGAGCATCGGCGAAACGCTGGCAATGAGCGTCGACGACGCGCTGGAGTTCTTCGCCGCCCAACGCAGCGTGAGCCATCCCTTGAGCCTGCTCGCCGACGTCGGGCTAGGCTACCTGAGCGTCGGCCAACCGAGCCCAACGCTTTCGGGTGGAGAAAGCCAGCGTATCAAGCTCGTCGCCGAATTATCCAAGGTGCGAACCGATGCGCTTGGAGTGGATATGGCACGCCGCGAAGGCCAGCATACATTGTACGTGCTCGACGAGCCGACGGTCGGCCTGCACATGGCCGATGTCGAAAAGCTCGTGCACGTCCTGCATCGTCTGGTAGACACTGGCAACACCGTCGTCGTCATCGAACACAACCTCGACGTCATGGCCGAAGCGGATTGGATCCTCGATCTGGGTCCCGAAGGCGGCGAAGGCGGTGGCCGCATCGTCGCGCAGGGGGCTCCCGAAACCATCGTACGCAAGCCGGGCAAGAGTCACACCGCGAGAATCCTCGGTGAGTTTTTGGCAGAGCGCGGCGTTGCTTGAGGGGGTGAGCATCCACCCAAGCTGCTATTCTGGGTGCAAGCCGGAGGCATTCTCCCGCGCGACATGAGCGATCGGCGCCGGCGGCCGAGCGCGGGGGTATACGACGGATGCGGGTTATCGGACGACGGACCCTGTATGTACTTCGGCATCCGGGCGCCTTTGCCTGGCGCGTGCTATGCGCCTTCCGCGCCAACCAGGCGCTGCTGCTCTCGGGCGCCGTTGCCTATTACACCCTGCTATCCATCGTGCCGCTGCTAATCCTGATGATGGTGGTCTTGTCGAACCTCGTCGATCAGCGAGAGTTGTTTGCGACTCTCGGCCGCTATCTCGAATGGCTGGTTCCCGGACAGTCGGTAGCCGTGCTTGGCGAGCTCGAACGTTTCCTGAGCCATCGCGGTGTAATCGGCGGCGTGCTGCTGATAACCCTGGTGTTCTTCAGTTCCCTGGCATTCACGGTGCTGGAGAACGCAATGTCGGTCATCTTCCTGCACCGGGTCGCGACTCGGCGGCGCCATTTCCTGTTATCCGCCATCCTCCCCTACTGCTACATCGTGTTTCTCGGACTCGGCTTGCTTCTTGTGACGCTGGTGTCGGGAGCGCTTCAAACGATCGGCGCAGACACGATCGATTTTCTCGGTCACAGCTGGTCGCTGCGCGGGCTCTCGGGCGTACTCTTCTATTTATTGGGCGTAGGCGGGGAGATTTTCGTGCTGGCGTCAATCTACATGGTAATGCCGGTTGGCACGCCGTCGTGGCGCCATGCACTGTTCGGCGCCGTCGCCGCATCGCTGCTTTGGGAGATCACGCGACATGTGTTGGTCTGGTATTTCAGCACCTTGTCTCAGGTCAGTGTCGTCTACGGCTCACTGACGACCGCCATCGTGGTACTCGCGAGCCTCGACGTCGCGGCCACCTTATTGCTGCTTGGGGCGCAGGTCATTGCAGAATACGAGCGGATCGGTACCGCCGACGCGCGCTCCAAACCGCGAGCGCTCAAGACATGAACTGGCAGGCTATTCTCGACGGGTCCGGCGCGCCGCTCACTTGCCGGCGGGCTCGTCGACTGCGTTTTTCTGCTGCGTCATCGACTTGGCGTGCTTCTTAGAATTCTGCGGTCGCAGGCCCTCGTCCTCGATCAGTCGCTTGCGCACATACAGAAAGCGGACGTTCTCGTACTCGAAAGGGGAACCCGTTGCGTAGTATCGAAAGTTCACGTTCGAACGCTGGTCAACTGCGTTGACGCCGCCGAGTGCTGACGACACGTGGCCGCGGTAGAGATGTGCGATATCGATTTCGTACGACGCCGCGTAGTCTCCGAGAAAGCCTATGCCGTCGCGCACGGTGGAAGGGCCCAGAAACGGAATGACCAGATAGGGACCGGGATGCATGCCCCACCTGGCCAGCGTGGCGCTCAAACCGGTCGCCGCACCCGGGAGCTTGAGTTTCTCCGCCACATCAAACAACCCGCCGATGCCGACGGTCGTGTTGATGATGAATCGGCCCGCGCTGCGCACGCCTAACTTCAGCCGCCATTGCAGAGCGTAGTTGATGATATTGCCGACCTCGGACAAATTGCCGAAGAAGTTGTGCACGCCGGACCGAATCGGCGATGGTATGACGCGATATGCATTCGCCACGGGCAAAAAGACCGCTTCATCAAACCGTGCATTGAACCGATAAGTAAAGCGGTTGAGCCGCTCCCAGGGATCGTATGTGTACATCGAAGGCGCGTCCGCCGCAGTCACGGGCGGGCCGGCCTCCCGTATGTCTTGCCCGCTTTGAACGCTGTCGGCCGCCGTCTCGATAGCCGTCGCCGCAGCGGCAGCAAACGCAGCCGCGCTCTCGACGGCGGCGGCATTCTCCGCCGCTGGGTCTTCCGACGGGACCCGCCGGATAGTGATGCCCTGGGAGGCGCACCCGGCAAGAGAAATGGCCAAGCAGATTAAAAGCGCGGCCGACCTCATTTCGCCGTCCCTGACCAGCTCCCATCAAGCATCTTGAGCATATCCGACACTTGTTGGCGCTCGCCGATATTGCCGAGGTGTCCCCCATGGTCATAGACGGCGATTCTTGAACCCAAGGTGTCTCGCAGCCATGCCAGTTCCTGCTTGTCCAGAATGACATCGTCGTTGTTGGTCTGGGCATAGTAATCGGCGTCATTGCGCAGCGTCTCGGCGATCACGTCGAGCCGGTTGCCGGCGATGAGGGACGCGGCGGTCGAATCGGGTCGGCGCTTCAAGTAATAAGGCGCAAAGACTTTCGTGAAATATTCAGCGAACGGCTTGTTGCGCAGTATGCGTTGCGTTTCTTCGAGCGAGTCGCCGACCTTCGGCGGGTGGTCCGGGTCGACGACAACGCCCGTGCGGGCATAGAGGTCGCCGGCAAAAAACACATTCACCAGATCGATGCGGAAGCTCAACGCAATGGCGGCGGAGAATTCCGCATCTGTCTTTAGGGCGGAGGAGGCGGCGCCGAGGAGGAAACCCTCGTCTATTTGGACTCGATCCGACGCCCGGTACAAATTCGCCAGCTCTGCATACAGCGTCCGATACAGACGTTCGAAGGCATCGTCGCCGGAGCCGATGCTGTTGGCGAACAACTTATCGAGTCGCCCGATCGACGCGAACAAACTCACCGGCGGATTGATCATGACGACGCGATGAATTTTGAGCTTGCCTTCCGCCGCGTCGATCGATTTCACGATGGCCGCATTCGCTCCGCCGAGGCTGAACCCGAGCGCGTCGATCTCGGTGATTTTTACCTTTCGGGCCAGATGCGCGACGATCTCTTGCATGGCCGCGTACAGATCGTGCCCGTCCTGCATCAAATCGCCGGCCACTCCCGTGCTCGACGCCGACACGATGAAGCCCGGGAACGTCGGGGATGGCATCGTCAGGACATGGTAACCGGCGCCGTAGAGTGCACCGCGAAGCGCCGCAAGCTTCGCGTTGTTGCCGTCGCCGCCCGTACCGGATATGACAATGGCCAACGGCGCAGGTTTGCCTTGCGCTGAGAACCAGACTCGCAGCTTGTGATCGAACCAGAAAACCTCGGGCACGGGGCGGGCCCAAGGCAGGGCAATATCTATTTCGAGAAGCGGCACTTTGCCCGGCATCGGCGCCATGTTCTGCGGAGGCGTTCCGAATACCGTCGCGCGCAGCCCGGCCGAGTCCGCAAGGCCCGTCGCGGGACCGGGCGCGGGAGGCGGAGCGATCGCCTGCCCTGCGACCTCGGCGCCATTGGCGAGAGCGCCCAGCAGCAGCACGGCCAGGCCTAATCGCACGCGCCACTATGGAGGTCGATCGACGTCATCTGTGTCATCCTGCTACGGACTTGAAGTCCTTTATACTTGATCATATCCGCATATTGGACGTGACTATCGAATGACTCGCTCCGATTCTCTCGTTCCCGTGCAGCCGCTTTTCGAATCGAATCGCGGCGGCCCATTGTCTCTGCCTCCCAACCCGACACGCCTGAACGGAAATTTGCGCATGCCGGTGCCGCGTTCGGGTTTTGAGGTATTCAGCAATTTTGTCAGCACGCTGGTCGTGCATCGTGTCCCTGCAGCTCAAAGGACACTCGAGCGGTGGAGACATCAGCGGCTTCAACATCCAGGATCGAATGGTGATGTCATGGGGAAAGCATTTGCACCGCGCGATCCGCTTTGGGGCACTCCGACGGACGTGCGCCGGGACGATAGCCACCTATTTCTGCGTTATTCATTTTAGGGGAGTGACACCACGATGTACACACAGTCAATTAATTTTCTAAGCTCTGCCTGCGTTTTGGCTGCCTCCCTTGGAGCAGTAGCCGCGCAAGCGGACGTCACCATCGAACAAAGAACGACGTTGGAGGTCGCCGCCATGATCCGAACGCATGGCTCTTCCACGACCAAAATTGCGGCTGATAAAAAACGCGAGGATACGGAGTCGCACTGCGAAGGCGTGCTGTCGTTGGTGTGCGGCAACGTTCGCAGCGGCGAAATCGTGCGCTTGGATCGAGGGTTGACCTGGAAACTGGAACCGGAAAAAAAGAGCTACCGGGAAGAGATTTTCGCGACGCCCGAGGATCTAGCGCAGATTCGGGCAAAAATGCAAGCGAGGCTTGAAAAGATGCGCGCATGTCCGGTGTCCCGAAAGCAGCAGCCCATCGATAAATCCAAGTGCGAAATGTCGCCGCCCAAAATCGACGTTCATAAAACCGACGACAAGATGTCCATCTCCGGTCACGACACGCAGCGCACGCTCGCAACGCTGACGGAGACTTGCACCAACAGGGAGACCGGCGACGTCTGCGACACGGTGGTCGCCTTCGACCTCTGGTTGACGCAAGACAAAGTCCCCGGCGCCGGCGACCGGCGCGCGTTCGATCAAGCTTACGCAAAGAAGCTGGGACTCGACGACGCGCAAGGCGCCTTGCGCGGAGAATTCGCGAAATATCTGGCCCCTTATCAATCGCAGATCAAACAGCTGACCGATAGGTCAGACGATCTTAAGGGTCAAGCGCTGAAGACAACCCTGCGCGTCATGATGGGCGGAGCGCAATGCGGCACCACCGCCAAGATGAAGGAAAACGGTTCCGGCGGAAACCCGCCGTCCGCCAATCCAATGAACAATGTCGCGCAGGCTGGCAAGGCGCTCGGCTCGGCGTTGGGCGGATTGTTCCACAAGAAAAAGACCGAGGATGGCCAGACGCCAGCGAGCGCCGCGGCCTCCCCTGACGTCGCTACGACAGCCGGGATCCCAGATCCCTATGCCCAATACGTGCAAATGGCGGCCTTCAACTCCGAAACCGTAACCATCAGTACCGATGCGATCCCGGCCGAGCGTTTCGAGGTGCCCGCGGACTGGAAGAAGGAAGTGCCGAAGCCCTCCAGGCAGGGCGACGATGACTTCACTTGCCCCAAGACCGGAAGTTAAGCGGCGGGAGGGACGAGGTGCGCGGGCTGCAACGCCCGAAGGCGCTACAATCGGCCGATGGACGATGAGCACCTCGAAAAAATTCAATCCAAGATAGCGTTCTTGGAGCGCGCCGCTGCCGAGTTGAGCGACGTGGTATTTCGCCAGCACAAGGAAATTCAGGCCCTCGAAGCTAAGATCAAGGCCCTCTCCGACCGCGTGAGCAGCGCGCAATCGGACGAAAACCTTCGATCGTCCGACCAGGAGCGTCCTCCACATTATTGAACCCCGGCGTCATTCGAGGCCCGCAGGCGACCCGTCCGGCGCGGCGCACGCGGCACAAATCAATGCCAGTAGCTCCGTCGCCGACCACCGTTCGAGCTTGTCCAATAAATCCCAGGCCGGCTCCTCGCTCACCACCTGGTAGGAGTCGTGCGGGCTGCGCGCCCGATTGTGGGCGGAATAACAAACACTCATGCCCAGCCGCGAGAGTATCAAGGGAAATAGCGTGCGCTGCTCTGCTTCTGTCAGCGGGCGGTGACGCTGATAGGCGCGAATGAGCTGCGCCGCGGCTGCGAGCGGTTCCGACTCACCGAGCATGGCGTAGGCAACCGCGATTGCCAGGTCGCAGACCATGGCCGAATACACCGCGTCGCCGAAATCTAGCAGGCCCACCATGCGTCCATCGGCAACAATGACATTGTAGTCGTTTGCGTCACCGTGAATCACGCTGTAGCGCAGTCCCGTCCAGTCGATCTCCTCCCATTGCGAGAATAGGCGTTCGACACGCGTCCGCCGCTCCAGAGGCAAGAACGCTGCGCTTTCTCGGGCCATTCCCGCCCGGCGCAGATCCCATTGCAAAACGCGCCGCATGGCCGGATGCGACAGGTTGCCGAGTGCAACATCAATCCTGGCCATTCCGGCGCCGATCGATTCGAGCAGACGGGCGCCGCGCGAGGTACTCTTCGCAAGCACCTCGCCGTCGATCCAGGTCAGCAGCCGCACACAATGATCGGTGCCGGTCCTGGCATCGCGCCACTTCGTGATCTCCAATCCCTGCGTCGAGGGCACCACTTGCTGCACGCGGCAACCTGTATCCGCTTTCTCGACATGCCGCATGGCTTGATTTTGAAAATCAAGCAGTGCCGGCGTATCGCTTGCATTGGCGATTTTCAAGACGTATTTGCCGCCGCGCGCATCGGCGATCAAGAAATTCTGGTCCCGCTCGCTGGGCAAAATCGAGATCGAACCCACCAGCGCATAGTTTCGGCTCGCAGCGGCAAGCGCCTCTCCCGCCGTAAAGCTCGGGATGCTCTCGAGCGAAATCGTCACGATGCCAAACTGCCCAAGCTTGAACGGCCCAAGTTTAAGAGGGCGCGCAGGCTGCTAGATCTGCCGGTCCGGCGCGGCGGCTTGAAATGCCGCGAGCTCGCGGCAAGCGGAGTCGATCTCCACGATGCGAGGATAGGGCTTGAGGTCAACTGCCAGACGCCGCGCATTGGCGACCTGCGGCACCAGGCACACATCCGCCAAGGTCGGCGCATCGCCGTGACAAAATCGCCCGGTTGCCGCATCCCGGACCAACCAACGCTCGACGGCGTCGAATCCCAGCTGCACCCAGTGTCGATACCACGTATCGCGCGTCTCTTTGTCCTGCCGCAATTCGTTCTCAAGGTATTGCAGAACCCGCAGGTTGTTCAAGGGATGTATGTCGCAGGTAATCGCCTGCGATAACGCGCGCACGCGCGCACGCGCCAAGGGCGATTGCGGCAATAGCGGCGGGTTCGGATAGATTTCGTCGAGGTATTCGATGATGGCCACCGATTGGGTGAGCACCGCACCGTCGTCCAAAGCGAGCGCGGGCACGAAGCCCTGGCAGTTGATTTTCAGGAACTGTTCCAACCGCTGCTCGCCCGCGCGCAAATCCAGCAACACAGTGCTGACGGGCAGGCTTTTCAGGGCAAACGCGATCCGCACGCGGTAGGAAGCCGAGCTCAATGCATGTCCATACAGGATCATCGGTACCTTCCAATGGGCTCTGAGACATACTCACTTTAGCGTAAAACGAGCAGCACTGGCGGGTTGCTCCGCAGCCGATTTTTCGTCGCGCACCTCAATCACGCATAGCTTCGGCTCACGAACCAAAATATCCCCAGAGCCACCAAAAACGCTGATGCCACATCGACCACAAGTGGCCTCGACAGAGTCATTCTGGACCTTGCGAGTATCCCCACCAGCAACGTTGCGCCCGCGACCAGGATCAGCTGGCCGATTTCTACGCCGACATTGAAACCCACCAGAAGCTCGGCCAAGCGCCCGGGAGGAAGCTGCAGCTGGAGCAGATCCGCGGCAAATCCAAATCCGTGGATCAAGCCGAAAATCAAGGTGATAAAAATTCGCAACCGGCCCGCATCGCGCAACCGGCCCGAAATCATCAGGTAGTTGGCTGTAAAAAGGCCCGCTCCCAGCAACAACAGACCGGGAAGCCCGCCCCACCCCCACCATTGCGCTAGCGCCATGAATGCAAGCGACAAGCCTGCGGCGAGCGCTACGGGCGCCGGTTTCTGGGTTTGCACCACGATATTCTCCGCGCCGATCAGCGCAATCGTCAGCGCCACCAAGGCATCGATGTATTCCGCGTGCGGGCGGAGGACACCGGTGACCGCAAGCGCCAGAGTCAGGCTGTGACCGATGGTGAAGCCCGTGACCACGAACACCAGATCGCGCAGGCGCCGCGAAATCAATACCAGCCCCAAGAGAAAAGACATGTGATCGACGCCGGTAAAGATATGCATCATTCCCATACGTATGAATTCGGCGAAGCGCGCGCTTTTCAGCCGGCTGCCCTGCCCGCCCGTCACATCCACGGTCTGATGTTCGGCCGTGATCAGTTGCTCGGTGAATTCGCCCGTGGCGGCGTTTTGCACCTGCGCAAAATTGGTGTGGCTTTGCACAAGGTCAAAGAACGCCGCCGAATGCACCTGCAAGTGGGTCTGCGAGGGGCACCTGAAGGTGAAGTCGTATTTCCTGAAACCCGCGGCGGCGGACAGGGTCTGGACCGGCGGAACCACCGCGCAGCGCTTGCCTTCGGCCAGAGGATAGACGCGGTCCGTGAGGTAGCTTTTGATGCGCTCGTCGGACGGCGCTTTCTGATCGGCCGACAAACGATTCGCCTCCAGCAGCGCGATCGTCACCACCAGATCGACCTCGGCGCCGTTGATTTCCCACACCGAATGGGACTCGCTGCGGGTATGCGCACCGGCCGCCGGCGATCCAAGGAGCGCCGCGACCAGCATCCATGCCAGGGGCTGCGTCAGCCGCCACGGCCGCCGTTTCACACCCGGCCTCACTAGCGCACGTCTTCTGCGATCAGGATATTGGCGCGCTTGCGCAGAAACGCTTCGTCGCCCGTGCGCAGGTGGCCGATCGCGTCGTTGCGATAGTCGGTCAACACGCGATCGCGCGCCGCAACGAAATCGAAAGGCACCGGCTTTTTGTTTTTGATCATATACAGAACGTGTATTCCTTCGGCTCCGGTGATGGGTGCCGAGACCCCGCCGTCAACGAGGTCGCGAGCCGCCTCGAACAGCCGATCGCCGAGATGAATCTTCGCCGCGAAATAGAACTCCTCGTCGACAACCTTTCCCGAGGCCGCATGCCAACGCTCCAAAAAAGCCCGCGTTGGCGGGCTGAATCGAGGCAACCCGGCCGCTTCGGCCGCGGCAGCCGATTCGCGCGGCGGGAACACGTAATCTCGCAACGACATGGTTCCCTCGCTCGCGTAGCGGGCGCGATGCGAGGCGAAGTAGAGCCGCAACTGGGCCTCCGTCGGCTGCTGAGTTATGGCATCGGCCGCAATTTCCAGTTCAACCGCGTTTACCATGGCGGCGCGCACGTCGGGATCCGTGGATGCAACGTCCAGCTCCCTGCCCCTTTGCACGAACAGCTCCTCCCGAATCATGTCGTCCAGCACTTTTCGCCGCTGCGCAGCGGTCGCATGCCCCAAATCCACGCCGTACAGAGTCTGCAATTGCAGCAGATAATCGCTGCGCGAAATCGGCTGCTGATTGATCAACGCGACGTCTTCGGGTGGAACTATCAAAGTCGAAGTGCCGCGCGCGGTGAATAGCGAATATCCGGCCATCAAAAGACCCAGCAATGCACCTCCGCCCAGGAGAACGAAGGAGCGGCGGCTGCCCCCTCCCGTGACTTTGATCCAGAGTGGCTCAGTCGGATCGGGCACGCGTATCGGTCTCCGTGCGACGCGGCTCATGAGACAGAGAGTGGACGAATATGGCCACCTCGCGAATTTCAGCCGCACCCATTCGCGCTGCCCAGGCGGGACACACTCCGTGCCGGCCATAGGCGATTGACATCGACAGCGATTCGCGGCTGCCGTCGCCGTACAGCGTGATTCGATCGGTCAAATTCGGCGCGCCGATGGCCGGATCGCCCTTGCCGTCGATCGCATGACAGTCGTAGCATCCGCCTGCTCCGGCGAACAACTCGGCGCCGCGGGCTGCGGCGACGGTGTCGCCGGCTCGCCCCTGCTCGCGGAGCAGGAATTCAGCCAAATCCCGTATGTTTTCCGGCGAAAGCGCGCGGATGCTGCTATCGCGGACGCTCGGGCGGGCCGTCGCATATGCCGGCATGATTGCCAGGTTCAAGGCCTTGGGATTAAAGGAGCGAATTCCATATTTCACGATTTGCTCGATATCGCTCACCGATCCCACTCCGTACAGCCAATCGTCGTCGGTCAAATTCGGAATGCCGCGCTCCGTATCTCCCTGCCCCAGCTGACCGTGACAGGCCGCGCAGTGCGTCCCGTATAGCGCCTCGCCGCGCTCGCGGGCGAATGGCAGCAGAGCGGCGTTGTTCGGTATCGCATTGGGATCCGACCGCAGCAGACGGCCCTCGAACTGCGACGAATGCAAGAGAACCGCGGCTACGATGCAGGCCTCTGCAGCCAGAAGGAGTGCGAGTCTCACCCAGTGAAGCCTCCGTAACGTAAATGACGGCCGTGATGCGATGCCGGACGATCAAATCGATCAGCCCGTGCAATTGATCCGACCGCAACTTGCTATTTGTCGCCGGTCAGGCGCGAAACGAAAGACTCGTGCCAGCGGGAGATCGAATTGGCACGCAGCGCCTTCAACATCGATTCATGGCGTGAGCGCCGCTCCGCCAAAGGCATCGCGAGTCCTTGCCGAAGAGCTAAAGCAACGGCGGCCTTGTCGTATGGATTTACCAGCAACGCCCCGACCAGTTCCTGCGCCGCACCGGCGAGGCTCGAGAGCACGAGAACGCCGGGATTCTCCGGATCTTGTGCCGCGACAAATTCCTTTGCCACCAGATTCATTCCGTCGCGCACGGGCGTGACTACACCTACATTCGCAATGCGTAGAAAACCGCTGAGTGTCTGATGCGAAAAATCCTTGTTGAGGTAGCGGATCGGCGTCCAATCGGTATCCGCAAAGAGGCCGTTGATGTGCCCTGCTGAGCGTTCCAGAGCGTCGCGCAGCTCTGCGTACGCCGCCACGTCCACGCGACTCAGGGGAGCTATCTGAATGTAGGTGATCTGGCCCTGCAACTCCGGAGTCGATTCGAGCAATCTCTGGTAAGACTGGAACCGTTCAATCAAACCCTTGCTGTAATCCAATCGATCGACGCCGAGCAGCAGCTTGCGGCCCAGAAGGCCTCGCTCGAGTTGCTTGACCTGGTCATCGCTCTGCACCGCGTCGGCGGCCTGGCGGGTGACTGCGTCTACATCTACGCCGATCGGAAAGACGCCTATTCCGATCTTGCGGCCGTTTAGATCAATCCGGTCTTCGTGGAAGCGGGCTTCGCCAGGAAACACGGCGCTCACCGCCGATCTAAACCCGTCCAGGTCCTCGCTCGTTTGAAACCCGACCAGGTCGTATTGACAGGTATCGCGGACTAACTCCGCGTACGTAGGAAGGAGGCGCAGAACGGCGATATTGGGATAGGGGATATGTAGAAAAAACCCAATCCGCGCGCGTATCCCCGCTTGGCGCAGAAGACTTCCCAGCGGAATGAGCTGATAGTCGTGCACCCAGACGACATCCTGGTCCTCGATCAGTTTCACGAGTACGTCGGCGAAGTAGCGGTTCACCGCCATGTATGCCGAAAATTCTTCCGGATCGTAGCGAAATGTCCCCGGGAAGTAATGATGCAAAGGCCACAAGGAGCCATTACAGAAGCCGTTGTAGTACGCATCGAAGTTAGCGCTTGGCAGATCGACGGTGACGAAGCGGATATCTTCTTTTACGTGTATCTCGGGATCGCCGGGCACCTCCTGAGTTTTACCGCTCCATCCAAACCACATTCCGCCATCGGGTCCGTGCAGGGCCGCCAGAACTCCGATCGCGAGGCCTCCGGGAGGAGTTCCTTGATCGGGAAGGGCGACGCGATTCGACACGACGATCAAGCGGGCCATCTAGGCAGAGATCCTATCTTGCTTATTTTCCCAGCTGGCGAAGGTCTTGCCTTCCGAGGCCAGTGTCTTGAGCAACGGCGCAGGCTGCCACGCGTCCGGCTGATAGCCCCTGGCGAATTCCTGCATTGCCCGCAAAATGTTGGCAAGGCCGACCGCATCGGCGTAGTACAAGGGCCCGCCGCGAAAGTCCGGGAATCCGTACCCGGTCAGGTACACGACATCGATATCCGAGGCCCGCAGCGCGATGCCTTCCTCGAGGATGCGGGCGCCTTCGTTGATCAAGGAGTACAGCGCGCGCCCGATGATCTCGTCGTCGCCGACCTTGCGCCTGGGCAAGCCTAGCCGGGCCGATTCTTCGAGAACGATCTTGTTGACCAGCTCGGAAGGGATCGGCGTGCGGTTGCCGGGCTCGTAGTCGTACCAGCCGGCGCCCGTCTTTTGACCGAATCGCCCGAGTTCACAGATGCGATCCGGCGTCTTGGAAAAGACCCGATCGGGATACTCGATGTACAAGCGTTTGCGGATGTACCAGAGAATATCGTTTCCGGCGAGATCGCTGACCCGAAAGGGACCCATTGAAAAACCGAACTTCTCCATCGCCTGGTCGATTTGCTGCGGCAACGCACCCACATCCAGCAGCAGCTCCATCTGCCGGAAATACGCATTCATCATGCGGTTGCCGATAAAGCCGTCGCAGACACCCGATATCACGCCGACCTTCTTGATCTGCTTCGACACCGACATGCTGGTGGCCACCACTTCCTTGGCGCTCCGGGCGCCGCGCACGATCTCCAGAAGCTTGCTGACATTCGCCGGGCTGAAGAAATGCAGGCCGATGACATCCTGCGGCCGCCGAGTGAAACCCGCGATTTTGTTCAAGTCCAGGGTCGAGGTGTTTGATGCGAGAATTGCTCCGCTCTTCGCGACTTCGTCCAGCTTCTCGAACACCCGCTTCTTGACCTCCATGTCTTCAAACACTGCCTCGATGATGAGATCGGCACCCTTGATGTCGTCGTAGGACAGCGTTCCCGCGATCCGCTTGAGGCGCCTGTCGAATTCGTCCTGGGTAATCCGGCCCTTGTGGAGCGTGCTTGCATAATTCTTTTTGACGGTCGCAAGGCCCTTGTCCAGTGCGGCCTGAGAGGTCTCGAGCACGGTCACGGGAATGCCGGCGTTGGCAAAATTCATGGCGATCCCCCCGCCCATCGTGCCGGCGCCGATAACCGCCACCGACTTGATCTCCCGCAAGGGTGTGCCCGCCGGCACATCGGGAATCTTGCCGGCAGCGCGTGTGGCGAAAAATGCGTGCCGCAAAGCCTTCGACTCCGGAGTGTTCAACAATTCGGTGAACAACGCCTCTTCGATCTTCATCCCCTCGTCAAAGGGTTTACGCACCGCCGCTTCTACTGCATCGATGCACTTGAGGGGCGCGGGATAATTCTTGGCGAGCGGGGCGACGGAGCCGCGCGCCAAATCCAAAAACGCCTGCGCCTCCCGCAAATCGATTTTGATGTCGCGCGCTTTTTTGAGCGGCAATTTCCCGGCGATGACCCGTTCCGCAAAAGCAAACGCGGGGGGCAATACATCGCCATCGACGATCGAGTCCAGCAAGTCGCTGTTCGCCAACTCGCGCGCGCCCACCGGACTACCGTTGACGATCATATTCAGCGCGCGCTCGACGCCCACCAGGCGTGGCAGCCGCTGCGTCCCGCCGGCGCCCGGCAAGATGCCGAGTTTCACCTCGGGCAATCCAAGCTGGGCGGCCGCCGCGGCGACGCGGTAATGACATGCCATGGCGAGCTCCAGCCCCCCGCCCAAGGCGAGCCCGTTAATCGCCGCGACGACCGGTTTGGGCGAATTCTCGATCAAGGCAAGCATTTCGGCCAAGGACGGGCTTGCAGACATGGCAGGCGAACCGAATTCGGCGACATCGGCGCCTCCGCAAAACGCATTGCCTGATCCGACAATCACCACCGCCCGAACCGACCCGTCGCTCTTTGCACGTTCCAGGCCGTCGGCGATGGCGGTACGCAATCCGATGCTCAAGGCGTTGACCGGCGGGTTCTTCAGGGTGATCACGGCGACGGCGCCCTGTGAAGTATAGTCAGCGTATGCCATGCGCTCTCCTTTAATGACGGCCAGTATACTGTTTTGGTAACACGGCAGCTGTCACCGCTTTCGTTGCTCTGCGTGGCGCTACTCTTGATTTGGTGCGTGGGCATGTTCGGGCGCGGCTTCTGGACGCCCGACGAGCCGCGCGAAGCAGACATCTCCTGGCGCATGAGCTGGCAGGCGGACAAGGCTGTACCGCTGTTGGCCGGCGAGGCTTTCTGTGAAAAGCCGCCGCTGATGTATTGGCTCGCCGCCGCCCCCATCCGGCTCTTCGGCGCCGAGCCCTGGGCTGCCCGTCTTCCCAACCTGCTGTACGCCATGATCACCGCCCTCGGCGTCGGATTGCTGGCACGGCGCAGCGCCGGAGGCCTCGCGGGTTTGGCGGCCGCGGCCGCCGTGAGCACTTTTCTGCTTTCGTACCAGGTGGCCATCTGGCTTGCGACCGATGCGCCCTTGCTCGCGAGCGTTTCGATCGCGCTCTTGGGTGCTTACCACGGCTTTTATGCGGCGGATACGCGTAAGCGCCTGCGCGGCTACCTTTTGATGCACGCCGCTTTGGGATTCGGCTTCCTCAGCAAGAGCGCGGTTGCCTGGATGGTGCCGGCGATGGCTATGATCACCCTGATCATCTGGGAGAGGCGCTGGCGCGAACTTCTGCGATGGGAACTGCACTTGGGGTTGCTCCTTCAAGCCGCGATGCTATTCACGTGGATCTGGTTCGTGTACGCGGGACCCGACGGCCTCGCCCGCCTGAAGGTGTTTTTCTGGAACAACTTGGTCGGCCGGTTCACGCGCATCGACGCTCCGAACGAAATCCAATACGCGGCGGCGCACCGGAATTTTCCCGGGAAATATCTGATCGAGTTGCCGCTCTACCTGGCCCCTTGGACCTTCCTGGTGATCGCGGCTCTGCGCCGCGCATGTCGTCGGCGCACCGCAACGTTCGACGACTATCGCCCCGTGCGCTTTGCGATCGCCGCTTCGCTCCCGCCGCTGGTGATTCTCTCGTTGGCGGCGACCGCTCGGAACATATATTTCGCTCCCGCTCTCCCGGGCGTCGCCCTGCTGGTTGCATGGTGGTCGAGGGAAATCGCGGCGCACGCGGAGCGCTGGGATGTTCGCGCGCTGCGTGCGACCGCCGCGCTCTTGATTCTGGGCGTGCTGGTATCCACAGGAGCAGTGGGACTGATCGCTGCCGACACCTGGAAAACGTTTGGTTCGCACGCCGAGTACATATTGATTTCGGCAGTCGGGTTGGTCGCCGCCGCCTGGCTTGCGCTCCGCGGGTGGACGGCGGCGCGCGATCGAGTATTGCGTGCGCAGTGGTCGCTGTTATTGGCCTACTGCGTGCTGCTGGTGGGGCCGGCGTCGCAGGTATACCGCCAAGTAGATGCGTGGCAGGATCTGGGGTCGATCGCGCGCGCTATCCAGCATGATGCTGCCGGCAGGCCTCTGATTCTATTTGCTCCGGACGAGACTACTCGGGCCATGATCGACATGTATGCGAGTATGACTGTCGGCGTTGTACCAGGGCCGATCGATACAGCGGCTATCGATCGATTGAGGGCCGCTGCGGGCATCGCGCCGCAAAGCCTGGTCGTCGTGCAATTGCCGCGGCCTGCTCGCGGCCTCTCGCGAGGGCTTGGGCAAAGCCGTGCGCAGCCGCCGGACGCCGAAGCGCCGCCGTGGGCGGCCGCGGCGGGGTTACGGCTGGCGACAACCTATTCGCTGCCCCATGGCCGCCGCTATGCCTTGCTGGAGCGGCAACCGCAGTAGTCAAGCTCCGAGCAGCTTGCGGTACAGCGAATCGTATTTACCGATCTGCCGAGTCCATGAAAAGTCCTGCGCCATTGCATTCTGCGTCAATTGTTGCCAGCTCCTCGGCACGCCGTACCAATCGAGCGCCGTCCCGATGGCCCAGCGCACGGCGGGTGCGTCGTAATCATTGAACACGCATCCCGTGCCGCTGCCGCTGATGGGATCGAAATGCTGCACCGAATCCGCAAGGCCACCGGTGTTGCGCACGATGGGAATGGTGCCGTAACGTAAACTGTACATTTGATTCAAGCCGCATGGCTCATAGCGCGAGGGCATGAGGAAAAGATCGCTGCCCGCCTCGACCAAATGGGCGAGCGATTCATCGTAGCCTGCGCGAAACGCCACCCGTTCCGGGAGCCTCCGCGCCAAATCATCGAAAAATGCCTCGTATTGACGATCACCGCTGCCGAGTATCGTCAATGCGAAGTCTCGCTCCTGCAGTGCTTTTGGCAACGCTTCGAACAAGAGGTCGATGCCCTTCTGCTCCGCGAGCCGAGTCACCATGCCGATCAGCGGACGCGACCCAGCCGACTCGAGGCGGGATGCCGCGAGCAGTAGTTGCTTGTTGATACGTTTGCCGTTCAGGTCTTGCGGTCCATAATGCGCGCTCAAATACGCATCGTGCCGCGGATCCCATGCATGGTAATCGACGCCGTTCAATATCCCGACAACTTGGTCCGAGCGTGCCCGAAGCGTTCCTTGCATTCCCATCCCGAGAGGACCTTCGCTGATCTCGCGTGCGTATGTCGGACTGACCGTGGTCACCAAGTCGGCAAATCTTATCCCGGTTTTCAAGGGGTTGATCACGCCATGCGCGAGATCTTCGCCGTCAAGGAGCCGTGCGGCATCTCCCAATTCCAGGTCGCCGGCCGCAGCGCTTGGCATAACCCCTTGATACCCGATGTTATGGATCGTGAGGACCGACCGCGCACGGCCGAGCAACGGGTCCGATGAATAGAGCGTCTTCAGATACAGCGGCAGAAATGCCGTATGCCAATCATGGCAATGGAAAATGTCGGGCGAGATCCGCAGGCGGCGGCAGCTCTCGAGCGACGCGCGCGTGAAGAGCAGGAAGCGCCGATGTTCGTCCGGATCAGTGGTGTAGAATTGAGGACGGTCGTACAACTCAGCACAGTCGATGAAGTACGTCGCGATGCCCGTGCCCGGGAAGCTCGCCCTCTGCACGGAGAAGCGGTATTCAGTACCGCCAATGACCAGCGGGATTTGCTGCTCGCCGAGGACGGGCTGCAACTCCGGATGCGCCGCGCGCACCGAGGGATAGAGGGGCATGAAGGCATGCACTTCGTGACCGAGCAGCCCGAGGTTCTGTACCAGCGCGCCCACAACATCCGCGAGGCCACCGGTCTTTGCGTACGGCAAGATCTCCGAACTCAGGAGGCACAGATTCAAAGCCGGCATGGGGGCAGTCTAGCAAAGGTCGGCATCGTCGCGAGAAAACGTGCAGGCGTGCGCCGAGTGTGGCACGCTGGGATACCTCACGGTGAAGCCAGGAAAGTATGCGACACGCTGCTCGTAGTAACACCGGACGCTATGTCAGCCGACTGACGAGCGGCACCCTGGCGGTGGTCATGGCGGGAGGGCGCGGCGAGCGGCTCAAGGCTCTTACCCAGCATCGCTGCAAACCGGCAACGCCGTTCGGCGGCAAGTTCCGGATCGTCGATTTTGTTTTGTCGAATTGCGTTAATTCCGGCATCCGCCAGATCGCGGTGTTGACGCAGTACAAAGCGCAATCGTTGATCCAGCACATTCAGCGCGGTTGGAGCTACTTGCGCGGAGAACTCGGGGAATTCGTGGAATTGATTCCGGCGCAACAGCAAACGGGCCCGCACTGGTATCGCGGCACCGCGGACTCGGTGTACCAGAATCTGGAGTTCATTCGCTCGCATCATCCGACCCACGTCCTGATTCTGGCGGGCGATCATATCTACAAGATGGACTACGGCCCGATGATTGCCTATCACGACCAATGCGAGGCCGACATTACCGTGGGTGTCGTGGACGTGCCGCTGGAACGCGCCAATGAGTTCGGCATCCTGACCACTGACGACACGAATCGCGTCATGAAGTTTGCGGAAAAGCCGAATGATCCGGATCCGATCATCGGCCAGTCAAAACTGGCGCGTGCGTCCATGGGCATCTACGTGATCGGCGCGGATCGCCTCGAAAAGATGTTGACCGACGACGCGGCCAATGAGTCCAGCAATCACGATTTCGGCAAGGACATCATCCCGCAAGCCCTGGCGCGTCTGCGGGTGTTTGCCTATCCGTTTCATGACGTAGAGACGCGCGCCCAAAATTATTGGCGCGATGTGGGCAACGTCGATGCGCTGTACGAAGCGAACATGGAATTGGTTTCGCTCAATCCGGAGCTGAACATCTACGATCATCAATGGCCGATTTGGACGTACCAAGCGCAGCAGCCGCCTGCTAAATTCGTTCTTGACGAAGAAGGCCGGCGCGGCATGGCGGTCAACTCCATGGTCGCCGGCGGATGCATCGTTTCGGGGGCCTTGGTGAAGGAATCCCTGCTGTCGCATGATGTGCACATCGATGAAGGCAGTACGATCGAGAGTTCGGTCCTGCTGCCGAGCGTGACGATCGGCCGCCGCTGCAAAATCACGCGCTGCATTCTCGATGAGAACTGCATGATTCCAGACGACACGCATATCGGACAAGACTATGCGCTCGATCGGGAGCGCTTCTTCGTAACCAAGCGGGGCGTCGTGCTGGTTACGCAGGACATGCTGCGCAGCGGAGCGCGATAGCTCATAAGCTCTGATCGGGAGTTACGTGGAGCGTAACTTTAAATTTGACCATGCAGCGATCACGCTGCGCGGTTCGATTCCCCGCATATCCGGTTCTCCGGCAATATCGCCGCGCAACACCTTCACGTCTGATCCCGCCGTCCCCCACGGCCTGTACAGCGACGGCAGTGCCTTGCCGAACAGTACGACCAGCGGGCAGCCGACCGCCGCGGCGGCATGAGCCGGTCCCGAATCGACTGAAATCATTCCCTCGCCGCGCGCGAGCAATGCGACCAAGCGCGAAATAGGCAAGTCGTCCGCTGCATTATGCAGGCGTGCGATATGCGCCAGCGCGGCAACTTCCCGGTTCAACGCGTACTCGGGGCCCGTACCCAGCAGCACGATTGCGTGGTCAGGGCATCGCAAGCGCACCGCGCGCAGGACCTCGGCCCAATGCTCGATCGGCCAGAACTTATTGTTGACTGCCAAACGGCGCAGGCCGCGCCTCATGGTGCGCTTGTTGCCGATCTGAATCAGAATCAACCGTGCCTTACCCACCCCGCGTGACCGCAGCCATGCGTCAAGATCGCTGCGCTGTTGTTCGCCGATTTCTAGTTGGGTGCCCGGCGTGACCTCGGCGTAGTCGACGCGCGCGGGAGGCTCGATGGCGTGCGGCATGAGCTGCGCGAGGCGCCGCCATTGCTCGGTCGCGTGCTCGTCGGGCAGCAACGGGTGATCGTTGACGTCGACGATGAACTCTTCCGTAATTCCGGCGCGCGTGAGCAGCGGCCGCGCCGCATCGCTGCCGTCGCAGAACCAGGTCGGACCGACGCCGCGCAGGCGCAAGCGGCGCACCACGAGCCGCTGATCCGCGCTCAGCCAGTAAGGAGTTTTACGGCTGCGAAGGCTCCATATCGCGCCGACGCCGGGTTGACCGCGAAGCAGCGGTTCGCTCCATGGACCCGAGGTCACTATATCCACGGGAGAATCAAACCGCACGTGCAGCATGCGAATCAATGCGGTCAGTAGGACCATGTCTCCGAGGGCGCCGCACCGCACTACCAGCGGCCGTGCACAGCATGCCGATGCCGCCGACATCGAAATCAAACGCCGGGCAGCGGCGCTGCCCGCCGGCCGGCCACTCCCAAGCGCACCTTGCGCCAGCCGCCGAAACGATAGTAGGCAGTGGCCATCAACATGGAAATGACCGAGGAAATCGGAAAGCTCCACCAGATTGCGTCGGCTTGCCAGTGATCCAGAGTCGAAAAAGCAAACGGTACGCGAATCAACCATAGCGAGATGACCAGCATGATGAGCGGCGCCATGACGGCCCCGGTCGCCCGCACCACTCCGAAAAGCACGATTGAAGTGCCGAAGAAAAGAAATGACCAAATGACGATCCGATTGAGATGCACCGACACCGTCAAGGCCGCACCATCGGCAGGCAGGAACAGGCTCAAAGCACGCTCGTTGAGGAGAAAAACGATCGAGATCAAGGCGCCGCCGATCAAGAAATTGAATAACACTCCGGTGGCAGCCACACTGCTCACCCGATCCCATTTCCCGGCTCCGACATTTTGAGCGGCCATGGAAGAGGCGGCGGCGCCGATCGCCAACGCCGGCATTTGCACGTAGTTCCAGAGTTGCATCGCCGCGTTGAACGCGGCGGTCTCCTGCGAACCGAATCGATTCACCAAGGAAATCAGTGCGATCATGCTGGAGGAGATCACGAACATCTGCAGCCCCATGGGAATCCCTTTGGTCACCAGCACCCGCACCAGGGACCAGTCGACCTTGAACAGCCGCAATTCATCCCGATGGATGCACAAGAAATGCTTGGTACCATATAAATGCCATGCCAATGCGAAAAAACTCGTTGCCTGAGCGAACAACGTCGCGGTTGCCGAACCGGCTATCCCCAAACGCGGGATGGGACCCCAACCGAAGATCAACAGAGGATTGAGCGCGATGTCGAGCAGGACGGACATGAAAAGGTAAATGAACGGGGTTCTCGAATCGCCGGCGCCCCGCAGCACCGCCATGAGAAAAAACAAACCGCCCATGAAGGGCAGCGCCAGGAAAATGATGCGCATATACGTGAGCGCCAGAGCCACCGCGTCCGGCGGCGTGCCAAGCCAAGCCACCAGCTTACGCGCCAACGCAAATCCAATCAGACTCATGGCCACCGACAGACCCAGAAAGAAAACCGCGCCGGTACCGACGACGCGCTTGGCCTCGGGCACATTCTTGGCGCCCACACATTGCGCCACCATGATGTTCGAAGCCATCGAAAAGCCGAACATGACGCCGAACAACAGAAACATCACGACGTTCGAATTTCCCACCGCGGCAAGCGATGCCTCGCCCAAGTACTTGCCGACCCAAATCGCGTTCACCGACCCATTGATCGATTGAAGTATGTTGCCGGACAGAATGGGCAGCGAAAAGGCGAACAACGCCCGGGGAATCGATCCCTCGGTCAAGGAATACTTGGGGGGCACGAACTCTCCAAATGCCGGGAATACCGCCGCGTTGAGTATAAATGAACACCGCTACCACGGTGCTCGTTTCGAGGGCTTGCGCTTCTCTTACGCCGGGCGCAGCTGTGTTGCGATCCATTCGTTGAATGCGTTGAGAAACTTCACGCAGAAATCCCGAGTGGCCGGATTGACGAATTGTCCCGATGCATCGAACACTTTGTCGACGTGTCCAATGTATGCTTCCGGCTGCTGTAGAGTGGGCATATTAAGGGCGGTCAGCGACTGGCGCAGATGCTGATTTGCCCCGAACCCACCCATCGCACCGGGAGACGCGCTCAGCACCGCCGCCGGCTTGCCCGCCCACGCGCTCGCGCCCGAGGGACGCGATCCAACGTCTACCGCATTCTTGAGGACTCCCGGAACCGATCGGTTGTATTCCGGAGTGGCGAACAGAACCGCATCGGCGCGTTTGATTCGGCTTCTAAAATCCACCCATGGCGCGGGCGCAGAGGGCTCATCGTCCTGATTGTAGAGCGGCAGCCCGCGGATCTCGACAATGTCTATTTTAATCGACGCCGGCGCCAATGCGTCGAGCGACTGCACGAGACGTCGGGTGAATGAGTCGCGGCGCAGACTTCCCACGATCGCAACGACGTCGTACGGATTGTTCATCGTTACTCCCCTGCCGTGGACGGCACGACATCAACCCAGATCGGGTCCGTATAGGCTTTATGACCGTCGTTATCTTCGACTATCAGTGCATACCACGCGCGGCGCTGGGTGGTCAACGGAAAGTCAACGTGCACTTGCAACGAAGCCACGGGAAACGATTCGGTCTTGAGTATTGCCCCGGAGGCGATCAGCTGTGCTTGTTTGACCCCGGCCACGCTCTTGAGATCGAAGCCGAGGGTAAAAGGCCCGCCCGGCTTCACCTTAAGATCATTGCCGAAAATCACCGACGGGAATATCAGCGGCCCATACGATACATAGGCATGACCTTCTTTGAGCGCCTGTGCAAATGTGGCGGCCGTCACCGCACCATCGATGTGAACGAAGGCGCGCACCGCCCCCGATTCGTCACGCCACACATCGTGCGTATCTGTTCCCGCCGTCAGGTAATAGCGCTGTCCTGAATTCCAATAATTCCATGCGGCTTGAAGCACTTTCTGGTCGTCGCCGGGCTCACCCGCGTTGATTTCGATGAGTTCGAACGCTGGATTTAGGCCGCCCGGAGCCACGCCCGCCGTCACGCTGGTGAAATAGCCGAACGGTATGAATGGGTGATTCACCTGCAACACGGTTGCTCCCTCGCGCCGGGCTTCCTTGAAGATTTCATCGACCGTCGCAGTGCCGGTGTCGATCGCCAGTTTCCGGCCCGGAAGCAAAGGGTACGCGTTGAAATGACCCCACGAAGCGGACAGCTCCATGCTGGGAATGAAGGCCATTCCGCGCCGGCTCGCGATTGTCTGCAAGACCTCATGGTTCACGGTCGAATCGTGATCGCTGACGAACAACAGATCTAGGCCGGCGGCCAGCTGCGAGCGGGCCAGATCCGCAGGAGGAGTCACCGCCTCGGCTTGATCGGCATGATGATGCATGTCGGCCGAATACCAATGACGTGCAGGCGGATCGAACAAAGTCGTCACCACTACGCGCGACGTCTGAACTCGACCCGCCGCGACTGCGAGTTTTAATTGCTGCCTTGCGGCCAGAAATCCGCCGCCCGCAGAGACGGAGAAAACATAATCGCCGGGTGCGATCGGCACATCGGTGCGGCCCTTGCGATCGAGTTCCGTGAAGAACGTCTTGCGGCCCA
Organism: Steroidobacterales bacterium; assembly: GCA_038229815.1. Taxonomy (GTDB): domain Bacteria; phylum Pseudomonadota; class Gammaproteobacteria; order Steroidobacterales; family Steroidobacteraceae; genus Bog-1198. The sequence goes on along the minus strand of JBBROC010000021.1, from coordinate 7,937 downwards.
GGAACTCCACGAGCGGCTTCTGTCCTTGCACGATACTGATGCGCGCATCCAGGGGCTTACCGTTGGCGTCTACCACACTCCATCGGATGCTCGCCGGAATTTGCACATCACGGAAATCTCGAACCGCAGCCGCGCCGGCCCGGACGTCCAGCTTTGCCCGCGCGCTCTGCGAATGGTTCTTAGCCGTGGCATAGAGCTCGTACGAGCCGACCGGCAGCGTTAGGTGGTACCCGCCGCGGCGGCCCAACACCCAGGCGTAGGGCTTGCCTTGTTTTTCGATCACAACGGCCGGAGCCTCGAGCACCTTGCCGTCGCCGCCGGTGACGACACCGCGAAGCGTTCCAAATTGCAAATGCTTGCGCGCTATTTCGGCTGCGACGATCGGCTTCAGATCCCCGCTCGAGCCCACCTGCAACCATGCGTCGAAAGCGCGGCTTTCTCCGGCCGCCAGCGAATGCGCTTGGTACATATCCATCGACCCATCGGCGATACGGTCAGCGTACGGTGCATGCAGGGCGACGCTCCATTTTTCATCGTAAGCCACCACCCGGTCGCCGAGCGCGCCATCCGTCGTGCCCCGCACGATGCCCGCCAATCCCGGAACACCGAATAGGTACCCCCCCTTGGGCCACAAAGTCATTCCGGACAGCAGATCGGATAGCGCGCTGCCGTTGTTGCTCATGACGACCCTAATCGCGATGGAATCTGAGCTTGAATCGAGCGTGTAGACGGTTGTAACGGTCACCTTGCCCCAATCTCGTATCGTTTGCACGACGGCCCGCGCGGGGCCGCGCTCGAGAATCTCGATGTGTTGAAAGGTGTTCGGCCACGCCGACCAATTATTCGGAATGAAATCGGCAAAGACCACGCAATCGCGGCCGATCTCGCCGTTCACCACCGGCGCCACGTCGATGATCGCGCCGCGCGGCACACCGTACGGCACGGGCGACCCGACGGCGAGCGCAAAAGCCAATTTCTCATTGACTATCGTGATGTCGGCGTCGGCCTTGGCCTCGCCGCCGGGGATCGGTGTCGGGCCCACAATCACTCGCACGGCCGCCTCGCCGGCCGCCGGCAGCGCCAACAACACCAGGAAACAGGCCGCCATGGAACATCGCGCCATTACGGCGCGACGCCGCGGTACAAGGTCAGGAATTCGTCGGCCGCCTTGTGCAGGTTGCGCTGCCAATCATCCGCTGCCGAATGATCCGCGCCGTCGCTGACGTATTTGGCGCAAGCGAACGGCGCCCTTTCGTACCAGCACACCTTTGCGAGCGCATAGGCCTCCATATCGACAACCGCATACTCGAGTGCGGCATCTTCCGCGCCGGTGACCGCCGTTGCGAACGAATCACCGCTGCCGCACACCGCCGACGGCAGGTGCTTGAATACCGGTGCGAAAGTCAAACATGGCGGAGCGTCGTCATACGGCGTGACACCCAATGCATACCCCAGAGCGCCGACGTTCATGTCGCGCTGAACGAACTCATGGCATTCCACCAGGGTTCCGGCGGCGTGGCGGCGACTGCCGGCCGAACCGAAATTGAACACCGTCGGCATTGCTTGACCTCGGAGTTCGTAACGAATGAGTTCGCGCGCGAGCGCAATCGCCGCGTTTACCTTGCCGACCCCGCAGTACAGCACCTGAATACCGGCCGCCTCGAATACTCCCTGTAATTCGGCGCGCAAGGCAACGACCACGAGGGTGCTCGTCAACTCGGCCATTGCTAGTAGTGGATGGCTGCGCGCAGGCGCAGGCTTCGCCAGGAAAAATTTTGGACGAGGTCAAGATCGATCAATGCCGCCAGCGCTACAATCTCGTAGCCGGCCCGCTGGCATAGATCGGCAGCGGCGGTCATCGTGCCGCCGGTCGCCAGCACATCATCGATCAGCAGGAGCCGTCCTCCACCACGCTGCATTTCCAGGACGCCGGAACCATACTCGAGCGCATACGCGATGTCGACCACCGGCGGCGGCAGCTTTCCTTGTTTACGGATCAACACAAATCCCTTTCCACGGTGCATCGCAAGGGCCGCCCCCAAAATGAAACCGCGCGATTCGATTCCCGCCAATGCGTCGACCTCGCTCCATTCCTGATCTGTCAGCAAAGCGTCCAGGATCTTCATGGTGGAGTCGAAGTGGCTGCGCAACAACGGCGCAATATCGCGGAACAAAATGCCGGGCCGTGGAAAGTCGGGTACGTCGGCAATCGCCTGCTTCAAGTCGATCATGGTCACCCACACAGGTTGCAACACCGTATGGTAGCGTCTTTTCCCCGCTGCAAAAGGGTACGATTCAATTATGCCCAAGCTGACAACTCGTCGCTTATTCTCAATTTCGGTGCATACCCTGGCTCTCGCACTGAACGCAGCCGTTGCCGCGGCTGCTCAATCGGCCGCTGCGTCCGCCGCTCCGCGTGCGCCTGCCGCACCGCCGGTCACCCCGGCCGTCGCCGCACCCATGACGGGTCCGCAAGTGATCCAACTTTTGGACCAAACGATCGACTGGTACCGTACCTTGGGCGCCCAACAGCAGGCTGCAAATAACCCGAGCGACCTGCTGTTCCTGTACGACAACCGTCAGATTGCGAACCAGGTCACCGCGCTGGCCTTTGAAATCGCACGAGCCGATGTGGATGTGCTCGCCAAGCAGCCGCAGCCCAAGGATGCCGGCGGCGATCCCGCCGCGTCGCAATCGCTTGGTAAGTTGCAGGACAAATTCGCGGCGCAAGGCGCGGCCGTTCAAGCGGAACTCGACTCCAGTCATGCTCTCGTTGAGAAAGCACGAACGGAGCAAAAGGTCGGACTTCAGGCAAAAATATCCGAGCTGGAGGGTGAACTGGAACTGGTAAACGCACGAAGAAGCCTGCTCGCCACCATGTCGGCACTTTCCAGCCAGGGCGATGGCAACGGCTTCAGCGCCACTGCGCTCAAGCAGCAAATCGACGCCATGGCGGTGACTATGCCTTCTGCGACCGCGAGCACCGCCTCCTCCGCTCCCGCGTCGACCGCTCCCGCGTCGCCCAGCGTCTCCTCTGGAGGTTCAACGTCGAGCGCTTCGGGCGTGTCGCCGCTGAACGGCGCCAGTGGAATCACCGCAGCTCGGTTCGGCCTGTGGGACTTGTCGGCCAATGTAATCCGGCTTTCCGAGAAGGCGGCCACCATCGATGCCATCGACAAGCGTACCGCGGCTCTGCAGAGCACGTTCGCGCAAATTCGCATGCCGCTCATCCAGCAGTTGAAGGGACTGTCGGCGCGCGGCGATGCGTTAGCGACGCAAGCAGACACCACGGATAGCACGACGCTCAACCGGGTGCGTGATGAACTCGATGCCTTGTCGAGTCAATTCAAGCAGGCTTCGGCGCTGCTCATCCCTTTGAGCAAGGCGGGGGTGCTGCTCAACCAGTATCGCCGCAATATGGGCAATTGGCACCAAACCATCAAGAACCAATATCGGAATAGTCTCAAAACACTCGGCGTGCGCCTGGCGGTTCTCGCAGCCCTGTTGGCGATCGTGTTCGCCGCCGGGGAAGTCTGGCGGCGCGCGGTGCTGCGATATGTGCAGGAATCGCGCCGCCGATATCAACTTTTGTTGCTTCGCCGGATTGCACTATGGAGCTTGGTAGTGGTGATCGTCGGCTTCGCGTTTGCCAGCGAACTAGGCTCGATTGTTACTTTCGCGGGGCTCATCACCGCAGGCCTCGCCGTTGCCATGCAAAGCGTTCTGGTTTCCATCGTCGGGTACTTCTTTTTGATTGGAAAATATGGAATTCGCGTCGGCGATAGAGTGCAGATCGGCGAAGTCACAGGCGAGGTCATCGACCTTGGTTTGGTGAGGTTGCATCTCATGGAACTCGGAAACCACGGATTGTCGGGGCCAACGGGACGAGTTGTTGCATTCGCCAATTCGATTGTCTTCCAGGTGTCGAGCGGGCTATTCAAGCAAATTCACGGCGTCGACTTGGTCTGGCGAGAGCTTGCCGTGAGCCTCCCCGCCGGCATCGATTATGCATCGGCCAAGGAGAAGTTGAGCGACGCGGTGGCCAACGTGATTAAGGACGACCGCGAGGAAATAGCACGCCAAACCAAGGAGATCCAGAGAGCGACGGCATCGAACTTCGGCGCCGACGCGCGGCCGCGGGTCCAGTTGAGTTTCTCGGCCGCGGGGGTGGAAGCTCACATCCGCTATCCCGTGCACCTGCAGAATGTCTCGGAAATCGACGAGCGCGTATCTCAATCGGTGTTCGGCGCTGTGGCCGCACTCGGGCCTGGCTCCAGCCCGGCCGCCGCGCCCCCAGTCACTGATGCGCGATAAAGGGGACCCATATCTGCCGCGCCGTAGATCGGGTCCAAGGGCCGGGACGGCGATGCTATCCTTGCGCGCTCGCTCGAACGGCGCACTTAGGATAACGATAACGCATGATTTTGGTCATCGACGTGGGAAACACACGCCTGAAGTGGGCTTGGCTCACGACTGCCGGACTGTCAGATCAACAGGCTGTCGTGCACCGCGACGCGGATCCCGCGATTTGGCCGAGCGCCCTATTCGAGTCGGGACAGCACCCGAACCGGGTGCTCGTTTCCAACGTCGCGGGGCCGATGATGGCAAAAACTCTGGCCCGCCTCACCAAGAAAGTGTTTCACGTTGACATAGAGTTCGTGACCTCGGCTCCGGAGTATCACGGACTCACCAATGGTTATCTCGATCCTTCGTTGTTGGGAGCCGACCGTTGGCTGGCATTGATCGGTGCCTGGACCAAAGCGCGTTCGGCGCTTTGTGTGGTGGACGCCGGGACTGCGGTAAAAGTTGACAGTGTGGACACCAACGGCCAGCATCTCGGCGGACTGATCGTACCCGGCATTCATATGATGCGTGAGGCCTTGATGAGCAAGACTAGTGGAATCGCTGACGCAGCCAACAACAGCACCCCCTCCTTGGCCGGAGTATTGGCCAACAACACCATCGACGCGGTGTCGCGCGGCGCGGTTTTTGCTCTGGCGGGAATGGCTGACCGAGCGGCGGAAGTGATCGAGCAGAGCACTGGCACGAAGCCCAAATTGTTCATCACCGGCGGTGACGCCTGCATGATCACGGGCACCATGCGCGCGCGCGGCGAGATCGTGCCGGACCTTGTTCTACAGGGATTGGCAGTCATCGCGGCGCAGCCGCGTTAGCAAGTCGCATCCGCAAGCTTGTAGAAATTACACGGCGCTCGCCGTTTCTCATCCAATGTCCGGACGCGTAAACTAAACCCTCCTCGATGGCAGGGACGTCGGTTTTGCGCAATCTTGCATATATGATGTCCGCGCTGTTGCAAACGGCTTGCGGCACGGCGTTGGCGACCGATACTTCGCCGCTGCCGCCGCCGGTGTATACCGTGTCCAAGAGCTTCCCCGTGGCCGGAGAGGGCGACTGGGATTACCTGGCGTTGGAGGCGAGCGGCGCACGGCTGTTCGTCAGCCGCGGCGACCGGGTGGACGTCGTCGACACAGTCAGTGGCAAGATCGCGGGGACCATTCCCCACACCACGGGCGTCCACGGGATCGCCTTCGCGCCGGCGTTGAAGCGCGGCTTTACCAGCAATGGCCGCGGCGACACCGTCTCGGTATTCGAGCTCGACACGCTGCATGTGATTCGAGAAGTGTCGGTCTCCGGCAAGAAGCCCGATGCCATCCTGTTCGAGCCGCGGCACAACCACATTTTTACCGCCAACGGCGATTCGTCCAATCTCTCGGTGATCGACGCGCAGACGCTTCAGCTTGTCGCCACCGTCGCGCTTCCTGGACCTCCGGAATTCATGGTCACGGATGGTGCCGGCACTGTGTATGTCAATATCGAAACTGAATCGGGCAAGCTCGCCGCCATCGACGCGGACACGCTCGCGCTGAAGGCAACGTGGACCTTGCCCGGCTGCGCATTCCCTAGGGGCCTGGCGATAGACCCCCGGCATCGCCGGCTGTTTTCCGTCTGCGAGAAACAAGTCATGGCCGTGACGGATTCCGTATCGGGTAAACAAGTTGCGCGAGTCGTGATCGGCAGAGGATCCGATGCGGCGGCGTTTGATACCGGTACAGGTCTCGTGTTCTGTGCGAATGGGCTTGACGGCACCTTGACGGTGACGCGCCAAGAAACGCCTGATGACTACAAGGTGCTTGCGACGGTAACGACGCAGGTGAGCGCACGCACCATGGCGCTTGATCCGATAACCCACAAGGTCTTCCTTGCCGCGGCAAAGTTGGGAGCTGTACCGCCGGCCAGCGAAGAGCAGCCGCATCCGGGTCCCGGCATCGTCCCCAACAGCTTCAACATTTTGATAGCGCAGCCAAAATAGGCGGACCCGCGCATGAGCGCAGCGGCATGCGGGCATTGTGATTCGTTGGTCGACTAACTCGACGTTTTGCGGAAAACCACCACGAATCGGTCCGTCTTGCCCACTGCGGGCCCTTTGTAGCTTATCTGGTCGCGCGTGTCTTCCGGCCTTCTCAACGCGTCGCTTTTTGCGGCCACTTTAAATCCATGAGACTCGACGTCCTTGATTGCGTAGCTTTCGTCGATGCGATGCAGCGTCGATGCCGCCGCATTGCCGCTTCCCGCCTTTGCCGAATGGTCCACCAACACGAGCACTCCGCCAGGCTTTAATGCACGGGCAAGTTGATCCAACACACCGCCGGCATCGATCTTCGGCCATTCTCCTGTCGAATCGATCCAATACAAATCGTGGTACACCTTGATCAGGAATACCGCATCGAGGCTCGCGCCCTCAAGATTCATCCGGTTGAGATCTACCGTCCTGTGCTCGACATTGGCCAGACGATTCGACATCAAGCGTGCTTGCAACGGCCCCTCGCTCCAATGATCGAAAGCGGCATTATTGATCATGAGGATTCGCCCCGCCGGTCCCACGACATAGCTTGCAAGTTCGCTGTAGTAGCCATCGCCCGCGAGGACATCCGCAACATGCATTCCGGGCTTGATGCCGGAGAGGCGCAGAATATCCGCCGGATGATCCAAGGCGTCGCGCTTCATATCGGCTGCGCTGCGCGCCGGATTGGCGACGGCCGAGCCGTAAGCATCCGCCGCGACCGCATGCGACGGCGCTAGCAGGCATGCACACCAAAGCAATAAAGGCGCCCGCCAGGAAAGCGCGGTCAGACAACGTGTCATTCTTATTCCCCCGAGCGTCAAGTTTAGCCCATTCGTCAAATTTTACATGTCGCGCTTGATCATGAGCAATGCGATCAACGTTACAAGTGCGGCCGCGGACAGATAATAGCCGACATAAGCCACGCCGTGATGCGATGCAAGCAGGGTCGAAATCCAGGGTGCGAGCGATGCACCGAATATTCCGGCGAGATTGAAGGCGAGCGATGTGCCGGTGTAGCGCACCGCGGTCGGAAACAACCTCGCGAGAGCGCTCCCCAGCGGGCCGTACGTCAGGCCGACCAGCGTAAACCCGAGCGCCAAGAAAAGAAAGACGCGGGTCGTTTCAGGACCCGCAAACAGCGGCTTGAAAGCGAACCCGAACGCAATTATGCAGGCCGTGGCTATCAGCATCATGGCGCGCTCGCCGATGCGGTCGGCAACGATCGCGGAGAACGGGATAGAGAGACCGAAGAAGACCACGCCGGCCATTTGCAATATCAGAAACTGCTCGCGACGGAAACCGAGCGCGCTGGTCGCCCAGCCTAGCGCGAATACCGTCATGAGATAAAAAACGACGAAGGTCGTGACCGCACCGAGAGTCCCCAAGATCAATTCGCGCGGGTATTTCGCAAGAACAACCATAAAGGGCAGGCGCACCCGCTCGCCTTGTGCAACGCTGAGGCGGAATGCGGGCGTTTCGACGAGTTGCAGGCGTACATAGAGTCCCAGCAGGACCAACACCGCGCTCGCTAAGAACGGTACCCGCCAACCCCAACTGAACAACTGCGCCTCGT
>JBBROC010000020.1:0-47114 GCA_038229815.1 Steroidobacterales bacterium | reverse complement strand
GTTGTTCGATCGTGCCGGCCTCAAAACGGGCGACGGCGACGGCGCGGTGAAGATCAAAGGCGAAGTACGGCAGTTCTTCGTCAGGGAGACCTCCACTTATAGTGCGGGAGTTGTTGTGCACCTAACGGTGGTCGGTCGCGAAGGTAAGACCCTCTGGACGGGGAATGCCTCCGGCGAGGCGAACCGCTTCGGTCGCTCCTACCGGCTTGAGAACTACTACGAGGTGCTGTCCGACGCAATCGTCAACACGGTGAGCTCGATGTTGGACAGCGCGGAGTTCCAAAAAGCTTTATCAGGCCGGTGAGCTCCGCTTTCGCACTTACTGCTGGGCGCCTCCCAGGCTAGTCGTCGCGGTCGCCGTGTTCGCGATGCTCGCCGCGATGCTCCCGGCCGGTGTACTCGTAATGACACTTGTCCCCGTCGGAGTCGCACACCCAGCGGCCCGGACGGCTGTACATATCGTTCTTGCCGTATTCTGACTCACGCCAACATCGGTCCCCATCGTTGTCGCAATTCACACGCACGCAATGATCGCCGTCCGCGTCACAACGCTCGTGGGTATGTGCCACCAGTGGTCGCCGTCGCGGCGACTTACCCCTGCGTCGAAATCAGGCCAATCGCGGTGCCCATCCCCCGGCGCGCCGCTTGAGCACGAGGTGATACCAAACCAGCGCCGAGGACAGTACCGCTCCGAGAATCAGTATGCTTGGCCGGCCATCGTCGGCATCGAGAAGGTCCGCGACGCCAAATGCGGCCGCCAGGCTGAGCCCGAGCATAGGCGCCAGCGGATAGAGCGGCGATCGCCAGTAGCCGGGTTGTCCGGTCAACCCTTTCGCTCGCCCTATGAACACGGCAAGTGAAACCAGGCCGAGACTGTATACGACGAGTGCGGATGTGAAGACGACCAATAGGTGCGATTTCAGCAGGCAGCACGCTGCGGATAGGGCGCCGACCAAGAGTGTCGCGGCACGGGGAGCTCCCGATGTGCCATGGATGCTCGCCATCAACCGATTCACGCGAGCATGAAATATTCCATCGCGGCCCAAACTGAAAAACAGTCTTGCCGAGAACATGATCTGCGCAATCAGCGCGTTGAATACGGCCAATGCCACGCCGGCGCTCAACGCGCGGGCGGCCGCAGGTCCGACCGCCGACGACATGAACGCACTGAACGGTGCCGGGCTGGCGAAGATCGACACCAGGTCGCTCGCGCCGAGGACGACGGCGACAATCGGAATCGCCGTAGCAAACGCGCCGATCAGGCCGGCGATGAGAATCACCCGGCCCATGCGGCGGTGCGGATCGGCGAGTTCCTCGCCGAAGGCGATTGCCTGGTTACCGCCGGCTGTGGCAAAAGCCGCGCTCACGCCCCCCAGCGCCAGAGCACCGATGGTTGCCGGGCCGAGCGTTCCCGCGGCATTGAGGGCCATCGGATGCGCGATGACGCTGACGAAGCTGCGCGCCGGATGCCACATTCCCACGATGATAAGGGCCAGTACGGCCAGCATCTCAATCGCCAGAAACAGGCCGGTCACCAACGCGCTCGTCCGTACGGCGAGCAATGCAACCACAAGTGCGGCCGCGAGCGATCCGAATATGACAGCCGGCGGCGGCACGCCCGGCGCCAGTTCAGCGACATAAATGGCCACGACCTTCGCGAGATACGCCGTAGTCGGAATCACGGTGACGGCCCACAGCGCAACGCTCACGAATCCCGCGGCCGGCCCCAAAACTGCGCCTACCCCAACGTAGTCGCCGCCGGCGTAAGGAAACGCAGAACCCAACTCGGCATAGACCACGGCCCAGATGACAGCCACGCCGATGCCGAGCAGAAACAGGCCCGCGGCGCCCGTGCCGGCGTGCTGCAACACATCCGAACCGACGCCATAGATTGAGTACGCGGGCGACAAGCACGACATCGTGAGCAGCAGAACTCCGAAGGAGTTGAGCTTGCGATGCAATTGACCTGCCGCTTGAGCGCCTGGTCCGCCGGCGTCCGGGGCGGCGTCGGAAGGAGGTACGGCAATTATCGATCGTGGGTCGTTCAGAAAATAGCCTTTTGCAAGCGAGCTACTTGACCAACCATAACCAACCGGCTATCTGTTTGTAATGCATCCACCGCGCCCGTCCGCGGGCCCTAACGTCGGCAGTCGGAGAGATCATGGCGGCTAAACCTGCCGCGAGCGGTGCGGCCGCTTCGAAGAACATCACGAAGAAGATCCGGGAGCTGGGCGACTGGAGGGGCGAGATGCTTGCTTATATTCGCCGGCTCATCCACGCCGCAGATCCCCAGATCCACCGCGAAGGCGAGAAGCTCAACGAGGCGGCCTTCAAAGAAATGATCCGCTCCGCGGTCGCCGCCAACTCCATAGCTCGGGCCCGACGCAAATCCTCGAAAAAGTAGCTCGGCCCGGCGATGCAGATGGGCGCCTGCCGAAGCCCCGGCGCTGCCGCTCCCAGGGTCTACTTCCCGGCTCGCGTCGTAATCCAAATTTTCGGCTGGCCCTTGACCCCGGCGCTTTGCATCGCCGACTTCAGCTCGGGCGAAGCTGCCAGTGCCTTGGCTTTCTCCTGCGTCCCGAAGTCGTGTATTACGGTCACGTCATTTGGATTGTCGATCAGTTGATAGACAGCCTGCGCCGTTGCACCCATCTTGCTGACGGTCGGCTGAAACGCATCGTAGCTCTTGCGCCACGTGGCGTAGTCGGTCACCTCGTGGCGCACGAACATCCTTACGTGGCCGCCGGGCTTGCCTGACGCGCCAGGCGCCATCTTTGTGTACCAGATCGTCGGCGTGCCTTTGACGCCGCTGCTTTGCATCGCGGCTTTCAACTTGTCTGACCCGGCGAAGGCCTTCGCACTTTGTTCAGATTTGAAGTCGTGCAGGACGATAATATCGTTGGGATTGTCGGTTGACTGGTATACCGACTGCGCGACGACTCCCATTTGCCGCTGAGTCGCTCTGAAGCCATCATAAGCCTTGCGCCACGTCCCGTAGTCGGCAACCTCATGCCGCACGAACATGCGTACTCCGGCGGCATCGGCTGGTGCCCCCGTCGAAAGAAGAATGAGCGCCAAAGCGCCGGTGAAAAAGATTGAGCGCATAAGATCTCCTCTGATGGACATTTCTTGTTGATATCGCCGTCGGGCGGCCGCGCCGCAGCCTCATACTACCGCAAGCCTTGCTACCCGGCCGTCGCCTTTTACGTCCGGTACCGTATTGGCGCAGGGCGTCAAGCGCCGTATTTGCCGGCCATCTTCTCGATGATGCGGCCGACGTTCACTACCGTGCGCTCGTGAGTTCCGGTGCCGATGTCCTCGACACCATCCATGGCCCATACCCTGAAATCTATTCTCCGTCCCTCGGTGCGGATGACCTGAGCATGGCCTGTGACTTCGCGGCCGACCGGAGTCGCCACGAGATGCCGCACGTCCACGTGCGTGCCGACGGCGCTTTCGCCAGGCTCTAGATACTGCTTGATGGCATTCAATGCCGCATTTTCCATGATCAACACCAGATACGGTGTCGAGAGCACAGGCGGCAGGATGCCGTCCTTGAGACTATTGGCAAGGTGCATAGATTCGACGTGAAGAGGGTATTCCCCTTCCGCGCCTATCGGTACCTCTCTCATGGCGCATCCTCGATTACTCGGCTCGGCACGAAAATCGCCAGCAGCACATAGATCAGCAGGCCAACGCCTCCGCAGAGGGCCAACACTGCAAAGATCAGCCGCCATGCCCAGGATTCAATCCCCGTCGATCGCGCAATCCCGCCGCACACCCCGGCGATCCACCGGTCGCTGCGGCTGCGGCGGAATGCATTGACCGCAGATGCCAAGGGCGGCGTGTCGCGCGTTTCCTCCGCATTCAACAGCCGGGCCTTGGCGCGCACGAACTCCTCGTCCGTCAATGTGCCGCTCTCCCGAAGTTCCGCAAGTTTGCTCAGTTCATCACTCAGCGTCATCGCATTCTCCTCTGCGCCAATCCGTGCTTCGGCCGTTGCCATCCTGCATCTTGATCATACAAGCGTATGCGCAGGCATGTCAGCGTCAGTGCAACGCCAGCGTATCGCGCCGCCACGCCGCGTCCTGCCACCGGCCGAAGTCGCGCAGCAGCTCCGGACTGCTCGCCTCCCGCACCAGAGCGAGATCATCGAGGCGCAGCTCCTCGAAGCGGCGCCGAAAACGGCCGCGCTCCTTGACCTCGCGGGCAACGAGAAGGCGCCCCGGTCCTGGCGCGAAGCCGGCAAACTCGACGTAGCCCTCCTCGGGATCGTCCAGCCCGGGCGGAAGTACATCGATGGTCCAAGCTCCCGCCCGCTTATGGAACACCCAAAGTTCCCGCCAGCTCTCGCTCGGCTGCACCGCAAGCACCAGTGCCGGGCCTTGCGGGACCCTCTGCGCCGAGGCCATCCAGACAATGCCGTAAGTGCACCGTCGCACGAGTGGCGTCGCGCGTCGCTGCTGCGCCTCCTCCAGCGCGATACACGTTTGCCCCGCCTCGCCCGGCGCGACGTTGAATACCAGTTGACCCCGCTCGGGCGCCGGCACCCCTAAGGCGCCCCGAATGGCGCTCACTCGCACCACCGCATCGACGTACTCGCCATGGCGATCCTCGCCGAGATCACTCGCCTTCACCTCAAGAAGCTCGGCGAGCGCACGCTCTGCCGCCGCCTTCGCCGGCTCGCCGCGGCGGGCTCGCTCGTAGCCAATCGTGGCCCAAACGCCCGCGCGCCGGGCATGCAGGCGGCTTCGTGTCATCGCGCTCAATTCCCGCTGGTCGACCTCGAGCAGCCTGCCGCGTTCATCGTCGAGCGATGCGCGCCGTACGGGGCCCACGTCCGGATCGATGCATTCCGGCCGCGTCAGGCCGAGCACTGCGCGCGCACGCTCCTCGGAGCTAGCGCCGCCCAGCGTCAGCACGCGCCGGGATAAGTCGCCGTCGTAACACACTTGCATTCGACCGTTGCGCTCGAAGGTGAGCATGTGAACGCCTACCTGCTGCACGACTTCAAGGTGCGCGGCGAAGTCTGCAAGATGGCTGGCGCTGCCCGATGCCTGGTCCGCCAACCGCTCGGCCATGCGAGCCATGGCATCGAATGGCTCGGCGGTGAGTGCACGTGCCGGTACGGCCTTCAGGTACGCAGCGCCGTAACTGATCCCCAACGCCTCGGATCCCGGGCTGTCGCGCAAGAAGCGCAGCACGGCGAGGAGCGCGGGTGCTGCGGTCTCGGTGAGTTCTATGGAGCGGACCGCCTCGTTCTTCAAATAGCCGCCCCGCTCGCTGCGATAGTCGTATACCTTGAGGTATCCGGCACGCTCGCCGCGGATCTCGAGCACGTCTCCCGCCCAAAGTGCCGTCAGCTCCGTGGCGCTCGAGCTTGGCGCCGCGCGGAGCGACGCGTGATCCAAGGCCACAATTGCAAGGGACGCTGTGAGGGCGAGGATCATCTCTGCCGTGATCCTCTTTGCCGTTACCGTGAGCTCTCGGCCGGCGCTGCGACCGCGCCTGCCGTGTCATCGACGGCGCTCGTAGCTGGCGGCCTCGTCGAGTCGCCGATGAGGTTCGAGCCTATGAACCGGCCGGCCGCCGGAGTCGGAGCGATGATCACCTGCACCTTGTCCGAGAGTTTATCGGCGAGCGTCTTTTGGATCAGCAGTGGGTAGTGCGTGATCAGTGCACCCTCGCGTTCCATCTGACCCGCGTTGGCCTTGCCCACGAGATCGAGCCGGTATACTTCCGCGTCCGCGAGCTTTTGGCGCGAATCGGCTTCGCCTCGCGCCTCGATGCGGCGCGCCTCGGCAGCCCCCTCCGCAGTGCGAATGCGCGCTACTTTCTCCGCCTCGGCCTCGAGCCTGCGTTGCTCGATCTGCTTCTGCTTGAAGGGCAGGATGTGCTTCATGGTCTCCTCTTGCGCGCGCGCGGCGATGACTCGTTCCTGGCCCTCAGCCTCGGCCGCCGTTTGCCGCCTCGCCTTGTCGGCCTCGGCTTCCAACTGCATCTGCGTGACTTGCGCCTGCTTGAGCTCCAGCGTGTAGTGAACCTTCTCGGTCTCGAGCTCCTCTGCCAGGAGCTTGTCCATCCCCACGCGATAGTCCTGCGGCAGGTCGACCTTGCCCATATCCACTCCGCGTAGCACCAGTCCCATCGACGCGAACTTTGGCTCGAGCTCGCTCTCCAATTCCAACCGGATTTCGGCCCGACGGCGCGAGAAGATCTCGCGCACCGAATAGCGCGCGAACAAGGGATATGCGACGCCCTGCACGGCAGGGCGCACGAGATCTGCGTTGAGGTCGTCGGGAAGTTCCTTTGACATCTGCGCGAGCCGAGTCCGGTCGAGGGTCCAGCGCACCGCCAAGTCGACCCCGATCGACAAGCCCTCGATCGACTGGAACGGCGCTGGGCCGGTGGCGTTCGCACTTTCGATCGGCCGATACATCTGGTCTCGCGTGGAGTAGCGGCGCGCTTGATGGATGCCCGGCAGCACCAATACGGTGCCCGCGTTGTAGACAACCACCGAGCCGTTGAGCACATTCGTGCGCACGAGCACCTCGCCCCGATGTATCGACTCGAATGGTGGATGAACGTATAGGCGATACGCGAACAACGCCAGCAATGCCGCGATCAGCAGGCGCTTTCGGACCGACCCGCTCGCCAACAGCACGACCAGTCGGCCGAGCCGTTCGAAGAGCTCCCGCCGCGCGAATTCAAGCAGAGCATCCAAGCGACTAGCCATTTGCCATTCCTCCGGCTGGTGTTTGCAGAGCCTCGAGGGAGAGTCTTGCAGCCGTTTATGGCAAGGCCGTGCGGCAATTGTGGCGCGATGTGGCTCCGTTTCGGACCCCGCACGCTCATCAACCGGATTCGCCGGCCGGGGTCCCGAGCAAAGACGTTTGTGTACGAGTCGAGCGCGCAGCGTGTCGCATCAGCAACAATATCGCGGCGAACGCCAGGTAGGGCACCGAGAGCGCTACGAGGCCGTTTTGGTAAGTGCCGGTGTAGTCCCGAGCGACGCCGAAAGCATAAGGGCCGACGAACGATCCGAGCATGCCGACCGATCCAATCACCGCTATCCCGACAGCGGCCGATCGGCCGCACAGCGAATCGCTTGGAATCAACCAGAACACCGCCTGTACGGCTGTCATGCACATGAAAGTGACCGCATATGCCGCGCCGACCACCCAGGGAGTGGTCGACATGCCGATGATCACGAAGCCGCCGGCCAACAGTACGAGAGGTATCACCACATGCAGGTACCGTTCGCGGCTGCGGTCGGAGAGCCAGCCGTTGAGGACCATTGTCCCGGCGCCCAGAAAGGCGGATATCGACATGATCACGCCCAGCTTCGCGGCGCTCCAATGCGTAATCCCCGTAAGCACGACGGGCGCCGACAAGATGAACGCGTATGTCGAGGAGAAATAGAAGACATTGCAAATCGCCAGTTGCCAGACGCATGGTTCGCGAAGTGTACGTAGCAGACCTTGATGTGCGGAACCCCCAGCCGCGGCGGCATCCTCGGCCAGCCGCCGCTGTATCGCGGCTTTCTCCTCCTCGGTGAGCCAATTGGCTTGCGCAGGGCCATCGGGAAGGCAAAGCAGGATCACGACGCTCAGCACGATGGCAGGCGCCCCTTCGACCAGAAATAGCCACTGCCAACCAGCAAGGTGAAATAGGCCATTCAAGCTCAGCAGCGATCCGGAGACGGCACCCATGACGGCGGAGCTCAACGGATAGGCCAGGTAGAAGCGGCTGACGGCGCGCCCGCGATTTTCAGTCGGGAACCATTGCGTCAGGTAATAAATTATGCCCGGAAAGAAGCCCGCTTCGGCGGCGCCGAGCAGAAAGCGCATGGCATAAAACTGCGTCGGTGTTTTCACGAACATCATGCCTACCGCGAGCAGGCCCCAGCTGAGCATGATGCGCGCTATCCAGCGGCGAGCACCGAAACGCAAGAGAAACAAGTTCGACGGCACTTCCAGCGCGGCGTAACTGAGGAAGAATAGGCCTGCACCAAGGCCATAGACGCTGGCGCTGAAGTGCAGATCCTGATTCATTTGCAGCGCCGCAAAGCTGATGTTGAGCCGATCGATTAAGGCAATGGCGTAGCTTAGCGATAGCAACGGTAACAGCCGCCACGAGGCCTTTCCGATCGCAACGCCGAGCAGTCCCTGCGTCATGGTGATCCCACTAGGGCGACCCCTATCATGCTGTCGCGGGTCACGAGCTTCGCCAGTTCTGCTTCGCTGAGGTCATCGGTCCCTGTCGGGCGCATAGGCAACACCAGGTAGCGCATATCCGCAGTGCTATCGTGGACGCGGATCTGGACGTTCGCCGGAATCACAGTACCAAACTCGGCGAGCACGGCGCGCGGTTCACGTACGACGCGTGAACGATAGTTGCGGCTCTTGTACCAGTCCGGCGGCAATCCAAGCACCGTGCGCGGATAGCATGAGCACAGAGTGCAAACGATCACGTTGTGCACGCTCGGCGTATTTTCAACCACGACCAGCTTGAGTGGTCCGCCCTTAAGTCCGGTCTCCTCGGCCGCCTGCGAGCCATTCACCAGCATCCGCTGCTTGTACGCCGCGTCAAGCCAGGCGCGGGCCACCATTTTCGCGCCGCCATCGGGGCTACGGCCGTCCATGATCTCGATCTGACGACGCACGTCCGCGGCGCTCAGGATTTCCTTCTCGATCAATAGTTCACGAACCGCCGCTTCCATCGCGCGATAGTACGTAAGAGTGTCGTCTAGGTCGGCGCGCGGCGGCGACCGGTGAATGTGCGGTGCGCTTTCATCATGATCGTGATCGTGTTCGCCGCTCACGGGTGCTGCTTCCGCTCCAGCCAATGCTGGTAAATCTCTACTTCGAGGACGTCGAAAGGCTCGCCGGAATAATCGGGCCACACGTCTCGATGCAAGAAACGAACACGATAGAGGGGCTGCGGCGGCAAGCCCGGCCTTCCGTATGCGCGTTCCTCTGGGTTGGGGAATACGCCGCATACCCGTTCGATTACGCCTTGCTTGCCGCGTACATAGAACGGAGTGCGCACATGACCGATCGGATATGCCGCACGCACCTCTACCCGGTCGCCGGCGTTGAAACGAATGGCGATGGACTCAGGCATTCGTTTTCTCGCGGGTGCGGACCTCTTCGATTTTGCGGCCCAGCTCGTCGGTGGTAATCACACCGCGTTGCAGGAGCGTCTGGGTGATCGCAAATATCCAGCGCTCGTAATAAGTCATTTTGTCGTAGGCATCAGAGCCGAGATTTTCAATATTGCGTCGAAGCTCATCCACCGTGAGCAGCGGCTCGTTCCGCTGTGAGAGCAATATCATCAACGCGTCGACGCGCTTCTCCCACAGCGCATAGTCATGCTCGGTCAGCGCCACTGCGCCGGCGGGAAGGCCGCCCATGTCGTGATGGCTGCGTCGGGGATCTGGGCCGCTCATCGGCCAATTATAGCCACCGAGCATCAGTAATGCGCATGTCGGATCTCTTGACGCACTGCAACCTGAATGGCGACGAGCGCGAGTGCCGTGATGGGGAGCGCGCCGTTGACTGTCCACAACCCCTGCGGCAACAATCGCTGATGAAGCAATCCTTGGGGCAGGTCGCGGTCCTCGTTCGTGATCACGACGAGGCGCTCCGGTTCTATGTCGGCATCCTCGGTTTCAAGCTGGTCGAAGACACCTACATCGCGGAGCAAGACAAGCGGTGGGTCGTGGTGGCGCCCCCCGGCGCGGTCGAATCACGTCTGCTGTTGGCGCGCGCGTTCGGCGATGAGCAGGAGTCGCGGATCGGGAATCAAACCGGCGGCCGCGTGTTCCTGTTTCTCCATACGGACAATTTCTGGCGCGACTACTATGCCTACAAGCATCGGGGAGTCGTCTTTGTGCGGGATCCCAAGGCAGAAAGCTACGGAATGGTGGCCGTGTTCAAGGATCTCTATAGTAATTTATGGGATCTCGTGCAAGTCCTGTGATATTTGCGACGATGCGATTTTCGCGGCACTGATCTGCGGGCGATCCGCCTGCTAAGCGCTGACAATCTCAGGCGCCCGCGCCGTCGGCTTCCATTTGATTTGCTCGAGCTTCGGCACCATCCAGATCCAGCCCACCACGCCTAGCACGCTCACCGCGGCGGCGACCACGAAGGCGTCGGTGTAGTGCCCGGTCGTCTGAATGATGTACCCGGTGAGCCACGGCGCGATGATGCCCGGCAGATTGCCGAGGGAATTTTGAATGCCAACCCATCGCCCCGACGCGGGCGGGCCGGCAAGGATTTCGCACATCGCATACACGCCGGGTGACGATGCCCCGCACAGCGCCTGATAAACGAACAGGCTCACCAACGCCGCCTTGGACGAGCCGAGCGCCATGGCCAGCATGCACACTACCGAACCCAAGTGCGCCACGGCCATGACGGACTTGTAGCCGAAATTCGCTGATCCGCCGCGCGCAAGGTAACGATCGATGGCCCATCCCGCGACGAAGGCGCTCAACGCATTCACCATATAGGCGCTGGTGGCGATCCAAGCCATGTCGACGAGCGAAAAGCCGCGCTCGGTTTGCAGGTACGAGGGCAGCCATCCCAGCATGAAGTAAAATACATAGTTCTGCGAAAACAGGCCGAGCGAGGTACCCCACAAGGACGGCTGCTTCAGGATCATCCACCATGTCGTGGAATTATCCGTGCTGGCGCGCACCGCCGTGCGCACTTGACCTGCCACTCGCGCCCACGGCAATAGCCACAAGAGAGACAGCCCGCCGAACACCCAAAATGCCGAGCGCCAGCCGAAATGTGCCATCAGCAACCCGCCCGCGAGCGTGCCCACCACCGGTCCCGTCAGATATCCGAGCGCGACGATGCCGTTAGCCATCCCCAAGCCCTTCGCAGGTACGATCGCCGCCAGTATCTTTGCCACGCCGGGGAACCCGGCACTCTCACCCAGGCCCAACAGCAGCCGCAACACCAGTAGCATCGTGAACGTGTGCGCGAATCCGATGAGGATGGTGGCCGATGCCCAGATCGCCAGTCCGGCCGCGAGTACCAGATGAGCGCCGTAGCGTTCCGCCAGCCAGCCGACCGGGATTTGCGTCCACGCATACGTCCAGGAAAACGCCGACAGCAAAATGCCCATCTGCGTGTAGTTCAATTGCAGATCGCCCTGCATCAAATGCGCGGCCGTGGCCAGATTGCCGCGATCGACATAATTGATGAACAGCAGCACCGCCAGCATTATGACGATAGGGCTGCGGGCAGCCCTCGCCGGGTCGACTGCCGCTGAGACGCGCGGGTTCAGCTCGCGTAATCCGAATTGCCGCGCTCGAGAACTCGTTTCAATGCGTCGAAGTGCAGTTCCGAGCGATCGCGGCCGGCGACGGCACCGCCCGCAATGAATTGCGCCATGGTCTTCTTGATCATCGCATCCGGTATCAGCTGCAACGGCCGGCCAGTCGACAGCGCCAGGACCTGCGCTTGCGCAGCGCGCTCCAGAAAATACAGCCGTTCGAACGCCTGCGGGATGGTCTTGCCCACCACCATGACGCCGTGATTACCCATCATAAGCACCGACTTCTCGCCGAGTGCCCGCGCCAGTCTTTCACCCTCCGACACATCGAAGGCGAGCCCGTTGTAGGTCGGGTCATAGGCCACGTCGTCGTAGAAGCCGAGCGCGCTCTGCACCGCCATTTCCAGCCGCGGATTCTGCAACATGCAAAGCGCCGTCGCGTAGGGCATGTGCGTGTGCAATACACAGCGCCCCTGCGGCGACAGTCGATGGGCCGGCTGATGTATGTAGAAAGCAGTGGGTTCTACTGCGCCTTGGCCTCTCAAGATGTCGCCGGCGAAATCAACCACCATGAAATCGCTGGCTCTGACCTCGGACCAGTGCATGCCGAAGGGCGCGAGCAGGAAGCGATCGGAATACCCCGGCACCAGCAGCGTCAGGTGATTGTCGATTCCTTCGCCCAGTCCGAAGCGATCGGCCAGCCGGTAGCAGGCGGCAAGGTCGACACGGGCGCGTTGTTCGGCGTCGGCCGGGGTCTGGACGGGTTTGAGGCTCGCGTTCATGGGGCGTACTCGCTTGAGATCGATGCTGATCCGAAGTATAGCCCGCGGCACAAGCCTCGCAAACAGACCGGACGGCGGCTACTGGAGCAGCCGATCGAGCACGGGCAGGGGCACCGCGCCCTGCTTGAGCGCGTTCTCGTGGAAGTCCTTGAGGCTGAAGGCGGAGCCTCGCTTGGACTGATAATGCTCGCGCACCGCGAGCCAGCCTTTGTACCCCGCGTAATATGTCGGCAACTGGCACGACGAGAGCTTGGCGCGCTGCAGTTTGGCGCTCGCCTCTTCGGTTTCCTGATACGTGCTCTTGGTCATGAGATCGAGCGCCTGCTGGTCGGTCATCCCCAAGGTCTGCAGACGGATGTCCAGGATGGCGTTGGCCAGCACCCGCAGCAATTGCTTTTGCAGCGTCAGCCGGTAGCCCGGGGTGTCGCTTAGGTATCCCTGCTCCGCCATGAGTTGCTGAGAATACACGGCCCACCCCTCCACGTAGGGTCCATTGCCGAATATGTTACGCAGCAGACGGCGCGATGGCGGCTGCAGCTCGTTCGCATACTCGCCTTGCACATAGTGGCCCGGCATGGCCTCGTGCACGGTGAGATGCTGCATTCCCGAGTCGTTGTATTCGCGCAGCTTTGAATCGACGCGCGGCTGCGGCCAGTCGCTCGGTATCGGCGTCACCCAGAAAAAGGCGCCGAGTTTAGGTTCCAACGCCGGCGCCGGATTGAACCCGCCGACGCCATAAACGCCTCGCATGAACGGCGGCGTTTCGATCACCTCCAAATTTGCGTTTGGGGGCAGGGTCAATAAATCCTTGGCTTTGACGAATGCCGTTGCCGCCGCCAACGCCTGCTTCGCTGAGCTCATGTAGCTCGCAACGCTGGCATGCTGGCGCGCCACGTCCGCAAGCGCCTGCTCGACGGTCTTCGGGGCCGCGAGCCGGGCGATTTCGGCGCGCGTCTTGACGAGATCCGCCTCCGCTTCCGTCAGCAGCGACTCCGGAGTCTTGCCCGTCGCCAGCACCAAACGAAACTTCTTTGCGTAGCGCTCCTTGCCGAGGCGCCAATCGCTGACCCTCTCCGCCAGGCTGTCCTCCAGCCAGTGGTTGAAGCCGTTGAGCGCCACGATCGCCGCGGCAGCAGCTTGGTCGTATCGCATACGCTCCCCGGCCGGACAATCGGCACGCAGCGTCGTGTCGATCAGGCCGACGTTGCCTGCGTTTTCCTCGCGCGCAATCCGATTCCAGATCTCGGGAGAATCCTGCAAATTCGCCTCGGCTTGCCGGATCAGCTCCGGAACCTTGTGCAGGCGGTTGATGATGTGACGGTACCGCTCTGCGGGCTCCGCGTAATGCAGCACGTAGGGCGAATACAGAGCGTTGCCCAGCAACTCGACATAGGTCGTTGGATTGTGGCGGTAGCTCTGGATCTCATCGAGTTCCAGCCGCGTCGCGCCAAGGGCGTCATGCATGATGTCGATGTCGGCACGCTGCTCCGCATTGAGCGATGCGGTGTCGAGCTTCGCGATCCGCGCTTCGATATCGTGCAGCAGGTTTCGCGAAGCTGTAATGCCCGCCGGGCTGAAATCGTCCAGCAGGTCATCGAGCACCGTGCCGTGGTGGACGTGATAGCCCACGCCGGTCGCGCTCGCCGGCGATAGCGCCAACGTACCGAAAACGAAGTCATCAATCAGCTGCTCGAATTGACTGCCCGTAGGCGCAGGCTTGGCATTCGATGCTGCGGCCAGGCCGCTCCCACACCACAGCACGCCGGCAATCAAGCAAGCAAAGTGAAATCGTTCAATGGGAAGGCATTGAGATTTGTGCATGTCTCATTCTCTGCATTTCGAGTTCTCGAGTCCAGCCGCTCGAAGGCTGGGTTAGTATTGCGCACCGTAATTGTCCCACGAGGCCGCGATGAGACCCGGCAAGGTAGCTTTCCGAACGGCAGGGGCGCTCGTTCTGCTGCTGATCGCGCTGGCATTGGTACTGTGGCTTAAGCCGCCGGAGATCTTGCGGGTCGGCGCCAACTATTCCGCAAAGATCGTCTGCTCCAATGTGTTTCTCGCCGGCCGCGACCCCGACGAAGTACTGCGCACCGATGTGCAAGCACCTGGCATCGCGCTGCTGCGTCTCATGCGGGTCTCCGTCGATCGGGAACGAGGCGTCGTGCGCGCAGGCCTCTTCGGTTTCATCGGCGATGGACTGGCGGTGGCGCGGCCCCGCACAGGCTGCGCCGTGATACCCGACGGCAACTTGGATTTCGCGACGGCCGCCGGCGCCATCACCGCCGCCACCGGCGTGAACGGCAGCGAATTGTGGCCCGACGGCAATGCCGTTGCCACCGACCCCGCGCTCGATCGTCTCCTCGCCGACGATGCGCTCGCTGGCCCCGGCGTGCGCGCCATCGTCGTAGTCAGTCACGGCCGTATCGTGGCGGAGCGCTATGCGCCCGGCTTTTCGGCATCCACGCCGCTGCTCGGCTGGTCGATGACGAAGACCGTGCTTGCCGGACTTGTCGGAATTCTCGTGCGCGAAGGCCGGCTTGCGCTCGACCAACCTGCCGGTTGGTCAGCGGCCGACGGCGCCGGCAGCGAACGCATTCGAATTGCCGATCTGCTCTCGATGTCGAGCGGTCTGCGATTCAATGAAGCGTATGGCACGGTGTCGGATGTCACTCGCATGCTGTACTTGGAGCCGGACACCGCGGGGTTCGCGCGCGGACAGCCATTGGCGCATCCCGTGGGCGAGTTATGGAGTTATTCGAGCGGCACGGCCAACATCCTGTCGCGGATCGTCCAAGATGCGGCGGCCCCGCTTGGCGCGGGGTACCCAGCCGAAGAACTGTTCACCCCGCTCGGCATGACCAGCGCAACGCTCGAGACCGATGAGCACGGCACCCTGGTGGGTTCTTCTTATATGTATGCCACCGCTCGCGACTGGGCAAGGTACGCACAGTTTCTGGTGCAGGACGGTATCTGGCGGGGCCAAGCACTGCTCCCGCGCGGATACGTCGCCATGATGGCCGCTCCCGTCGCGCCGTCCGGCGGCGAGTACGGGCATGGCATGGTTTGGCTCTGGGGGTCGGACGCCATCGTACCGGGTAAGAACCCGGACTCAGCCTATGGAATTCCGGCCGACACGTTTTGGATGGAAGGCCATGACGGCCAGAGCGCCGCAATCATTCGCTCGCGGGACCTGGTGGTCGTGCGCTTGGGACTCACGCCCGTGAGCGATCACTATCTGCCGCAGCCGTTGGTGAAAGCACTGCTCGAAGTTGATTAATCAGGCTCAGCGCACCTGGTCGGCGTAAAGCTTGACCAGCGAGAACAGAAAATCTCGCCCGTCATACAGCGATTGCACCCGGATGCGCTCGTTCAGGCCATGGATATTGCTCAGATCGGGATCCACGAACATCCCGCTGATACCGTAGGTGGGAATGCCGGCTTCCGCCAAATAAACCGCGTCCGTGCCGGCGGCCTGGAGCGTCGGCACCACATCTATTCCGGGATACATATGCTGCGTCGTCTCTCTGATTGGATTCATGATGGCCGGCGTCAGCGGCGGCGGCAGCACAACCGGATCCGAAGGCTCGACCGTCGTCACGGAGATCTGCGGATCCTCGAGCACGCGCATGAGATCCTGACGCACCTCCTCGATCGCCACACCGGGGAAAATGCGGCAATTGACGTTCGCCCGCGCCCGCTGCGGCAACGCATTGGCGGCATGCCCCGCACTCATCAACGTTGCGACGCAAGTCGTGCGCAGCATTGCATTCAAGCGGGGGTCCTGCGACAGGGTCGCGGCCGCCTTCGCATCCGTTGGGTCCCGTACCAATACCTTCATCGCGGCGCCGTTCCCGCCGCCGACGATGACCGACATGCGGCTGAAATAGGTGCGCGTGGTATCGTTCATAAGCACCGGAAAGTCGTAACCGTTGAGACGCGTCAGTCCCTCGGCGAGATGATAGATGGCGTTGTTCTTGACTGGCCGGGAACTGTGGCCGCCCGGGTTCTCGACTTCGAGGCGATAGTCCTGGTCCGTCTTTTCTCCCGCCTCGATTTCCATGACCACGCGATGACCCTGCTCATCGAGCACTCCGTAGGCGAATTCGTTGAGTGCGAAAGCGGCGTCGATCAGCTGGCGCTCGTGCTTCACCAGGTACTCCGCGCCCTCGAACGCGGCGCCGGCCTCCTCGCCGCAGGTGAGCGCCATTTTGACGGTCCGTTTCGGTTTGTAACTCTGCCGGCGCAGGCGAACCAACGCATCCACCCATATCGCGGCCATCGATTTGTCGTCGAACGTGCCGCGCCCATAGAAGTAGCCGCCTTCCTCGACCAGCGTAAAGGGATCGCGTGTCCAATCCTCGCGCCGCGCCTCCACGACATCGAGATGCGCCAGCAATAAAATGGCCTTCGCAGTGCGATCCGTTCCCTCGAGCACGGCGACGAGGCCGCCGTCCTTGGGATGTTCTGCCGCCGCGAAGAAGTGCAGCTCCGATTCCTTGAATCCCGCCGCCCGCAAGTGCGCCGCCATTTTCTCGGCCGCCGCCGTGCAGCTGCCGACCGAATGACTGGTGTTGGTCTCGATCAGCTCGCGATACAGCTCGCGGAACTCGCGCTGGTCGGCGCGCTGCCCATCCGCCGACGGTGTCGCAGCAGGCGTCGGCGCCGCCCCCGCCTGCGCGGCAACGCCCATCAGTGACGCAGCCATCAGTAAGGCCGCCACCAGTGATGCCGCACGGCGCATCCGCAGCGCTGCACTACGCGTCGGATAAGCTGTGTCCCGCCTCATCGCTCGCGGCCCTCGCGATCAGGTTTCGGGAGTCACGGTGCTTACGGCCGCCGGCGCGAGCCGGCGCCGTCGCGCGACCCAAGCGTACACAGGCGCGCAGGCTACCAGCATCAGCCCGGCGATGAGACCGGACTTGAGGTCTTCGGTGATGGCAGCGATCCAAAGCAGCACACAACCGATGAGCACGACGATGGTCGAGAGTGGATATCCGAACGCCCGGTAAGGCCTCGGGGCGGCCGGCTCCCGCCGCCGCAGCACGAACAGCGCGCTATAGGCGGAGACATAGTTCAGCAGGAACAGCACCGCGGCGATGGCGATGATCTGCTCGAAGGTGCCGCTCATGATGAGCGCCGCCGCGGCGAGACTCGTGACCGCCAGCGCGACGCGCGGCGTGCCCCCGGCGCTCACCAACACGGCTTTTTTCGTGAAAAAGCCGTCCCGGCCGATGGCGAAGAGCACTCGCGGCGCCATGAGCAGCGTGGCGTTCGCGAGGCTCAGCACCGTCATCAACGAGATCACGGTGACGAGCACGGCGCCTCCGCGCGGGAGGACAACGCGTGCCGCATCGGCAGCCGGCAGCGCCGACGCAGCCAGCACCGGCAACGGCACTACGCGCAAGATCGCGAGGTTGATCATCACGTACATGGCGGCCACGATCACCGTCCCGCCGATGATGGCACGCGGCAACGTGTGAGTCGGCTGGGTGCTCTCTTCCGACATGTAGATGGGCGAGTACCAGCCGTCGTAACTCAAGAACACTGCGCGCAAGGCGGTCACGACGGCAGCGAGCATGCCGAAGGACATCAGCGGCAGCGAGGCCGCCGACGTTACCGGGGGCACGGCGGTTGAAGCTCCGACCGGCGGCGCGATAAAGCAACCAATCACCAGCACCAACATCATGAGCCCGACGGCGAGGCTGATGATGCGGGTCATGGTGCTGCCGATGCGCAGACCCGTCCAATGCAGGATGGTGAATACGGCGAGAACGGCAAGGGCGATTGCCCGCGGGCTCTCGACCGTCGCCGGCCAAAGCGTGCCCGTGAATGCCGCCGCGGTCAGCGAAGCATACGCAACGGCTGCCACTTGATTGATCCAGTCGCTCCAGCCCACCACGAACCCACATCCATTGCCGAAGGCGCGCCGCGCATACACGTAGAAGCCGCCCGCCTCGGGCAACATCGCCGCGAGCTCGGCCACCGCCACCGCACCGAGCAGTGCGTAGATTCCGCCGAAAATCCAGAACAGGACGATCAGCGTCGAGTCCCCCAAAGCCGCGGCCAGGGTGCCCGGCAGCCGCAGGATTCCTGTGCCGACGGTGCCGCCGAAGGCCATCGCCAAACCGAAACCAAGGCCGAGGATCCGCCGCAGTGGACGCGCTGGCTGAATCGAGTCGGTCGTCGCTGAGGTCACGGCCCGCAGCTTGCGCGAGCGGCGCTCCCACCGCAAGCCAACTTGCATTGATAGACTCCCGCCATGGTGATCGTGGAACGCAGCGATACGTGGCGCGGCCTGTACGCCTCCGGGTTGCTGAGCCGCTTCGTCGTGCTGTGCATCGGCATTTGGCTGCACGCCTCGGACGTTCTCGTCACCGCTACCATTGCGCCCGCCATCGTCGATGATATCGGCGGTGTCGCCTACATCAATTGGACCATCTTGCTGTACGAGGTAGGCGCCATCGCGGCCGGAGCCGCCACACCCGTGCTCTCTCAACGCATCGGCGTCAAAAGGGTCCTCGGGCTCGCGGCGCTGATCTACGGCAGCGGTTGCGTGATCGCCGGCTTCGCACCGGTCATGGGAATTCTGCTGGCCGGGCGGCTCGCCCAGGGAATGGGCGGCGGCATGCTCCTGTCTCTATGCTATCTCGCAATTCAAGCATGGTTCCCTCAATCCTGGTGGAGCCGGCTGTTCGGCATCGTCGCGGTGATATGGGGAGCAGGCTCGCTGTTGGGCCCTTTGATTGGCGGCGTGTTTGCCGGCTTGCACGCATGGCGAATGACTTTCTTCGTGTTCGCCTGTCAGGCCGCGGCGCTCTGGATCACGGCCTACGCATGGCTGCCCTCCCAAGCGCCGCCCAAACACGACGCCAAACCATGGCCGGTACTGCCCCTTTTGGTGTTGTCGGCAGCGACCCTGCTCATCGCCGAGAGCAGCGTGGCGCGCCGGTTCGAAATGTCGGTCTTGGGAACGCTGCTCGGTGCCGCCCTCCTGTACTTGGCGGCGCGGCTCGATCGTCGAGGAGGCGCGCGACTGTTTCCCGCCCGTGTACTGGATTTTGCCCATCCTGTTGGAGCAGGTCTACTTATGGTGTTCTCTCTCTCCGCCGCTACCACAGGATTCTGGGCTTACGGTCCCCTGATCTTGAAAATATTGTTCGGCACGGCGCCGATTGTCTCAGGGTATATCCTCGCCGGCGAAGCGGCCGCGTGGAGCGTCGCAACGTTAGCCGTCTCCAAGGCACCGCCATCTTTCGACCGCATGCTGATCAGGACGGGAGCTTTCCTGGTTGCCACGGGAGCCGGCGGCTTCGCCCTGGCCGTGCCGAAGGGGGCGCTCGCGGGAATTGTCATTTGCGCGCTTCTGCAAGGCCTCGGCTTCGGTCTCTGCTGGCCGTCGATCGTGCACCGAATCGCGCGATTCTCGGATGAGCTCGAGCGGCCGCTTGCCGTCACGTCGCCGGAAACCATGGCGCGTATCGGCTATGCGGTGGGAGCCGCCGCCGTCGGCATCGCCGCGAACCTGTCGGGACTTGCGGCCGGAATCTCTGTGGCCGCCGCGAAGGCCGCGGCATTTTGGGTGTTTGCCGCCTCTCTGCCCGTGCTGGTTCTGGCCCTCATCTGCGCCTGGAATTTTACGCGAGGCACCGAGCCCGCTTGATCTGCCGCCGGCGCACTCGCCGTTGCGCGGACACGCCTATAGCCGCGACAGCGCGGCGCTCGTGGCCGCCTGCCATTCATCGATCATGCGGGTATAGCGAAGCGGCTCCAAGAACTCATCGACGAAAGCCTCCCCTGCGCTATGCAGGGCGGTTAGCGTGTACGCCACGCTCACGTCGGTTCCACCGCCCGCAGGTTCCGTGCAGATGACGTCGACCAGGCC
Source organism: Steroidobacterales bacterium (assembly GCA_038229815.1). Classification (GTDB taxonomy): domain Bacteria; phylum Pseudomonadota; class Gammaproteobacteria; order Steroidobacterales; family Steroidobacteraceae; genus Bog-1198. The sequence continues at coordinate 27,158 of JBBROC010000020.1, read as the reverse complement.
GATATTGGAATCCTGCGCCAGGCGCGCGTAGCTCACACGCCCTTCCGCCGCCCGGTATTCAATGACCACCCATACGGTCGTTTGACCCTGATGGTTGCGCGTTTCAAAAGCGCTGCCGCGTTCTTCCGCTCCGCTCAGCATCTTGGGATCCCACCCAGGCGCCCATTCGCGTTCGCCGCGGGCGGTGAACAGGGGAAACACCCGCTCGAGCGGCGCGTCGAGGTGGAAGCTGAGAATCCGGGTGCGCGCTGCTGCTGGCATGGCGATACTTGCGGCGGCGAGCCTATGGTCCTCCCTGAGTACTGGTACAATGGTACCACGGTACCATTAATTCCTTGTCGCCGCAAACCTGCGATCATTGGCGCTGCACCTTGACCTGGATAATCGCATGACCGCAAAGAGAACCCCCGCGCCGCGCGAAGTCGAAAGAATTCAGACCGGCGTGCGGCTGGAAAAAAGACTCCTCAAGGTGCTCAAAGGGCTGGCGGAATACCTAGACCTGTCGCTCGGTGATCTGCTCGAAGGTATCGCCCTACATGCGCTGGAGAACAAGCCGCCCTTCAAGCGCTCGACCCTCGAAAAGATCGCCCAGCTGCGGCGTGTCTACGGGTTCGAACTGGTCGCTGCCGACAGCCATCGGCTTCGCGAGCAGGACGGCGGGAGCTGAGGATGTCTTCGATCGATGTCATGGATCTGACGAAGACCTTTCTGCTGGCGTTCGGAGCCCTGTTCTCGATCGTCAACCCTCTGTCCGGCGCCTTCATTTTTTTCGGCGCCACCCGCGAGCTCGAGCCTCGTGTGCGTGAGCAGGTATCTCGATGGGTGGCGACCTACGCGTTCTGCATCGTGGCCGCCTCGCTGTATATCGGTGCCTATGTGCTGAGCTTCTTCGGCATTTCCATTCCGGTGTTGCGTGTTGCGGGAGGAATAGTCGTCGCCATGGCCGGCTGGCGGATGTTGAACGAGCCCGACGCCACGGAGCAGCGCCGCAGCGAGACGCCGAGCCCACGGACGACGGATGTCAGCCCAAGCCGGCTGGCGTTCTATCCGCTCACCATGCCCCTCACCACGGGACCCGGAACGATCTCCGTCGCGATTTCTCTGGGCGCCAACCGTCCCCGCGGCTTCCATGCCTCGTCTGTGGAATTCTTCGTCGAGACCCTCGCCGCCGTGGTGCTGCTGGCCGTGCTGATTTACCTGTTCTATCGACACTCGGCGCGCCTGGCGGGGTGGATCGGCGTAACGGGGACCACCATTGTGGTGCGCCTGTCGGCGTTCCTACTGCTCTGCATCGGCGTCCAAGTGATGTGGAACGGCCTGGCCGAACTCTTGAGCACGCTGCCGCTCGGCACCGGCACCACAAGCTGAACGTCGCCGGGTGCTGCTCCGTTGCCTGGTGCTGCGCCGTCGCGGCCACCGCGGCGTGCCGCGTCGCACGGCCGGAGTTTGCTAAACTGCGCGCCAATTTTGCATGTCACAGGGTGAGCGGTAGGGGCTAAGCGGATGAAAATCGGGTTCGACCGGCGGCAGTTCATTACCGGCAGCGCCGGCGCATTCTCGCTGAGCCTCTGTTCCCGAAGCTTATGGGCCATCGGCGGCTCCGTGGTGCCGGCGGCGCCGGTTGCGCGCATCGACGTCGTGCAGGACACGTACTTCGGCGAGACGCTGAACGATCCCTATCGCTGGATGGAGAACGACAAGGATCCTGCATGGCTGCCGTTCTTGAAAGGACAGAACGATCACGCGCGCGCCGTGCTCGGCGCGCTGCCGATGAGGACGGCGCTGCTCAAGCGCATCCAGCAACTGTCGGGCGACACGGTGGCGACCAGCCGCGTGCAGCGTGCCGGCGGACTCACTTTCTACACGCAGCGGCCAAAGGGCGCCGACAATTTCAAGCTTTTTGTACGCGACGCGTCGGGCAACGACCGCGTGCTCGTCGATCCCACGAAGTCCAGAGTTGCCGTGGGTCACTTATCGCTCGATTGGTGGCGCGCTTCTCCGGACGGCCGCCACGTGGTATACGGCGTCTCGGAAAACGGCAGCGAGGATTCGACTCTGCACGTTCTCAACGCCGCCGATGGCGGCGACCTGCCCGAACATATCGCCAATACGCAGGCTGCCAACCCGCACTGGCTGGATGACGGCAGCGGTTTCTTCTACAACCAACTGACCGGTGCCGTCGATACCCCCGAACGGTTTCTCGACAGTCAGGCGCGCTTCCACCGCCTTGGCACGGATCCCAGCACCGACCGGGTGCTCATGAAGCGCGGCCTTGTTGCCGAGATCGATTACGATCGGATACAGGCTCCCTACATCGTCACGTACACGGCATCCGCGCACGCGATTCTCTTGCTCACCGACGTTCGGCCCGAGGCACGCGCCTTCATTGCGCCCCTTGCGGATGCCATCGCGGGACGCGCCCAATGGAAATCATTCGCTGCCTTCGAAGATGAAGTGACCGACGTCGATCTCGACGGCGATGACTTATACCTGCTGATCAACAAGGGAACGCCGCGCGGGCGTCTGGTGAAAACATCCGCCGGCGCTCCTAATCTCGAATCCGCCGCCGTGGTCGTGCCGCAAGGTCGCTTCGTGATCGAAAGCACTGCGCGCGCGCGCGACGGCCTGTACCTGCGCATCATGGACGGGGGCATCAGCCGCCTACAGAGGCTCGGAAGCGACGGCCTAGCGACCGATATCCCGATGCCCTTCGACGGCACAATCGGTTCGGTGTGTACCGTCGCCAACGAGGATGGCGCCTTGATTTCGCTGGCGGGCTGGCTCACTGCGGCCGGCATCTACTCGGTTGATACCGGCAGTCACGTCGTCGACACGCGCATCACGCCGAAGCCAGCGATCGATGTCAGCGCCTATGAGGCCCAGCGGTATCTCGCTACTGCCAAGGACGGCACGAAAATTCCCTACACCATCATCTACCGCAAGGGGTTGAAGCTCGACGGCCACGCGCCCACTTGGATTTCCGCTTACGGCTCCTACGGCCTTGCGGCCTACCCCCCCGCATTCGCGGGCCGAACTTTGGCTCTCGTCGATGCAGGCGCCATCGTCGGCTACGCCAACGTGCGCGGCGGCGGGGAATTCGGGCGCGAATGGCACCAGGCCGGACAACTGGCTAATAAGCCCAACACGTGGCGCGACCTGATCGCGGTCTGCGAAGATCTGGTCGCCAAGAAATATACGTCCCCGCGGCGTCTCGCCATCGGCGGACGCTCGGCGGGCGGGATTACCGTCGGGCGTGCGCTGACCGAGCGGCCGGATCTCTTCGCCGCCGTGATCGACGGCGTCGGTTGGTCGAACCCGTTACGCTATGTAGTCGAACAAAACGGCTACGGCGAAGAACCTGAATGGGGGGCGATCAATGACCCCGCCGGATATCGCGCGCTCAAGAGCATCGACAGCTATCAAGCGGTGAAGGACGGCACCCGCTACCCGGCAGTCCTGTTGACCACCGGGGTTACCGACCCGCGCGTCGCGCCCTTTCACGGCGCGAAGATGGCGGCACGGCTGCAAGCGGCAACGAGTTCCGCCAAGCCCATCCTGTTGCGCGTCGACTACGACGCAGGCCACGGGTTCGGGTCGACACGCTCGCAGCAGGACCGCGAGGCCGCCGATACCTACGCATTTCTGTTGTGGCAGCTTCGCGGGTAATTCAGATTCGCGGCTCACCCAGCCCGTCGTTAGTCAGTGCGCTGCAACGGCTCCGGGGGCACCTACGTAAATTGTTCCTTCCTTCATGACGAACACCGGATGTTCGGTGGCGTGCATGTCGGCCAAGGGATTCCCGGCAACCGCCACGATATCCGCATGTTTCCCGGGCGCGAGCGTCCCCGTCTGATCCGCGACCCCCAACAAGTCGGCGCCATTGGCCGTACCCGCCAATAGCGCTTGGGCCGGCGCCATGCCGTTCTTGGTCATCAGAGAGAATTCACGCGCGTTCAAACCGTGCGGCTCCACTCCGGCATCGGTGCCCATGGCAATCGGCACTCCAATTTTTACGGCGTGCTGAAACATCTGCTGCGCTTGCGCCGCGGCGGCACGTGCCTTTGCTGCGATCGGCGGCGGAAAGGTGTCCAGGCGCTCGCCGACCCATGCGCCGGCGAACAGCGTCGCCACCAGGTATACATGCTTTTTCTTCATCTCTTGCAGGGTGTCATCCTGCAGAAAGGTGCCGTGCTCTATCGAATCGGCCCCTGCGGCGATGGCCATCTTGGCGGCGCGGTCGCCGTGACAGTGCGCGGCGACCTTTCGATTCCAAGCATGCGCTTCGGATACGAGCGCGTTCATTTCTTCCTGGGTGAGTTGGACATTGTCCACCGGATCGGACAGCGATAGAACGCCGCCCGATGGCATGAACTTGATCACGTCCGCGCCATACTTGATCTGATATCGCACGGCGGAACGGCACTCATCCGAGCCGTTGCACACGCCTTGAATGGGACCTGCCACGGCGATGCGCTGCGGTGGGGCGGGGTCTTGATCCGCGTGGCCGCCCGTCGACCCAATCGCATAGTTGGATACCAGCATGCGCGGACCCGGAATCTGCCCATCGTTGATGGCGTTGCGCAAGCCGGCCGCTATATAGTCGGACGAGCCGACGTCGCGCACCGTGGTAATGCCCGCTTCCAGCGTGGCCTTCGCGTAATGCGCGCCATACAACGCCTGCTCGGCCGGGAAACGCATGATGCTGTTGAACCAGTCGTGATACCAATGAGGACCGGCTTCTTGCGACAAATGCACGTGGGCGTCGATGAAACCCGGCAACAAGGTCGCGTCGCCCAGGTCGATCACCTCGGCGCCCTCGGGAATCCTGGCCTCGCTGCCCGCCGCCTGGATTTTATTGCCCGAGACGACCACCACGCCGTGTTCAACCAATCTACCGGAGACCGAATCGAACAGATGCGCGGCCCGGAGCGCAACGGGACGCGGCGGCGGCGCCGAGACTGCATCCGCCAGGCACGCTTGATTGAAAAAAAACCCCGCGGCCCCTAGCACCCAGCCCGCCGCCCTCTCGCGTACCCGCCGCACCTCGACCTCGCACACCCGCCAACTCGCAATCGTACGCTCCGCCATTGAACGCCTCCCCTGGTCTTTGATTGGTTGACCGTGAATGCGGTGAGCATAGCGTGAAATTATGGGCGCCGTCGAAGGCTCGCGGGGATCAGCGCCAGACCCAACAATTCAAAAATGCCATGCGCCACCAACGCCATCAGCGCCGCCGGAATGGCACCCATCAGGATCGTGGGGACATCGTTCAACGCAAGGCCCGACACGATGGGTACGCCGTAGCCCCCGGCCCCCACCAGCGCCGCAAGCGTTGCCGTGCCGATGCTGACGATGGTTGCGGTTTTGATGCCCGCCAACAGAGTCGGACTCGCGAGCGGCAGCACCACTTTGAAAAGCACCTGCCGGCGGTTCAATCCAAACGCGCGCGCGTTCTCCAGATGAATGGGGTTCACGGCGCGAATGCCGGTGAATGTATTCAGCACCACCGGCAGCAAGCTGTAGAGGCATAGCGCAGCCAAGGCAGGCTTGGTGCCGACGCCGAAAACCGGAATGAGAAAACACAGCAAGGCGAGGGACGGTATCGTCTGAACCACGGCACTCGACAACAAGATTGCTTGCCCTGCGGCGTGGAAGCGCACTGCCGTGACGCCGAGCGGTATGCCGACGAGCACCGAAAACAGCAGCGACACGCCAACCAGCCACAGGTGTTCTTTCGTGCGTCTTGCAACCTCGTGCAGCCAGCCTTTTGAGGTCGGACTGTCGGACCCCAAGAATTGCGCGGCTATTTTTTCGAAGGGAATTTTTTGAATGTCGGCCTGGGCGTTCATGTCGAGCATCGTTTCTTCGCTTATCTTGCCTTCGAGTCCGCGAAGCGCCTGCCATTCTCGCGGATATTTATCCGCGAACCCCTGCCTCGCAACCCACACGGCTTGATACACGGGAAAGTAATTGTGGTCGTCCTTGAGCACCCGCAAATTGAGCTTCTTTATTTTGGCGTCCGTCGAATAGACATCGATCAGATCAGCGGCATTCTGATCGATGGCCTGGAAGCTCAACGTGTGTTCCATGCGATTGATCTTTTGCGGATTGAAGTTCAAGTGGTAGCTTCCAACCAATCCGGGATACCCGTCTTTTCGATCCATGAATTCGTAGCTGAAAGCCGCCCGGATGGATGATTGGATGGGAATCAAATCACCGATCGAATGCAGGTTGTGCTTTTCCGCGAACTCCTCTTTCACGGCGAGCGCATAGGTATCGTTGAATCCGAGCGAATCGGATATGGTCAGACCCGAGCCGGCCAGGCCCTGACGAATCTCATCGATGGACTTCAGTTCCGGCCGCTTGAGGATGGCTTCTGCCAGAGTGCCCGTGTAGTCAGGGTACACATCGATCGCCCCGCTCCTCAGCGCCTCGAACAAAATGCCGGTGCTTCCCATACCGAGTTTGCGCGTGACCGGAACATGCGACGAAGACTCGATCGTTTGCGCCCCGATCTCGCCCAAGACATAGCTCTCCGTGAAGATCTTGCCGGCGATCACGATCGTGTGGGCGGCGAGCGCAGCGCAGGATGTCAGAGTTCCCACCACGAATGCGATCAGCCGGATGCGTCTCACTTGACGTCGCTCGCATCCGGCAGCGTGCGCTGCGCATTGATGAACTGAGTTACGAAGGGACTGGCAGGGTGAAGCAAGAGCTCGCGGTAAGTTCCGGTCTGAACCATTCTTCCCTCATGGAGCATCGTCAGTTGTTCCGCCAGATAGACGGCCTCGCCGAGATCGTGCGTGACCAACAACACCGTCTTGCCCAGCCGTTGGAAAATTGACTTCAGTTCCTGCTGCAGGCTGCTGCGGATGAGCGGATCCAATGCGGCCATCGGTTCGTCCAACAGCATCACTGCAGGGTCCATCATCGCCGCGCGCATGATCGACACCCTCTGTTTCTGGCCGCCGCTCATCTCACGGGGAAAGTGCGTCAGAATCTCCGGATCGAGGTCCACGACCTTGCGCAATTCCTCGACGCGATCGTTGATTCGCGACTTGTTCCATCCGCGCAAGGTCGCGACCAAAGCGACGTTATTTTTCGCCGAGATATGCGGAAAAAGTCCGCCGTCTTGCGGAACATATCCAATGCGGTCGGCCCATTCGACTTGCGTGAACGAAAGCAATGTTTGATCGTTGATTTTGACGTAGCCCTTGTCGAACGGAATCAATCCCAGGGTAATTCTGAGCAGCGTCGTCTTGCCCGAGCCGCTCGAGCCGATCAACGCATGTGTGACGCCTTTGGGAACGGTCAAGTTCACGTCGTCGAGGACAGGCCGGCCCTCGAAGGTTTTGCAGATATTTTGCAGCTTCAGCATGACGGTGCGTCAAGCGCATACCTTAAGGTGCCGATCTGAACACGTGCCTCGTCCTCTAGGGCTGGGCGGCAATGACGGCGATTTCAATCTTGAATTCTGCGGAGGCGAGGTGAGCACTGAGTACGGTGGCGCGCGCGGGAGTCTGTCCTTGAACGACCCAGGATTGCCACACGCCGTTCATTTCTCCAAAGGTCGCCATGTCCGTGAGCCAGATGGTTGCCGACAGCAACCGGCTCTTGTCGGTGTTTGCTTCCGCCAGCAGGCCATCGATCATCGCGAGTATTTCCCGTGTTTGAATCGCGACCGTGGGGCCGGGCGCCACCTGACCCGCCAAGTATACGGTCTTGTTGTGTATCACTGCTTGCGACATCCGCGGGCCGGGCTTGATTCGTGTGATCGTCATAACGACTCCAGTGGGTTGTGCTGCCAGCGTATACCGGCTATACGATCGAAATGCGATCATTGCAAGCGCGTAATCAGTTTTGTAAATCTGACAATGGAGGATAGTCACATGGACTTGGGAATTCGCGGACGCACGGCGATCGTCTGTGCATCGAGCCAGGGACTTGGTCGAGCCTGCGCCCTGGCGCTCGCCGAAGCCGGTGTCTCGTTGGTCATCAATGGGCGCAACCGCACGCTGCTCGATCGAACGGCCACAGAAATTCGCCAGGCCACCGGGGCGGAAGTGACTCCGGTGCTCGCCGACGTATCCACCCTTGAGGGGCAGGCGGCGCTGCTCGCGATCTGCCCCACACCCGACATTCTGATCAACAATAATGGCGGACCGCCATTCCGCGACTTTCGCGAACTGGATCGTCAGGCCATGCTCACCGGTGTGACCATGAACATGGTGACGCCCATCGAGCTCATTCAAAAGGTCATGGACCCGATGATAGCCCGCGGGTTCGGCAGAATCGTCAACATCACCTCCATCAGCGTCAAGATGCCAGTTGCTGGGCTGGATCTGTCGAGCGCGGCGCGGGCGGGCCTCACCGCCTTCGTGGCCGGGGTCGCGCGCAAGGTCGCGGACAAGAACGTCACGATCAATAATCTCATGCCCGGAAGCTTCGATACCCAACGCCTGCGCGGCGGCTTCGCCGCCTCCTCCAAAAAAACCGGGAAACCCGAGACCGCGGTGGCGGCGCAAGCCATGGCCGAGATTCCCGCCAAGCGATTCGGCACTCCTGCAGAACTCGGGCAGACCTGCGCTTTTTTGTGCAGCGTCCATGCGGGATACATCACCGGTCAGAACATTCTGCTCGATGGCGGCGCCTACCCCGGGTCATTTTGAGCCACCGGGGCACGTGACGCTATTAGAAAGCTGACGTTTTGCCGTTTTGCCGTTTTGCCGTTTTGCCGTTTTGCCGTTTTGCCGGTCAAAACATCGAAACGTCAGCGCGAATACTCCAGGCCATGCCCACCTCAACGATGCATTTAGTTTTCCCGCGATGTCCGGCCAGCGCCGTAAATCTCGTTTATCCACACCCAGAGACGATCAAAAACCAATCAGCGGGCGCCAAGAGGTCGGCACCTCTCACAGCGATCCAATTTCTTTTTGCGACAGCATTCGCCACCTGCCTTTCGCGAGTTCGCCGAGCGCAAGCGAGCCGATGGCAACGCGAATGAGGCGGATAACCGACACATCGAACGTCTCCAGCAATCGGCGTATGTGCCGGTTACGCCCTTCGTCCAGCACGACTTCCAACCAAGCGTTCTTCTCCCCCGACCGCAGCACTCGGGCAGATCGGACTGCCAAGCGCCGGCCTTGCACGACGGCGCCACGTTCGAGTTCTCTCATAAGGGAATCATCGCCCAGGCGCTCGATCTGCACGTGGTAGGTTTTCGGCGGCCCTGAATCAGGGTCGGTGATGCGCGACGCCCACGCGGGGTCATTGCTGAACAGCAGCAGACCCTCGCTGGCTTTATCCAGCCGGCCGATAGGTGCCAGCCACGGCAGTGCCGCATCCGCAAAACAGTCATATACCGTAGCGCGGCCCCGCTCGTCGCTCCGCGAGGTCACCAAGCCGCGCGGCTTGTTCAACATGAGCACGATTCGAGCCGCCGCGACGCGCTCCTGGCCGTCGATATCGATGCGGTCCACGCCTTGGCGCACCGGCAATTCTGCATCGCTCACCACGCGGCCGTTCACGCGGATACGCCCCTCGCGCACCCACGCCGCCGCCTGCGTGCGCGATCCCCATCCCAGTTTCGATATGACCCTCGCCACACCGTGACGCGGCGCTTTCGAACCCTGAAACTGCGGTTTTCTGGTCATCGGCGAGCGGGCACTCCAAGCGGCATCCCAACGCTCAAGTCAGGGCATGAGCCATTGCGAAGTACGGGAAAATTCTCATCGTGGCGCCTAAATTCTAGCGTGTCGCTTTGAAATGTGTCCGAACACCCGCCGCGCCCCCGCGACCGTTCGCCCCGAGTGCGAGTCGCGGTGTAGCATGATAGGCATGGCCCTATTCAATCGGCTTTGAGGTATCACATGGTGCAGGATGAAGCACGCACCGGTCTGCAACTTTGCTCGCTCGTCAAGAACACCGGCGATTTGGAAGTGGTGCTGACGCGTGTGCCGACTCCCATCCCGGCGGCAAGTGAGGTGCTCGTCCGCGTCGAAGCGGCGCCCATCAATCCGTCGGATCTAGGGTTGTTGTTCGCCGGCGCCGACATGTCCAAGGCCAACCAAGGCGGCACCCAGGACCATCCCGTGGTAACCGCCCGCGTTCCCGACGCGGCGCTCAAGAGCATGACGGCGCGCTTCGACGTGTCCATGCCCATCGGCAATGAGGGGGCGGGCACCGTCGTCGAAGCCGGGTCGTCGGCTGCCGCGCAAGCTCTGCTTGGTAAGACGGTTGCGATGCTCGGCGGCGCGATGTACTCGCAATACCGGTGCGTTTCCCATGAGCAGTGTCTGGTTCTGCCGGATGGCGCAACGCCTGCCGAGGGCGCATCGTGCTTCGTCAATCCGCTGACCGCCCTCGGGATGGTTGAGACCATGCGCGGTGAAGGCCATACGGCCTTGGTGCACACCGCTGCCGCCTCAAACTTGGGGAAGATGCTGCAGAGGATTTGCGACAAGGAGGGGATAGCGCTCGTCAACATCGTTCGCAATCGAAAACAAGTCGATCTGCTGCGCTCGATGGGTGCCGCACAAGTGTGCGATTCGAGTTCGCCCACGTTCATTCACGATCTTATCGAGGCATTGAGCGTCACCGGCGCGACCATTGCCTTCGATGCCATCGGCAGCGGCAAGCTGGCAGGCCAGATTCTGGCGTGCATGGAAGCAGCCATTCTCAGAAAGGCCACCCAATACAGCCGCTACGGCTCGGCGGTTCACAAGCAGGTCTATGTGTACGGGGGATTAGGCCAGGGCCCGATCGAGCTCAATCGCAACTTCGGCATGGCATGGGGAGTCGGCGGCTGGCTAGTCACACCCTTCCTGCAAAAGCTAGGATTGGCCGCCACGCAAAAGCTCAAGCAGCGCGTGGCCGCGGAGCTGAAAACGACGTTCGCGAGCAATTATGCGAAGGTAGTATCGCTGGCGGAGGCGTTGGACCTCGCCACGATATCCGTTTACGCCAAGAGTTCGACGGGCGAGAAATATTTGATCAATCCCAACAAGGGTTTATAGCGGCCGCCGCGCGGGAACCACCGCCGGCCGGAAAGGTCGTACGTTGCGCATGGTCGCCTTTTGCGGCGATTGAAACAGCACCACCGGCGCCTCTTGAGCTTTAAAATAGGTGGGGCGCCGCTCTAAAGGATTGGATTGGATTGGATTGGATTGGATTGGGCCAATTCATCCTTGAGGGGCTTCAGGCTCCAACTCCAAATCGTTGCCTATGTAACCGCGGATAATTGCAAAGGATCGGCTGATGAATCAAGAATCTACCCCGTTAACCTCCAGGTTCCGGCCGACGCTGGAGGCCTCCCCGGCGCCGACTCCGCAGTCGCTAGGCTCAGACCCCGCCATGCGCGCCGCCCGCGAGGCCGTTCTGGACAACTCCACCTGGATTGCGCCCCTGCAAGCGGAAATGGCGCGCGTCATCGTGGGGCAGAGGCACTTGTTGGATCGGCTGTTGGTGGCGCTCCTCACGAACGGCCACGTGCTGCTCGAAGGTGTGCCTGGGCTCGCTAAAACGCTGGCGCTGAAAACCCTGGCCGCCGGCATCGCGGTTCGCTTCAAACGCCTGCAATTCACCCCGGACATGCTGCCGGCCGACATTGTCGGCACCATGATTTACAACCCCCAGGACGGTGCCTTCCGCACCAAGCACGGACCTATTTTCAGCAATCTCATCCTGGCGGATGAAATCAATCGCGCGCCGGCAAAGGTGCAGAGCGCCCTTCTGGAAGCGATGCAGGAACGCCAAGTGACCATCGGCGATGAGACCTATCCGCTGCCGAATCCCTTTCTGGTGCTGGCAACGCAGAACCCGCTCGAGCAGGAAGGCACCTATCCATTGCCGGAGGCGCAGATCGACCGGTTCATGATGAAGGTGGTGGTGAGCTATCCCAATCGCAGCGAAGAGCGCGCCATCTTGGACGCCATGGCGACGTCGGAGGCGCTCCCGACTCCGCGTCCCGTCGTGTCCGGCGAGCAGATCCTGAACGCGCGCCATGTCGTGAATACACTCTACGTCGACGATAAGATCAGGAACTACATCGTGGACCTCGTGCTCGCGACCCGCCCGCCGGTCGCTAAATCCATGAAGATAGACGGGTATATCCAGACCGGCGCATCGCCCCGCGCGACCATCAACTTGACGCTCGCTGCGCGCGCCATCGCTTTTCTCAACGGCCGTCACTATGTGACTCCCCAAGACGTGAAGTCGATCGCGATGGATGTCCTGCGTCATCGTGTTTCCGTGACCTACGAAGCCGAGGCCGAAAACATCACGTCCGAGGACGTCATATACAAAATTCTCGACGCCCTGCCCGTCCCCTGACCGCCATGCCGGCTGACACCACCAAGTCGACGAAAGCCATCATGAGCGGCATGCGGCAATTGGAGATCCGCACGCGCCGCATGGTCAACGACAGTCTCGCCGGTGAATACCATTCGGTATTCAAGGGGCGCGGCATGGACTTCGACGAAGTGCGCGAATACACCCCAGGGGACGAAGTACGGACCATCGACTGGAATGTCACGGCGCGCGCCGGCCGGCCCTTCGTCAAGAAGTTCACCGAGGAGCGCGAGCTCACGATTTTACTGCTGGTGGACATCAGCGCTTCGGGAAATTTCGGCTCGGCCGCCTTGAGCAAACGCGACCTCGCCGCCGAGCTCGCCAGCGTGCTGGCGTTTTCCGCGATCCGCAATAGCGACAAGGTCGGCCTGCTTCTCTATACCGACCGCATTGAGCGCTATTTGCCGCCCAAAAAAGGCCGGCGTCATGTGTTGCGCGTCGTGCGAGACATTCTTTACCACACGCCCGAAGGCCGGCGCACCGACACGGTGAAGGCGCTCGATGTCGCCAATCACGTCCTGCACCGGCGCGCCATCGTGTTCCTGATTTCCGATTTCCAATCGCCTGGCGATCCGCTCGTGACCCGTGCCGACCTGCGTCGCGCGATGCGTCGGACCAATCGGCGTCACGATCTCATCGCCGTACAGATCGAGGATCCGCGCGAGAAGCAACTTCCCAACGTCGGCGTTCTCGCACTCGAAGATGCGGAATCCGGAGAGATCGTCGAGCTGGACACTTCCAACGTCGCGATCCGCAAGCGCTTCAACGAATTGGCAATTGAGCGCGCCCGCCGATTGGTGAGCGACTTTCGCTCCGAAGGCGTGGATACCTTGGAGCTCAAGACCGATTCGCCTTACATGCCCGCCTTGCAGCGATTCTTCAAAACTCGCGAGCGCCGACGGGTATGACGTACCGCGTATGAGCAAGCGTGCGTGCCATGCATGCACCGCCGCGGCGCTTGGCCTCGCGGCAGCGGCCACGCCCGCCGGGGCGGCGGCACCTGTCAGCGCACCAGCCCCCGCAAGCGCACCAGCGCCGATGAGCGCACCCGTGGGCGCCGGTTCATCGGCGCCCATTCTCCCACCGGCGCCCGCAAATGCCGCGCCCGCCGAAGACATTCGCGACATTCGCGGCCCCAAGCATATCCCACCCGCGTGGTTCCTCCCGGCTCTGGTGGCGGTCGTCGTGGCGCTCGCGATCGGCGCCTATGCCGCATGGCGATGGAAGCGGCAGCAACGCTTACCGAGGGCGCCGCGGCCCTCCGAGATCGCTCTGCAGCGCCTCGAGGACATTCGCCGGCTCTTGGATCCCTCGAGCGTTCGGGAATTTTCCATTGCGATATCGGACATCGTGCGCGAGTACATCGAAGCAGAATTCATGGTCACTGCCATGCATCGCACCACCGAAGAGTTTTTGCACGACCTCCTTGATTCGTCGCAATCGAAGCTCGCCGCGCACCGCACTCTGCTGGCACAATTTCTCGAGCAATGCGATATGGCGAAGTTCGCTGGGATGTCCTTGTCGAGATCAATCATGGAATCGCTGCACCAGAACGCCCGCAGCTTCGTGATCGAAACATCCAAACCCACGCCGGCGGAAACCCACGAGGTCACAAAGCTATCCCGCATCAAGGAGGTCAATGATTCGCTTCCTTCAACCTGAGTGGCTATGGCTTTTGGCGCTGCTGCCCGTGGTGATGCTCCTTCGCGGACGGCGCGGACCCGTTGCTGCCGTCGAATTCTCGGACGTGGGTCTCGCACGCCATGTGTCCCGTGCTGCCCGCTCCCGCGTGGGTGGTTGGGTGTGGCTGCTGCCCCTGCTCGCGGCCGCATGCATGATCGTCGGCCTCGCGCGTCCGCAACGCGGCCACAGCCGCACCGAGGTGACGGCCAACGGCATCGACATCGTTCTCGGGCTGGACGTGTCCGGGTCCATGCAAGCGCTGGACTTTCAAATCGACAACCGGCGCGTGAATCGCATCGACGTCGTCAAGTCCGTGGTATCGAGGTTCATCGAGGAGCGGCCCAGTGACCGCATCGGTCTCATCGCCTTCGCTGCCGCGCCTTACCTGGTCAGTCCGCTCACGCTCGATCATGACTGGCTGCAACAGAATCTCGAGCGCGTCACCACCGCCGTCGCGGACGAGGACGGCACGGCCATCGGCTCGGCGATAGCCGCAAGCGTCAACCGCTTGCGTGCCCGGGCTGCAAAATCGAAGGTCGTGATTCTGCTCACGGACGGCATGAACAACACCGGAAAAATATCGCCGCTCGCCGCGGCGGAAGCCGCGAAGGCTCTGGGCGTCAAGATTTATACCATCGGGGTCGGCGTGCGCGGCATGGCGCCGATTCCCGTGCGGGACGAGGCCGGCCGCATTCGTATTGTCATGGACAAGGTGGATGTTGACGAGAAGACACTGCAGACGGTCGCCGCCGAGACCGGCGGCACATTCTACCGCGCCACCGATACCGATTCATTGAAAAAGATCTACGAGCAGATTAATCGTCTCGAGAAGTCCGCGCAGACCGTGCAGAAATTCGAGCACTACGACGAATTGTATTCATGGGCGCTGATTCCGTCGGCCGCCATCCTGGGTTTCGGATTGCTGCTCCGGCACACCCGCTTCCGGAGATTGCCATGATGTTCAGACAGCCCGCATGGCTGGCCGCAGGAGCCTTCGCCTGCGCATGCCTCATCTGGCTGTGGCGCCGCTACGATGCCCGCCAGCACGCCGCGCTCGCCCAATTCGTCTCGCCGCACCTGCGCTCGCAACTCACACAGTCGGTATCCGTAGGCCGCCGCAGCGCGCAGCGCGCACTTATGTTCACTTCTCTGGCATTGCTTTTCATTGCACTGGCGGGACCGCTCGTGGGCTTTCGCTGGGAGCTGATCAGCCGCCGCGGCAACGAAATCATTTTCGCAGTGGATACCTCGCGCAGCATGTCGACCCCGGACGTGAAGCCTGATCGGCTCACCCGTGCGAAGCTGGCCATCGACGACTTCACCAACAAGCTGGACGGGGATGCGGTGGGACTCGTGGCCTTCGCCGGCAATGCTTTCCTCGTCTGCCCCATAACCCTCGACTACGGCGCGTTTCATGAGTCGCTCAGCGCGATCGACATCAATACGATCCCACGCGGCGGCACCAACATAGCGAGCGCCATTCGCGAGGCGCAGACGGCACTGCGGCGCCGTCCCAACAGCGATAAGATTCTTATCCTGGTCACCGACGGCGAAGATCTCGAGGGCGATGCACTGGTCGCGGCTAAGGCCGCAGTCCAGCAAGACGGCTTGAAGATCTACACGATCGGCGTGGGCACACCGCAGGGCGATCTCATCCCGCTGTCGGCAACTCCGAACGGCGGATTCGTGAAAGACGATTCGGGCAGTTTCGTGAAATCGCGGCTCGACGAGCCCGCGTTGAGAGCGATTGCGGCGGCGACCGGCGGGCTGTATGCGCCCCTAGGTTCGCAAGCGCAAGGATTCGAAACCATCTACACGGCGGGCTTGGCGCCCACGCTCAAGCATGATCTCGCCTCGCGCCGGCAGAGAGTCTATATCGATCGATATCAATGGCCGCTCGCGGGTTCGGTGGGATTGCTGCTGACCAGCTTGCTCGTCGGCAGCCGCCGCCGCGTCACCTCCCGCCGGCGCCATCAAGCGGCGGCGACGCAGTCATCGCGGATCGATCCGGCCGTCGTGTCCGTCGCGGTCTTGCTGTCGCTGTCGCTGTCGCTGTCGCCCGCGGGATCGGTTCGAGCTTCGTCGACGCGCGCCGAGGAAGCTTATAAAAAGGGCGATTTCGCGACGGCGGCGAACGAGTTTGCCGCGGCCGCCAAGAGCGACCCGAAATTACCTGCGCTGCAATTCAACGCAGGGACGGCCGCGTACCGGGCCGGCCGGTTCCCGCAGGCGGCGAAGGCGTTTCAGGAATCGATCAACCAAGCGCCGTCGGCAGATGCCAAGCGTCTCGCCGACCAAGAGGACGCCTATTACAATCTCGGCAACACGCTGTACCGGACCGGGCAAAAGACCGAAGGGAGCGCGCCCCAGCAAACCATGGAAGCATGGAACGAGGCCGTGAAAGCCTACGACACGGCGCTGCAATTACGCCGCGACGATGCCGATAGCAAGTACAATCGCGACTTGGTGAAGCGCAAGCTCGAGGAGCTGAAACAAAAACAGAATCAATCACAGAATCAATCACAGAATCAATCGCAAAGGCAGCAGCAGCCGAACTCCGCGGGCCAGCCGCCACCCGCCCCGGACCAGCAGCCCGGCCAGCCGCCGTCCGGCCAACCGCCGCCGAGCGCGCAGCAACCGCCACCGAGCCGCGCACCGCCGCCGGCCCAGCAGCCACCGCCCAGCGAGCCGCAGCAGTCGCCGACTGATCAACCGAAGCAGCCCAACGGTCAACCAAAACCGGCGGCAGGTAATGGTGAACCGCCACCTCCTGCCCAAGCCGATGCAGAGCGTCTTCCAGGCCAGATGAGCGCTGAAGAGGCGCGTGAATTGCTCGATTCACAAAGGGGCGAAGAACGGCGTGCGCTGGGCATGCCGGTGGCGCGCCGCGACCTCGACGCGCCGCCTGACAAGCCCGTGAAGGATTGGTAATGAGAGCGCAGTTTTCTCGCATGCATGATCTGTTGGCTGCAATCGCAATCTTTCTGTTCACGGCAACCCTGGGTCTCGCCGCCGCCGCCCCCTCAATTGACGCCAGCATCGAACCGTCGCAGATCGAGATGGGAGAGTCGGCTCGGCTCACCATTCTGACGTCGGGCAGCGGAACTCTTTCGGTGCCGCTGCCTGTCGTGCCAGGACTGGAATTCCGAGTCGTTGGTCAGATGCGTCAAGTTCAGTTGATCAATGGTGCGGCGATCGAGTCGACCTCGACGATCATCCGGGTCACTCCCGAGGAGGCCGGCGTATTTACTATCCCTGGCGTTACGCCGAAGTCTCCGCCCTTGGTGCTGCGGGTCAACCCGGTCCACGGCGGCGGTTCTTCGTCGCTGTCCGGCCATGGCCCTTCACCGGGTCTCCCGACAATCGTCCCGGGCAAGGCTTCTGCCGATGGCGTGCGCTTGACCCCCGACGGGTCCGCCTTCGTGCGCCTGGAAATCCCGAAGCACGAAATATACGTAGGCGAAAGCGTCCCGATCGAGATCCAGGTGGGCATGCGCGACGGGTTTGTGGCCTCGGTCAATGGCTTGCCGA
Organism: Steroidobacterales bacterium; assembly: GCA_038229815.1. Lineage (GTDB taxonomy): Bacteria > Pseudomonadota > Gammaproteobacteria > Steroidobacterales > Steroidobacteraceae > Bog-1198. The sequence continues at coordinate 9,596 of JBBROC010000020.1, read as the reverse complement.
AGCTCAACAGCGCGGACTTCACCCTCAACAATCTGTCGCATCAGCCCGATCGCGCAGCAAAAGCCATCGACGGCAAAGCGTTCACGGTGTTCACCTGGCGCAGCGTGCTCGCCGCCATCAAGCCAGGGACTTTTTCGCTCAGCTTCGAGGCCCCACTCACCGTGCGGATGCGTACCCGCCCGTTACGCGACTCGATGCTCGACGATCTGTTGGGTGACCCGTTCCTGCAGAATCTTTTCGGTGCCACAGTGCCGAAAAACATTAACGTCGCCAGTCCCGAGGCACCGTTTACGGTGCTGCCGCTGCCGGCGCAGGGAAAGCCTTCCGACTTTGGCGGCGCGGTTGGTAACTTCAAGATCAGTGCCGACATATCCGCGCCGGCGAATACGGCAGGTGACCCTCTCACGCTTCGTATGCACGTGAACGGCACCGGCAATTTCGATCGCGTCGATAGCAGCATGCTCGGCGCCGATGCAGAGTGGAAAACCTATGAACCCAAAGCTGCCTTCAACGCCGCCGACAGCACCGGGCATCGGGGCGAGAAGATTTTCGAGCAGCCGCTCATAGCCTTGCAACCCGGTACTCACACCATTCCACCGCTGAGCTTCAGCTTCTTTAACCCGGACACGCGTCGCTACGAAACGGCTCACAGTGCGCCCCTGAGCGTGATGGTCTCCCCCTCGGCTGCGGACATCGCGGCGGGCCAACCGGCGAACGGTTCGGGGACCGCTGCGGGCGGAACCAGGCCTGCCAAGGCATCGGCGGACAATGGACTGCGGCCAGACCACGCTGAAACCACGGCGCGCGTCGATTCATTGGTGCCGCTCTATTTTCAGCGGCCATTCTTGGGTTTCACCTCGGCGCTGGCGCTCCTGTTCGGCGGCGGCTGGATCACGCTGCATCGCCGGGAACGCAAAGCGAGCGATATGCAACTAGAGCAAAAGCGAGAAAGAGAGCGGAAGACACATGCCGCGCTCGAGGAGATGAGTGCGGCCTCGGCTCGCGGCGATGCGGCCGCGTTCTTCACCGCTGCCCGCTCCGTGTTGCAGACAAGCTTGGCCTCGCGCTCGGGGATCGCGTCGGACGAGAGGCTCTCTGTGGACCAGACAACCATCGCCGACGCTGAGGATATCCGGCAAATTTTCGCTCTCGCGGACGAGTCCAATTACTCCGCCGGCCTCCTGCAGGCCGCCGATTTCGAGCGTTGGACCGAACTCGTGCGCCGTCGATTGGCGCTCGAGGAGCCGCGATGATTCACCACGCACCCTGGGCCGCCGCTTTAATCGTGCTCGCCCTGTTACCGTCGCACGCCCGCTCGGCGGCGCAAGCACAGGCGGGCTACTCCGCCGCCGCCCTCTATAATTCGGCGAACGCCTATGCACGCGCCGGTAAACCGGGCTTGGCGGTGCTCAACTATGAGCGGGCCAAGATGCTTGACCCCAACGACTCCGACGTCGACGCCAACTTGCGCCACGTTCGCCAAGCCTCGGGATTGCCGCCGGAAACGCGCACGCAATTCGAGCGCATTGCAAGCCTGGCGAATCCGCGCATTCTTGGCTGGCTTGGAGAACTCGGTTTGATCGTTGCCGGGATCGGTATTCTGGTGAAGAAAATGTATCGGCGGCATCGGCTCATGCTCAGCGCCGCGGCGATTCTCGGCGTCACGCTGATCGGCGTGGCCCTCTGCGGTGCCATTGCCTGGTGGCCGACGTTGCATGAATCGGTGGTGCTCGCGCACACGGCTCCGGCCCGCGTTTCGCCCGTCCCGATGGGGGCACCGCTATTCGTGCTGCGCGAGGCAGAGATCGTCAAGACCGCTTCGCGGTACGACAGCTTCGTTCTGGTGCAAAACAGCGCTGGACGTCGAGGTTGGGTATCGGCTGAAAATCTGGCGCCCGTTCTGCCGCCGGCGCAGCGTTAGCCCCAAGATGCCTCGGCGCTAGCCTTTGACAGAAGCAGCACGCGTGCCGCCGTCAATTGAAGAGCCCGCTCGTTGCGCCGAATTGAAGTCTAAGGCGCGCCATTTTTCGACTATGGCGTAGAGGCGATCGACTTCAACGGGCTTGGCCAGAAAATCGTCCATGCCGGCGAGCAGGCATTCCTCCCGGTCGCGGGCCGTGACGCTCGCGGTAAGGGCGATGATCGGAATGCGCTGCGGGCCCATTTGCGCTTGCCGCATGATTCGGGTCGCCGCGAAACCATCCATTTGCGGCATGTGGCAATCCATCAAGACCAGGTCAAACGGCATGTTTTGCAAACGAGCCACCGCGTCCCTGCCGTCGTTCGCGGTCTCGACGCGGCAGCCGACCTTCTCCAAGATCCGCTTTGTCAGCATGCGGTTGACGGCGTTATCGTCGGCCAGCAACACCCGCACCGATTGTGCGGTCAGCGCTGTGCGCATGCTCGTTCGGTCCAGTGAAACAGACCCTGCGGCCTGCGCGAGCATTGCGGCGGCTGGAATCGACTCCGCAGGTTGCGTGAACCAAAATGTAGAGCCCGCGCCGAGTTCGCTGGTGACGCCAATCTTGGCGTCCATGAGCTGCGCAAGGCGCTTGCAAATGGCCAACCCCAGTCCGGTGCCACCGTACCTGCGCGTCGTTGACGAGTCCGCCTGCGTGAAGCGCTCGAACAATGTTTGCTGGAGTTCAGGCGCAATCCCGTCGCCCGAATCGGTGACGCTGATCTTGAACTCGCCGGTATGGACGCGGCGCACCTCGATGTGGACGCCGCCGTGGCTCGTAAACTTGATGGCGTTGCCGACCAGGTTCAGGAGGATCTGCCGCACCCTCAAGGAATCGCCAAACAACTGGGTCGGCACGTGGGCGCCATACTCCAGCGTCAAGCTCAAGGCCTTCTCCATCGTCTCCGGGCGCATCAATGCCATCACGTCTTCGCACACTGTGCGCAGGTTGTAGGGCGCATTCTCCAGCACGAGCTTGCCGGCTTCGATCTTCGAAAAATCCAGGATGGCGTTGATGATACTGAGCAGAGCGTCGCCGGAACGCTTGATGATGTTGACCGATTCTCTCTGCTCGTCGTTGAGCGGCGTGTCCAGTAGCAGATTGACGAAGCCGAATACTCCGTTCAGCGGCGTTCTGATCTCATGACTCATGGTGGCCAAGAAGTCGCTCTTGGCGCGCGTCGCGTTCTCCGCCGCCTCTTTCGCGCGCAGCAGTTCGCTCTTGATCCTTTGGCGCTCGGTAAAGTCCTCGATCAAATGCAGCATGTAGGTTCGTCCATCCAGACTGAACGAGCTGCTGTTGATCTTTGCCTGAAACATCGAACCGTCGCTGCGGCGGAAAGCCGTCTCGAACCCCTGCGACCAGTCCTGCGACGCCAAGAACTGAACGAACCGTTCGTACTCTGCGGGGGCCTGCCAGACGCCCAATTCAGACGTGCGGCGGCCGACGATCCGGTCGCGGGAAAATAGAAAGCCTGCGAGGCAGGCGTCGTTGACCTCCACGATTCTGCGCTCCGGGTGCGTCACCAGAACGCTCATTATCGGGTTGTGATTGAACACCGCGCGAAATTTCGCCTCCGCCTCCTGAGTCGCAATCTCGCCGCGCTTGCGATCGGTGATGTCTTCGATCTGCGATATGAAATACAGCGGGGCGCCTTGCGGTGTGCGCAGCAAGGAAACGTTCAAGATCGCCCATACCGTTTGGCCGTTTTTGTCGAAGTAGCGCTTCTCCATTTTGTACGTGCGAATCTCGCCCGTCAGCATCTTTCCAACGTTGGCCATGTCCAGTTCGAGATCATCGGGATGGGTGATCTCGATGAATGTCTTGGCGAGCAACTCCTCGGACGAGTAACCCAGGATTTCGCACAGGGACTGATTGACGCGGATCCATTTACCGGTCGGGGAGACCAACGCCATGCCGATCGCGGAGAAGTCGAAGGCACTGGAGAAGCGTGCTTCGCTGGCGTGCAGGGCGGCTTCGAGCGAGTCCCGCGAGGTTTGTTCTGACTGTTGCATGCAAGGAAGGACGCGGCTGATCGGTGTTGTGGGCACTCTAGCGATTAGCGCCCGAAAGCATCCACAGGCCAGGTCACAGTTTGGCCATCCTGCGCCCCCGCTCGAAGCGCAGGTCTGAGGGCCTGCAAGTCCACCCTCCACGTCTAGCGGCGAATCCCTGCGTTGCTGGTCAAATAAACGGCAAAAGTACCCAGCCAGTGACCGCCTTCGTAATGCTCACCCGTGACGGCGGGAAGCGCAGCCTCCCGATGCCGTTCCGCCAGGGCCCGAAGCACCGAGGCTCGATGATCGTCTTGCGAGAGTCCGTGCGCAATGCCCTCCAGCATCCAGGCGCGGCTCAGGTTGAGACCATCGATGTGCGCGAGCTTCGGGTCGGCGCGATCGGTGACCACAGCCGGCTCCAGCCATCCGGGCGCCGCCTTGGCCGCGATCTGCGGCAGGAAGTTCGCAAGCCAGCGGCCGAACTCCACGGGATCCTGCACCCTGCGCATGAAATCCGCCTCCGCCAGACAGGGCGACAAGAAATCCTCACCGGAAGGTTCGTACAGGATCGGACAATCCCTGTCGCCGAGATAGAACCTGCGCGCCGCGTCGCGAAGCACGTCCCGCATTTCGGTATCGCCCGCGGCCCGCGCCCAGTCCCACATCAAGCCAAACGAGAATGCGGTCTGATCGTGTTCGCCGATCCGAATCGGATAGTGAAGCTTCAGTATCCAGCTCTTCAATCGCAAAGCAGCTTCCGCCTCGAGCGGCCGCAGCACGCCTGCCCACTCCTGCGCCTGCGGATCGCTCCAGCTACGAAGCTCCGCCGACAATTGCAGCAGCCACGCCAGACCGTACGGCCGTTCGAATGACGCGCGATCCGCGCGCTTCAGGTACTCGATCTCGCCGGCTATGTTCTCCGCCGTCAAGCTGCGTGCGAGTTCCGCCCGCGCCGTCCCTGCGAAGGGCGCATCCGGAAAGAGGCGCAGCAGACGCACCAACAGCCAGTGACCGTGAACATCGGAGTGCCAATCAAAACAGCCATAGAACGCAGGATTCAGAACATGCGGAGGACGCGCATCGGCGTCGCTGTCCATGGTGTGGCTGACGTGGCTAGGGTACTCCGCATGCAAGCACTTGAGCGCGAGGCCCGCGAAGCGCGCTGCCGCGGCCGGGTCGATCGCAACCGCCGGACTCCCCGGCTTGGCGGCGCTTGGCATCCCGCTGCCCGCCGCCTCGCTGCCAACCGCTTCGCCGGCTGCTGCCAGCGCGCTCATTGAAACCAGAACCGCCACAAGGTAGTTTGCAGGCTGCATGACGGATCCATCGTAAGGCAAGATTGGCGCGATGCAAGGGACGTTGAGGCGAAGGAGAACCAGGACATGGCGAATCGATCGAATTCTCTCTGGCCGGAGCTAGAGTACGATGCTTGGCAAAACACGTGCTCCACCCTGCATCTGTGGACGCAAGTTGTCGGCAAAGTCCGCCTCGTGCAAACGCCTTGGCTGAACCACAGCTGGCACGTCCCCCTCTACCTCAACTCCCGGGGCCTGACCACCTCGCCCATTGCGCATGGCTCCCGCTTCTTCGACATTCAGTTCGATTTTCTCGAGCACGCGCTCGAGATCACCGTGAGCGACGGTGGCATGCGGCGTGTCGCGCTGCGGCCGCAGAGCGTTGCGGATTTTTACTCGGCGGTGACGGCGGCGCTCGCCGAGCTGGAGATTCCGGTCACCATCAATGAGTTACCGTGTGAGATCCCGGCGGCGACTTCCTTCACGAAGGACCACATACACGCCGCGTACGATCCGGATTACGCACGGCGCTTCTGGCAAGTTCTGCTGCGAAGCGACGCCGTGCTGAAACATTTTCGCACCGGTTTTCTTGGCAAGGCGAGTCCCGTTCACTTCTTCTGGGGAAGCTTCGATCTCGCGGTCACGCGATTTTCCGGCCGCCGCGCTCCGCCCTTTACCGGTAAGGCCCCGGGCGTGGCCTCGCAGATCATGCGCGAAGCCTATTCTCACGAAGTCAGCAGCGCCGGATTCTGGCCCGGCGGCAATGGCACCGACTATCCCGTGTTCTATTCGTACGCCTATCCGGTATCCGCCGACTTTCGCGAGCATCACGTGCAACCCTCCGCGGCATTTTTCAGCGAGGCGCTCGGCGAGTTCTTGCTCCCTTACGATGCCGTCCGCACTGCGGCCGATCCGGAGGCCACACTGATGGCGTTCTTGCAAACTACGTACGAGGCCGCAGCCGAGGCCGCGCGCTGGGATCGCCTCGCCCTCGAGTGCCCGCTGGGGCGTCCTGGCGTGCCCCGGGGCGCCGACGACTAGACATCGACTTCGAACCGCAACAGGCCTATACATGTCTCAATTGCCGGGGGATATTTCATGACACAAAGACCACCGTTCGGATTTTGGTTGATTTTGCGGCAAAGCACATGCCTCGCCGTTCTCTGCACGGCCGCCGCGACGTTGTCGACGCTGAGCCCGACCCTCCTGCGCGCCGCCGAAACCGCTGCTTCGCCGCAGCAGCCCCAGTTTGGCGGTGAGTGCGCCCAAGGTTTGGCCGAAGGCCAGCATGTGATGACCGCCTGCAAAACAACGTGGGTCGACAAAGACGGCAAGAAATACTGCTTCAGCAACGAGGGTGCGAAGAAAACGTTCCTGCAAAATCCGGCCGAGAATCTTCAACGGGCGCAGGCATTCTTGGCCGCAGCAAGCGTGGAAGACACCGAGAAGGCCATGCAAAATTTTACCGGCTCGGACGCCGAAGCGTTGGTGAAGGAATCGGTCGCCAACAAGGTGAAGGCGAACAATGGGATCTTCCCCTTCGAGGATCCGCTCAACGGCGAACAGCTGAAATTGAGCTACGACGACGTCGACTTTACCCGTACCATCGACGGCTACGGATTCTTTCCCGACGTGAAATTTCACGATACGCAGAATGCGCAGAAAAAGTATCTGATTGATTTCTGGGTCATCCCAGAGGGCGGCAAGCTGCAGATTCAGGAGACCCGTATTTACAAGGAGCCCCTGAACTCGGAAGGGCATTGGACGACCATGGCGCGTCAGCCGATTCCCTGGTGGTGGATACCCGCATCCGAACACCCGGGCCATCTGGCAACCAAGCGCGGTTGGGAGGTCATGTCCGCGGTCGAGCAAAGCGCAGTCAAGGAAAGCTTGAAGAACAACGGCGTGTACAAGATCAAGGACGACAAGACCGGCAAGGAGCTGGAGCTGGAATTCGTCGATACCCATCAGCCGGTGAGGCAGCTCGACAACGACGGCCATTACTTCGCGTGCACCGATTTTCGCGTCGTCGGCACGAAGGATCAAATCTACGACATCGATTTTTGGGTCAGCGACAAAGACGGCAAGATGACCGTCGATCAGACGAAGGTGCACAAGGTGCCCGAACTCAAAAGCGGTCAGTGGATCCAGGTGCCGCGATACGAGTGGAAGGATGTCGGCAGCTCGCATGTCGTGCCGTGACGGAACTTGCGCGCGGCGCGCACGAACTCTCGCTGATCATTTGCCCTGGCGGGAGTCTTGCGGGGAATCCAAGCCTTGGCGGGAATTTGCGATGAGCTGTTTTAGAAAGGTCAAATCGGCGACGCCCGGCACGAGTTGCAGGCCGACCACGAAGCCCGGCGTCCCCTGCAGAGTAAGCGCATGCGCTTCCGCGTCGTTGCGCGCAAGCAGCGCAGCGATCTCTTTGGCGTGATTCGTCCGATCCTTTTTGAGCTGGTCCATGTCTACGCCCGCCTTCTTCAGGATCGAGTCGACCTGATCGTTCTGCGCCAGGCGCGGGCCGCCGATTAACGCGTCGTGAGCCGCCAGGTACTTTCCCTGCCATCGGGCTGCGAGCGCCGATGCTGCCGCGTACGCCGACACGGGTCCCAACACCGGCCAGTCCTTGTATATGACTGCAACATTCGGATCTTGCGCAAGCAATGTCCGCAATGTGGGAACGACGGTCTTGCAAAAGGGGCAGTTGTAGTCGAAGTACTCGACGATGGTCACGTCCGGCTGCCGGGCGCCCACCGGCTCCGCGCCAGGATTGGCGAGGATTTGCTTTTGACCTTCGAGGGTGATGAGGTCGACGTTTTGCATCGCAGTCGCCGCGTCCTTCGGCGGAGTCAACGCTTGCGCCGCGGCGACGTCCGCGAGGAACGTGCTCGCCGCCATCAAAACGAGGATTCGAGTTATCTGCTGCATCGCTCATCCTAACTCAAACATGGGATCGCTTTGCGAGCGCAGCTACGCCCTCAACGGGGCGGTAGCGTCTTAGACCGGCTGAATCAGGCCGACGTCGTCCGCCTGGCTGGAGTTGATCCGCGGACTGACTGCATGGGCTTGCATCCAAGCGGGATTGTAGGAATGGAGTGCGGCCTTTGCTTGCACGGGGGTTCCCTTGAGCCAGGTCTCGTAATCGCGGCGCTTCAGGATTGCAGGCATCCGGCCATCCGAATTGGCAATGCCGGTCAAAAGCTCGTTCGCCGGCACGCGGACCACGGAGCAACTTTCGATGACATCATCGTCCTCGCCAACCGATCGATCCCACACCGCCGCCAAGCCGAACGCCGTGCGGTTCAACAAGTGCACAAAATAGGGCTGCCGGTAATTCTCCTGCGTGAGATGCCAGGCATAAAACCCCGCGACCGGCAGGATGCAGCGCTGGCTATTGAGCCATCCCATTCGATAGAGGCTTGAACGCTGGATACGCTCAATGCTGGCGCACGCAGTCGAGCCTTCGAGCGGCTTGCCTTCGGCCCAGGAAGGGATCAAGCCCCAGCGCATCATCATTCCCTCCGTCTGACCGTCGTGGACTCGCAGGACGGGCACGTATTGCTGCGGCGCGACGTTGAACCGCGCCGCGAATTTCCACCACGCTTGCACCGGCATGAACTCGGTTTCCGCAGCCGTTTGATCCGGAAGTACGTAGCGATCGCACATAATTCGGCGAGACTACCGCCATCAGTCCCGCGAAGCTGTGACCGACCTTTGGTCTTTCGCAATTGCCAAACCGCCGGCTACGTCACCTTGCGACTGCGGCGCAGTCATTTAACCTAACGCGATTCGGCATCGGCTTACACCTGCCCAGTGGATCATATGAATGATCGTTGGTCTGGATCATTCGATGAGGTCGCCACGCACCATCCTCCCTGGATACTCAAGCGCGTCACCGCCATCAGAACAGGAACAATCGCCTATTTCAACTCGCGCTGCCGGAGGCGCAAAGATGCCAGCTCCGCTCCGCATCCTGCAGGGCGCGAGCGATTCGTTGCCCCCACTCCGTCTGTCCCGCCTCGTCGCCGACCAAGTCCTGCCGTATTTCAATTTCCACGTGCGGTATCCCCCGCGCCTCGCCATGATGCGGAATGGTGTAGTCGGTCGCATCGCTGACGAAGTAAGGCTCGTTGTCGCCGATCAGCAATCCGGTCTCGCGCCGTAGGATGTTGAGCATGAGACCCGCAAACCGCCGGTCGCGGTTGTACAGCACCGCTGCGTGCATCTCGCGGCGCACGCCGTGGAAAATGGGAGTCATGGTGTGCTGAGCCACCAGAATCGTGGGCAGGCCCGCAGCCGCCCTGTCATCGAGCAGCGCATCCACGTGAGCATGATAAGGATCG
>JBBROC010000019.1:0-47168 GCA_038229815.1 Steroidobacterales bacterium | reverse complement strand
GTAATGTTTACCGGAGGTTTCCAGGATGACGGCGCCGGGGTAGGCGTCTTGGATGAGCTGGCGGGCGAAACGGCGGGCGTAGTCGAGCTTGGTGGGGCCGAGCGCAGCGGTGTTCCACTCGGCGCCCTCCCGATCGTCGATGGACACGAACGTGGGTTCTCCGCCCATGGTGAGGCGCACATCCTGAACCTGAAGATCCGCGTCGACGGCGCGTCCCAAAGCTTGGATTGAGGCCCACTGGACCTCGCTGTAGGGCTTGGTGACGCGGGGCGCCTCGAAGATTCGGCGCACGCTCATGCGGTGCTCGAACGACGTTTCGCACTCATCGACTGCGCCGCTGACTGGCGCGGCCGCGGATGGTTCCGGCGTGCACGCCAGGGGAATATGGCCTTCACCGGCGAGCAATCCTGAGGTGGGATCGAACCCGATCCAGCCAGCGCCGGGCAGGTACACCTCGCACCACGCATGCAGGTCGGTAAAATCGTCCTTCGCTCCGACAGGGCCGTCGAACGCCTTAACATCCGGCACCAGTTGGATGAGATAGCCGGAAGCGAAACGCGCCGCGAGGCCGACGTGGCGCATCAGCTGCATCAGCAAGGCAGCGGAATCCCGGCAAGATCCCGAGCGCTTTGCGAGCGTTTCCTCCGGCGTCTGCACGCCGGGCTCGAGGCGTATCACATACTGAACATCGCGGGCGAGACGTTGATTGACGCCGACGATGAAATCCATGGTGCTGCAGCGTTCACGGCCGATGCCGGCCAAATAGCTCGCAATGAGCGGCGTTGCCGGCGCCTTGATCAAGTACGGCGCCAACTCAGCGCGCTCGCCGGGGTGATAATTGAAGGGAAATTGTTCCGCGTACTGAGTGAGGAAGAAATCGAAAGGATTGAGCACCGCCATCTCGGCCACCATGTCGACCTCGATGCGGAACTCGCAGGTCTCGGCCGGAAATACCATTCTCGCAAGGTAATTCGCCTGCGGATCCTGCTGCCAATTGATGAAATGCGCCGGTTCTACCACCAGTGAATAACTGAGGATGCGCGTGCGACAGTGCGGCGCGGGGCGCAGCCGAATCACCTGCGGACTCAGTGTTACCGATCGGTCGTAGCGGTAGTGAGTAAGGTGATTCAGGGCAACATGAATCGACACGAGGCATCTCCGTCACGCACCATGACGGTGCGTAAGAATCTAGGGCGGACCTGCCCGAGTATGCATTACGCCACGCATTCAACGTCGACTGATTAGCAGCCGGTCCGGGAACCGCGCGACCAAGCGCATCGGCAATCCAATGGCCGACAGGCGATCCCAGGTGCTCTGCGGCAGGACGGCAAACCCGGAGTCAAGGGAGCGCCACTGATCCGAGAACTCTTGGAGCGTCGCGATGCCAAGTGTTGGTTCCTGCGCCAGCCCGAAGTCGAACTCGTCGCGGTAATCGACCAGGATCACAGTCCGCTGCAAATAAAAGGCCAAGGCTTGTTGGTATGCCTGCACCGCGAAAATCGGAACGCTTGAAGCGCCGGACGCAGCAGCCTCCCGGCGCAGCGTCAAGGCAATGTTCTGGGCGCTGAACAGGGTCTGCGCGGCATCCGCGGCAACGAGAATACTTCCACTCCCCAAAAACCACGCGCAGCTGAGGGCTGAAAGCGCGACAAGCGGCCGGCCGCGCAGGGCAAATACTGCGCAGATGAGCGCGCCGAAAGCCAGCACCACACACTGGCAAAAGAGCATCGGGCGTATCAGCTGCAACAACTGCCCCGCCGCGGGCGAGCTCCACCGGCCGCTCGCATAAGCAAGCAGCCCGCCACAGGCGGCAAGCGACAGGAGCGACCCGGTGAGTAAGTTTGCGCGGCTGTCGCCGTCTTTCCGCCCGGCACAGAGCAAGGCAAGCGCGGGGATGATCGGCAGGATGTAGGGAATCAACTTGGAGTCCGAGAGCGAGAAAAAAACGAACACGAATACGCACCATATCCAGAGAATGAGGGCCGCATCGAACTGGCCGCGCGGCACCCGGTCCGCAAATGGCGGGCCGAGCGAGCGCGCCGCTTGCGGTAGCCACGGCAAGATCCCCACCACGAGCACCGGCGCAAAGAACCACCACGGCTCAGTACGATGCTCGATCGTCGTCAGGAACCTCTGAAAATGCTCGCGGATGAAGAAAAACCTCAAGAACTGCGGATTCGAGCGCGCCGCCAGCACGAACCAAGGCGCTGCGACCGCGGTAAACAAAGGCAAACCCCAGCGAAAATTCAACCGGCGTAGCATCGCCCAGTCTCGTTGCCACACGACGTAGGCACTCAACGTGGCGGCCGGAATGAGCACGCCGATCAGTCCCTTGGCGAGTACCGCGAACGCCATCGCGCCCCAGCAACCCAGCATCCACGCGCGCCACTCCGCACGCCGCGACTGCGACATCAAGAAGCAACTCAATGCCGCGATCAGGCAAAAGCTCAAAAGCATATCGAGCGTGAGCTGATGCCCCAGCAACACGAACAAGGTCGATGCTGACGTATAAAGCACGGCCCTGACGCCGGCATCGAATCCCCAAAGATTGCGGCCAAGAAAAAACACCGTCGCCAACGAGAGGAAGCCTGCAAGACCTGTGCACAAGCGCGCCGCGAATTCTGTCTCGCCGAAGCAGCGGAACGCCAAGGCCGTGAGCCAATACTGCAGCGGAGGCTTTTCAAAGTATATGAGCCCATTGAGATGCGGAACGACCCAATCGCCCCCGTTCAGCATCTCGCGAGGTATCTCCGCGTACCGCCCCTCATCGGGGTCGAACAGCGGTCGGTGCGCCAAAAGCGCGAACCATAGGATGGTGCAAAATAGCGCCGCTACGCCGAGCATCCACGACTTGCGGAGCATGATCATTGGGCCACCGACAAATAAGAGCCAAAGGCAAAACGCGTTGCTACTATACCGGGAGCGTGGCAGATCAAAAACAAAACTCCTGGGTGCGCTCCGCGAGCTTCGGCCTGGCCGTTCTCTCTTTCATCAATCTGTTCAGCTACCTGGATCGCTACGTCGTATCGGCGCTGACCGAAAGCCTGAAGCATTCGGATCTTGCCCTCTCGGACGCGAATTTGGGATCTCTCATGTCCGGCTTCTTGGTGGTGTACACCATGACGGCTCCGATATTCGGCGCGCTGGGCGACCGCCGTTCCCGCCCTCGATTGATCGCTCTTGGAGTTGCCTGCTGGAGCTTCGCGACAGCCTTGTCCGGATTTGCGGGCAGTTACCTGGCACTGTTCGCGACGCGCGCATCCGTCGGCGTGGGCGAGGCGGCTTACGTCACGATCGCACCCAGTTTGCTGTCGGACTATTTCCCGCTGCGTCAGCGCGGCCGCGTAATGGCTATTTTCTTCTGTGCAATACCGGTGGGGTCTGCACTCGGCTACGTTGTCGGGGGACTGGTCGACAAGCACTACGGCTGGCGGGCCGCGTTCTTTGTCGCCGGCGTTCCCGGGCTGCTGCTCGCCGCATTGTGTTTGCTGCTGCGAGATCCCCCCCGCGGCCTGCAGGATGGGAGCGCCGTGCCAACGGGCACCGTGCCAACGGGCACCGTGCCAACGGGCACCGTGCCAACGGGCGCCCGAAAAGAGACTTTGGCCGCCTACGGCCGGCTCATGCATAACAAGACGTACGCCTTGACCATCGCGGGATATGCCGCATACACGTTTGCCGTGGGAGGTCTGGCATTTTGGATGCCGGCGTTCCTCGAGCGTGTCCGCGGTTTCCCGCGCAGCGAGGCCACGGTCAGTTTCGGCACCATCGTGGTCATCACGGGCTTCATCGGCACTTTCGTCGGTGGTTGGTTGGGCGACTTTTGTGCAAAGTATTCGCGTCAAGCCTACCTGTGGCTATCCGCGATTGCCACGTTGGTCGCCGCTCCCTGCGTATGGATGGCGCTCACCACGGTGTCTCACACGCTCTACTTGACGTGGATGGTGGCGGCGCAGCTATGCCTATTCTTGTCGACGGGCCCCATCAATGCGGCCATCGTCAATCTCGTCGTCGCCACTGAACGAGCCACTGCGATCGCGCTCGGAGTTTTCGCCATCCATCTGCTCGGCGACGTGCCGTCTCCGTTCATCATCGGCGCCCTGTCGGACGCGTCGTCGCTGGCTGAAGCCGTCAAGATTGTGCCTTTCGCCGTTTTGACAGCAGGCTGCGTCTGGATTTTGGCAGCTCGCGCGCAGGCGCGGATGACGGCTCCAGCGTAAGTTTCTCCGCCTTATTCCCTCGCGCGACGAATTTCAGCGAATTGCTCCGCTAGATCGCGACGCTCCGCCATTTCTTCGATGCTGGATGTTAGCTTGCGTTGCCAATTCGGATATTCGCGATCCGTTCCGGGCACGTTCACCGGTTCGGTCATGCCCAATAGATCTTCGATCTGCAGAGCGACCAGCGCGGTCGCCGATCGTGCGAGGTACGTGTGCAACGCGTGCGCGAGCTCGGCGCTGAACGGCTCGAACTGCGTCGCCGGCCGCGCGGGTTTCAGCCCCTGGGCCTGCAGCGCTTCCAGCAGCAAATCGCGGTCATGTTCACGCATTCGAACGACGTCGCCTTCGATCTCAACGCTTGGATACAGGTTCAACCGGCGGCGCAATTCGATATCGCGCCCCTCCCAGAAGCTGCGCAAGGTCGGCATGTCATGGGTGGTGACGGTCGCCAATGCCCGGCGCTCATATTCTTGGGGACGCCGAAATCGGCCGTCAATCTTTTCGAACAACAGCACCTTGTAGTGATAGAGGCCGAAGTCGGGCATGGCACGTCGCATCTCGTCAGGAACGACACCGAGGTCCTCGCCGACTACCAAGCACGCGCCTCGCGTGCTTTCGAGCGACAATACGGTCAGCAATTGCTGCAATGGATAATGGACGTACGCACCTTCCGTTGGCGAAGAACCTGCCGCGACCCACCACAGCCGGAACAGCGCCATCACGTGATCCAGCCTCAGCGCACCGTAATACCGCATGTTGTTGCGGATCAGCCGCACGAAGCCTTGCAGGCGCTGCGCCTGCATCACGGAGGGATCCTGCGGCGGTATGCCCCAGCCCTGCCCCTTGAGCGCCAAGGGATCCGGCGGCGCGCCGATCTCGGCGCCCATGCAATAGCTGCTTTGGTCCACCCAGGTTTCGGAGCCTGAAGGGTTGGCGCCCACCGCATAGTCGCCGTACAGCCCGATGGACATGCCGAGTTCGCGCGTCAGCGCCTGGGCGCCGCACAGCTGCTCGTGGGCCAGCCATTGCAAATAGGCGTAAAATTCGACTTCCTCGGGATGCGTGTCCGCATATCGCGATGCCGCCCAACCGTTCACGTCTCTGAACTCCGCCGGCCAATTCAGCCAGCCGGAAGCTACACCGAGGGTAGCGCGAAAATACCGATCAAGCGCATCGAAGCGGGCGTGCATCCGCAGTGGCTCGCCGCCGGCAGCGAGGAAGGCGCGGAAATCGCGCGCCCGGCCGGTTCCGAGTGCCAGGTGCCGCTCCTGAAAATCGCGGTACAGAAGTGCAAGGATTTCGAATTTGAGATCGGCCACGCCGCGATAATCGACCAGTTCACGGTCGCGCAGTTCGCGCAGCCGCTCGACGACCGAAGGCTCGGCCATTCGTTCTCGCGCGGCCACGCATCCGTGGAATTCCGGCACCAATGGGACAGCAATGTACAAGGCATTGAGAAAGTGGCGGCTCGACCCGCTGTATGGACTGCATCTCTCGGGATCCGCGGGCGCAAGCGCATGCAAGGGGTTCAAGCCGACGAACCCCGCGCCGTGCGATGCAACCCACTGAATCAAGGATCTCAGATCACTGAAATCCCCGATTCCCCAGTTTTCCCGCGACCGCACGGTATACAGCTGGACGGCTATCCCCCATAGCCGCCCGCCTGCGGCAATCGACGCGGGCTCGTAGCACTGCGGAGGGGAGATGATCAGCAGGCAGCGATTCGCTGCACCCGCAACTGCGCCCGCGGCGGTTTTCGCTTCCAACTCATGATAGCCGATGGGCAGATCGATCGGCAGATCGATCCTTCGGCGCGTGATCCAAGACTCCTCGATCTCGCCTCTCCAGACCTCGGCACAATCCGCCGTCGAGATTGCTCCGTCGCGCCGCGAGCCATCCTCGAGCCGCACCGACCACAACAGCGCGGATCCGAAATCGCGCGCGGGGACATTCACGTCGATGCTGATTCGGGGCCCCCGCGCGGTGGCGACCGTCGGCAAAAACTTGATTCCCCGCGTCATCTCGAGACGGCTCAGCTCGAGCGCCAATGCTTCGGGCTCGTCCACTTTGCAGCCCATCGAGCGGAGCAGCCCCGTCTTCGTCGCGAGGCTGAAGTGCCGGAGCTCCCCGCGATAGTCATGGTAGGCGTCGCCGATTCCCCGCAGGCGCGCCAATCGCTCGATCAATGTCGGATCCACGATATCAGCACTCCAATAACACGGCGCTGCTGGCCTCCAGCCGATAATCGCGCGCGCGTCCGAGGCTCGTCGCCTCGATGCTGTCCAGAGACGTGTCGAATTGACGGATCCACGGCTCGTCAGCCGGAGTCGCCGGCAAAGAGAAACTCTGCGCAGAGCCGGCGGCGTTCAGCAGCAGCAGCAGTCGTTCTTGCGAATTGTTACGCTTGCCGAACCAAATGCCAAGGGTCCGCAAGTTCACATCTTGCCACTCATGTTGCTTCATCTCGACGCCGCCCACATTTAACCACGTCACATCCTTGACACTGGCGCGTGATGCGGCCCCCTTGAGGAATGTTTCTCGGCGGAACTCGACATGCCGTCGGCGCAGTTGCGCGAGTAGCTGCACGAACCGCAGCAGATCCAAATTTACGCTGCGCAGCCGCCAGTCGACCCAAGAAATCTCGTTGTCCTGGCAGTAGGCGTTGTTGTTGCCGCCTTGCGTGCGGGCGAATTCGTCGCCCGCTTGCAGCATGGGCACGCCCTGCGAGAAGAACAGCGTGGCCAGCATATTTCGCATTTGGCGCCTGCGCAGGCCGTTCACTTCGACGTCGTCGGTCGGTCCCTCGGCTCCGCAGTTCCAGCTCAAATTGTCGTTGTGGCCGTCGGTATTACCCTCGAGATTCGCTTCGTTGCGCCGCTCGTTGTAGGAAACCAGATCGTACAAAGTGAAGCCGTCATGCGCCGTCGTGAAATTGATGCTGGCAGTCGGCTTGCGGCCATTGTGGCGGAAGAAGTCGCTGGAGCCCGCCAGTCTCTCGGCGAGTTCGCCGATTTTCCCCGAGTCGCGCCGCCAAAACGAGCGGACCGCGTCTCGGTAGCGGTCGTTCCATTCGGCCCACCCCGACGGAAATCGCCCGAGCTGATAGCCATCCCAGCCCACGTCCCAGGGTTCTGCAATCAGCTTTACGAACGCGAGCGCGGGTTCGGCGCGCAACGATTTGAAAAAGGCGCTGTGTTCGTTGAAGCCGTTGCCTTCGCGCGCCAGCACCGTGGCCAGATCGAATCGGAATCCGTCGACGTGCATTTCCTCGACCCAGTACCTGAGGCAGTCGATGATCAGGCTGCGGACTCGGCTATGCTCGCAATTGACGGTGTTGCCACAGCCGCTGATATTCTCGTAGAAGCGTTTGTCTTGCGGCATGAGGCGGTAATAGACCGAATTGTCGATGCCGCGCAACGACAGAAACGGGCCCGCTTCATTGCCTTCGGCGGTGTGATTGAACACGACGTCCATGATCACTTCGATCCCGGCCGAGTGCAGAGCCTTTACCATGGACTTGAACTCGATGACGGCATCGTGCAAGGCGTATTCGTTCGCCGGGGAGAACCATGCAACCTGGTTGTAGCCCCAGTAGTTGGTCAGCCTGCGGTCGCGCAGAAACGGTTCGGAGACGAAGGACTGGCAGGGCAACAATTCGACCGCCGTCACGCCGATGGATTTCAAGTGTTCGATGACCGGAGCCATCGTCAGTCCCATGTATTTTCCGCGCCAGTCCGGCGGCACCGCGGGATGCAGCTGCGTAAAACCCTTCACGTGCAGCTCATAAATGAGCGTCTCCCGCCAGGGTATGGCGGGCGGCCGATCGCCCTCCCAATTGAAACCACCGTCGATGACTTTCGCGCGCAGCGGCGCCGTGGACGAAAGCGCCCGCGCATATGGATCGATCAGGGGGAACGATGGGTCGAAACGATGGCCCTTCTGCGGCTGATTCGGCCCATGGACGAAAAAGGCATAGTGAGTCCCCGGCGCCGCACTGCGCGGCCCGACCAGACCATGCCAAATGTCTCCCGTACGGGCCGGCAATTCGTAGCGCTCAAGTTCGACGCCGTTTTCGCTGTCGAACAGGCAAACGTCCACCTGGGTCGAATTGCTGGAGTACAAAGCGAAATTAACGCCATGCTTCGTCCACGTGGCACCCAAGGGACGCGGAAATCCCGCCTGAATCATCCGAGAGGCTTCTTTCACATCACGGGCTTCACGGCCCAGATTCGGTCCGCGTAGTCGCGAATACTGCGATCGCTCGAGAAATAGCCCATATTCAGGCAATTGATGATCGCCTTGCGGCTCCATTCCTCTTCCTGCCTATACAGGGCGTCTACTTGATCCTGCGCAAGAGCATAGGCTGCGAAGTCCGCCAGCACCAAGAATGGTTCCCCTTCGCTCAAGAGGCGATTCACCACCGGCTTGGCGTCATCCGGACGCTCCGGCGAGAAGTACCCCGAGTCGATGAGATCCAATGAGATCTTCAAATCGGGATTGGCGTCGAGCTCGCGACGCGGCTGGTAGCCCGCGGCGCGCCGGTCCGCGACCTCTTCGGCCGTGAGGCCGAAAATGTACACGTTTTCCGCTCCCACGTGGTCGCGAATCTCGATGTTGGCGCCGTCCATGGTGCCGATGGTCAGTGCTCCGTTCAGCGCCAATTTCATATTGCCGGTTCCCGACGCTTCCATGCCGGCTGTGGAGATCTGCTGCGATAAATCAGCCGCGGGCATGATTTTCTGCGCGAGCGACACATCGTAGTCGGGCAGGAAGACGACACGCAGCTTGTCGCGCATGATCGGGTCCGAATCGATGGTGCGCGCGACATTGTTGATGAGCTTGATGACGGCCTTGGCCATCGCGTAACCCGGAGCCGCCTTGCCCGCAAAAATCACTGTACGGGGCGCAATATCAACGCGCGGATTCTCGCGAATGCGCCGATAGCGCGTTACCACGTACAGCAAATTCAAGAGCTGGCGCTTGTACTCGTGAATGCGCTTCACCTGCACGTCGAAGAGGGAGTCGACATTGATCTCGACTCCGGTGCGCTGCATTACTTCTTCGGCGAGACGTTGCTTGTTGGATCGTTTTATTTCCCGAAACTGGCGGCGAAATTCCGAATCATCGGCAGCGGCGGTCAGGCGCCCGAGCTCTTCGAGATCGTTCTCCCAAGCCGAGCCCAAGTGTTCGGTCAGCAGCGACGACAAGCCGGGATTCGATTGTTTCAACCAGCGGCGCACTGAGATTCCGTTCGTCACATTGATGAATCGATCGGGATACAGCTCGGCAAATCCGGAAAACACGTGCTTGCGCATCAGCTCTGTGTGCAGCCGAGCGACGCCATTGACCCGGTGACTGCCGATAACGGCCAGATGCGCCATGCGAACCCGCCGGTCGCTGCCGTCGTCGATGATCGACAGACGGCGGCGCCGCTCATGATCTCCAGGATAACGCTCCTCGACCGAATGAAGAAAATCGCGATTGATCAAATAGATGATTTGCAGGTGCCGCGGCAACAGCCGCTCGAACATCTCGACGGGCCATGTCTCGAGAGCCTCCGGCAGCAACGTGTGATTGGTGTAGGAGAATACGCGGGTCGTGATCTGCCAGCTTTCCAACCACGGCAAACCATGCTCATCGATGAGCAGGCGCATCAGCTCCGGAATCGCCACCGTCGGGTGCGTGTCGTTCAACTGAATGGCGACCGAGTCCGGCAGCGTTGCCAGCGAACGCCCCTCGCTCAATTGCGTAGCCAAGATGTCCTGGAGGCTCGCGCTCACGAAAAAATACTGCTGCTTGAGTCGCAGCTCCTTGCCTTGCGGCGTCGAATCATCCGGGTACAGCACGCGCGACAGGTTCTTCGCTGCCACCTGCTCGCGCACCGCGGCGGCATAGTCGCCGGCGTTGAAGGCATCGATATGAAAGGGCGTTATGGCCCGGCCGGACCAGAGCCGCAGATGATTGACGGTGGAACCCCGGTTGCCCGGAATCAATTGGTCGAATCCGATGGCGAAGATATCGTCGGTATCGACCCAACCCTGCCCATCGCCGGGCCCGGTGTTGCTGCGAGGCTCGATTCGGCCGCCAAAGCGCACGGTGTAGCGCACGTTGCTGCGGGGCGTTTCCCAAACGTTTCGCAATCGCAGCCAGCTGCTTGCGACCTCGCGCTGGCCGCCATCCGGGCCGATGATCTGAGTAAAAATGCCGTAGTCGTAGCGGATGCCGTAGCCGACAGCCGGATATTGCAGCGTAGCCAGCGAATCCAGGAAGCATGCCGCCAGCCGGCCCAGGCCGCCGTTACCCAATCCGGGATCGACTTCTTGCGCGGCGATGTACTCCAGGTCATACCCAAGTCCCCGCAAAGCCGTGCGCGCCTCCTGCAGCAGACCCCCTTCCAGGCTGGACAACGCGTTCAACAGCGATCGGCCGGGAAGATATTCGACCGAGAAATAGCACACCCGCTTCACGTGTGCGTTCGACACGCGGCGCTGCGTGGCGAGCCAGCGTAGGGTCAGCTCCTCGCGCACCGCAAGCGACAGGGCATCGTAAATATCGCGCGCCGTCGCCGAATCCGGATTCTTGCCCAGCGTGCGCGTGAGACGATCCAGGAGTGCCGCTTGAAGAGTGCCGGGCTGCAAAGCAACGTTCCGGCGGTTTGCAAACTGGGTATCAATCGAGTCCATGTTAGGGGTTATTATAGGGTCCAAATCTCAATCGACTGCGGGCGATCTCACAATGTGTGATTTAACTTGACCCCATCTCCCTTGGCTGTCGGCATCGACGTCGGAGGTTCGTCCATCAAGTGCGCTCTCGTCGATTTAGACACAGGTACATTCGCAAGCGAGCGTTTCAGTACGCCAACGCCGGCGCAGGACTCGACCGAGACCTTGCTGACTGCTTTGCAGACGGTGGTCGGCAACTTGCCAGGCGATCACGCCGTGGGCCTGGCATTTCCCAGTGTAATACGCGGCGGCATCGTACACACGGCGGCGAATCTCAACAAGGCATGGATAGGAAAGCCGCTTGCGCGCCTCGCGGGCGAACGATTGGGACGGGCCGTGATCGCAATCAACGATGCCGATGCGGCAGGTCTCGCCGAAATGCGCTATGGCACGGCGCGCGATATCCAGGGCACGGTGCTCTTGCTGACTCTGGGCACGGGCATAGGGAGTGCCTTGTTCGTGGATGGGAAGCTGGTGCCGAATACGGAATTCGGCCACCTCCAAGTCTTGGGAAGCGAAGCCGAGCTTCGAGCGTCCGGACGCGCCAAGGTGGAACAACATATGAGCTGGGATGCGTGGGCGGAGCAGCTGAATCTGGTATTGAATGAAATGCACGCCTTGTTGTGGCCGGATCTCATCGTATTATGCGGGGGCATCACCGAAGAACCCGAAATGTTCATGGACAAGCTGCACTGCAAGGCGCAGTTGCGCATAGGCACCTTGCGCTCCGAGGCCGGTATCGTGGGCGCGGCGTTGGCAACCGCGGTGGTGTTGCCGTATTGCGCGTGACGCCGGCGCGCTTCATAAAAGCCGCGGTTTTTGCAGCTCTGTCGGTTGGGGCCGGCGGCTGCGCTAGCACCTTGCTCATCTCCCCGCCGAACTCGCCCGCTGTTGCCGCCGATGCCGCTCGCAAGCCTCCCAGCCAAAGGCAGCGCATGGTCGATCTGGCGATCTCGATGCTCGGCCAGCCGTATCGCTATGGCGGCGCCGGGCCGGGCGGCTTCGACTGCAGCGGCCTGGTTGCCTACGCAGCGAGCGGCGCAGATATCCGAGTACCGCGTACGGCACGGGAACAGTTGCGCCTCGGAATGCCGATCGCGCGCGGCGCAGTTCGTGCCGGCGATCTTGTCTTCATGCATCTCGCCCGCAAAGAACTGCATGTCGGGATCGCCGTCGGCGGCGGCCGTTTCATTCATGCGCCCTCCAAGAGCGGCTCCGTGCGGATCGACTCGCTCGCCGCGCCACCCTATGCCAAGGGATTCCTGAAAGCGCGGCGCATCATCGCCGGGCCGTGACTGGCGTATAGTTCGGTCATTTCCACCGACGGCACACTAAGGATTTGGATCATGAAGCTGTATTACTCCCCAGGCGCCTGCTCTCTTTCACCGCACATCGTGCTGCTCGAGGCGGCCCTGCCGCACACGTTGGAGAAGGTCGATTTAGCGAGCAAGAAAACCGAAACGGGGGTGGATTACCTCACCGTCAATTCAAAGGGCTCGGTGCCCGTGCTGGAGCTCGACGACGGCAAGGTGCTCACCGAGGGTCCGGCCGTCATCCAATATCTCGCGGATAGAAAGCCGGATTCCGGGCTCGCGCCGCGCGCCGGAACCTTCGAGCGCTATCAGCTGGTCGAGATCCTGAACTACATCAGCTCTGAAGTGCACAAGGGTTTCGGTCCCCTTTTCAACAAGGAAGCTTCGGCAGAGTGGAAGGCCGCGGCAAAGACCGCCCTCGGCAAGAAGTTCGATTGGCTGACGAACTTTTTGCAAGGCAAGTCCTTCCTCATCGGAAACAACTTCACGGTCGCGGACGCCTATTTGTTCACTCTCCTGAATTGGCCCGCAAAGATGGGAATCGATCTGAGCAGATGGCCGGTGCTCGCCGCCTACCACGCGCAAATCGCGCAGCGGCCCAAGGTTCAGCAAGCGATGAGAGAAGAGGGCTTGTTGAAGTAGCGCACGCCCGCGCTCCATTGGCGCACGCGCGGCGTGCCAATAGCGCGAGCCGGTTTCGCGTCGGCTAGCTCAACGCCGCCTCGACCGTGTCGCTCGCCACCGCCGCGAACTGCAAGGACGCGAGCCGCGCATACAGCGGACTCTGCACCAAGAGTTCGGCATGAGTGCCGACGGCGATTTTATGCCCGTGATCCATCACCACGATGCGGTCGGCTTTGAGAACGGTGGCCAGCCGATGGGCGATGATGATGGTGGTGCGCCCCCGCATGAGTTTTTCCAATGCTTCTTGCACGAGTCGTTCGGATTCAGCATCCAACGAGCTGGTCGCCTCGTCGAGCAGCAATATCGGCGGATCCTTCAGAATGGCGCGCGCCAGAGCGATCCTCTGGCGCTGACCCCCCGACAGCCGCGTGCCGCGCTCCCCGAGGAACGTGTCGTAGCCTTGCGGTAACTTGCGCAAGAACTCATCGGCGGCCGCCGCCACCGCAGCGGCCTCGATCTCGGCGTCCGTTGCCGTCGGGCGGCCATAGCGAATGTTCTCGCGCGCGCTCGCGCCGAACAGCACGGTTTCTTGCGGCACTAGGCCGATCTGTGCGCGGATGTCATCCGGGCGCAAATCCGCGAGACGATGAGAGTCGATCATCAGCCGGCCGGAATCTGGATCGTAGAATCGCAGCAGCAGCTGAAAGGTCGTGCTCTTGCCGGCGCCGGACGGACCCACGAAGGCGATGGTTTCACCGGGCGCCACATCGAGGCTGAAGTTGGAAAGCGCCGGGCTATCCGGCCGCGATGGATAACGAAACGTGACATTGTCGAAACGCATCGCACCGCTCACCCGCGGAGGCAAATCGATGGGGTGCGCCGGAGCCCTGATGGTCGGGCGCGCCTCGAGCAACTCGTTCAGGCGCTCCATGGCGCCGGCGGCGCGTTGCATCTCGCCCCACATCTCGGTAAGTGCCGCGCCGGAACTGCCTACGAAACCGGCGTACAGCAGAAACTGCAGCAGCTGCCCGCCGGTCATCGTGCCGGCGACGACTTGGTGCGCCCCCAGCCACAGCACGAATGTGATGCCGCCGAATACCAGTGTGATGCCGATGGCGGTAAGCGCGGCCCGGACGCGAGTGCGGCGCACCGCCGCGACAAAGCTATCTGCGACCGCCTTACGGTAGCGTTCGCTTTGCAGGTCCTCCAGCGTGAATGCCTGGACCGTCTGGATCGCATGCAACGTCTCGCCGGCCAGGCCGCTGGTGTCAGCAATGCGGTCTTGAGACGTGCGCGACAGTCCGCGTACGCGACGCCCGGTGATGACAAGAGGGACGACCACTACGGGAATCAAGACGAGGATGACCCCCATCAATTTTGCGCTGGTAAGTCCCAGCATCACGAGGCCGCCGACCAAGCTCAATGAAGACCGTAAAATAATCGACAGATTCACGCCGGAGATGGCCTGCACCAGAGTGGTGTCGGTCGTCAGGCGCGACAGCACTTCGCCGACGCGGGTGGTTTCGTAAAAAATAGGATCCATCCGCACGACGCGATCGTAAACAGCCGACCGCAGATCTGCGACCACTCGTTCGCCCAGCCAGGTCACGAGATAAAATCGCAAGGCGGCGAACACGCCGAATATGACCGCGGCGGCTAAAAATCCGATGAAATACCGATTAATGGTGCTTGCGTCCTTGACCACAATCGCATGGTCGATCAGTTGGCGCAGCGCCACCGGCAGCGCCAGCATGGCAACGCTGGCCACAAGCAGGGCACCCAGGGCGGCGACCATCATGCCCCGGTACGGCTTGAGGAACGGCAGCAATGCGCGCAGTGGATTCAGGTTCTTGGCGCGGGGACGGTCGGGGTTGGCACTCATGGCCGGCATGATCCCATAACTCCACGGAGACCGCGCTGCGTGCTGCCTCGCGGGTTCAGCCGTTGCGCGGTCACAACGGCCGCATTGCCTTTCTCGCCAGGGGCCGTTATGGTGCCCTTACCGGGGATTTTGGCGCGCCGAACGAGCGTACGTCGTTCGCATAAAAATGGGGATGCATCATGTGGGGACGCCGAATGAATCATGAGTTGCGAAAGGGCCACGACCGGTGGGTGACGCTGGGCGCGCTCTGCGTTGCCCTCGCCGCATGGTCCCCCCGCCTAACGTATGCGGATGCTCCGGCTGCTGCAGAGGCTACCGGGCCTCTCCAAGAGATCGTCGTGACGGCGACCCGGCACGAGGAGGGTCTGAGCAAGGTTCCCATCAGCGTCACGGCATTGACCCAGGATGCTTTGGACGTTCGCGGCGTCAAGGATTTTCAGGATGTGGCACGATTTACCCCCGGCGTCGACATCGACAACTCCGGCACCAACAACATCTCGATTCGCGGAATAGCCTCGAGCGGCGGTGCCGGCACCACCGGCATTTATCTCGACGACACGCCCATTCAAATCCGCGCGCTCGCATTCAATCCGGACGAGGCGCTGCCGAAGTCCTTCGATATCGACCGAATCGAGGTGCTGCGGGGCCCCCAGGGCACCCTTTTCGGCGCCGGCTCCGAGGGCGGAACGGTCCGCTACATCACGACGCAACCCAGCCTGACCAAGAGCAGCATCTATGCTCGCGAAGAAGTCTCTCACACGCAAGGCGGCGCACTGAATTATGAAGCGGGCGTTGCAGGCGGCACGCCGCTCATCGACGGTACTCTGGGAGTTCGCGCCAGCGTTTGGTACCGGCGCGACGGGGGCTATATCGATCGCCTCGACCCCGTGACGCTTGCCACCGACCAAAAGAACGCCAACTACGACAAGACCATGCTGGTTCGGCTGGCCGCCGTTTGGGCGCCGAACGAGCACCTGACCGTGACCCCCAGCTATTACTACCAAGACCGCTACCGAAATGACGTGGAGAACTATTGGCCGCTGTATTCCAAACCCAGCAGCGACCGCTTCGTCAGCGCCAATCCCTCGCAGCGCTCGGCGCCGGACCGGTTTTACCTGCCGGCGCTCAAAATTGATGCCGACTTGGGAGCTGCCAGGCTGATTTCGAACACCTCGTACTATCATCGCAAAGAGGAAACCGGCTACGACGGCACGCTTTACAACTTGGGGTTTTATCAAACCTTCCTGGGTCCCAATTTTTCGCTGCTGCAGCCCCTGCTGATTGACGGCACCGGCATCCATCTGCCACCGGGCGCCAAAAATTATCTTTCGCCGGCCTCCATCGATAATGGTCAGCAAAATTTCACTCAAGAAATCCGCCTGCAATCGAACGATCCTGCCGCGCGGCTCATTTGGACCACGGGTCTTTTCTTCAGCCAGAATCGGCAGCGTTATCTCGAGCAGATTCACGACCCTCTGCTGAATGAGTTGACGCAAGCAGCCGTCGGTGCGGACTACGGAACGATATTCACCGATCCGAACGGTGTTCCCGTGCTCTACGACCCGCGCTACCCGAACGATTCGTACTTCTTGCTGACCAATGCCAAGGATCAGCAACTAGCCGCCTACGGCGAGGGCACTTTCAGCTTCACGGATCAATACAAGCTCACCGTGGGCGCGCGCTTCTCGAAATCCAAATATTCTTTCGTGTCGATCACGGGCGGTCCGCAATTGTTCTTGGGCTCCCAAAGCGTCAGCGCCGACAAAAACGAAAACTCTTTCACGCCGAAGGTCAGCTTCAGCTATCAGATGGATCCGCGGAATCTGTATTACTTCACGTACGCCAAGGGCTTCCGTCCCGGCGGCGGCAACAACCCCGTGCCGCTGGCGGCGTGCGGCGTGGACTTCGCCAAACTCGGCATTCCTGGAGCGCCCGCCACGTTCGACGCGGACACCGTCAACAGCTTCGAGGTGGGAGCAAAGAATAACTTCGACAACCGCGTCAAGATCGCCAGCAGCGTTTACTACATCCGATGGAACAATATCCAGCAAACCGTGATCCCGCCGATTTGTCAGATTTCGTTCATCTCGAATCTGGGCCAGGCCGTTGCCAAGGGCTTTGACATTCAGGCCGAAGTCGCACTGACCGATTCCTTCATGGTCGAACTCGCAACGGGCTATACCGATGCGCGTTACACCAAGGACTCGCGCTTGACGCCAGCGGAAAATCCTCCAGTGGTGTCGAAGGGCGACGCAATCACGGGCCAGAGCGGGCAGCCCGGCGCCCCGTTCACCGCGACGATCGGCTTGGAATACAAATTTCGGGTGTTCGATCATGAATCGTTCATTCGAGTCGATGATGAATATCAGAGCCGGGCCAAGTGGCCCTCCCCATCGCAGGACCCCACGACCCAACAATTCGATGCGGCAAATTATGTGCTGTCCCCGACGAATTTTGCCTCGGCGCGCGCCGGCGTGACGCTCGGCGCCGGCTGGCAACTCGCGGCCTTCGTCGACAACCTGACGGACACGCACACCGTCACGAATTACAACTGGACCATCGATCCGGGCGACGGCGAACGCCGCCTGGAGCGGCAATTCACGTTCCGTCCGCGAACCATCGGCCTGACGGTCACCTACCGCAATTAGCCCGATACACGCCCTCGAAACGCGCCCTCGCGACGATGCCATGATCGCCGGGCGCATACTGCACCAGCCAATCACCCGCCTTCCCTCGCAGCACATCGCCGCCCGCGCTGCGCTCGACTGAGAAATGCTCACTCATGCGTTTTGCGAGAACGGGTACCGGCCGATTGCGGTAGCTTCCTGGGCCGCCCGCCAATGTCGGCGGCTCCGGTGTGTACTTGGCGTCGAATCGCGCGCGCGAAACGCACCATCGATCACCCGTCGAGCCGATCAGCAGGGCGTCTCCTGGCGCGTATCGATTAGGCCCTACTGCACTCTCAATCAGACCGGACGCAATCGCAAATACCACCGTGACCACCTCATCTTTCACCACCCAGCAAGCGGCGCTGTCGGAGGTGAGGTCGGGAGTCATGAGCCTCAGCGCCATGCGCGCATGCTACCGCATGCGCGGTTGCGCGGTTGCGCGAGATTTTGCGCAGTGCTACTGTCGCCAAAGAGAGTTATCTGACCATATAACAAGTAGATGGGGACACGATGCCAGCCACTCCTCAGAAGCCGTTCAATCAGCGGGTTTCTTGGCCAGTGTTGTTTTTGCGCACCTTTATAGCAGGTGTCGGCACCTGTGCTTCCGCCCTGGCGATGGCAGCTCCCGCGGAGCAAGGCGCCGCGGCGGGCGGTTTGGAAGAAATCGTGGTCACTGCGACGCGCCGCGAAGAAAATATCAACCGGGTACCGATCAGCGTCACCGCATTCAACCAGGAAATGATCGACCAGAAGGGTATCAAGGACTTTCAGGACGTGGTGCGCTTTACCCCCGGAGTTTCTATCGACACCACGGGCACCAACGCGATCTCAATCCGAGGAATCTCCTCCTCGGGGGGGGCAGGCACCACGGGGATCTACATCGACGATACGCCCATCCAGATGCGCGCTTTGGGTTTCAATCCGGACGACACTTTGCCCAAGACCTTCGATCTGGATCGCATCGAAGTCTTGCGCGGGCCCCAAGGTACGCTCTTCGGAGCCGGCTCCGAGGGAGGCACCGTTCGATACATCATGACGCAGCCCAGCGTCACCAAAGATTCCACGTACGCGCGCACCGAACTGTCCTTCACTCGCGGCGGGGAACCGAGCTATGAAGGTGGAGTTGCTCATGGCGGACCTCTGGTGGATGGGGTGCTCGGGTTTCGCGCAAGTGTTTGGTACCGCTATGACGGCGGCTGGATAAATCGCATCGACGCCGGCAATCTTTCTGGGGTCGAGCGTAACGCGAATCATGCAAATACCGTGGCGGCGCGCCTTGCGCTGCTGTACCAGCCGATCGACTCGCTGCGGATCACCCCGAGCATTACATTCCAAAATGCCCGCAAGCACGACCTTGGAACCTTTTGGCCGGCCTACAGCGATGTCGGCCGCGGCCGCTTCAACAATGCGACTCCGGAGCGCATTGCGATTCCTGACAAGTATTATCTTCCGGCGCTGAAAATCGAGGCCGACTTCGGACCCGTCAAGCTGGTGTCGAACACCTCTTATTACCAGCGCGACGAACAGGACGCCTATCAAGGCACGGTCTATGACCTCGCTTATTATCAAAGCCAAAGCTGGCTCGTGGGTGCATGCGGACCGGCATCGACGACGCCGGTCCCGCCGTGTTCCTGGTACCCGCTGCTCGATGCAAAGGGCATACATATGCCCCCAGGATTCGCCGGCTACTCAACTCCGAACACGATCATGAACCAGCAGAAATCCTACACCCAGGAAATCCGCTTGCAATCGGATATGCCGTCGAGCCCATGGAATTGGACCGTAGGCGCGTTTTGGTCGCTGGCGAGAGAAGTCAGCATCGAACAATTGTCCGACCCGCAGATCAATCAATTGTTCAACGCGCTTTTCGGCGAGGACGCGTTCGCCTATTTCGGGGTCCCGAGCTACAGCTGCAATAACTACCCCGGAAGCACGCCGCAGACTTTCCCGAATTGCGACGTCTATTACAATCGCAACGTCAGCCACGACCGGCAGCTCGCCGGGTTTGGCGAGGTAAGCTACAATGTCACGGATCAGCTGAAGCTGACGGCCGGCGGCCGCTTCGCGAAGATGTCGTTCGATCTCTCCCATTATGCCGATGGCCTCGAGAACTACGGCCCGGGATCGCGAACCGGCGATTATCACGAGAACGCTTTCACGCCGAAGCTTGGGGTCTCGTTCCAATACGATCAGAAGAATCTCTACTATGCAACGTATGCGAAAGGGTTTCGTCCGGGCGGCGTCAATCCGTCGCTGATTCCCGCTTGCAGTCCAGGCCTCGTCCAGGACGGCTATGCGGACGGTCAATCGCCGCTCACGTTCAAATCGGATAAGACCCAGAGCTATGAAATCGGTACGAAGAATAATTTCGCCGATCGAGTCCGCATCGCGACAAGCGTCTATTACATAAAGTGGACCGACATCCAGCAGAATGTCTACGTGGCGGGCCAATGCGGCCTGCAATTCACGGACAACCTAGGAAGCGCGGTCGCGAAAGGTTTCGACCTGCAGTCGGAATTGATACTGGGCGGCGGCTTCTCGTTCGATGCGTCGATCGGCTATACCAGCGCGCGCTATTCGGCAAACTCGCCGAAAGCGATGCTCGCCAGCAAAGGGGACGCCATCTCCGGCAACGCGGCGATCAACTATGCTCCCGGCGTCAATGCACCGTGGAATGTGGCGCTCGGCCCGCAGTTCGGTTTCAAGGCGTTTGGACACGACGCCTTTGCCAGGCTCGACTGGGAATATGCCAGCCGCAATCCATGGCAAGCTGCGGTTCAGGACCCGAATTCCAATCAATACAACGCCAATTCGTACACTCTACCGTCGACGAAATTCGCCTCGTTTCGCACCGGGCTCACGCTCGGATCCTGGTCGGTTGCGGCCTTTGTCGATAACCTGTTCGACTCGCGCGTGACGACCAACTACGCACTGGTTCAGTCGGATACCAACAGCCCTTCGTTCAATCGGCTGGTGCCGAGCTCGGTGCAGGAAAACGACTTTACATTCCGGCCGCGGACCATAGGAATCACCGCAACCTACCGCAATTAGTTTCCTCGCGAGAGCACCTTCAAGCCACCGCGCGTGTCGATTCGCGGCCGCAAGCATCCCGCAGAGCCGCCGCCAAGATAGCCAATCCCTCCTCCAGCACCGCATCCGAAATCGTCAGCGGTGAAAGCAGCCGCACGACATTCGCCGCGGTACCGCATGACAGCAGGATCAAGCCGCGCGTCTCGGCGTGCGTCAAAATGGCGGCGGTCAAATCCGCGTCGGGTTCTTTGGTTTTTGGATCCTTGATCAATTCGAAAGCCACCATCGCGCCGAGGCCGCGCACGTCGCCGATGCACGGCAGCTCTTTGGCGAGCGCCAGGAGCCGCGAGCGCATCTTGTCTCCGATGGCCGCGGCTCGCTGGCACAGGCCTTCGGATTCGACTACATCGAGGACTGCGTGCGCCGCCGCGATGCTTATCGGGTTACCGCCGAACGTGCCTCCCAGGCCGCCGGCATGCGCGGCATCCATGATCGTCGCGCGGCCGGTCACCGCCGAGAGCGGGAATCCGCCGCCCAAGCCCTTGGCCATGGTGATGACGTCGGGCACCGCGCCGGAGTGCTCGATGGAAAACATCTTGCCGGTCCGGGCGATGCCGCCTTGCACTTCATCAGCGATCATTACGATCCCGTGCTCATCGCATAAGGAGCGCAAAGCACGCAGGAAATCGTAGGGCGCCACGTTGAAACCGCCCTCGCCCTGCACTGGTTCGATGACGATGGCCGCCACCGACTTGGGGTCAACGTCGCCGTGAAATAGCCGATCCAAATCCGCGAGCGCCTGTTCCGTGCCGATGCCTCGATACGGCTGGGGAAACTCAGCATGATAAACCTCGGCGGGAAAGGGCCCGAAGCCGCGCTTGTACGGCATGACCTTGCCGGTCAACGCCATGGTCAGCAGCGTGCGTCCATGAAAACCGCCCGAGAACGCGATCACTGCAGAACGCTTGGTGTGGTAGCGCGCAATCTTGACGGCGTTTTCGATCGCTTCGGCGCCGGAATTCAAGAACAAGGTCTTTTTCGCGAAGTCGCCGGGTGCGAGCGCATTCAATCGCTCGGCCAGCCGCACGTACGATTCGTAGGGCACCACATGGAAGCACGTATGCGTGAACGCCAGTGCTTGCTCCGCCACGGCCTGCATGACTTGCGGGTGACGATGGCCGGTGTTGAGAACGGCAATTCCCGCCGCAAAATCAATGAATCGCCGGCCGTCGACATCCCAGAGCTCGGCGTTCTCCGCCTTGGCCACGTAGACGCTCCGGCTGCCCACGCCCGTGGGCACGGCCGCCGCCTTGCGCGTTTTTAGATCCGCTGATTTAGACATGTTTGGTCCCTTTGATGGCGTAGCCTTAAGCTAAGAACGGTATCATTCGGTGGTAATTTGAGCAAAAGGATGGGCGCCCCCATGAGCACGGCCGATGCTGCATTTCCCACGGAACCCGCGCCAACGGCCTCCGGCGGAACACTCGTCGTGAAAATTTTGCGTGCGAGCGCCGAAAATCAGATGGCAAAAGACGATCGGGTGGCGGTCGAGGCGCCCTTGGAGTTCCTGCTCCATCATCCGGCGCTCGGGCTTGAACCGATGTCGTTCGGCACGACCATGCGCACGCCGGGCGATGATGAAAGCCTGGCGGCCGGGCTTCTTTACGGCGAGGGAATCGTCGATAAATCCTCTGACATCGAGGCAATCCAGTTGAGCACGCGGCGGCCGAATGTCGTGAACGTGCGCCTGCACCCCACAGTGCAGATTGTGCCCAATACGCCCTCCCGGCTCTTTTCAGCCGGGTCGAGCTGCGGAATATGCGGCACCACGGGACTCGATGCCGCCATCGCCCGCGCTGCCGCCACTCATGTCCCGGATACCGGCAATGTTCCTCTGTCGCTTCTTTTCCGCCTGCCCAACCGCATGCGCTCGGCGCAGTCGAAGTTCGCCGATACCGGCGGGGTTCACGCCTCGGCGCTGTTCGATTTCAAGGGGACGCTGCTGAACATCGCCGAGGACGTTGGACGCCACAATGCATTCGACAAACTCGTGGGAAAAACTCTGCTATCGGGCGGTCTGCCGTTGGCGAACCGAATCGTCGTCTTGAGCGGACGCGCAAGCTTCGAGCTCGTTCAGAAAGCAATCCGCGCCGGGGTAAGCGTGCTCGCCGCCATCGGCGCCCCATCCAGTCTCGCCGTCAATCTCGCGTCGACGTCCGGCCTTACCCTCGTCGGATTCCTGCGGGAGACGCATTGCAATGTGTATTCTTACCCCGAGCGCTTGACGCCGACGACGGCTGCGGAATGATCAAGCGCGCCCGAGGGCGCAAGGCGCTTAGCAGCGAGACTGTTCTTCACGTTTGCGAGCTTCGCGACAAAAGATAGCCTGCGGCGAGCCCTAGCACGGCGACGACGGCGAGCGCTGCCCACGGATTGTCGTGGAGATAACCATCAGCGTCCTTAGCGGCGCTGCGGGCTCGGCTCAGCCAGGAATCAGCGATATCCGCGAAGGGATCGCTCACGGCCGCCAGCGCGCCGGACGCGCTGGAACCAAGGCCCCCCACGTGCAAGTCCCTTTTTTGCTCAACCGAGCTCGGGTGGGTGGTCAGCATCGCGGAGCCTCCTAACATAAGTGAACAACCCTTGTGACTGAATGTGCCCTCTATGGGCTCTGTTCACCATCGGCGCGCAACCGCACGCTCCGTAGGATTCCGCTCACGACGCCACTGACAAGCGTGCGTTAGTTCACCTGATACCCGCGACCTGCAGACACGCCGGTATTGCCGGCTATAGTTGTTTCTCGCCCCAGTCCGCTGCATCCTCTGACTCAGGTAACCGTATAGCCCCGACCCTGCAGGCAGGCGCCAATGGCACGCCGGTACGAATCACCTCGCTCGCGGCCCGCGGCTGCGCTTTGATTGATCTGCGATTGAGTTTCGCGTGCCCGCGCTTGTGCATTGGCGTCCGACGCCGATCCCACGACCGCGCCTGTCGCGCCGCCAATCAATGCGCCAGCGCCCGCATTGCCCGGACCTCCAATTATCGAACCGATGATGGCGCCGCCAATCGCGCCGGCCACCGTGCCGGCTCCCGGAGGATTGGCCGGCTGCACGACGACGCGCTCGTACGCGCTCGCGTCCGCCCGGCTAGGATCAACCCCCGTTTGCTGAACCGCCCAAAGGTGGCATTCGTAACGATCACGGTCTGTTTGCTCGGGGCTCTGGCCGCCGGCGGGATATACGAAAACGCGTTGCGGCGGCGGCGGCGGCGCCCGGACCACATAGGTACGGGGCGGCGGCACCACGCAGGCGGTCGCTAAAACCGCCACCGTCGCCGCAGTGGCGTAGCGCAGTCCGGCGAATAACTTGGGCGCGAAATGTGCCGATATCATGTAGCCAATCCTCTAAGCCAATCCTTTAAACCAACCCTTCTGTCCCATAGCCACAAACGTGGAAGGCCCGCTTTAGTTGACAGCCGGGAACCCCCTTAAGTTTGGGGCCGACTGCTCTGAACCGGTGCCTAAGGCTTACGAAATTTTAATATGAATTGATCCGTTCTGCCGCGCACAGCCGGATCGAACACTTTCGCGGAGTGGCTATCGCTGGGCTGCGCCAATAAATTGCTGCTCGCGACGAAAACGAAACCTGCGGCGAGGACTTCTTTTTTTACGGTTTCGGGGTCGATTCTATGCAAGGTTTTTGTATCCCGGCCACCTGATCCGGCTTGCGCGGCATGGTCCAGGATCAGATAAATTCCGCCGGGCTTAAGATCATCGAACACCGTTTTATTCAATATCCCGACGTCGAGGCCCGGAAAATTGTGCAAATCGTGGTAGTTCCGCGACGTCCACACCAAATCCACGGTGGCAGGTACGGCGAGCTGACTGAACGGCTCGAGCACGACACTGACATTCGCATAATTCGGGTCGGCGGCAATCGCTTTGACGCGCGCTGCAAAATCCGGCGTATCCGCCGGCGCATCGGGCAAAGGCGCCGGCACCAACGCATAGACGTGTCCGGAACCGCCGACGGCCTTACTGAACAAGCGCGTGAAATATCCACTGCCGGGCAGCATCTCCGCGACCTTCGCGCCGGGCTTGACGCCCGTGAACGCCAGAGTCTCGGCCGGTCAGAATTGTTGCTCGGTCATTCTACACTCGGCGCGGCGGGGTATCATGGGGGACTTGCACGGCATCTCGCAGGATCAACGCATGAGCTTGAGCGTCTTCGACATTTTCAAAATCGGTATCGGCCCGTCCAGTTCACACACCATGGGACCGATGAACGCGGCGCGCAGCTTTGTCGAATTATTGGCAGCACGTGGTTTGCTGGAACTCACCGCGCAAGTGTCGGCGCAGCTCTACGGCTCCCTCGCCTTGACCGGCCGCGGCCATTGCACGGACCGAGCCCTTCTCTTGGGCTTGGAGGGATTGAGTCCCGATACCATCGATTCAGCCACGATCGAACCCACCCTGCAAAGAATCCGCGCCGGTGGGCGCATTCGCTTGCTGGGCCGGCATGAAATCGCCTTTGACGAGCCGCTGAATGTTCTGTTCCACATGGATCAGGCGCTTCCCGGGCACTCCAACGGCATGCGTTTCACGGCGCACGATGCGGCGCTACAGGTATTGGCGCACGAGGAGTACTACAGCATCGGCGGCGGCTTTGTCGTGCAAGCGGGAGCTGAAGTGGGCGTCGGCGCCGCTCGCCCCGAGCCTCCATACGAGTTCAATTCCGCCGCGCGCCTGCTCGAACACGGACGCACCCAGGGCCTGGAAATCCACCAGCTAGTGCTCGCGCGCGAACGCACTTGGCGCACCGACGTCGAAATTCGCGCGGGACTCATGCGAATCTGGCAGGTGATGCAGGATTGCGTGCGCCGCGGATTCGATGCCCAGGGCCTTCTGCCGGGCGTGCTCGGCGTACGCCGCCGGGCCCCGCGCCTGTATCGCCAGCTCATGAATGGCGATCCTTTGAGTCCCATGCATGCCCTAGATTGGGTCAACGTTTTTGCGCTCGCGGTGAACGAAGAAAATGCGGCCGGCGGCCAGGTGGTGACCGCCCCCACGAACGGCGCGGCGGGAATCGTGCCGGCGGTGCTGCATTATTATCGACGCTTCGAGCCAGGAGCCGACGAGGATGGCGTCATCCGCTTTTTACTCAGCGCGGCCGCCGTCGGCATGCTGTACAAGCAGAACGCCTCGATTTCCGGTGCGGAAATGGGATGCCAGGGCGAAGTGGGCGTTGCGTGCTCCATGGCGGCAGCCGGCTTGGTGTCGGCGCTCAACGGCAGTAATGAACAGATCGAAAATGCCGCAGAAATCGGCATGGAACACAATTTAGGATTGACCTGCGATCCGGTTGCGGGACTGGTGCAGATTCCCTGCATCGAACGCAATGCCATGGGGTCGGTGAAGGCCATCAACGCCGCACGGCTGGCGATGCGCGGCGACGGCTCACACAAGGTCTCCCTAGACCAAGTGATCAGCACCATGCGCCAGACCGGGCTCGACATGTCGACGATCTACAAGGAAACCTCGCAAGGCGGACTTGCGGTCAATGTGCCGGAGTGTTGAATCTCGCTTATCCCGTCGCGTGGAGCCCCTGCGCGATGCCGTTGATGGTGGCCCGCAAGGCGGCGAACAGGGCGCGATCCTCGCGGCCCGTCTCGCGCCAGCGCCGCAACAGATCTACTTGCATGAGATGCATGGGGTCGATGTAGGGATTCCGCAATTTGATCGACCGCTGCAAGGTCGGATCACTGTCGAGCAGGCGCGCTGAGCCTCGCAACCGCTGCACATGCGCCATAGTCTGCGCGTATTCGCGGCGAATGCACTCGGGATACGTGCGCCGCGCATCTCCCGCCAGGGCATCGTAGTGGCTCGCTATTTCCAGGTCGGTCCGGCCCAGCATGGCTTCCACGTCGTCGAGCAGATGAGCGAAGAAGGGCCAATGCGCAACCATTTGACCGATGACATCCTCGCCGTGCTGCTCGAGCGCGGCGGCAAGACCGCTCCCGAAACCGAACCAGCCGGGCAGCATGTGGCGGCTTTGGGTCCACGCGAACACCCACGGAATGGCTCGCAGCGCATGCACGCCGTCGCCCTCGGCGCGCGCCGCGGGCCGCGATCCGATGTGCATGCGCTCGATCACGTCGAGCGGCGTCGCGGCTCGAAAGTATTCGAAAAACTCCGGTCCGCCGAATGCAAGGTCGCGGTACGCCGCGAGGCTGCGGTCGGCGATCGTTCGCATCGCCGCCACATAAGCCGGCGACGGCACCGCCGGTCTGTCGCCTGTACGCGCGGTTGCGAGGACCACGGACGCAAAAGTGCGCTCGAGCGTGCGCATCGCAATCGGCCGCAGGCCGTAGTTTTGGTTGACGACTTCGCCTTGTTCGGTCAAACGCAAGAACCCCCGGATGGCGCCGTCCGGAACGGCCTCGACCAAATTTTCGGTGCGTCCCCCGCCGCGCGCGGGCGTGCCGCCACGGCCGTGAAAAATCAAGGCCTTGATGCCGATCTCGTGCGCCGCCCGTAGCACCTCGTTCTGCGCCACCTGCAATGCCCAGCGCGACGAGGCAATTCCGCCCTCCTTGTTCGTATCCGAATAGCCGATTACCACCATCTGACGATTGCCGCGAGACGCCAGATGCCGCCGATACGCGGTTTCACGGTGCAGAGCGCACAGCAGTTCGCCCGCCCGTTCCAACGATTCGATCGACTCCAGGAGCGGTGTCACATCGAGGGGCGCTTCGCCCGTGCGCTTGTCGGTGATGTCGGCCCATCTGGCCAGCAGCATGACCGCAAGTACGTCCTCGGGACCCCGCGCACCGCTCACGATGTATTCACCGATGGCACGGCCGCCGAACTTATGGCGCGCCTGCGCGATGGCTTCGAACACCCACAGCGTGCGCCGGCCAAGGGCATCGAACGCCGATGTCGGTCCCTGATCGCGCGCCAGCAGGTCGCGCAGCTGCCGCAGCCGCTCCTCGGGCGCGAGCGCCGGCCAGTCCGCGATTCCCAAGCCCTGCGCAATCACCTGGTCATGCACGTGCGCGTGCTGTGTAACATCGAGCGTTGCGAGGTGAAATCCGAACGTGCGGACCCTGCGAATGAACCGCCGCACCAGAAAATATCCGGCGTGCCGTCCGCGGTTCAACGTCAAGCTATCGGCGGCGAGCCCGATATCGGCGAGCAACTCCTCGGGATTTTGGTACGCGTTGGGGCGGCCCTCGTAGGTCGCCTTGAGCCGCTCGCCGATTTGGCCGAAGAACATGCGGTAAGGCATGCGATCGTGCCTCGCCGGCGCAAGCGCCTGGGCGCCCGGCAAGATTGCGCTGTAGGAATCAATGCGTGCTGCCAGCCCGGCGCTCACGCCGACGCGGTTCGCGCTTTGGCTCAGCGTCTCGGCGAGTTGTCCGCATTCAGCGAAATAGGTCGAGACGATCACCTGCTGATGGCGGTGCAATGTCTCTCGGATGGTCTTGCCGTGACCGTCCGGATTGCCGTCCATGTCCCCGCCGACCCACGAACCAAAATGCAGAATGCTGGGCACGTCGATTTGATCGGCTTCGAGCGAGTAGGCCTTGGCCAGCGCCGCCTCTATTTCCTCGTAGAACAAGGGCACGACGCGGTAGAGAATTTCTATCAGATAGAACAATACGTGCTCGCGCTCGTCGACCACCGTCAAACCCTCGCGCGGGTGCTCTTCCGTCTGCCAGATGCTGGTGAGCTCGAGTCGAAGTCGCGCCCACAAGGTATTGAGCTCGGCCGCCGTCGATCCGGAATTCCGCCGGTCGAGCAAATCATGGGCGATGTGCTGCTGCTTGCGCAGGATCGTGCGCCGGGTGGATTCGGTAGGATGTCCCGTGAATACCGGCTCGATGTTCATCGAAGCAATCAATTCGAGTGCTTCTGCCAGCGTCACGCCGTCGCGCTGCAGGCGCACGATGCACTCCGCGATGCCGCCGGGTTGCGCCGTGCTCGAATCGTTGAGATATTCACGGCGCCGGCGGACTCGATGGACCTTTTCTGCCGTATTCACCGCTTGAAACCAAATGGAGAACGCCCGCGTCAAGTCGGTGGCGGCAGCCGGCGATCTGCCCATTGTGCGCCGCTGCAGCTCCTCCGCCCCTCCGGCATCGCCTTCACGCCTTCGAATTGCCGCGAGCCGATCCTCTTCCACAAGCTTGAAAAATTCACGGCCCCCTTGATCACAGAACATCTCGCCGATCAACGCGCCCAAGGCGTGCACGTCGTCCCGCAGTGCCGCGTCCTTGATGGGAAATTGGATGTTTTGGCGATACATAGTGCTAGGCTCTCAAGAGTAAACGAGGGAAATATTATGAGCTTGTTGGCGCAGATCGCTATATTTCTCGCCGCTGCCGTGATCGCAATCCCGATATTCCGCTATTTCAAATTGGGCTCGGTCTTGGGCTACCTGGCCGCCGGGATCATCATAGGTCCGTCCGGTCTGGGTCTCATAGGCAAAATCGACGCCACTCAGCATGTTGCGGAGTTCGGCATCGTACTCCTGATGTTCGTCATCGGCCTCGAGCTGCAGCCCTCGCGCCTCTGGGTCATGCGCAAGCCGATTTTCGGATTGGGGCTGGCACAGGTGCTGATCACCACCCTCGCAATCGGAGCGGTTGCGTATTTCGGCTTCCATCAAGCGAAAGAGTCGGCGCTCATCATCGGCTTCGGTCTCTCGATGTCGTCGACGGCCCTTGTGCTGCAACTACTGGCTGAACGGGGACAACTCAACTCTCAATACGGCCGCTCCGCATTCAGTATCTTACTGTTTCAGGACATCGCGGTCTTGCCGGCGCTCGCCCTGCTGCCGCTCTTGGGCGCCGACGCCGCGGAATCGACCGGCCCGAGCGGATGGCTGGCGATCAAGTTCGCCGCTGTGCTCGCCACCGTCATCATCGGCGGCCGCTACGTTCTGCGTCCCATGCTGCGGATAGTCGCCGCGACTCGCGTGGCCGAGGCGTTCACGGCCGCGGGCCTGCTGGTAGTCATCGGGACCGCGCTGCTGGTCGGTCAGGTGGGATTGTCATTGTCGTTGGGCGCTTTTTTGGCCGGCGTCCTGCTCGCAGACAGTGAATTTCGCCACGAACTCGAGGCCGACATCGAGCCGTTCAAGGGCCTGCTTCTCGGCCTCTTCTTCATTACGGTCGGAATGTCGGCCAACTTGGAATTGGTGCGTCAACAGCCATTGACGATCGTCGCCTTTACGTTGGGCTTCATGCTCATCAAGGTGGCGGTGCTGCGCACGGTCGGCCGGCTCTCGAAGCTTCCCACCGCTGCGGGCCGCGGCCTCGCATTCAGCTTGCCTTCCGGCGGAGAATTCGCATTCGTGCTGTTCGGACTTGGCGGCTCGCTCGGCATCCTGAATACCGGAATTGCCGAGCTTCTGGTGATCGTGGTGACCGCATCGATGATTTTGAGTCCGCTGCTGCTTGTGCTCCACGACGCCTTGTTCAAGAAAAAAGAGACGGCCGGCGTGCCCTTCGATACGCCGGATGAATTATATCCCAAGGTCATCATCGCCGGCTTCGGTCGATTCGGGCAAATAATCGGTAGAATCCTGCGCGCCCGGCGCATCGCCTTCACCGCGCTCGAAGCCAATCAAACTCAAGTCGATTTTCTGCGGCGCTTCGGTAATCAGGTCTTCTATGGGGATGCATCGCGCCTGGAAATGCTGCGCGCAGCGCACGCCGAGAATGCCGAAATTTTCGTGCTCGCCATCGATGACGTCGAAGCTTCCGTGCGCACGGCGGAGCTGATCTCCAAGCATTTCCCGCACTTGAAGATTTTCGCGCGTGCGCGCAATCGACAGCACGCATTTCGATTGATGGACTTGCAGGTGCGCTACACCATCCGTGAAACGCTGGTCTCGAGCCTCGAGATGTCCGAAAAGATCCTCGAGACGCTCGGCCTATCGAAGTCGATGTCGGTGGAAACGGTCCGCAGGTTCCGCGCTCACGATGAGGCAACCATGGCGAAGCAGCAGGCCGTGAAGGATGACGAACGCAAGCTGCTCGAGACCACGCGCGAATCCGCCGAACAACTGCTGCACCTGTTCGAAACCGATGCCGTTCAACCCGAAGAGCTGGAGGCCTCGCTCAAGAGCGCGAAGGGTTGAGCAATACGGTCGTTTCGAAACTCTCGAATCCGGTGACCACGCGACGATAGGCATTCTGCATGATGCGCTCCGCGTTCTTGTCGGCCCGCGTGCCCAGCAACATGCGGATGACTACATCGTCCTGCGGGCGCGAGGTATCCTCGCCCAATATCTGGTACGCGAAGCGCGACAGGCGTTGATTCATTTCATTGGCGAACCGCAATCGCACCGCATCGTTGCCGTCGCCGGCGCCAACCTTGGCCTCTTCCGCGACTTCGAAAATGAGGCGCGCGACGAATCGCGCCTGGTCGATCAGGCTCAAGTCGCTGAAGAACTCTACTTCAGATTGGATGTTCATCCGGCCGGGAAAAAATCAATGGGTTTGGTTGCCGTCAGTGCCGCAACATCCTTGGCTTCGAATTTGAAAAGCCGAATACGCGCCAGCAACTTGCCTTCGAACTCCTTGTCGTTGAGCTCCGATGAGACTACGCGCGCCGCCGTGATGTCGCCCGAAGGCGCGATGGTCAATTCGAGCACCACCTTGCCCTGCAATGCCGGGTTGTCGCGCAGGGCACGCGCGTACATGGCGTCGATCGCGCCCTTGTTCTTGGTAAACACCAAGGCGATCTCGTCCGCGCTGCGCGATGCCTTGCCGCTGCCGCCCGCCCGTGTCGCGCCGTGGCCGGACGCGCCCAAGTTCGGGTCCTTAACCTGCGTCGTGTAGATGCCGCGCAGCGACCCCGAGCCTGCGGCAAGACCCGAGCTGGTTGGCGCGCTGATGCCCCCGCTGGTGCCGCCGGTCTTCGAGGAAATGATATTCCGGCTCACCACGCTCACATCGCCTGGATCAGTGGTCTTGGGCTGATTCTTCGCGAATTTGTCCAGGTCGACGTCGCGCAAGGCCGCCAGGTCGTCCATGTTCGCGAGCAAGCCGCTCTTCGATGCTTTCACCCGCGGGTCGATCGGCGGAGTCGGCTTCGTCGCAACCGGGGCTTTCTCGACCGGCTTCTCGGGCTTGGGCGGCGGTGGCGGCGGTGGCGGCGGTGGCGGCTCCATCACCAGCTGCACGACTCTTTCGGGCAATGACTCGGTGTTGACGACGCGCTCATGCCGAGGCAGAAACGGCATCAGGACCGCGAAAATCGCGAACACGACGGCAAGGTTGCGGAGAATGACGCGGAAGCGCCGCTCCATCTCCTCCAACGGCGACCACGGCAGATCATAACGCCGGTAGTAAGGCGCGAGGCCGGTGAGCGGGCGTTGTGCGGGGTTTGCGGCGGCCATTTTAAGTCGCCGCCCTTTCGCGTTCGACAACCGCGAAGGAGACTTTGCCGTATTCGGCTTCGCTGCACGAAAACATGATTTTCTTCAGCACGCTATACGGCGTGCTCTTATCGCCCATGATGGTGACTTCGCGCTTGGCGATGTCGGTCTGCTGCGCGCTGCGCAGGCTTCTTTCGTTCTGCGCAATCAAAGCCGTCTTGAGAGGCGCGAAAAAGGTGCCCTGATCGGCGGCGACGTCGCTCACCGAGCCGACCAATTGGCCGTCCACGAACACCGAATCCTTGGTGATCAGGACCACGACTGCGGCGCTCGGCTTGCGGTCGGACAGCGACTGCGGGATCGAAATGTTCTTGGTGTTCGGCAGAATGTCCACATCCGCCGTGTGCGCCAACAGAAACACCACCAGGATGGTCATCATATCGATGAACGGAATCAAGGCGTAATGATTCGCGCCGTGCCGCCGTTGACGGTGTCGTTTGATCCTATACGAAGTCATATGGGCGCATCCCCAATGGCGATGTCCGGAAACAGCTCCGCTTTGGAAAACGGCGCCACCGGCAGCTGGTACACGCGAACCGTGTCCATGACCTGCACCAAGGAATCGTAGGTTATGTTGGGGCCGGACAGAATGGTCGCATCCGTCATCTGCGGGAACTGCGATTTGATCCGGCGCATGAATTCGGACAGATTCTCCAAATCATAGCCGCTCGCCGTATTGGCAAGGGTCTTGAGCGGCCCGGAGTTGCGATCGTTGACCACTATGTCATCGGGCCGGATGATGACTTCCAGCTTCAGGCCCTTGGGCAAATCGAGCGGAACCGCATTGCTGCTGTTGGGCAGGTTCAGCTGAAGTATGTTCGTCTTGGAAAACACCGCGGTGAAGATCAAGAAGAACACCAGGATCACCATCATGTCGATCATCGGCACGATGTTGAGGTCATCACGTCCCTGGTGATAGCGGGCGTGATTGCGGCGGACCAGGCGCGCGGCTTTTGACTTCATGGTTGGAGCACCATTTTATCGATTCGTCCCCTAGATGCTGCCGCGCGCCGCGGCCGGAGTGCGCGCCGTCGGCGTTGCCGGAGCCGTTGGCTCGCGTACCGGCTGGTCGGACTGCCGTTCCGTGATGGAATTCAAGAACTTCACCGACGCAATCTCCAGGCTGTCGATCAACGAGGTGGTCTTCGATTCCAGGAACATGTGCGCGGTCAGCAGCGTGATCGCCACGCCAAGACCCGACGCGGTGTTGTTCATGGCCACGGAGATCGCTGCGGCGAGCAGGCTGGCCTTCTCCGCCGGATTCGCGGTGGCCACCGCACTGAAAGCCTGAATCAGGCCGACAATTGTGCCGAGCAGGCCGATCAACAAGCCGACGTTGGCGAGCGACGAAAGATAATGGGTGCGCTTCTCGATGCGCGGAATGACTTCGAGCAGACTTTCGTCCATCGCCTTTTCGATGTCGTCGCGACGGCGCGCGCTCGCGACACGGGCCACGCCGTAATTCAGAATCGTGGCGATCGATGCCTTGGAGTTCTGCGTCAGGGCGACCACCTGTTTGAAGTTTCCGGCGCTCAGGGCGGGAACGAGTTCATCCCAAAGGCTGCGATTGCGAATGGTCTCGCGCGTCAGATACACATATCGCTCGATGGCGATCGATATACCGACCACGAATATCAAGGCCAGCGGATACAGGAAAAACCCGCCGTCCTTGAAGAAATTGACGATCGAATTCATAAATAGCGCTCCTAAAAAATGCTCTTCTGCTCCGAACCTAAGATTCAACCAGATTCCGTAAAATCGGCTATGACTTACTTCTCACCCTGTTGCGACGGCTTGGGCGATGACCCATTTTGTGACGCATCTGCTTGCACGGCGTGGTAGTAAACCACCTCGCGTTTGAACACGTCCCGATCGACGGGCGCCAGTATTTCGTCTACCAGGCTGTTCATCGGCTTGCCCGCCAGATCACCGATATCGGACCTCTTCCAGGGCACGATATACATGACCTTGGGCTGCTCACGGTCGCCCGTGACGGTGGCCGTGCCTAGATCGAGCCGATCTGTCTTGGCAATAGTCTTGGCCCCCGACTTCGGCTCGGGTGCCACCCGGGCACTCTGCGCGCGCCCGGGGACGGGTGCGACGGCGGGGGGCGCGGCAGGCGGCGCGGGCTCTGCCATCGCCGAGTTCGAGGTGTCGGCTCGCGGGTCGCCGGCTTCAGACTGAGCGGTCTGTTTGGGCGGCTTCGCCGCGGGCGATGCCTGCTGCTGCGCCCCCAGGGGCGCCGATAGCGCGAAATACAGCGCCATTAGACTCCAAGTCTTGTTCATAGTGTTCATGCAGGCTCCTTTTTGGGGGCTGGCGCCGGAGCCGGCGCACCGACCCGCTTGCGCAGTTCCACCACCCAGCCGGCGACTTGTTTGTTCTCGCCGGCAATCTCGATGTAGCGCT
Source organism: Steroidobacterales bacterium (assembly GCA_038229815.1). Lineage (GTDB taxonomy): Bacteria > Pseudomonadota > Gammaproteobacteria > Steroidobacterales > Steroidobacteraceae > Bog-1198. Next base: position 12,852 of record JBBROC010000019.1, on the reverse strand, counting down.
CGAATTCATCGAGCGCCTTTTGCGGCTGTGCAAGGTACAAATCGTAGAGCACGCCCAGGTTCAGATGCGCCGGGGCGTAATTAGGTTCAGCGGCTATCGTACGCCGATATGCCGCCTCAGCTTCCGCAAACTTGCCGAGCTTCCGCTCGACGATGCCAAGCTCGTTCCCCGCCACCGCATTGGCGGGGCTATGCTCGAGCGCGGCCTTGAAAGTCGCCTCCGCCTCGGGCAAGCGCGAATCGCGCAGGTACAGAAGCCCCAGGTTTAGTTGCGGTCCCGTCAAATCCGGATAACCGACGATCAACTCTTTGAACTCGAGCTCCGCGTCGGTGTTGCGTCCCGACTTCATGAGCTGCAGCGCCTGCGCGTACTGCTGTGCCGCGCGCGCTGGAATGGGAGTTGCCTCGACGGGGACCGCAGTGCTCCCGCCAACGTCGGCCACGGCCGGCTTCGGCTCAACGGGCGCGATGGCGCTCGCTCCCCTCGGCGGCGGGCTCTGACAGGCAGCGAGCAGTGCAAGCACACTTACGCTAACGAATCGATTCGACCAGCTGCTCACCGATTTCCACCTTGCCGTAGCGGCCTGGATTGAGTTGCGCCAGCGCAGTAAAGCTCTTTTGCACCCATTCATCGTAGGTGCCCTGCTTCGCTCTTGCCGCGTTGACTTCGTGCAATTTGATCGCCTTCTCCTCGAACGGGAAGGCCTGCTCCTCGAGCAATACGTTGTACTGTTCCAATTCGTCCTTGGATAGATTCTTCGGCCGTTCCGAGCTCATCAAGTCCTTGCCCAATTGCCGATACAACTCGGCGCTTTCGAAGGTCGCCGCGGTCGTGACGTCGGCGACCTGGTAATCCGCCGCTTGCTCGTAAGCCTTGAGCGCAGCCTCCATCGCCTTGCGCTTCTCGGCCAGCGACTTCTTCAGCGGCACCACGAGCTTGATGCGCCTGAACTCGTCGCGTATCGGGACTGCCAGGGTCAAGGTCGCTTTCGCCGCCAAGGCACGGCTGCGATCGGTGCGCGCCGCACCGGCCGCGCGGTCGGCCGCGATGATGTCCTTGAGCCAATGGTCCCGAGCCGCGGTATCACCGCTCTTCGCCATGATCAGACTCAGCTTGTTGCGCGCTTCCATCGCCGGGTTGATTGGCTGCGGAAAGTGCTTCACGAATGCCTCGAGCATGGCCCGCGACTTGGCGGAATTGCCGGCCTTGTCATAGAGATCCGCCGCTTGCAGCGTGGCTTCGCGCTGCACGTCCGGCGATTCGCCCGGCGTCTGCGCAATTTTCTCGAACTCGACTGCCGCTTGGCCAGGATGATTTGACTCCGTATAGGCCACCGCCAAATCGCGTGTGACTTCGGGCTGCAGGGGACTTTGCGGAAAGTTGCGGCGAAAGCCTTCCAGCACGACCACGGCCCGATCCCATTGCTTTTCCTTGAAAAGCAGCGCCGCCGCATCGAAATCCGCGCTTGCGCGAACCTTCGAAGTCGGCGCAAGCGCAGACACCCGCAGAAAATCTTCGACCGCCGCCGCGGTGTCGCCGGATTTCGCCTGTAGCTCGCCTTGTTTATAAATCGAGGCGGCGAGCCGCTCGACGATGGCCGGACGCTCGGGGTCAGTGGCGGGCATCAGCGCTTGGGCATGGCTATACGCCGTCTCTGCCTTGTCGAACATGCCCTGATCGAAATTCGAATTGCCGATCACCGTCCAGGCGACGCGCTGCTTGCTCGCTTCCACCGGGGGCTGCCGCGCCAATAGAGACTCGGAAGCCGCGATGGCTCGAGGGTAGTCCTTGGCCGTGTAAAGATCCGTGGCGGCGCGCGTCAGCACCTGCGCGCTTTCCGGATGAGCCGGGAAGGTTTGAGCGAATTTCAGCGAGCTGTCGACCTCGCGGCGATGGACTGCGGCCTTGGCGTCGCCGTTCAGCATCTCTTCTTGTTTCCCGTAAGCGATGATTGCGGCATAACCCGCCGCTGCGGCCTTCTCGTGATCGCCGTAGTGATAGGCGGTGCTTTCGTATTCCTTCGCCGCGTCGGTGTATTGCTTGCTCTCGAACAAAGTATCGGCCAGCAAGAAATTGGTGACCGCCGAGTCGGGGTCATCCGGGAAGGAAGTAAGGTAACTTTGGTACCACTTCGCCGCTTCCTGATAGTCCGCCACGTTCTTGCTGCGCTGCGCCTGAGCATGGTAGTACTGTGCCACGTCCTTGAGATTGGTCTTGAGCACCGCGACGACTTTCGGCTCCTTCTTCGGATCTCGACCCTGCCAGTACGCCGTGCCGAAGCTGTAGTTCTCTACGAATTCCTTTTTGCCCTGCAGCACCAGCTGCGGGAATCCACCCTTGGCATACGCTTCGATGGCCTGCATCTCCAGCAGCGGCGCCTTTTCGTTGTTGCGGTCTTGCAAGACGAAGGCGCGATAACTGTCGGCCGCGTCCGTATAGCGTTCTTTCTCCATGTACAGATCGCCCAAGCGCGCGTAGAGCAGATACGAGTAAGGCCGCGGCTTGCGATGCTTCACGAAGTCGTCGATCGTCTTCGGGCCGTCGAGATAGGAGAAAGTGATGCTCATCACCCGAAATGTATCTTCCACCAATTCGCGGCTGGGCCTGCTCAAAGTCTCGAGCTCGATGAGCCCGGATGAATCCGACTTCGATATCAAGACCGAATCGAGAACACCCGCGAAGGAATCCAAGCTGCGCTCGTTCTCGCCTTGCTTGAAGAGCGACCAGCCATGCTTGTAGAGACTCTGGTTAAAGAAAGCGGACGACGAGCCTATCTTGATGACGGCCTCGTAGGCGCTCTGCGCCTTGGGATACGCCTTGTCCGAGAACAGCAATTCGCCGCGCCGGAACTGCGCTTCGTCGATGTAATGGCTGCGCGGATAGCTCGCCACCAGTTGATCCAAGGCTGCGAGCGCCTTGTCGGGCTGCGCATTGAGTTCGTAGGCGCGGGCCAATTGATAAAGCACGGAATCGTTGCGCTCGTATTTGGGGTAGGCTTTCAGCAGCGCCGAATACAAATGGATCGCTTCCGTGGCGCGCAGCCCCTCGTTGGTGATGAGCTCGCGCTCGATGCGCTCCGATTCGGAGCTCTCCAAATTCAAATCGCCCAGTCGGCGCAGAGCCTCCGCGCGCAAGGCCGCATCGCCGGCATTCAAATCGAGAAAGCGCCGATAACTGTCCATGGTCTTGTTGGCGTCGACGTTTTTCGGCGGCTCGGTGTTGATCTCGACTTGCTGCGCGTCCAAATCCTTGATAGTCGGCGGATTCTTGTTCGCCGCGGGGCTTGGTATCGCGAGCAGCACCGCGACCAGCAGCGCCGCCAGACGGGATGCACCCGCCGCTTTGGACTTGATGCACGCCTGCATCACGGATTGGCCTTCGGCTTTTCGTTCGCGGCGCGGTCATAGATGGCCGCCAGTTCATAGCGCGCCTGAGTCTGATAAGTAGAGATACGCAGCTTCTGGCCTTCGAGTTCGCGGATGGCTAGAGCTTGCAAAAATCGATTCTGCCGCGCCGATACGTCCGCGAGCCGTTGTTGCAATTGATCCATGCGCACGCGCACCGCCGCGACGCGCCCGGTGTAGGCGCCGGTATTGGTCGGCATGCCGGCCCGCGCCTGCTTGACCAACACCGAACGCTTCTGGGTTTCCTTGAGCTCGGCTTCGAGTTCCTTGACCGAGCGTCGTTCATTCCACAGCCTCGCCTTGAAGCTTGCGGATAGCCGCCAGTACATCACGCCCTTCATCAGGTGGTGTTTAGCCCGCATCTCGGCGAGATCCGGGTCGTCCGGATGCGCCGCAAGGTAGTCTTCGATGCGCCTCAATCGCTCCCAATTCTGCTGCTCCTCCGGCGTGCCTAGCGCCGCGACGTCGCGGGATTTCTCGATTTCGTTGATCCGCGACTCGAAATCCACGCGCTTATGCGTCAATGCGTCGAGATCGGTCGCCGCCATGACGGCATCGGCCTTCGGCACGCGCCGCCTATACGCCTCTTGGCGCGTATCGAGCATGTCGTCATAGGCCGCCACATCTTCGCGCCAATTATCCAAGTTGCGGCTCATATAGTTGAGTTCGCGGTAATTCTTGAGGCCTTCCTGGAATTCGTTGCTCGCCAGCAGCGTGTACAGGTACCGCGACTCGGGCGCATTGGGCAGAGTCGTGAGCTGCCAGTACCACGTCAACGTGTCCTTTTTGTCGTCGTTGAGCAGGCGATCGAGCAGGCTTCCGCTGCGGATCTGTCCGATCGACTCGTCGATGCGCTTCATCTCTGCATCGAAGGAATCAATCGCCGAACTGTAGTACTCGGCGGCCTGGCCGGTTGCCGACAGCTGACGGTAGGCATAGGGCACCGTTAAAAACGACTCCTGGACCGCCGAGTCGAGCAAGTTGCGCTTTCGCAGCGTGAGCCAGGGCACCAACGCACGCTTGAAGTCACCCATCCCGGCGTCTGCCCAACCGACTCCGAGCAGCGCCTTGCTCGAGTAAGGACCTTCGAGGCGGACCCGCTGCAGGATGGGTTTGGCGTCCGCCGCGCGCTGTGCCTGCAACAGCGCGAAGCCCAGCGCGAGATTGGCCTTGTCCTTGAGCGACAACAATTCCTCGCTTCGCGTCTCGAGGCGCCCCACGCGGTCGAGATACGGAATCGCATCGGCGAGCCGGTCCCTGCGCACCAGGGCGATGCCTAGGTTGAATTGCGCGTAGGCGGTCCAATCGGGGGCCCCGTGCCAACTGCTCAACGCCGCGATGGCGTCATCGTAGCGTTCCTGCCGCATCATGAGCTGGGCGAGAAGCATGTAGCGCTCGGCGCTGATGCGCGGGTCTATTTTGTCCGACACCTGCCGCAAGGCGCGCTCGGAATTCTCGAGGTAACCGCGTTGATACCAGACCTTCCCCAAATAGAACCACGCCTTGTTGCGTACCGCCTCCGAGGTATTTTGGTTCAACAGCGCTTCGAAAATCCTGCCTGCTTCGACGTGCTCGCCCAGCGAGAGGTATAAGCCTCCCAGGAGCAGTTCCGCCTCGCCTTGAGTGTGCGGGATGCGATTGAGCTGCCGGGCCGCAAGCAAGCGGGTGATCGAATCGAAGTAGTCGTCTTGAAAGAAATAGAACAGCACATCGCCATAGTGCAGATCCTTCACATCCTGCGGCGGCAGCCCATTGGGATCCGGCTTGACGTTCTTGGCTTGCAATGCCGCCGGCGGCATCGCCAGCAGCAACCCGCTCAGCAAGAGCGGCCGAAGTCTATTACTCACACGTTGCACGCATCATTCCCAGTCTTTGATCGTGAACTCTGGCTGATGCTTGGCCAAACGGTCCGTGATCTTGAGCTCCAGATACTTGGCGCCGACGCCTTTGTCGAAGATGATCGTGGCGCCACGCTTGTACGCGCGCTCGACCGGCCCCTTGCCGGTGAAAAACGCCACCAGTTCATGCTTGCCGACCTTGAGATTGCCGAGGTAAATTTGCTGCACGCCGCCCTTGAGCAAGGCATCGGCCTCGCGGGCGGTATACAAGTAATTCTTCACTTCCTTGTTGTCGATCTTCACGGTCACGGAATCCAACGCGAAGAACGTGCCGACATCCATCGATACGTACAAAGCAACCTGCGTGTTGGCGGGAAACAGCAATTCCTCTTCCAGCACGAAAAGGTCCTTGTTCAGGTCGATGACGTCCTTCTTGAGGCCTTGCACTTCTTGATCCAGCGTCTTGAAGTCGCCGGGCGGCGCGTCGGGCAGGCCAGCGCCGGGTGCGGGCGCGTCCGCCGAGGCAGGATCCGCGGCAGGCGTGCTCGGGCCGGCGGCCGTGGGTGCCGTCGCGGCAGCGGGCACGGTAGCGGGTGCTGCGCCGGCTGCGAGCGCCGTTTCCGCGCTCCACGCCGCCAGCAACGTTGCGAGGGCAAGGAACGACACAACTCGATGCTTGGAATTCATAAAAAGCCTATCGTTTACTCACGAAGCAATTCGCGAATGTGATCGAGATACGCGCGCTCATCGCCGCGCTTGAAGCCGAAGTTGACATACCTTACGACGCCGCCGCGATCCACCAGGATCGTCATGGGCATCTTTTGCAGCAAGTAATCGCGGCCGATGTTGGAACCCGTGTCGAACATCACCGGATACGACACCTTCATCGCGTTCGCAAACTCCTCTGCGCGCGCCCTATCTTCATCCACCGATACTCCGAGGACCACGAGGCCGGCGCGCTGATAGGTCGTGTGGATCCGATCGAGAGCCGGCATCTCCTGCCGCGAGTCGCCGGCCCATCGGGCCCAAAAATTCACCAAGACGACCTGGCCTCGAAATTCGGACATGCGCAGATTTCTGCCGTCCCTCGACTTCAAGACGAAGTCAGGCGCGTCCTTTCCCAAAAGCGTCGGTGCCGCCGCCAGCGTGGAAACGGTGAATCCGCCGCCCAAGATCAGGCTGCAGGCAAGCAATACCTTACGCATGCGGCGAGATCCTCACCGCAACTTTCTTGAATCAATCGTCTTGGCGCTGCACTCGAAGCACAGCAGTAAAACATTCACGCTGGTAACCCCGCTATCCTGGGGATCTTATGCAAAATCGCACAATGCGAGCCGTAGTGTCAACGAAGCAACCTGCGGCGGTGCTGATTTTCGTATGACTTGTCGCACATTCATGGAATTTGATCGACATGTGGTACAGCGGCCGTCGCTCTCGAGTTGCATAATTTACAAGCGACCCACGCTCGAGCGCACTGTCTCTAGATTGAGACAGGAATGAACGGAGCCAACCCCTGCGATCGGATCCTCAAGACGTCAACCTCCGATTTTCCCGTTCACGATTGGGTGGAAAGCGATCAGCGGCTCGAGCGCCGTTCCAGTGCCCAATGTGTTATTCAAGTTGGGCGCGGGATATAGCGTCGGGAACGTCGCGATGGCGTTTGCGTCGTGCAGCGCCATGTAGTTGAGCACCACCATCTGAACCAGGTTGGGAACGTTGTTGCCCGCGGGGCTGCCGGTGGTGTTGATTGACCCGTCGGCGTTGAAGCTTCCGATTTGCAAGCTCAGTTCGGGATTGCTCTGCACGGGCACGGGCTTGCCCTTCGGGTTGTATACCAGGAAGTACGTCGCCGCGACGCTTTGATTGTCGGCCGTCCACACGCCCTTGCCGCGGCCGCCCACCGAGCTGTCGATCATGCCGTTGCTGGCGAGAGAGCCGTCGCTGAAGACATAGATCATGACGGGCTTTCCCGCACGGGCCGCGTATTCCAAGCAAGCGCCGATGCAGTTGCCGAGGTTCAAGTCGCGCGCCTCACCATCCATTCGGTTGCCCGAGTGATAGTCGAATCCACCCATCTCGATGGTGCCGGCGGCAGCGTTGCCGTCGATGACCAGCTTCATGATGGCGGCAGTCTTCTGAAAATCCGAATTGGCCTGGAACTCTGCTGCACTGAAGATTCCGCTCGGGCCCACCACTTTCGGATCGAGACTGGCGTCGACCGAGCCCGGACTGCTGTATTGGTCGACGGTATAGGCCGCCTTGGTGTAGCCGCAGGCCTGGATTCCCGGGTAAGGCACGCCATTCACCATTGGGGCGCCGATTCCGCCCAGCGCGGTGCCGTTGAGGGTCGGATCGGTGTAGGCCCGAATATTGGTGTACTTAGGGTCGTACTTGGCGTCACTGATGCGCTTCATCGACTCCAATACATGGCGGACGTCGGCTGGATTGGGAAGCAAGGTGCTCAATTGACCCGTGCTCACCAACCCCTGGGTGTCCGCCGGACTCGACACCTTGGTGGGCATGGCTGCGGAGATGATCATGGTGGGAGGCGACATGGAATTGCCGCCTGACACGGAACTAGTCGAGCCCACGAGATTCAGCAAGCCGCCGCGGGCGCCGTATTGATATATCGCGTACATCGGATTGTGCGGATTTGTATTCGTATCGTTCTGCGACAATGCGGGAATCACGGTGCCGGAGGTGTTGGTCATGGCCGATGCGGTCTTGACTCGAGTCTTGATGCCGCGCAGATGCGCGCTGTCCGAATGAAACCGCAGCCCGAAGGTGCTGTCGACGAAGTTACCCGTGGTGCTTTTATTCGGTACCATCGTGCCGGGCAATCCCAGTTTGCTGTACCCGGCGACCGACAGAAAGTCCATCTGTCCCTTGGGACCTCCCACCAGCACGTTCGAACCTGCGATGTTGCCGCCCCCCACAAGGTCGAAGCAAATGAACGGGATCTTGCCTGCGCCCGTCGTGATGCTGCACGGTGGCAGTAAGGCGGAAATGTCACCGGCAAGGTTTATTGCCGCATGAGCCGCGCGCGGCATTGCGAGCGCGGCAAGCAGCGAAGGTCCGACCACCGCGGCCGAGCCGGTGATGAAGCTCTGTGCCAGGAACTCGCGACGGGTGCGCGGCCGGGGGTGGTCCTGGTGGCGGAGCGGTTCGTGAATGCCCAGAGCCTTTGTCTTCTTGCTCATATTAGACCTCGTCGATTTCGTATTGCTTAATTGATCAGCATGTCGGCGCTGCCGAGCGCCGTCGCGCAGGCGGCGGCGGCCACGGCATTCGTTCCCGCGGCCGACGAGCAGTTGTTGGTCGTGCAGAGCTGGCCGATCAGAGAATTCAGTTCGCCCGTCACGGTTGTCGCAGGCGGTTGACTGCTAAGACCCGTACCGAGCACCCGCTTCGCGAGCGCGCTCGTGACGATGTCTTTTCCGCTCTGGGTCGTGAACTGAGTGGCGCTCACGGTGGTGCCGAACAACGGCGGCTGCAGTGCGGGCGAGTTCACCGCTGCGTTGCAGTACTGGATGGCCAGCTGCGCGACCCCGATCTGATTCGACGAAGAGAAGCCCTCGAGCGTCGGATCGGACGGCAACTGCTGCTGTACGGCGAGATAGGTCTTGGCGACCGCTGGATTCTTCGTCGACACCCCGGTGAGCTGCGACAGGGTTGCGTTGATCTGGGCGAAAGTGCGCACACCGATGTCGGCAACAGTGGGTCCGGGAGTGAACCCAGGGGGCGTCGGCGTCGGCTCGACCACCACGTGGGTTTGGCTGCCGAGCTGGTCGAACGTCAAGAAGAACTGGTCGGTCAATGGCCCGCTCTGCAAGCCGATGACGGTGCCGATGTTCGACAGGACCTGGCCCTGCGCGGTGTAACCCGCGGATGTGACCAACGTATTGAGCGGTATGTAGGCCTGGCCCACCTGTGGAATGTTGCCGTTCATGCCGATCCGAAGGCCCTTCACCGGGATGTTATTCGGCTTGGCGGCCGGATCCAGCGAAATGAAGGTCGGTCTATCGAAGAGGTAGCCGTAGCTGTCGTACTGACTGACCGTGAACATGACGTAAGCCTGCGGCACGCCCGTAACTTGCGAGACATTGAACAGCACGTAGTAGCGCTGGCCGACCCCGGCGTTGAAGTTCTCCATCACCTGCGTCGCCGACATCGCACGGCTATGGATGGCGACGAATTTGATCAACCCCTGCCAGGAACGGTCGTTGGACACTTCGTTGCCGAGGACCAAGGCGAAGGTGCTGTCCCAATTGGAGATTGCGCCGCCTTTCTGTGGGTCCGGAACGTTCGCATTCACGCCGTTGACGTAGATCTGCCGCCCGTTGACGGGATCGTAGGTCATGACGACGTGCTGCAAGGAGGGCTGCAGCAGCATCGCTGCCGTCGGGGTTTGCAGCTGCGGCATGGCGTTCAAGTCCGAATTGGTACTGCGCAGCATGAAGTCGTAGCTTTGGTTGGTCTGACCGAGCGTGAAGTTGCGCAAGGTGTCGCCGCCCGAATAGCTGACCATATAGGATTTGTCGGCGGCGACCAGCGCCGGCGCGACCCAAGCTTCCACGGAGAACTCGCCGGTAGCTTGGATCAGGCTATAGATCTTCGCACTCCCCGACGTCGATGCCTGCGCCTTGCCGCCTGCGCCCACGGTGATGCCCCAGCCGCCGGCCCAGAGTACGTTGCCGGAGACCGTGAGGTCCGCCGCCGGATCGACGCCGCTGGTGTCATAGGCGGTATAACCGTTGCCGGTCTGGAATTCGTACTTCGCAATCGTGTCCGCGTCGTAGCGGTTGGCGCCGCTCGCCACCGTACCCTGGGTAAGGGTAAGCGCTTTGCTGACGACCAAGCTGGGGTCGATATTGCTCGGGCTGAGTGATTGGGCGAACTTCTGGATCTGGACCAGCATTTGCGCGGCATCGGAGGCGCAATTGTCCCAGCAATTGTGGTTGTCGGTCAGCAGCCGCTGATAGAAGCGCGAGTTGGTGCCACACACGACCGGGGCCCCGGTTGCGGCCGGAGCGCTGCCGGCTACGAAGGGACTGCAACCCGTAAGGTCTATTTTCGGTATCGCAGCGGGGTAAGCAATCAGAAGTTGCGGATCTGCAAAGTACGGCGACTGCTGCGTCGCCGGATTCGCGGTCGATGAGTGGCAGCGGACGCAATATTGGCCGGTGAGGGTATAAATCGTATTACCGTATAGGGCCCCGCTGTCGCCCGGGAAATTCAAGCTTTGGCCGACGGTTTGAATCGGCGGCGCCTGCAACTGCACCTGCGTGGCAGAGGCGGTGCCGGTGGCGCCGGCCCAATTGCTGATCCAGGTGGTCAAAATGGCGCCGCAAGCGCTGGGATCGGCGAGCCAGCAGTTGTGTCCGCCGCTCACCTTGGTGACGATGATCGAGGTCGCGGGTGCCGACAGGTTGACCACCGTATTGGCCTGGGCATAAGCCAGGTTCACATCGTCGCTGCGCGCGAAGTTCGGCATTTGCGCGGGGCTGGTGGCGTTGTGGCACTGACCGCAACGATTCTGCACTCTGACGTTGTTCCAGAAGTTCACCTGGAAGGCCGTGACATCGGTTGTCGCGGCGGCAGGCCCCGTGTAGGCGCTCGCTTGGCTGGTGGGAGCGGTGGCCGCGGTGGCCGTCGTGGGCGCGCCGCCGCCGCCGCAGGCGCTTAAAGCAAGCGGGATCGCGAGGGCGAGCAGGCTGGTGATGCGTCTGAGGTTCATGCTCAATTCCCCTGGCAGTAAGCGGCCGCCTCGGCAAACGGCTGCCGCAGCGAATAGTTGTTCGCTTTGAACGAGGTGATCATCGAGGCGACTTGATTGGAGTCATTGGTACTGTTGGGTGCGCGCAGACAGACGTACTTGAACACCCGCGTGACCTGGCAGCTGGTGAACGCCGCACTGGTCTCGAGTTCCTGGCCCAGAGATTTGGCTCCGCTGCCGGTCCCCGAGCCGGGCGCCCATCCCAAAATCTCGTTCGGTCCCGTGCGCCAGTGATTGATCCAGCTGTCGTTCTGGGTCGAATAGCCGTGCGGGAAATTGGTGTTGTTGATGTGATACTTGGGCTGTACCTGACCGGCGGTGTAGACGAGTTGACCGGCGGCGCCCGTCGGGTCAGTCGCCATATTGTAGTTAAAGTTGTAGTAGGCGAACGCCTGCGCCATCGGATCCATCCCGCTGTGACAGCCGACGCAGTTGTTCAGGAACAGGCTGCTGGCGCCGCCGGGGCTGCGTGTCACGTCCTGGCGGATGCGATCGGGCGGCCGCGTGATGTCCATGACCGTCTGCAGGTCGTTGCAAAGGTGGTTCATAATCGTAAAGCGGAACATCCTGCGGTTCGTGCCATCGATGAAGAACGCACTCGCCCCGGCTCGGGTCGTCATGACCCCGGCCGTGGCCGCCGCCGGGATGCCGGTCAGCGCCGACTGGGCGCTGGAAACCAAATTCGCGTTGGACGACAGGTCGACGTTGTTGTTGTCCATAGTTTGATACATGTCGTTGTTAGACGGCGAATACGCCGGGATTCCGCCGCCCGCTCCGACGTACACGCGGTCGGCACTGAGCAAGGTATTGAACGGCAGGTCGTCGCGCACCATGCCGACGACGGTCGCCGTGTAATCGTTGAGCGGCACGAACACCGACTGATCACGGTTGGTCCAAGGCGCCGCCATGTTGCGGATCGTGTTGTTGTAGAAGGAAGGATCGTGCGTCGCCATCAACGCAGCGGCGACCGAGTCGGGGGATGCGGTCATTGCGGCGAGCTGCGCAGCCGTCGGCGGTACGCCGGCAATGCGGTTGTACATGCGCGTCGCTTGATCGGCGTTGGGCGGGCCGCCGGGGACGCCGGCGAACGCCGTTGTACCGAGCAGCACAAGCGTGCCGGCGACGGCGCTTGCGCGCATCAACGGCCGCACTTCGTAGGTGCCGCTCCTGTCTGGCTTTGCCATCCCGTTCTCCATGTGCACATCCACCCGCGTGAGTTGTGATTTCGACGTGGCGCGAATATACCTAGCAAAAAAAGCTTGCAGGAATGTCTCATCCGCACGACGTCGGTGTTTCGCGACATATCGACTGACCACTGTCCGCCTATATCCTGCAGCTTGATTTGCGAAGGTCTCCTCTCATAAGCACAGAGAAACGGATGTGGCCAAGTTCTTCTGTGAGTGCGTTAACAGATTGAACACGGGCGCCGGGCGAAATTCGCGTTCTGAGACCGAATAAGTTCAATGAACTTCAACCAATGTGCACACTGATTCGCTGAACCGAAGATCGAATGTAGGTATCCGCAACCATGAACACTTTGCTCACTCGTGAACTTCATCACGGTTCCCTGAAACTCGCGACGCTGGTGCTGCCGGCACTGCTCATGCTGGGGTGCGAGAGCGGCGTCAGCGGTCATGGGCCAGGGCTCGCGGGAGTGCAGTCCCAAGACCCCGGAACCCTGAATTTTCCCTTAGCCTATGTGAAGCGTCCCGCCCCGGCGTCCACGCCGAACGCGGATATCGACGTGCGCGATCTGATTACCTCAACCAGCGGCGGCGATCTTTACATCCGCGAGCAGGCGAGCCCGGGTTCCCCGGAGACCAACATCACCCAG
>JBBROC010000018.1:0-48367 GCA_038229815.1 Steroidobacterales bacterium | reverse complement strand
TCCAGGCCATATACGTGCGTGTCCGGAGCGACCACCGCCAGATGATCTTGAGGGCTGCCCATCTTGCACGTGCACGATGGGTGATATGCGCTCTCGACCTTGGCACGGATGAAGGCGTCTATTTCCGCATCGGTCTGCACCTGATTGCCGGGCTGAATTTCCCGGCCGCGATATGGATCGAATGCACGCTGCGAGAAAATCTCGCGCGTCAGGCGCACGCAGGCGCGCATTTCAATGATGTCGTCCGGCTCACTCAGATAGTTGAACAGGATGCGCGGTTTGTCGCGAGGGTTGGGCGACGCCAGACGTACCCAGCCCCGGCTCTTGCTGCGCATCGGGCCAACGTGAGCTTGAAAACCGTGCTCTTGCGCCAGGGTCGAGCCGTCGTATGCGACGGCCATGGGCAGGAAATGATACTGGATGTCGGGATACGGCACGCCCGGACGGCTGCGAATGAAGCCGCATGTCTCGAAATGATTGCTGGCCCCCAACCCGTCCTTGCGCAGGAGCCAGCGGGCGCCGATCAGAGCACGGTTCCAAAGGCTGATGGACGAGTACAAGGTGATCGGTTGCGTGCAAGCCTGCTGGAAATAGAACTCCAAATGGTCCTGTAAATTCTCGCCGACGCCGGGTAGATCGTGAATCACGGGAATGCCAAGCGCGCGCAGCTCCGCCTCTGGCCCGACGCCCGACAGCTTCAAGAGTTGCGGTGAATTGATAGGACCCGCGCAAAGAATCAGTTCCCGGTCAATGCGCACGCGATGCGTCGCATCGCCTCGGACGTACTCGAGGACGGCTGCTTTGCGTCCCTCGAAAATAATGCGAGTCGCCAGTGCATGTGGCCGCACCTCGAGATTGGCACGGCGCATGGCGGGCCTCAGGTAAGCATTGGCGGCGCTGCAGCGCCGCCCGCCCCCCACCGTCATGTCCATCCGGCCGAATCCTTCCTGTTGAAAGCCGTTCACATCCGAGGTGTGCGGATAACCGGCCTCTCCGGCGGCTGCGAGCCAGGCCGCATGCAGAGGATTGTCCAGTCTGCCGTAGCGCGTATGCAGCTTGCCGCTGCCGCCGCGATACTCGTTGCCTCCCTCTTGGCGGGTCTCGGCGCGCCGAAAATACGGCAACACGTCGCGGTACGCCCAACCCGCCGCACCCTGCGCACTCCACCCTTCGAAGTCCTGCGCATTGCCGCGTATGTACACCAATCCGTTGATCGACGAGGATCCGCCCAGGACTTTGCCGCGCGGCGTGTGCATGCGCCGACCATCCAAATTGGGCTCCGGTTCCGTATGGTAGAACCAATTGTACTTCTCCATGTTCATCGGAATCGACAGCGCCGAGGGCATCTGAATGAAGATGGAACGATCCGATCCGCCGTATTCCAGCACGAGCACCCGATGCCGCCCGTCTGCGGTCAATCGGTCCGCAAGAACGCAGCCGGCCGATCCAGCGCCCACAATGATGTAATCAAAGTTCTCTTCGGCCAAGATTTGCTCCGTCAGTAAGGCGCGTCGACATCGCCCATCGCGACATAGACGCTCTTGAGTTGCGTGTAGTGCTCGAGTGCCGCGCGGCCGTTCTCGCGACCCAGACCGGACAGCTTCACGCCCCCGAACGGCAGCTCGATCGGCGTGATGTTGTACTGATTGATCCAGCAGGTCCCGGCTTGCAATCGGGCGATCACGCGGTGTGCGCGGGTGAGATCATTGGTGAATACGCCGGCAGCCAGGCCGAACTCGGTGGCATTGGATCGTTCGATGACTTCCTGCTCATCGTCGAATTCCAGCACCGACATGACAGGGCCGAAAATTTCTTCGCGCACGATTGCCATGTCGTCGCGGCAGTTGTCGAATACGGTGGGCGCAACGAAATATCCGTTCTCAAGGCCGCCGCTCGTCACTCGCATGCCGCCCGTGAGAACCGTCGCGCCCTCGGCACGGCCCCGCTCTATGTAGGAAAGCACCTTGTGCATGTGCTGCTCGGACACGAGCGCCCCCACCTGGGTCTCCGGATCCATGGGGTCGCCGATGCGCATCGCGTTGACGCGCTTGACGAGCTGTTCGAGGAAGGCTTCTTTGATCGAGTGATGCACGAACACGCGCGTACCGTTCGAGCACACTTGGCCGGAGGAATAGAAATTTGCCAGCAGCGCGCCCGATACTGCGTTGTCGAGCTTGGCGTCGCCGAAAATGATCAACGGCGACTTGCCGCCCAGCTCGAGCGTGACGCTCTTCAGGGTATGGGCGGCGTCGCTCATGACGGCCCTGCCCGTACCGACATCACCGGTTAGCGAGACCTTGCGGATATCCGGGTGAAGAGTCAGGAGCCGGCCGGTGTCGGCGAATCCTTGCACGACTTGAAAAAGGCCGGACGGTAGTCCCGCCTCCAGGAAGATCTCTTGCAGTTTGATGGCGGTGAACGGCGTCAGCTCCGCCGGTTTGAATATCATGGCATTGCCGCAGGCAAGCGCCGGGGCGGCTTTCCAGCACGCTATCTGCAACGGGTAATTCCAGGCACCGATACCGGCCACCACCCCCAGCGGCTCACGCCGTGTGTAGCCGAATGCCTGCGGTCCCAGATCGAGATACTCACCGCTGACACTCTGCGCGAGGGCGGCAAAGTATTCCAAGCAATCGGCGCCGGAAGCCACGTCCACCACCCGCGTCTCTTGAATGGGCTTGCCCGTGTCGCGCGTTTCAAGTTCCGCAAGTTCCTGATTGCGCGACCGCAGGATGTCGGCCGCCCGCCGCAACACGCGCGCCCGCTCGCTGCCGGGCGCCGCTCCCCAGCCCACCTGCGCTATCTGCGCCGCGCGCACCGCGGCGTTGACCTGCGTCGACCCGGCGGCCGTGACATAGCCTAGTATTTCGCCGGTCGCGGGATTCGTGGAAGCAAACTTCTCGCCGGGCGCGGGGCCCGCACTGCTCGCCCGCACCGTCAGGTCCGCGCCATGCGAGAGCATCGCCGCTTGCTTCAAACGACCGTCGACGAACTCCGTCAGCAAGGCCCGCGCGCTTTCACTATCTGCTTCGCGCCATCCGGAGAGCGCGGCCCGCAGCCAAACGCCATCGATCATGGCCGCGATCATGGCTGCCAGGCGCTGCGCTTCGCCCGGTGGCAGCAGCTTCTTCAGCGAGCTTCGCAGATTCGACAAGGTGCGCTGCTGATACACGGACTGCACGCGCTTGAACGAATTGACCTGCAGTACCTGGCCCCAGAACGCCAGCCATGCCGTTCCCGTGCGCTGTTCGAATTCCGCCGGCGCGAGGTTCGCGTCGATGATCGCCTGAATACGTCCGCGGGGCGTGCGCACCTGGCGCAGCCGCACGCGAACCTGGTTGCCGACGCGCCGCGCAAGCGAGCGAAAAGCTGCATCGAGCAATCCGTCCTTGTCGCCGAAGTAGTGTGCGACCAATCCTGGCGACACTCCTGCCCGGGCCGCAATTTGCGCGAGCGTCGTGCCCACGTATCCAAGTTCCGCTAGGCTATCAATGGTGACTTCGACCAACTGGCGCCTTCGCGTGTCCTCGATGGGCGACCGCGACTCTTCAACAAACGGCGTTGACTGTTTGTTCAATTTGGTAGCACGCTGTTCCGCAGGGTAGTGAGTGGACGACCGCCAGAAGTTATGGCTAAGATACGCACTGAGGGAAGTTATACGTTCACTTTCAATCTACTAGGGAAGCATGGTGAGCACTAACCAGAACTCGTTAAATACTTGTTCAAGGCTTGCGTCGCTGGTTCAATCATGCCGCCCGAGGGCTCGCCTGGTCAAGTCCCAGAATGCGCGCAGCGCGGCCCTCTCGAGCGTTGCGCTGCTTGCCCTGTTGACCTTACCGGCCTTCTTCGACGGCGCGCGCGGCGCAGGGTCGAACGATCCCAACACGCCGGCGGGCGGCAGCCGCGACCCCGTCAGCTGCCAAACCGTGCGCTTCTCAGATGTCGGCTGGACGGATGTGACCGCCACCACCGCGCTGGTCACTCAGTTGCTGCGCTCCATCGGCTACTCGCCCACCGTCACGGTGCTTTCCGTTCCCGTCACCTTTGCCTCTTTGCAGAACAAAGACCTCGACGTTTTCTTGGGCAATTGGATGCCGGCGCAAGAGGCTGATCGGCACCGCTACGTCGAGGACGGATCCATAGTCGTGGTCGCAGCAAATCTGTCGGGGGCGAAGTACACGCTGGCAGTGCCGTCCTACGCATTCGCGGCGGGCCTTCGCGATTTCAATGATATTCAGAATTTCGCTCCGGCCCTCAACGAGTCGATCTACGGAATCGAGCCCGGCAATGACGGCAACCGGCACGTCCTGGAAATGCTCAAGCACAACCAATTTGGACTGGGTGGCTTCAAACTGGTCGAATCGAGCGAGCAAGGGATGCTCGCGCAGGTGGAGCGCGCCTACCGCGACAAGAAGCCGATCGTGTTTCTGGCGTGGGAGCCGCATCCCATGAACATGCGCTTCGATTTGAAATACCTTTCCGGCGGCGATGAAGTATTTGGCCCCAACTACGGCGGCGCCACCATTTACACCGTGACCCGCAAAGGGTACAGCGCGGAATGCCCGAATGTCGGCCGGTTGCTCACCAATCTCAAATTCACCCTGCGCGGCGAGAGCGAAATGATGGCGGCGATCTTGGATCGGCATGAGGCGCCCGAGACCGCGGCAACGGAATGGTTGAAAGCCAATCCGGCGGCGAGCGCTGCCTGGCTCGATGGAGTGCTTACGTTTGAGGGGCGGCCGGCGGCAACCGCCTTGGGTCGCGCCGCCGCGCCATCGCAGGCCGGCGGATTCGAACACTGGATCGTGGGCCATAAGATTCCGGTGGGCGACGCGATGGCGGTGGCCATCGACTATATCAAGATGCATGGCACCTTTTTGTTCGACGGAATTTCCATCGTCATTCGCGGCATGGTCAACGGCGTCACGGCATTGCTGCGCGCCTTGCCGGCCCCCTTCCTGATTGTCGCGGTCGCAGTGCTGGCATGGCTGCTGCGCCGTTCGCTGGCGCTCGCAGCCTTCGTCGCGCTTGCGTTGCTGTTCATTCTCAATCAGGGCTATTGGCTGGCAACGCTGGAAACGCTGGCGCTCGTCATGGTCGCCACGTTGGCATCGACCGCCATCGGCGTCCCGCTCGGCATAGCCGCCGCTCATCGGCCCCGCCTGTTCGCGGCCTTGAGGCCGGCGCTCGATTTGATGCAGACCCTGCCGACCTTCGTCTATTTGATTCCCACCCTCGTGCTATTCGGCCTCGGGGTCGTTCCCGGCTTGATCTCAACCGTGATATTCGCGCTGCCCGCCCCGATCCGCCTAACCCATTTGGGCATCTCGTCGGTGCCGAAACCGCTCATCGAGGCGGGCGAGGCATTCGGCGCCACGCCCATGCAGCTGCTGTGGAAAGTCGAGCTGCCGAGCGCGGCGTCGACCATCATCGCCGGAATCACTCAGTGCATCATGCTGAGCCTTTCAATGGTGGTGATTGCAGCCTTGGTCGGTGCCGGAGGGCTCGGGGTGCCGGTGGTGCGCGCGCTCAACTCTGTGCAGGTCGGCATGGGCTTCGAAGCCGGTTTCACCATCGTGCTGCTCGCGATCATCCTGGACCGGATCAGCAGGCCCAGTGAGCGCGGAGCGTCGCGATGAGCTCGGCGGCCGCGATGAGCTCAGCGGCCGCGATGAGCGCGGCGGTGGACTTTCAGAACGTCGACATTCTGTTTGCACCTGAGGGCCGGGATGGACGCAAGGCATTGCGCGACGCGCTCGTCGCGCTCGACGGCGGCGCCACGCGCACCGACATTCAGAGCAAATACGGGGTGATCGTCGGCGTCGCCGGTGCTTCCCTGAGCGTCGCCTCGGGCGAAATCTCGGTTCTCATGGGGCTCTCGGGCTCCGGCAAGTCCACCTTATTGCGCGCCGCCAACGGATTGAACCCGGTCACGCGCGGCCATGTTCTGGTTCGTGACGGCGAATCCGCGATCGACGTCGCTACTTGCGACACGTTGCAAATGCGGCGCCTGCGGCGCGAACGCGTTGCCATGGTATTTCAGCAATTCGGCCTCCTTCCTTGGCGCACCGTACGCGAAAACGTGGGCTTCGGCTTGGAGCTGCGCGGCGAAGGTGCCGCACGACGCAAGGTGATCGTCGACGAGAAGCTGGAATTGGTGGGGCTGTCGCAGTGGGCCGACCGCTACGTCGGCGAGCTCTCGGGCGGCATGCAGCAACGGGTGGGCCTGGCCCGCGCATTCGCCACCGATGCCGACATTCTCTTGATGGACGAGCCGTTTTCAGCGCTCGATCCGCTGATTCGCGGCAAGTTGCAAGACGAACTATTGACGCTGCAGGCACGGGTGAAGAAAACCATCGTGTTTGTCAGCCACGATCTGGACGAAGCGTTGCGGTTGGGAGATCGCATCTCAATTCTGCAGAACGGCCGCATCATTCAGACTGGCACCGCCGACGACATCGTCCTTGCCCCCGCGGATGAGTATGTTGCGGAGTTCGTGCGCCATATGAATCCGCTGACTGTTTTGACCGGCGCCATGATCATGCAGCGCCGTGCGTCAATGGCGGGCGACGAGGGCAGCCTCTGGTTGGACAGCGGGCGTCGCTATCGGCTGTCGCTCAATTCCTCGGATGAGGCCTTGGGTCTGCAGATCGACGGCGCCGCCCACGCCCTGCGTCACGTCCAGGAAGACGGCGACATGGCTCTCGTGGATGCAGGACTCGCCATGGCCCCCGCCTCGCTTTCGCTGCAATCCATAATTCAATTGCGGCAGGCGACCGGCCATCCGGTCCTGCTGGTCGAGGACGGCAAGGTTCTCGGCGTGTGCGGAGAGGCGGAGATAATCAAGGCGCTGGCAGGAGGGCGGCAAAGATAGTTGCCCCGCCGGGTCTTAAATATTATCATGAAGATAATAAAACCGATCAGCTCCGCAACACTGAGCCCTTGGGGAAGACCATGAACCACGACGTCATCATTTCCTGCGCCGTAACCGGAGATGACACCAAGGTCACCAAGAGCCCGCATTGCGCGATCACCCCGGTTGAAATCGCCGCCACGGCCATTGCGGCCGCCCAGGCCGGCGCGGCCATCGTCCATATCCACGTGCGTGAACCCGAAACGGGCACCTTCAGCATGGAAACGCGGCACTACCGCGAGGTCGTGAAGCGTATTCGGGAGAGCAAGGTCGATGTCCTCGTCAATCTGACGTGCGGCATGGGCGGCTACATCGTCGTGGGCGACGATGGCCTCAAGGACACTCCCGCCCCCGGGAGCGACTTCGTGAGCCAGGAAGACCGGATGCGGCATGTCATCGACCTGTGTCATGAAGGGCTGTACCGGCCCGACATCGCGACCCTGGACTGCGGCAGCCTGAACTTCGGCGACGGCAATCGCGCCTACGTATCGACGCCCAATTACTTGCGCCAAGGCGCCGGCATCTGCAAGGACCTCGGCGTGAAGCCGGAATTGGAGGTCTTCGATACGGGTAATCTCTGGTTCGTCAAGCAAATGATCAAGGAAGGGCTCCTCGCTGCTCCGTCGCTCATCCAGTTGTGCATGGGCATTCCCTACGGTGTTCCCGCCGACGTCGGACATTTGCTGGCGATGGTCAATTCGCTTCCCGAGAACTGCAACTGGGGAAGCTTCGCGATCAGCCGCATGCAGATGCCTTGGGTGGCGCAGGCCGTGCTTCTCGGCGGCAATGTGCGCGTCGGGCTCGAGGACAATCTTTATTTGAGCAAGGGCGTGTATGCGAGCAACGCGCAGTTGGTGGAGAAGGCGCGCACCATCGTCGAGGCGATGGGAGCTCGGGTCCTGACCCCCGCGCAGGCGCGCGAGAAGCTGCAGCTCCGTTGAGCAGAATCTAGTGGCGGAACTTCCCGTTTATCGCGCCAAAATCGAACCTGACTGGATCGATTTCAACGGGCATTTGCGCGACGCCTACTATGTACTGGCGGCGAGCTACGCCCTGGATGAGATCATGGATCATCTGGGGCTTGATGCGGCGTACCGTGGGCGTACTCACTGCACGTTGTATACGCTCGAGCTGCATCTGCATTATCTGCACGAGGTCAAGGGTTCGGATGATCTCGGCGTCATCTCGTCGATCTTGGATTTCGACCGCAAGCGGATTCAAATCGGCTGTCGATTCGTTTGTTCGCGCATCGCCGAACCCGTGGCGAGCGCCGAGGTCATGCTGCTGCATGTGCATCAAGGAGACAAACCTACCGTTGCAGCGTTTCCCGAGGAGGTGGCCGCAAAGCTAGAAGCACTCAAGGTCGCCCCTGCCGCCCGAGACGCATTCGGTCCGGGTTCCCGCAAGATCGAACTGAAGCGCCGTTAACGCCCGCCGGCCGTGGACATTCATCGACTCATCGCGCCGCGCAGCATTGTACTGGTCGGTGCAGGCGCATGGACCGACGCGGTTGCCGCCGGCAATCTCGCCATCGGTTATTCCGGCGTGGTGTGGCGGGTCCATCCCACCCGCGCGACGACCGCCGAGACGACATATTACCGGTCGATCGCCGAACTGCCGGGCATTCCTGACGCCGCTTTCGTCGCGGTGCCGAACAACGAAGCGCCGGCGGTCGCCGCTGCCCTTGCGGCACACGGCGCGGGCGGATTCGTCTGCTTCACCGCGGGTTTCTCGGAGACCGGCACCGAGTCAGGCCATGCCCTTACCCGCGAGCTGCTCGGCAATGCCAGCGAGCTGCCTTTTTTCGGGCCAAATTGCTACGGCTTCGTCAACTTCTTCGACAAGGTGGCGATGATGCCGGACCAGATCGTCGGAACTCCGGTGCAACGGGGCGTGGCCCTCATTTGCCAGAGCGGTACGATCGCGCTCACGCTCATGTTCAACCAGCGTTCGCTGCCGATCGGCTGCCTGTTTACCGTCGGCAATCAAACGCGTTTGGCGGTGGAGGATTTGATCGAAATCCTTTGCGATGACCCCCGCGTAACGGCCTTCGGCCTGTATCTCGAAGGACTGAAGGATCCGGAGCGTTTTGCGCGTGCCGCGGCACGGGCGCGCGCCGCGGGTAAACCCATCGCCGCTATCAAGTCGGGGCGTACCGCCGCGGCGGCGCGCACCGCTCACAGTCATACCGGAGCGTTGGCGGGCGTCGATGATATCTTCGAGGCGTTTTGCCGCCAGGCGGGAATCGCCCGCTGCGACACCTTGAGCACGCTCTGCGAGACGCTCAAGCTGTTTCACGCGGGGGGAGCGCTCGCCGGCCGCAAGGTACTCGTCATGGGAGCCTCCGGCGGCGACATGGCAATGACGGCCGATGTGTCGCGCGCCATGAATTTGGATTTTGCTCCCTTGCCCGAGGAACGCGCCGCCTCGCTGCGCGCAGTGCTCACGGACCGGGTCACCATTGCCAATCCATTCGATATTCACACCTACCTCTGGTTCGATCCGCCCGCGTTGAGACGGGTGTTCACCGAGGTCTTGCACTCCGGGTACGATGCCGCCGGCTTCATGCTCGACAGTCCGCCTGAAGGGCAGGCCGACGCCGCTGCTTACGACGCCGTAATCAATGTGTTCATCGAGGCCGCGAGCGGTGCGCCGACCCGCGCCGCGCTGATCGCATCCCTGCCCGAGACCATTAGCCCCCGGGTCCGCCGGCGCTGTCTCGATGGCGGCGTCATCCCTTTGCAAGGTCAGCGTGAAGCGCTGGAAGCCATATCGCTGGCAGCGGATGTCGGCAGAGCGTGGAGCGGCAATCCGGGCGTGCAATTGCATCTGCCGCCGTCGAAATCTTCGGTTGGCGCCGACATTTACGCTCTCAGCGAGCATGAAGGCAAAATGGCGCTCGCTGCATCTGGCGTACGAACTCCCAACGGAAGACTGGTGCCTGTGCACGCCGCCGTGCAAGCCGCCCTGGCGTTGGGATTCCCCGTGGCGATGAAGGCCTCGGGGGCACATCTTACTCACAAGTCCGAAGCCGGCGGCGTCGAACTCAATATCCGCACGGAAGACGATGCAAGGAGCGCCGCCGAGCGGCTGGCGAAGCTGTCGGATACCTTGTTGGTGGAAGAGATGTTCACCGATGGTGTGGCCGAAGTCTTGATCGGTGTCATTGTCGATCCACAATTTGGCCAAGTGCTGGTATTGGGGGCCGGCGGCGTGCTCACCGAGATCATATCCGACAGCGTCAGCATGCTCCCGCCCTGGACCCCCGCATCGATAGAGGCTGGGCTCCGGCGATTGACTCTCGGCAAATTGCTCAGCGGCTATCGCGGCAAGCCGCGCGCCGACATGAATGCGCTCATCGGCACCATCATGAACGTGGCGCGGTACGCGTCGAACCATGTTGCCACCTTGGTCGAAATCGACGTGAACCCTGTGATTGTCCGTCCCGTCGGTCTCGGCGCCGTCGCCGTGGATACGATGATTCGCTTGCAGCATCTTCCCTGAAGGAGGGGTACATGTCAGATGGAATTCTTACCGCCAAAGACGGCGCCATTCTCGAAATAACCATCGACCGGCCAAAAGCGAATGCCATCGATCTTGCGGCCAGCCGCCGCTTGAATCGGATCGTCACTTCATTCCGCGACGACCCCGACTTGCGGATTGCGATCATCACCGGCGCGGGCGACAGGTTTTTCTCGCCCGGATGGGATCTGAAGGCGGCGGCAGGCGGTGAGGAATCCGATTCGGATTGGGGTGTCGGCGGCTTTGCCGGCCTCAATTACCCGCGAAATCTCAATAAGCCGATCATAGCGGCGGTCAATGGCATTGCTTGCGGCGGCGGTTTTGAGGTCGTGCTAGGCACTGACATTATCGTGATGGAAGAACACGCGAAGTTTGCCCTTCCCGAGATCAATGTCGGCGTGCTGGCCGATGCGGGCACCATCAAGTTGCGGCGGCGGATCCCCTATCACGTCGCGGTGGAATTCCTGCTGACCGGACGCTGGATGGATGCGGCCGAGGCCAAACACTGGG
The DNA here is from genome assembly GCA_038229815.1 of Steroidobacterales bacterium. Classification (GTDB taxonomy): domain Bacteria; phylum Pseudomonadota; class Gammaproteobacteria; order Steroidobacterales; family Steroidobacteraceae; genus Bog-1198. Next base: position 37,422 of record JBBROC010000018.1, on the reverse strand, counting down.
GTCTCGCGAATCACGTGGTGCCCAAGGGGCAAGGTATGGCGAAGGCGCGTGAAATCGCTCGGCAGCTGCTCGACGGGCCACCCCTCCTCTTTCCCGCGATCAAACAACTGCTGCGTCATACTGAAATGGTACCCGAGCACGAGGCATTTGAATTGCACGATTCACTCGACGCGGTGCAGCGGGTCGTGCGCTCGGATGACCTCAAGGAGGGCACCCGCGCATTCAGCGAAAAACGCAAACCGCGCTGGACTGGACGCTGACACGCGAATCACACTGCAGCGAGGACGCCTTTTTCCGGGCTCGAGGAGTACACAGACAGCTGCGGCAAGCAGCCCGGACACGATCGAGGGGCAGCACCAATCGTGGAACTGAGCAGATCCGTCAGTTCGTGAGCGTCGTTGTGAAATTCCTCCGCATACGGCGCGTGCTGATGGACTAGCTCGATCGCGACGGCAAACGCGCGCGCCATATTTTCATCGTCAGCGCACCGGTCGTCATCGCCGCAATACAATTGATTGTGGATCGGACACGTCTTGAGCACCTGTGTTTGCAGTGCGATGCCGATGGCAATTTCTTGTTTTCTTCCCAGGGCTGTTATTCCCATTTGAACCTCCGCCCCATGCGCTCGCCGCCGCGACCGTGGCGCACAGGCGGCTCACATCCGATCGCTTTCAGCGCCCTTCTCCATGCGGCGGCCTGCGGGGCAGGTGCCGGGGGATCGTAGGGCGCGAGAGGGGGACGTTCAGGACTAGGAGGATTAGGTACGTTCTCGCTGCGCATCGCGGGCTCCTGCATGAACTTGGTGCACGCCAGTATCTCCCTGGCACCGGGCTGCAGCGGTCGGCGCTTAGCGCCGGCTCATGTAGGACTAATCAGACGCTGCCGCGCTGCGGCATAGCGCGTGTCGTGATGTGACCGGCTTTTGCGCGGCAGGACGAGCAAGCGCTCTGCGGGAACTCAACCGCCGAGGGGCCTGAGCAGCGCGCGCGAGATGATATGGCGCTGAACTTCGCTGGTCCCGTCCCAAATGCGTTCGATACGCGCGTCACGCCAGATCCGTTCCAAAGGCAGGTCGCTCATCAGCCCCATCCCGCCGTGGATTTGCAAGGCTTCGTCGGCCACCATCGCCAGCATCTCGGTAGCTTTGACTTTCGCGATGGCCATATCCATATCGGTGTCGATCTTGCGATCGCGCTTCCATGCGGCCTCGAGAACCAAGAGCTCGGCAGCGCGTAGTTCCACCGCCATGTCGGCCAACTTGAAACTCACTCCCTGAAACTTACCGATTTGTTGGCCGAATTGCACACGATCCACGGCCCACTGCGTCGATAGCTCGAAGGCGCGCTCGGCGCGCCCGAGGCACGTGGCGGCCACTTGCAGTCGCGTGGTCCCCAACCACGTGTTGGCCACTTCAAAGCCCCGATGCAATTCCCCGAGTATGGCCGTTTTCGGCACGCGGCAATTATTGAACTCGAGAATGCTGTTGGTATAGCCGCGGTGGGATACGTTATTGTACCCAGGCCGCACCTCGAATCCCGGATGTCCCATGTCGATCAGAAACGCGGTCATTTTCTTGCGCACGCCGTGCGCCGTAGTTTCTTCACCGGTGGCCGCGAACAAGATGACATAATCGGAGTGATCGGCATGGCTGATGAAATGCTTCGTGCCGTTGATGAGGAAATCGCCGCCCGTCGCGGCGGCCGTAGTTTTCATTCCGCGCAGATCCGAACCCGCGCCGGGCTCCGTCATGGCCAAGCATTCAACACGATCGCCGCGCACGGTGGGCAGCAAGTACCGCTCTCGCTGCTCCCCCTCGCATGCGAGCAGGATATTCGACGGCCGGCCGACGCAAGAGAAGTGCAGGGCGTAACTGGTGCGCCCCAGCTCCTTTTCGTACAGAACCCAGGCGACGGTATCCAAGCCCGCCCCGCCGACCTCGGCCGGCATGTTGGCAGCGTACAATCCGGCATCGATTGCTTTCGCCTTCAGCTGCCTTTGCAGATCCTCGCGCAGTGCGCCGGTCTCCTCTACCTCCTTCTCGTGCGGGTAAAGCTCATTCAAGACGAACTCCCGGGTCGTTTTGATGATCATTTGTTGCTCATCGCTCAGCGAAAAATCCATTGCTTTCCCCTTCATTTCAGGCGGGAGCCGCTGCGCGCCTCCCGTCTTGCCCAGTGACGCAATAGCTCCAACTGCATCCGCAATAGTTCGGTTTGCATTTCGGACGGCCAATCGCTCGGACTGGTGACCGCGCCGGCGGTTAGTCCATTGATGCATGTCACCACCGAACGCAGCACTTTGTCGCGTACGGCTTGCGGCCATGCGGCCCATTCCCGCCAATGCTCGGAAAAGCAGCGGGTGAACAAACGCATGTACTCCCGATGCACCCAGACGTTAAGTCGCTTGAGCTTCCTATCGGCGGACACCTGCCCCCAGAATGCCATCCAAAACGCACATTCCGTGAATCGCTGCGAATCGACGGCCAGCGCCTCCGCCAGCACGTCCAAGAGACTTGCTTCGCCTCTCGAGCGCTCTCGCGTGAGCCGCTCTTCGATACGCAGCAAGATCAGGCGCAATGCGGCCAGGATGATGTCCTGCTTGGACTCGTAATAGTGCGCCACCATCCCCGTCGTGTAGCCGGCCGCGCGCGCGATGCGGGCCACCGTGGCCTGCTCGAATCCGTAATGTGCGACAACTTTGCAGGCGACGTGCGCTATCTCGTCGCGTCGCCGGGCATGATCGACAATTTTCGGCATTGCGCTAGCGCCGCGGACGTCCGATCGAACGGCCCACTTCGGCCGGCAGAGCCAATCCCGCATGGTCGGCGCGGATCGCTTCCAATTTGGCGCGGGTTCGGGGGTCCGCCGGCGCCGCTTTGCCCGCGCCGGTGTTCACGTGCAGATACATTTGTTCTGCCGTTGCAATCGGCTCGTGGTCGCGGCCGCGATGCATCCGTTGAAAGACGTGCAGGCGTTTGTCATCGACCCCCAGCACCTGGGTCGTCGCATACAGCGCCTCGCCCGCCTTGGCCTCCCCGAGGTGCATGATGTGATTCTCCACCGTGTAATACATCCGCCCCGTTTCACGATATGCTTCATCGACCCCGACTTGGCGGAACAGCGCGTCGATTGCCTCGCCGAAAAGCTGACCGTAGCGAAAATCGGACATATGCCGGTTGTAATCAACCCATTCCGGCCTGACGGTCGTGTCCAGCAATCGCAGGGGCTTGCCCGGCTCAGCCGGCCGCGCCGCGCGCTCGGCTCCGGCATCTCTATAGAGGCGTTCTTCGAGCGAGCGTAAAGTGGCGCCGGCACCGATGTTGTACTGCCGTAGCACCTGCTGGATCGCGACCAGATAATCATCTCGCAGCCGCTCCAGTTCCCGGATCGAGCGCCCGGCCGCCTGTGCCTGGGTCCCTTCGACCATGCGATCGATCAAGGTTTCGCTGAGTTCCGGGGCCTCAAGCTTGGTCCAAGGCCACTTGAGGCAGGGCCCGAATTGCGCCAGCATGTGCCGCATACCGCTTTCGCCGCCGGCGAGATGGTAAATCAAATTCGTACCCATCGCCGCCCAGCGCAAGCCGGGTCCATAAACGATGGAGTCGTCGAGTTCGCCCGTGGTCGCCACCCCGTCGTTCACGAGGTGCAGAATCTCCCGCCACAAAGCTTCCTGCAGGCGATCGGTCAAGTGACCCGGTACCTCGCGCCGCACATGCAGAGGGTGCATGCCAATATAGGTAAAGAACTGCGCCGCCGCATCGATGGTGCTCTGCGCCGTTTTCTGCCCCCCGACGAGCTCGACCAAGGGCAGCAAATACACGGGATTGAACGGGTGCGCGACGCAGAAGCGTTCGGGTCCGATCATGTCCCTCTGCAGATCGGTAGGCTTAAGGCCCGAGGTGCTCGAGGCGATGATCACATCGGCCGCCGCCTGCCGGCTCACCTCGGCCAGCATGCGCTGCTTCAACGGCAGTTGTTCCGGAATGTTTTCTTGGATGAAATCGGCGCGCTGCGCCATCGCCCGCAGATCCGTGGTGAACGACAGCGTGCCTTTCGGCGGCAACGGTGCGCCCGTCAGTCTCGCCAGTGCGGGTTCCGCATTTGCGACTGCGCCTCGTATCCAATCCTCCATTTCCGGCTTGACGTCCGCCGCGATGACGTCGATCCCGAAATGCAACGCCCGCGCGGCCCAGCCGCCGCCGATGACGCCGGTCCCAAGAAGCCCGAGTGTTTTCACATTCCGCATGGTTGACAATCCCTCGACACGGTCTATCGTTGTAATGTTATCACTATAATATAAAAATCACTGCGTCGGCACATCACGCCGGAGGGCGCGGACCATCAACGGGACGAGATGTCTTTCAATGTATAACAGGTAGTTGTAATGTAAAGAGCACACAACAGAGGGGATTTTCGACATGCCAAATATGAAAGCTCGGCGCCGCGCGCTGCTTGCCTTGGGGTTGCTCGCAAGCGCTGTCACTTGCGTTGCCGCCGGTACGGACGGCATCGTGCGTACGCCGCTGCCCGATGGCAACCCATTTCCGATTTCCGCGGCGGTGACGGTCGGCGCCGGCGTCGATACGGTCTATGTCAGCGGCGCACTGCCGTCGGCTATCAACAAGGATGCCCCGAAAGGCACGCCACCGAACTATGGCGACATGCAAACACAGACCGTCAGCGTGCTCACGTCGATCAAGGGAACGCTCGCCAAGCTCGGACTCGGCATGGGCGACGTCGTTAAAATGACGGTATTCATGGTTGCCGATCCCGCCAACGACAACAAACTAAATTTCTCCGGATTAATGGCCGGCTACAGTCAGTTCTTCGGCACCAAGGAACAACCGAACAAGCCGGCACGCAGCGCCGTGCAGGTGGCGGGGTTGGTCGTCCCCGGCGTACTGCTTGAAGTCGAGGTCATCGCGGCGAAACCTCGCTGACCCCGAGGACGCCCCCGAGCGGCAATGCCGCCTTGGGCACGTCTTGGCGGTAGTCCTTGCCGACGAACGCGGCGACCGTCGCCGCGATCTGCGCCTGCGTGACGGGGGCGACCTGCGTGCGCTCGCCGAGCGGCGCGGTGTCGGGACCCAGCACCGCGATCCAGATATTCTCGGATCCCTTTTCCTCGACGCCGTGCTCTTTCCACTCCGTGAGGCCGCCTCCGCGTCCATGATCGGTGGTGATGATGAACGTCGTTTTGCCGCGATATTGCGGCATCGCCTGCATGGTGTTCCATAGCTGGGCAACGAACCGATCCATGCCGTGCGCACTCTCTAGTACCAGATCGTAACGGCCCTGATGAGCCCAGTTGTCGGTCTCACCGTAGCCGACGAACAGCACGCGGGGATGTGCCTCCTTGACGTAGTCCAATAGCGGTATCTGGAGAAATGAATTCGCGACGTCCTCGTCATCGAAACGCGTGGTTGTGCTGTACAGCTCCCGCAGCAGGGCGTCGCGGGGGGTCTCGTGGCTTTTTTGCGGCAGGGTCCAGCCGGTCTGCATCACGAGGCCGCTGCGGCTCTTGTTGAAGATATTGTCGTATACATTCCAAGTCCCAAAAACGGCGACCTTGCCGCGAAATTCGTCGAGCTTGTTGAGCCATTCGAACACTGTCGCATTCGGGTTCGGTCCGAACTCGTTGCTGTCAATGGCATCGTTTGGGAACCCGGTGGACATTTCGTTGTAGCCCGGATAGGAAAAGGCCTTGCCGTTGGTGACATGGGCAACGCTGCCTTTCAACTGATTGCCGAAAATCTGGCCTTGTTTGGCCACGGTTCCCCACAGGAACGGAAAGAGCTCCGCCCGCCGGGCATCGACATCCTCCCGCCAGTAGCGTTTACGGAGTTTCGCTTCTTCAAGCCAGCTTCCGCCCGCCTTGTCGTTGAGGAGAGCGGGATCCGCGCCGGTGAAGATTTCCTGCCATCGCAGTCCATCGCTCACGATCAAGACGACATTCTGTGTCTTGCCGGCGAGGGCCGGGACGGCGCTGAACAGCAACAGCGCGCCGATGCCGCAGGCTTTGTGCATGGTGCCGAATCGTAATTGCATGCGGCTCAATGCTGCAGAAGCACGGCGCAATCGGCCGTCCAGCTCAAGTACACCTCGTCGCTCCAATCGATGGACCATTCGGATGTGCGCCGATCGTTCTGGGCGAAAACGGTCACGAGCTTCCCGGTTTCCGTCTTGATTCGATAGGTCGAGCGATTGCCGAGATAGCCTAGTTCCCATACCGTTCCCCTGACTTGATTGAAGCGGTGGTCCGCGACGGGTTCCTTTGTCAGGCGGATTTTTTCCGGCCGCAATGCCACCCACACCCGTTGGCCGCTGCCGAAGCGCGCGAGCTCATCGACGATCAGATCGCAGCCGGCTTCCGCGCTGCGGATGATGATGTGGCCGGGCTCGCTGCCGCTCACGGTTCCCTCGAACAGATTCGTCGTGCCGATGAAATCGGCAACGAAGCGATCCTGCGGAAATTCATAGATCTCCGATGGAGTCCCGACCTGCACGACCTGGCCCCGATTCATCACCGCGATTCGGGTCGACAGCGCCATGGCTTCATCCTGATCGTGGGTGACGAAAACGAAAGTGATGCCTACTTGGGATTGGATGTTCATCAGCTCGAATTGCGTCTGTTCGCGCAATCTCTTATCGAGCGCGCTCAAAGGTTCATCGAGCAGCAAGACCTTGGGGCGCCGAATGAGCGCCCGCGCAAGAGCGACACGCTGTCTTTGACCGCCCGAAAGTTGATGAGGCTTGCGCTTGGCCAGGGGCGCGAGTTGCACCATTTCGAGCGCTTCCTGGATTCTGTTGGCTTTGGCGGGCTTGCCTAAAGCCAGGCGGCGCAAGCCGTAACCTACGTTGTCCTCGACCGTCATGTGGGGAAACAAGGCGTACGACTGAAACATCATGTTGACCGGGCGTTCGTGCGGAGGCACATTGGTCATGTCGACATCTTCGATCAGGATTCGCCCGGCGCTCGGGCTGGCGAATCCGGCCATCATGCGCAGAAGCGTCGTCTTGCCGCAGCCGGAGGCGCCCACCAGTGCAAACATCTCGCCTTTGTAGATCCTCAGGTTAACGCTGTCGACCGCCGTAAATGTACCGAACGTCTTGTTGATGTTCTCGATTACAATTTGGGGTTTCGCGTCCGGATCGAGCCACGGACGGTCGGCGATGGATTTCGGCGTAGCGACCACGCCTTCTAGAACTCCGCAGTCGGCGTCATGCGGCGCCGCTCGGGCGCGAAGAAGGGACGCTCGACCACCTGCGCTCGCGACATCCGACGCTCCCATACGAGTTCACGATTCAAGTAAATTTCCGCCCAAACGGTCGAGCCAATCCGGAAATGCGGCGCATCGACCATACCAAGGGCTATATTACGCTTGCAAGTCGGCGACCAAATCGCGGACGTGACGCTGCCGATTTCGCGTTTGCCGTCGTTGTCACTGTAGAGAAGCGAATTGTGGGCGGGTTTGTTACCGACGATGTCGAGGCCGACTAGCTGGCGGCGCGGCCCTTCGATCCTTTCGTGCAGCAGCGCACGCCGACCCGTGAAATGTCCCTTATGGAAGTCCACCAGCCAGCCTAATCCCAACTCCAGCGGTGATCGATCGCGCCCTGTACGAATCGTATGTTCGGCCGACACGAAATCGACGTTTGGAAGCAGGAAACCGGCCTCGATGCGCGCGATGTTCAATGCCTGCGAGCCGATCGCCCGAATACCGCGTGAACGTCCCGACTCCATCAAGGCATCCCAAGTCGCCTCGGCGGACTCCGGCTCCATCCACAACTCATAGCCCAAGTCGCCGGTGAAGCCGGTACGCGACACCGTTAGCCGGTGCTGCCCCAGCGCGAAGTAACCAATCTCGAACGGCTTGATTTTCTCCACGCCCTGCAGGCCGAGCGCCTTGAGTACGGCACACGAGGTCGGGCCCTGGACGGCAAGCGCCGCTATCTGCTCGGTGACCTCGGCGATCTCGACGTCGAAACCGATCGCCGAATTGAGCAACCAATCGATTTGGCGTTCCGCCGTGCAAATTCGATATTCACCGGTTCCCAAGCGAAATATGGTGCCATCGTCGATGATATGCCCTGCATCATTGCACCACACGCAGTAGGCGACGCGGTCCGGCCGGAGCTTTTCGATATCGCGGGTGACCAACCGATTGAGGTATGGCAGGGCATCAGGGCCCGACACGCGATACTTCACCATCGGCGTCAAATCATAGAGCGTGGCGGCGTTGCGAATCGCGAAATATTCCTGCTCCATCGTGGTGAAGACATCGACCGTGGTATATCCGGCCCACGGGATGAAGTTGTCGACCTGACTCAAGGCGCGGGCCCGCTCGTGGAACGGAGTCTTGAGCAGCGGTTGCTTGAAGTGCGGCGCGAGCGGTTGCGTCATGCCGATTCCGGATCTCTTGTGAGCACCTGACGGGCGGCATTGCGGCCCGCGACGCCCATCACGCCGCCGCCGGGATGACAACCGGCGCCGCACAGGAACAAACCGCCCATCGGCGTCCGGTATTGTGCCGCTCCCGGCACCGGGCGGACCATCAGGAATTGATCGAACGCAAGATCCCCGTGATGCCAGTGGCCGCCGGCATTGCGAAACTCTTGCTCCATATCGGCCGGAGTCGATAACTCCTGTCCGACGACGGAGCTGCGCAAGCCGGGCGCGTAGGTTTCCAGCGTCTCCAATGCCGTCTCCATGAACCGCCGGCGGCCGCTCTGCCACCCCTCCTCGATTTCATACGGTGCATATTGCACGATCGCCGATAGCACATGCTGCCCCGGCGGCGCCAACGTTGGATCGTTGCAGGTCGGCACCGTAACCTCCATGACCGGCGCCGAAGAAAACTCGCCGTACTTCACGTGATTGTACGCAAGCTCGATATGCTGCAGCGAGGGCGAAATGAGCAACCGGCCTCGTAGACTCGCCTCGCTTGCTCCGTTGAACGACGGCGCGCGGTTCAACGCAAGGTGTAATTTAGCGGCAAGGCCGCGAGAGCGAATATGGCTGACGCGGCGTACGAAGCCGGCGTCGAGATGACGCGCGCCGAGGAGACGCAGAAACGTAGTCTTGGGGTCGGCGCTGGAGACCACGGTGCGCGCGCTGATGCTCTCGCCCGATTGAAGCACGACCCCGGCGGCCCGATCGCCGTCCACCAGGATAGTGGCGACGGTCGCACCGGTGCGGACCGTGGCTCCTGCCGCATTCGCGGCCTTGGCGAGCGCGTTGCACAATGCGCCCATGCCGCCCGCGGGCTGCGACAAGCCGGAGTCGCCCGCCGCGGATTCGCCCGCCAACCGATACAACAGCGTCAATACGGTCCCGGGCGAGCGTGGACCGAAATTCGCGCCGAGCACGGCATCAAAGCCGAGCGCTCCCTTCAATACCGCCGATTCGAAATTCTCTTCCAACAGATCATAGACGTTCATGCCGCCGATCCGCAGCAGCTCACGCATGTCGCGCCGTCCCAGTCGGCGTATTTCCCAGCCGATGCGCAGCAGCGCGAGACGATCGCCCCAATCGCTCGTGCCTAGCCGCGGCGGCACCCGGGAGAGCGCCGGCGCGAGCGCTGCGGCAAATCGGCGCATCCGAGTCCTGAAGGCCGCATATGCCTGCGCGTCCGCCGCGGATAGGCCGAGCACCGCCCCTTCGTGGCCCAAGCTCAAATTTGCACCGCCGGGCACCAGTGCGGTGGTACCCATTCCCCGCGCCGCCCATTTCAACCCATGCGATTCGAGCTGCAATTCGCGGAGCAGTCCGGCCGGCATTAGATGCGCTAGATGTGCGCCGGCCGAGACGCGGAAGCCCGGTGCGAACTCACGCGTCGACGCGGCCCCGCCCACCTGGTTCCCGGCCTCGACCACCAGGACCGACCGGCCGGCGCGCGCCAGCGCCTCAGCACACACGAGGCCATTGTGGCCGGCGCCGATCACCACGCAGTCGTAGCGGTGCGTAATGGCAGACACGGTCAATGTGCCATTCTCAGATCCGAGAGGACGGCGCGGGCCGCGTTCGCACCCGGCGCGCCCATGACGCCGCCGCCGGGATGGGTGCTCGAGCCGCACATGTACACGCCACGCACGGGCGCGCGGTACTGCGCATACCCCGGCACCGGCCGGTTGAACAACAACTGATCCATGGTCAACTCACCCTGAAAGATATTGCCTTCCGTGAGGCCAACTTCGTTTTCGATATCCCAGGGAGTGCGGATTTCAGCGTGCAAAATCAGCTCTTTGAAATTCGGGCTGTGCCGGGCAATGGTGTTGATCACTGTGTCGCCAAAGGCCTTGCGCTTGGCCGCATCCCAGGGGCCGTCGGCAAGCTGGTACGGGCAATACTGAACGAAGACGGACATGTAGTGCTTGCCGTCGGGAACCATCGTCGGGTCGATCTGCGAGGGAATGAGCATGTCGATATATGGCGCGCGCGACCAGCGTCCGTCCTTCCAATCATCGTAGGCCCGCTCCATCATCTCAATCGTATCGGTTACGTGCATATCGCCGCGGGTCGAGGGAGAGCCTTCTGGAATGGCAGGGAATCGCGGCAGCCCGTCCAGTGCGATGTTCAATTTTCCGGACGACCCACGGATCTTGAAGTTCTTCACTTGCCGCACGAACTCGTCCGGCAAATCCTTGGCATCCATGGTTTCGAGAAAGGTCCTGCGCACATCCATGTTAGAAATGACCAGCGGCGCATGAATCTCCTCGCCATCCGCCAGCGCGACGCCGGATGCGCGCCCACGGCGGACCAGAATCCGAGCGACGGGCGCGGCGCTGCGAATCGTGCCGCCGCTTGCCTCGAACGATGCGCCGAGCGCCTTGCTGATCGCGCCCATTCCGCCCCGCGCGAAGCCCCAAGCGCCGACCGTATCATCGATATCTCCCATATAGTGGTGCAGCAGCACGTACGCCGTTCCGGGCGAGCGCGGTCCCAACGCCGTGCCGATGATCGAGCTGCCGGCAAAATGTGCCTTAACGATTTCACTCTCGAAATATTCGTCGAGAAAGTCCGCGGCGCTCATTGTCCAGAAGCGCAGCGTGTCATACATGCGCTGTTCGCCCAAGCCATGAAAGCGCTTGCCCAGGTTGAGCAATTCCTTGAGGTCGCGCGGCTTGAACGAGGTGGGATCTGGCGGCTCGCGCATGAGCAGCGGCTTGATGAACTTGCACTGACGGATCACGTCGCGCGAGTAGCGATCATAGGCCTCCGCGTCGCGCTTCGAGTGGCGCGCGATCTCGCGGCGCAGCGCGTCGTGATTGTCGTACACAGCCAGGTGCCCGCCGCCCTGCATCATGGTGCATCCGCCCTCATAGGGAATTACCTGCAATCCGTATTTCGGCAGCTCGAGAGCGCGGATGATCTCAGGCCGAAGCAGGCTGCAGACGTAAGAGCAATTCGAGTAGGTGAAGTCCTCGTACAGGCGGCGGCTGACCGCCGCGCCGCCGATATAGGGTTGCCTTTCGAGCACCAAGACCTTGAGTCCGGAGCGCGCGAGGTAGCATGCGGCAACCAAGCCGTTGTGGCCGGCCCCGACGACAATGGCGTCGAGGTTCGCAGGCGTTCTCGCGGCGCCGACGCTCACGCGGTCGCTTTGCGCGTGGCGCCGCTCGACTTCAGGGTGGCATCGACGGCAATCTCGAACGCCTTCAATGTATCGGCGAGACAGGACGCATCATGCGCCGCCGAGACGAACCAAGGTTCGCGCGAATCGGGCTCGCAAAGTACGCCCTCGTCATGCAGCACCTGCGCCATGGCGTCGTAGAAGGAGTAGTCGCTGCTCTTCCACGCGCGGTAGTTGCGCGGCGGCTCTTGTGCAAAATATAGGCCGCTCATGGACGGGTGACCGACGAAGCTATGCGCGATTCCGCGGGCTCCGAGCGTGGCGCGCATGCCGTTGCGGAGACGTGTGCCGTAATCCGCGATCCGTTCCAGCGCGTCGGTTTCGTCGAGTATTTGCAGGGTCTTCTCCGCCGCCGCCAGCGATACGGAATGCGCGGTGTAGGTGCCGCCGTGGGCGACGCCGCGTCCGATCTTGCGCATGATCTCCTCTCGGCCGGCGAGCACGGAAATGGGATAGCCATTCGCGACAGCCTTGGCGAAAGTGCAAAGGTCGGCCTTGATCCCGTAAAGCTCCTGAACGCCGCCGCGCGCGACGCGAAAACCCGTCTTGACTTCATCGATGAGCAGTACAACCCCGTGCTTGTCGCAGAGTGACCGAGCTGCGCGCAGGTATTCCGGCTCGGCCGCGATCCCGAGACAATTGCCCATGATCGGCTCGATCAGCATGCAGGCGATTCGATGCGAGCGGCGCTTGAATACATCCTCCAGCTGATTTGCATCGTTGGCTTGGACGAAATGCGCGAAGCTGCGCGTGCTGATCGGGACGCCTTCGCTGTACGGTTTTACTTCAGGATCCCCGACCTGCGACCATTTATCCATGGGGGTGAACCACATCGCCGCATCGAACAGCCCGTGGTAGCTTCCCTCGAGAATGACATAGTCGTCCTTGCCGGTGTACGCGCGCGCGAGGCGCAAGCCGGCCATGACTGCTTCGGTGCCGGAGTTTGAAAAACGCACCAGTTCTGCGGCCGGGACCATTTTCGAGATTCGGTCGGCCACGGTGAGTTCGCGCTCGGTCGCCAGCGCGAACACGCCTCCCACCTCAATGCCTTCACGGGCCGCTCGATCCACCTCAGGGTGAGCATAACCGAGGATTGCGGGCCCGTACCCCAAGCGGTAATCGACATACTCGTTGTCATCGAGATCGGTGATCCGCGCGCCACGGCCACTTTTCACATAAATCGTGCGGTCCTCACCCCAGTAGCGGAAATTGGAAGCGACCCCGAGCGGCAGGCGTTTGACGGCGCGTTTGAAATGCGCGTTGTTCTTGGTCAGTTTTCTGGCCATGACGTCCCCTTGATTTTGGTGGAGTTCGAGCGGTTTAGTGCGACCGTAACATTCCCCGCGCGGCCCGTCCAGATTTATTATATGGACATATAAATAAGTGTCTGAGGCGCCCACAGCCGTTGCAACCCCGGCTCGCAGAATCCGCCGTTTTCCTGCATAGAAGCGAGGTTTTAGCAGTTAAACACTTACTGCAGTTCTCGACTTGCCAACGCCGGATCCTTCGGCGTACATTAAATGACCATATAATCGCCGTAGGGGAATGCCATGACAAACCTGTCCGCCGCGAAGCTCGCATACGCGCCTTCCAGTTCTATGCGGCATGCACTTCCCGCCTGGGTGTACAACCACGCCGAAATGAGCCGGCTGGAGCTCGACCGCATTCTCAAACCTAGCTGGCAGATCGTGTGCCACGTCAATTCGATTCCCCAAGCCGGCGACTACGAGACTTTTGATTTGGGCCCGGAAAGCGTGATGGTATTGCGTGACCGCGATGGCTCGATCCGCGCATTTCACAACGTTTGCCGCCATCGCGGAGCACGTCTCCTGGACGGCTCGGGAAACTGTTCCGCAACAATTACCTGTCCCTATCACGGTTGGACTTACCGGCACGACGGCGGCCTGATCGGCATGCCCGTTCGGGAGAGCTTTCCGGAGCTCGACCGTTCCGAGCACGGGCTGCGGCCGGTGCGGACCGATGTTGCGTTCGGTTTCGTCTTTGTCTGTCTGGCCGGGCATCCGCCGCCGGTAGCAAAAGTCTGGGGCCGCTTGGCTGATGAACTTCTGCCCTATCGGCTCGAAGACATGGTCCCGCTGGAGCCCATTTCTCAGGAGACATGGAATGTCGATTGGAAAATCGCCATGGATAACTACCTAGAGTCGTACCACGTGCCCATAGGCCATCCCGGTCTCTATCGCATGTTTACGCCCGACTACGAAGATCAGGAATCGGTGCCGGGCGTCGCCCGCGGCATCAGTTGGCTGCGCGAGAAAGAGTCGCCGCGCTGGTCCGAACGGCTGTATCAACGCTTGATCGGCAAGGTCACCGGACACTTGCCCGAAGATCAGCGCCGCTGCTGGCGCTTCTACAGCGCCTTGCCGAATTTGGGCATTGACGTGTATCCCGAGCGCATGGATTTCTTCCAGGTGCTGCCGGATGGCCCGGGGCGTTGCATCGTTCGCGGCGGCGTATTCGGACTCGCGGACGGCCGCCGCGAAATGCGTGCCGTTCGCTACTTGAGCTCGCGCATCAACACGCAGGTGAACAACGAGGACAAGTGGCTCTGCGGCCGTGTGCAGCGCGGTCTCGCCTCCGGCAGCTACGAGCCGGGGCCTCTATCGCAGCTGGAACGTTGGATGTATGAATTCCACAACCTTCTGCGTGAGCGGATTCCGGAATTTACCCTGGCGAGCGCGCCGAAACACTTTGCCTGACTCGCGATCGAATACAAGCACCGCGACGGCGCCTGGCTGGAAGCTGCTATCAAATTAAAAATCAATGCCGCTTTGCCGTTTTGGGGGTAGTTAAAACGTCAAAGCGGCGTCGCGAGAAAATACGACAACCTGCGCTTCACGCCGCGTTTTGCCAAGCGCCGGCTGCGCCGTGGCCCGATTGATCAATTAAGATTGATCCAGGCGGATTTCGTTTGGGTGTAGGAAATCAGGCTCTCAAGGCATTTGTCGCGGCCCTGGCCCGACTGTTTGTAGCCGCCGAATGGCTGAGTCATATCGCCATGGTCGAAGCAGTTGACCCAGATGACGCCGGCTTCGAGGTCGCGGACCGTTTTATGCGCAACGCTGAGGTCCCGCGTCCAAACCGACGCAGCCAGCCCATAGATCGAGTCGTTGGCCACGCTCAGCGCTTCGCTGAGGCCGTCTACCTCGATGGCGGCTGCCACCGGTCCGAAGATCTCCTCCCGCGCGATGGTCATGCGGTTGTTGACGCCGGAAAACAACGTCGGATTGACGAAGGCTCCGGGTAGATCCGGCGAGCTGCCGCCGAACTCCAACCGCGCTCCTTCGGATTTTCCGCGGTTGATGTAGTTCATGACCCGCGAACGGTGCGAAGCGGTGACAAGTGGGCCCAAATTGGTGGTCGGATCCAGCGGATCGCCGGCGCGATACGCATCCTTGCCGCGTTCGATGAATCTCGCCAGGAACTCCTTCGCGATCGGACGATCGAGCAACAGCCGGGAACCGGCGTTGCATACCTCGCCCATGTTGCCGAAGATGCCGTTGATCGCGTAGGTCACTGCGGTATCGAGGTCCGGCAAGTCGGCGAGGAATATTTGCGGTGTCTTGCCGCCGCATTCGAGGCTGACGCGCTTCATGTTGGACTGGCCGGCATAAATCAGCATTTGCTTGCCGATTTCGGTCGAGCCGGTGAATCCGATCTTTGCCACGTCATTGTGCAATGCCAGCGCCGCACCGGCCTCTTCCCCCAAACCGTTCACGACATTGAACACGCCCGGCGGACCGCCCGCCTCCACGAACAGCTGCGCCATCAACAATCCGGATAGCGGCGATTGCTCGGCGGGCTTCAGCACCACGGAATTTCCGGCGGCGAGAGCGGGTGCCACCTTCCATGCAGCCATCAGCAACGGATAGTTCCATGGCACGATGCTGCCTACCACGCCCAGCGGCTCACGCAGAATGTAGTGAAACGCATCGGCGGCGGTGGCGGTGACCGTGCCGTCGATCTTGTCGATCAATTCGCCGAAATACGCAAAATTGCGCGCCGCCGCCGGAACGTCGATGGTCACCATGTCGGTGATCGGCTTACCCATGCAAAGCGTGTCGAGCAGGGAAAACGTCTCGGTATTCTCCTCGAGGAGCCGGCTGTACGCCGCCATTATCGCCATTCGATCTCGCGGCGCTTTGCGGCTCCAAACACGCGAAGCGAAGCTGCGCTTGGCGGCCGACACGGCCAGGTCGATGTCGGCCGCCGTGCCCGCGCTAACCTCGCACAAAGGCTTCCCGGTGGCGGGATTCACCACCGTAAAGCGACCGCCCGCGGCCGAGTCGACGTATCGGCCGTCGATAAAATGCCGAGTTTCGTAGCGCACGCCGGCTGCGCGGGCGTGCCAATCTTTCGTGGTCAGGGACGTTAAATTCATTGGCACTGCTCCAGATGAACGCGGTGAATGATCATGCTAAATGACCGCAGTATAGTGAATTTCATCGCGGATCGTTCGGCGGCCGAGCGAGCGTGATCATCGGAATCAATGTGACAAGGTGTCTGCGGAACGCCGCCGTCGCGGCTGCGGTTCGGACACCGTCCGCAGCCTGGTGACCGAAAGTCACGATGCCTATCTGGGTCGACTCAGCAACGGCGATGCCCGAGCGACCCATGGATGCGTTGAAGCGTGACGCAACATACCGGGCCGCGCGTGCGACCCGGTCCTCCTGGCATAGGGTGAAGTCGTGTCTGCGCAGTATGCTGTGGCCCGGGCCGCTCGCAAGCACCTGTAAAATCGTGAAGCCGTCCGGTCTGAACTCCACCAGATGATTCGGTGCAACGAATTGCCGTTGCCAGTCCGGACGCGCCGCGGGACCCAGAAGATCACGATACGCGCGTTCGCTCCACTTCTGATTAGCGGGACGCGATTCCTCCGTCGTGGGCGACTCGAGCCACTGTTCGACAATGAGTTTCCAGTCAGCCGCAACCGCCGTGTCTACCGCCGCTCCCAGGGGCCTCGTTCCTGGGGGCGGCGCGAAATCGACCCACGGATCCGCGGCGTCCGACTGAAACCGGCGCGGTTCCGCCGCACGCACCAAGATCAAGCCGTCCACCAATCGTAAATCCAGCGTGGTCAGGTCCGCGACTCCTCGAGCGCCGCGTTGTCTGCCGTCAAGTTCGAATTGCAGCCCATGGATCATGCATTGAATGAAATCGAGGTGGCCGGCGCTCGCCGCGTTCAGTATGTGGGGGGCTTCGCTACAACTATTGCGAAACGCACGTATTTCCCCCGCGGTGCCGCGTACCACCAGTACCCGCTCGACGCCGAGATCGACCCCCAGGAAGTCTCCGGACCCAGGGATTTGGGCTTGATTCGACACGAGCTGCCACGAGTTTCGAAACAGTGACTCCCGCTCGACTCCGAATAGACCGGCATCGGCGTAAACCCATCCCGCCAGCCGCCTGTCGCCTGAGCTAACGGCGGTGTCGTCGCTCGGCGCAGCGGTAAAATGCCCGGGGAAAATCGAGCGCAGATAGGCGAGTGCTCGACGCTTCGCGGCGGAGCGGTCGATTTCGGCCTCGGTTCGGAAAGCAAAATCCTGCCACAGGATTTCCAAGACGCCGATGAGTCCCAGGGCTATGCCGTCCGGGTCGAGTTGGGGCTGGGACGTCTCGACGATCAGCCGCTCGATGAGTTCGCGCACCAACGCCGCAAAGCTCTCGTCCTTCTGCCCGCAAATATCGTAGTATTCCTGCCGTGAACTTGCCTCGCCCCAAAACGCATACCAAACCGAGACTTTGCGAGGGCTGGCGATTTCAGGATCGAGATATAGATCAACCATCAGCTCCAGCGCCGCACCAGGCCTGGATTTGAGCCGCGATACCGGCACCAACAATTGTTCCTCGAACTCGGCAGACAGGAATTGCAGAGACGCGACCAGCATAGCCGCCTTGGAGGCGAAATAAAATCGAACGATGCCGGGCGACATTTTGGCGATCGCCACAACTTTCTCCACGGTCGTTCTCGAGGGCCCATAGATGTGCAGGGCGGAGATGCACGCATCGATCAAGCGCTGGCGCTGCCGGCTGTGGGCGTTGCGTGCGCGCGGAATACTCGCCGTTTTGTGGGATTTTTTCTTAAGATTACGCATGCTGCGGATAGATGCTCATGACAGAGGCGGCCCACGACGAGATGCGCGTTCCGGCCCCCGCCTCGCGAGCGGACTGGCTGAAGCGCCGAGGCAAGTGGCTCATAATTTTGCCGCCGTTGCTGTTTCTGCTGGTTTTCTTTCTCATTCCTTTTGGGTTTGCCTTGGGTATCAGCTTTGCCGACACGGCGGTCCGAGTGCCGCCCTTCACGGATATTCTATCCGTCAGTCGGGACTGGCACATCCACCTCACGCTGAATCTCGGCAACTTCAGGTATCTGTTCACCGATGAAGTGTATGGTCTTTCGTACCTTTATTCGCTGAAGACCGCATTTTTCTCCACCCTGATTTGCCTGGCCATAGGGTATCCAATGGCCTATGGCATCGCTCGAACGTCCAAGAGCACGCAAAGTATCCTACTGCTCGTCATAATCCTGCCGTTCTGGACCTCGTTCCTGCTTCGGGTTTACGCGCTCGAGGGAATTATTCGCGAAACCGGGTTGCTCAACACCGCCCTGCTCTGGTTGGGTGTAATCGACCGTCCGCTGCAGATCATGCGTACTACTTTCGCGGTGTATCTCGGAATCATCTATTCCTACCTGCCTTTCATGGTCTTGCCCTTGTTTGCCACGCTTGAAAAGCTTGATCACGCTTTATTGGAAGCAGCCGGCGATCTGGGCAGTCCTCCGTGGCGCGCCTTTCTCGAGGTTACCCTGCCCCTGTCGATACCCGGCATCATCGCAGGCTCCATGCTCGTGTTCATCCCGGCGATCGGCGAGTTTGTCATACCGACCTTGCTTGGAGGGCCGGATAATCTGATGATCGGCCGGGTGCTATGGGACGAGTTCTTCGGAAATCGCGACTGGCCGGTAGCCTCCGCGGTGGCCATCGTGTTTCTGGTTCTGCTGGTCGGTCCCATCGCCTTGTACCAGCATTACAACGCCAAGCAGCTCGAGGCCTGAGGTGGAGAACCGCATATCGCCTTTCCTCGTCTCGATACTCTGCATGGGCATCGCGGTTCTGTATGTTCCGATTCTGGTTTTGATCGGCTATTCCTTCAATGCGTCCGCGCTCGTCAGCGTGTGGGGCGGCTTCTCGACCAGCTGGTACGCGGAACTCGTCCACAACACTCAGATTCTGGACGCCGCTTGGCTATCGCTGAAAATTGGGGTAGTAGTATCGACCGGATCGGTTGTCCTCGGCACCCTCGCCGCGATTTCCCTGGTCAGGTTCAATGTCTTTCGCGGGCGGCTGCTGCTCACGGGAATGGTCAACGCTCCGCTGGTGATGCCCGAAATCATTACCGGAATCACGCAACTTCTGCTGTTCGTCTCCATGCTGCATCTGCTGGGTTGGCCGCATCGCGGCTTCACGACCATCGTGATCGCGCACATCGCTTTCTGCAGCGCCTACGTAACCGTCACCGTGCAATCACGATTGGCGAGTGCGGACCGTTCGCTTGAAGAAGCCGCCATGGACTTGGGCAGCGGCCCGGTTCGGGCATTCATCGACACCACTCTCCCGAGCATCGCTCCAGCGCTGGCCTCGGGCTGGTTGCTCAGCTTCACGCTTTCGCTCGACGATTTGGTGATATCGAGCTTCGTGTCGGGACCCGGCGCAAGCACTTTGCCGATGGTGATTTTCTCCAAGGTAAAGCTGGGCGTGAGTCCCGATATAAACGCCCTCGCCAGCCTGATGATCTGCCTGGTGGGAGCCTGCGTACTACTTGCCGGCTATCTCATGCGCCGCGCCGAACGGCTGCGCCTGCTCGACGCGCAAATGGCCGAGCGCTGAGGTGCACCCGACCGCTGAGGCGCCGACGTCGCGAGTCGATTGCAGACGCGATGTACCTTTCCCGGCTCAACTCGTGGGCGCGCGCTTATAGATGCAAGCGACGGCGGTTCAGCATAAAATTCGGAGGTTATCCAGTTTATTAGCGCCGCCGAGGTTGGCGGAAGTCGTGAGGACTCATGTGGATCGTTAGTCTGGCGCTGCGGCGCCCCTATACGTTCGTCGTGCTTGCGCTGCTGATCCTGCTGCTCGGCGTCTTCACGATCCTGCGCACGCCGACTGACATATTTCCCAACATCAAGATTCCAATCGTTGCCACCGTATGGCGTTACTCGGGGCTGTCGCCGGAGGAGATGGCCACGCGTCTGGTGCTCGGCTCCGAGCGCGGGGCACAGGTTTCGGTCAACGACGTCGAGCACACCGAGTCACAGTCACTGAGCGGCATCGGGGTGGTGAAGTACTTCTTCCAGCCGAATGCGAGCGAAGAGCTATCCTATGCGCAGATTACGGCCACCTCGCAAACCGGCTTGGCCTTCGCTCCTCCCGGTACAACCGCACCGTATATCCTGTCCTACAACGCATCGACGGTCCCTGTCTTGCAACTCGCCCTGTCGAGCGACGAGCTATCCGAGGCAAAGATCTTCGACTTGGGCCAAAACGTCCTTCGCGCCGCGCTCGCCACGGTCCCCGGAGTCACGATGCCCTGGCCGTACGGCGGCGTACAACGGCAGGTTCAGGTGGATCTCGACCCCGACGCGCTGCGCGCACGCGGTCTGTCCGGCAACGACGTGACGGAGGCGATCGCCGCACAGAATCTGATTCTGCCCGCCGGCGTGCAGAAGATCGGCGACCTCGAGTACTTCGTGCAACTCAACGCCAATATCAAGCAGATCGACGATCTGAACAACGTCCCGGTCACGACTCGCAACGGCAGCGTGATCTTCGTGCGCGACGTCGCACACGTGCGCGACGGCTATCCGCCGCAGACCAATATTGCGCGCCGCGATGGTCATCGAGCCGTCCTGCAGAGCATACTCAGGAACGGAAATACCTCGACGCTCGACGTCATTCGCGGCATCAAGGAGCGCCTACCGCAGATCCGCGAAGCGCTTCCCCCGTCCATCAAAATCGACATGATCGGGGATCAATCGATCTTCATCCGCGGAGCCATCGCCGGAGTCGTGCGCGAAGCGATCATCGCGGCCGCCCTGACGGCGCTGTTGGTGCTGCTGTTGCTTGGCAGCTGGCGCAGCACGGTCATCATCGCCATTTCCATCCCACTGTCGATCCTCGCCTCGATCCTCTGCCTATCTGCGCTCGGCGAGACGATCAACATCATGACGCTCGGCGGACTGGCCCTTGCGGTCGGCATCCTGGTGGACGATGCCACCGTGACGATCGAGAACATGAACTGGCATCTGGAGCGGGGCGAGGATGTCGAGAACGCCATACTCAACGGTGCGCACGAGATTGCGCTGCCGGCGCTGGTGTCGACACTGGCGATCTGTATCGTGTTCGTGCCGATGTTCATGCTCGCCGGCATTGCCAGATTCCTGTTCGTGCCGCTCGCGGAGGCGGTGGTCTTTGCGATGCTGGCCTCCTATCTCCTGTCGCGCACCCTGGTGCCGACGCTCGCCAAGTACTGGCTGCAGCAGCGCGACCCGGACGGTCGGCATCGAGCACTCGGCTTCCTTGCCCGCTTCCAGGCGCGCTTCGAGCACGGCTTCCTGCGCATGCGCGACCACTATCGTGGGCTGCTCGAGCGGGCGCTTTCGAGCGGCCCACGCTTCGCCCTGCCGTTCTTGGCGGCCATGGCGGCGTCGGCGATTCTGGCGTTTCCGATGGGTCGATACCTTCCGGGGCTGGGACAGGACTTCTTTCCGAGCGTGGACGGCGGGGAGATCCGGATGCATCTGCGCGCGCGCAGCGGCCTGCGCATCGATCAGACGGCGGCGCTCTCCGATCGAGTCGAGGACACGATCCGCCAGATCATCCCAGCCAAGGAGCTGGTCACCATCGCCGACACCATCGGTGTGCCGTACAGCGGCATCAACCTCACTTACTCCACCTCGGCGCCCATCGGACCGAATGACGCCGACATCTACGTGAGCTTGAGCCACGATCATCATCCGACCGATGACTACGTGCGCACATTGCGCGCGCAGCTGCCGCAGGTCTACCCGTCAACGCTGTTCACATTCCCGCCGGCAGACATCGTGAGCCAGATCCTGAACTTCGGTTTGCCCGCCCCGCTCGACGTCCAGGTCACCGGCTTCAACGTGGAGGGCAACAGGCAATATGCAAATCAGTTGCTTGAGCGGATGCGCACCGTGCCGGGCGCGGTGGATCTGCGCATCCATCAGGTTTTCGACCATCCTCAGCTCGAGGTCGACGTCGATCGCAGCAAGGCAGCGCTCCTCGGGGTGACCGAACGCGACGTGGCCTCGAATCTCCTAGTGTCGCTATCCGGCAGTTTCCAAACCTCGCCTTCCTTCTGGATCGATCCGAAGAGCGGTAATCAGTACAGCATCACCGCACAGACGCCGCAGTACAAGCTGGCGTCGCTGTACGATCTCGCGACGACGCCGCTCAGCGCCTCCGCCGGCTCAACGCCGCAGCTGCTGGCGAACCTCGCAACCTTTCGGCGCAGCGTCGCACCGGGCGTCGTCAGCCATTACGACTCCGTGCCAGTGATTGACATCTACGGGGCGGTACAGGATACCGATCTCGGATTCGTCTCCGGGCAGATCAACCGGTTAATCGCGGAGACGCGGCATGACCTGCCGCGCGGCTCGCGGATCACCGTGCGCGGCCAAGTCAAGACCATGACCGACTCGTTCCACGGGTTGCTTGCTGGGCTGGCCGGTGCGGTTTTGCTCATCTATCTGCTGATCGTGGTCAACTTTCAGTCTTGGCGCGACCCGTTCATCATCATCACCGCGCTGCCGGCGGCGCTCGCCGGCATCGTCTGGATGCTGTTTCTCAGCCACACGCCCGTGAGCGTGCCGGCGCTGATGGGCGCGATCACGTGCATGGGAGTGGCAACCGCCAATAGCGTGCTCGTGATCAGTTTTGCGCGCCAGCGGATGAATGCCGGAGACGAAGCCCTGCAAGCGGCCTTGACCGCGGGCTTCACCCGGTTCCGCCCGGTACTGATGACGGCGCTCGCCATGATCATCGGCATGCTGCCGATGGCGCTCGGGGTTGGCGAGGGCGCAGAGCAGAATGCGCCGCTGGGGCGCGCCGTGATTGGCGGTCTCGTCTTCGCCACCGTGGCGACGCTGTTCTTCGTACCCACCGTGTTCGTCATGGTTCATAGGCGCAAGGCCGCCGGCGTCACGGATCCTGCGGGAGTGCCAAGATGACCGATACCCGCCCGGTTTCACCTCCGCAACGGATTTCGGACGCAACGTTGCGCCGCTATGGATGGATCGCGCTCGCGATCGCAATCGCGCTCGCCGTCTGGGGCATCGTTACTCGCGTGAGCGCCCGCAACTCGCTCGGCAAAGCGACGGCGGTTGCGGCTGCCACCACGGTCGTGACGGTGAAGCCTACCGTGTCCCCGGGGTCGGAATCGCTGGTTTTGCCGGGTAACGTGCAGGCCTACTACGAGGCGCCGATCTATGCTCGAACCAACGGCTACCTTCGAGCGTGGCACACCGATATCGGCACGCCGGTCAAAAAGGGTCAGTTACTCGCCGAGATCGACTCACCGGAGGTCGATCAGCAGCTGGGCCAAGCCCGGGCGGAGCTCGCGACCGCCGAAGCGAACTATCGGCTGGCGAAGACAACCGATGTGCGCTGGCAGGGTCTGCTGGCGACCGAGTCGGTATCTAAGCAGGATGCGGAACAGCGGGCGGGTGACGCCGCGGCCAAAAAGGCAGCCGCCGACTCGGCGGCTGCCAATGTCGCGCGGCTCCGCGAGATGGAATCGTTCAAGCGTGTGCTGGCGCCGTTCGACGGCGTGGTCACACAGCGCAATACAGACATCGGTGCCCTCATCAACGCAGGGCAGAACCCGGGAGCTGCCCTGTTCCGAGTCGCCGATACCCACCGGCTGCGAATCTATGTCTCCGTCCCACAGGCGTATGCGTCGGGGATTCGAACAGGCATGAGCGCGGATTTGATCTTCACCGAGCATGTGGGCCAGCACTACCCGGCAACGGTGGCTTTCACCGCGCAGGCGCTCGACCCCACTTCGCGAACCTTGCAGGTGGAGCTGCAAGTTGAGAATCCCGATCACGCGCTGTTTCCAGGAGCCTACGTGGAAGTGCACTTCGACGTTGCCGCGACCGGGCCGACCTTCAGGCTGCCAGCGAATGCAGTGCTGTTCCGTTCCCAGGGCCTGATGGTAGCGACGGTCGGGAGTGATCATCACGTGCGCTTGAAGCACATTGCCGAGGGCCGCGACTTTGGGTCTTGGATCGAGGTGCTGACGGGAATCGATGTGGCGGATGATATTGTAATCAATCCACCCGACTCCCTCACCGACGGCGCGCTGGTGCGAGTCATCGCACAACCGGCTGCGCCCGCAACGGAGCGTGCGCGGCAGTGATGCGCGTGACCACCATCGTCGTGCTCGCCGCCGCCTGCTGCGCCTGTTCTCTCGCTCCGCATTACCAGCGACCGACAACGGCAATGCCGCCGGCCGCCTACAAAGAGCTGGATGGGTGGAAAATCGCGGCGCCGTCCGACGGCGTGCCCAGGGGGCGTTGGTGGACGATCTACCAGGATCCGGCACTCGACGCGTTGGAGGCGCAGCTGGCTGAGGCTAACCAGAGCCTGAAGGCGGCCTTTGCGCGGCTGCAGGAAGCCCGTGCCCAGACCCGCATCGCCCGCGCTGCCTACTTTCCGAGTCTTGACGCCGACGCGAACGCGACACGAGTCAAGGCTTCCGTCAACTCGCCCAACTTCTTTCCCGGCAGGAGAAACCCGGTGAACGATTTTGTCGTGGGAGCGAACCTCTCCTACGAGATCGATCTGTTCGGACGCGTCCGTAATAGTGTTTCCGGCGCGAAAGCCAGCGAGCAGGCTTCCGCCGGCGACGTCGCGTCCCTAGAACTCAGTTTGCAGGCCGAGCTCGCGAATGATTACTTCATACTGCGGGGCCTGGACGCACAGCAGGCGCTTCTGGACCGGACGGTGACCGACTACGCAAGAGCGTCGAACCTCACGCAGAATCTCTACCACGGCGGCGCTGTCGCCGTGTCCGACGTTGAGCAAGCGACCGCACAGCTCGAGACCGCCCGCACCCAAGCCGAGGACACGCGGTTGCGCCGCGCGCAGACCGAGCACGCCATCGCAGTGCTTGTGGGCCGGCCGGCATCCGACTTCCTTCTCGCGCCCCGGCCGCTCGAGGCCGACCTGGCACCGCCCGCCATCGATCCGGAGCTACCGTCGCAACTTCTCGAGCGTCGCCCGGACATATCCGCCGCGGAGCGGCGGGTGGCCTCGGCCAACGCGGCGATCGGCGTCGCGCGCGCGGCGTATTTTCCAACTTTTAGCCTGGCAGGAGCGTTGGGACTCGAGAGCCGCGCGGCGAACAACTGGATTGAGGCACCCAGTCGCTTCTGGTCGATCGGTCCCCGGGCCGTGCTCCCCCTCTTCAATGCGGGTCTGTATGGAGCTCGGACCGCCGCCGCCCGCGCCGCGTATGACGAGCAGGTCGCGAACTACCGCGCTAGCGTTCTCACTGCCTTTCAGGACGTCGAGGACAACCTGGCCGTTCTGCGTCAGCTCGAGCGCGAAAGTGTGAGTGAGGCAGCTGCTGTCTCAGCGACCAAGGGCGCGTTCGATCAGGCGGTCCGTCGGTACAAGGGCGGCCTGGTCACTTATCTGGAGGTGGTGGCCACCGAGAACGCCGCGTTGACCGCGCAGCTCTCGGCGGCGGACATCCAGACACGACGCATCGCGGCGAGCGTGCTGCTGATCAGAGCGCTGGGCGGTGACTGGCGTGCCCCCACCGACGGACCCCCGCCGATGGTCAAGGCGACGCCGCGCTGACCGGCCTCGCAGCTCGGGCGATTATCCGCTTCGCGCTGCTTGGCCTCGCCGCTCAGCTGGACTTTTGCGCCGGCGCGGAACCGGTCGAGCGGTCCCGGTCGTCCTATTTGTTCGAGTCGATCTCTTCGGCGAGTGGCGGATAAAACTCCGCCGCCGCATGTACGGTCATGAACGCGTAAACGATGTTTCCAACCGGTTGGGACGATCTGGCGTGCGGCTCTTGTTGCGACGGGACGGCCTGGCGAAACGCGGTCCAAGCGGCCGTGGGCGCAGGGCCGAAGCTGCGGGCGGGAGCTTGCGCGCGGCGCACGTCCATCCAGAAACTAGCGGTCAGCAAATCCTCGCCCAGAAGCAGCGTCGTATCGTTCAAGAGCTCGCGCGCACGCGTCACTTTGAGCACGGTTTGCGCTTGCAACTCCTCGACATTGCTGCTGATGGGGTTACCCTCCGGCGTCATCGTGTGCGCTAGTGCTTCGATATCGTTCCAGATCGCAGTCGGATTGTAGCCATCGATATCGGACTGCGTGCTCGCATCGAGCTGCTCCCGGGTCATCACGTCCTGGGGCGCGATCACGGTAAAGAAGGTGCTGCTGAAGCGATAGATTCTCTGCACGACGGCCACGTCCATGTTGGCGAGCGCGATCGTCAGTGCTTCAATCTCATTCGCCATGGGATAGGGGTCCCAGTTGGCATTCGAGAGAACGAAACCATGCTGACCATGGCTCGCCGGCCCTCCTTTCACGAAGTACTTGCGCATCTGCGGCGTCGCGAGTTCCCACGAGTCCTCCGGTGCGGCTCCCACCTTGACCGCAGGGTTATGGTCCGAGGAATTAATCTGCGTAAGCAGCGTGTCGCGGAGGATTGACCACGCCTTCCACGCTGCGCCCTGGCGGCTGAAAGATGCACGCTGGCTCTCCGGATCTTGAATGATCCGCTTGGGATCATCGTCGAACAGATAGCTGCCCTTGATCAGGTCGAGCACGCGGGCGGCCTCGAGATTCGAGTATTTAAATGGACGATTTGCTTGCACCGGGGTCGTCAACGGCGTCACGCTGCTGTTGAGTGCTTCCAGATCCATCGCGAGGATGAGGTCCGCCCAATCGAGCGTGAGCTTCGCGTCATGCACCAGCAGCGCAGTTTGTCCGACCGAATATGCATTTGTGCTGATCAGCGCTGAGGGATAAACGACCTCGGCGGATTGGAGAGGCTTAAGACCGGCCGCGGCAAGCGCGGCTGCCGCGCTCATTCGACGCCCTTGGTAGTACGCATCGCCCGCACCGCCCATCGTGCCGAGCACGTTCGCCATCGCAGCGAGATCGGCCTCACCGAGGGAGCCTCGCGATTGCACGACGGGCGTTACTCTTTTGTTCAGCATCCCGAGCAGAATATCGGAGAGTTGAGGGCTCGCTGCTTCATAAAGCATCGTGTTTGCGCGGACGGCCAGCAGCCCGCGCACGATTTCCTCCTCGGCGACTTCCGGACCGATTCCCTGGCGCGGACCGTTGAGGAATCCCGCCGCCACGCGTTTGGCCAACATTGCCTTGTTTTCGGGCGCGAGCGGATCGCCGGTGAACAGCGCAACTTCGCGCCCAGCCCCTGCGGCGCGATTGAAACCGTAGACTGCGATCCCCTCGGCAGAAGCCTCGAGCAGCAACCCGTAGGCGTCCGCTTGGTGTTGCTTCGCCTCCGCGCTCAGACTCACCTTGGCGCCGTACCGGGCGATCGCGACCAACTGATCAAGGGTGAGATCGTGGCCGGTCAGAAGCACAGTTTGGCCGGCCCGGCTCGGCACGATCGGCCGGTACGAGCTTTGGGCCAGTGTCTGGGTCAAGGGCACCATCGCTACGAACATCGTCCAGAACACCGCGCTTCCAAGATCCGCTGCGCGCACCGCGAGCCTCGTCAGCAGCGCAGGCACGCTATGGAGTCTCCGCCGAGCGAGGCATCGCCTCGCCGCCCGCATAGTATGTGCTCGCGGGCGTCGCCCTGAGGAAGTCCGCGGCGGCCATAGGCCGCGACTGCACCGGCACGCCTTCCATGACTGGCAGCACCGGCACGACTTTGCGAAACGCCGTCCACGCCGCTGTAGGAGCGTCTCCAAAATTCCTCGATGGATCCTGTGCCTTGCGCACGTCCAGCCATAAGGTCGCGGTCAACAGATCGTGCGCCAGGAGGTCAAATGTCGTGCTCACCGCCTGTCGAGCGCGATAGGCCTTGATGCGGGTTTGCGCCTGAAGATCTTCGACCGTGCTGACGATCGCCTGGCCCGAAGGTGCAACCGGATTCGTCAGGCTCTGGATCTCCTGAAACAAATCGACCGGCGTGAAACCGCCGCCGCCGGCCATATAAACCGCGAAACCATTGCCCGGAGGTATGTGCAACGCCTTCGCTGGGTCGGTCAACGTGAAGAATGGATTGAAGAATCGATCGATGCGCAGCGACACGGCAATATCCATGTTTGCCAAGGCAATGACGAAATTTTCGAGCTTGTTCGCCATCGGATACGGATCCCAGTTCGCGTTCGACACAATGTAGCCATGCTTGCCGTTGCTGTTTTTGCCGCCTTTGACGTAGTACTTCATCAGTTGCGGGCTCGACAGCTCCCAGGAATCTTCCGGCGACAGATCGGTGCGCACAGCGGGGTTGTGGTCCGATGAGTTCATCTGCAACACCACAGCATCGCGCAGCGCCCCCCAATCTTGCCACGCCGACGCTTGGCGTATGGAAGAGGCGCGCAGGCTCTCCGGGTCCTGGATTATGCGGTGCGGATCGTCGCCGAACAGATAGCTGCCCTTGATCATCTCGCGCACGCGAGCCGCTTCCCAATTCAGCCATTTGAACGGCCGCTCGCGCTGCACCACTGTGCTGAGCGGCGTGATGCTGGAATTCATGCCATTGAGGTCCATTGCATAAATGAGGTCTGCCCACTCGAGCGCTTGCTGCGCATCGTTGACCACCAGCGCCGCAATACCGGTCGCGTAGGCATCGCTGCTCGTCAAGGCGTTCGTATCGGCTGCAAATGGTTGGATCGGCTTCAGCCCCGCCCTTGCCAGCGCGTCCGCGGCCGCCATGCGCGTGCCCTGGTAGTAAGCATCACCAGCTCCCACCATCGTGGCCCCAACATTGCTGAGTTGCGCCAGATCACCTTCTCCGAGCGTGCCGCGCGATTGCACCACCGGGGTAATCCGCTGGTTCAAGAGGTCTAGCAACATCTGCGAGAGTTGGGGACTGGGCGCGTTATGGGTCATCGAATTGGCACGAACGACCATCATCGCCCGGACGATCTCTTCCTCTGAAACTTCCGGTCCGTACCCCCCGAATCCCAGGCGAAATTCCTGCAGCAGAGTCTTCTCGAGATACGCCTTGTTTTTCTGTGTCATCGGGTCGCCCGAAAACATGATCGTCTCGCGCTGGTCACCCGCCCCGCGATTGAACCAATAAACCGCGATTCCCTCTGCCGCGGCTTCGAGCAACAATCCGTAGTTGTCGGCTTGACGTTGCTTGGCTTCGGTACTCAACTGTACTTTTGCGCCGTAGCGCGCGACGTCGACCAGCTGCTCGAAAGTCAACTCATGACCGGTCAGCGTGATCGTCTTGTCGAGCATGCTGGCGCTGATCGAATGATAATTCGATTGCGCAAGCGCGGCCATGTTGGCGGTCAGCCCGCCGAACGCGATCAGAGTCAAGATCTTTGCATGACGACATCGCTTCATCGGGCACCTCACGATCGTTGTCTTTACGGACAGGGCAATGCTCTTGTATTCTGCCCAGCGCTGCTGGTTCGCGAATATTACACGGTTTCTGGCGCGCGGCGGGGCGGGCTCGGATAAGTCGAGATTTCAAGCGGCGCGCGATAGCTTTCTTCTGGCATGGGAATGCGCACACCTCTTTTCAGGTTCTTGACGACTGACGTGGAATGTCGACGCGAACAGCGAGGCCGCAAAATCTTCCCACACGAGACTCGAGCAGTTTATGCGACCGACTCGGCTCAGTACCGGATGCTGCCAATGGAGGTGCCGCCGCAAACGAACAGCGTCTGACCCGTCACAAAGGATGCCTCGGGGTCTGCGAAGAACATGACTGCGCGCGCGACGTCCTGGGGCGTGCCGAATCGGCCCACTGGTACTTGATTGGCCGCCGCCGCCATCTTGGCGCTGGCTGCCGGAATGATTTCCTCGAACATTTCTGTTTCGGCAATCGGGCCTGGAGCCACGACATTTACCGTAATCCCATGGCCCGCGAGTTCCAGCGACCAGGTACGCGCCAGTCCCAGCAGGCCGGCCTTGGTTGCCGAGTAGGCAGTCCGTTTGGCGAGCCCAAGCACTGCCCGTGAGGAGATGAGCACCACGCGGCCGTAATGGGCCTGCTTCATGGCGGGCAGATTAGCCTGAACGAGGGACACGGCCGCGCCGAGATGCAGATTGCTGAGCGCTTCGAGGTCGGCCAGCGTCACGGCCTCTATCGGCTTTTCTCGAATCGCACCGGCGCAGTGTACGATGGTGGTCGCCGGTGTCCTGCCCGCCGTCGTCATCACTGCATCGCGCGTAGCCACGGCGTCGGACAGATCGACGGTGATCGATGTCAGGCGGGGGGAGTTCAACGGACAGCCGCGCCGCGAAATATTGATTACCTCGTATCCCGCATCGAGAAACGCCTGGGCGGCCGCCAAACCGATGCCGGAACTGCCGCCCGTCAACACCACTCTTTTCATAGGATCCGCAGCCCGCATCTCATTGATCTTAGGGAAAGAGCTGCAAAGACGGCAACGCGGCCTCGCGGTTCAGCAGCTCGATTTTCTTGACTGCAATCAGGATTCTTCCCGCGGCCGTCCGCAGATGATGCCAGGCTACGCCGCAGTAGATTTCCTGCTGATCCTGCTGATACTCCGCATACAGGAATGGCGTACGCAGAACGAACATGCCCAAATGCATCTCGCGCCTTTCAATGCTCGGCGCCTGCAGAATGTGCTGGCACCAACTTGGGAAGGCCTGAGAATACGACTTCGGGTTGCGCAGTCGCTCGATGCGGATTTTCAGAAGCAACTTGTCCTCGTCGAACAGCGAGGTATGCCCCGCGCCCGGCGGCTGATCTCGCATCAGCGGCATCCAATAACGACAGTCGTCGGCGTACAAGTCGTACCATTCCTCGAAACGCTTTTCATCGATGAGCCGCGCTTCGTGATAGACGAACTCGATCAGCGCTCTATCGTCTCCTGAGACATCCATTATCAGGTGGCCCCGCCCGCCGTCATCGCCGCGGCCCAGGCACGGAACTGGCCGCGCATGGAC
Source organism: Steroidobacterales bacterium (assembly GCA_038229815.1). GTDB lineage: Bacteria > Pseudomonadota > Gammaproteobacteria > Steroidobacterales > Steroidobacteraceae > Bog-1198. Next base: position 6,598 of record JBBROC010000018.1, on the reverse strand, counting down.
ACCTCGCTGGTACCGTTGTAGGTCGCCTCCTTGCCCTGTTCCTTTTCGCTGTCCGAGTAGTTGCGCTGCAGGTTGACCCATTCGTTGCCGTTCCCCGCCAGCCCTTCCTGGATGGCCCGGTAGCAATACAAATCGTCATGCCCCACCACCGATGTGGATGCGTTAATGAGGCGATTGTAAGTAGCGCTGCGTTCGAGCAAGACCGGCGGAGCGCCAACCAGCCGCAGAGTGAAACTCTCGATCAGAGTTCGGTCAACCGCAATGGGTCTCACGACGCGGATGGTCTGGATGGCCCCTTTGACGGTTAAACTGGGATAGTAGACAGTGTTGTGGCGCGAATCGCCGAGAATGGCCCGCGCGCGCTCGGCGCCGTAGACCGCTTCCATTTGCGCGGCATATTCCGGTATCGCAGAATAACTCGAGTGGATCGAAAAATTCACGCCCGTGTAGCTGTGGCCATGGTCGTAAATCTTGACGCCCATTTTGTCGAAAAAGTCGTAATTCGATACGAACGGCAGGAATTGTTCGATCACCATGGGCATCGGCGTCTCAGGCGGCTGAGTCTGCCATAACTCGCGCGCGGTACCCGCCGAGGACTCGTGCGCCACCATGGGATGCATGGTGTCGTTGAGATTCTCCACGAACATCTTCCAATTGCTGTTGTGCATGTAGCGCAGCGGCGCCCCAGCCACTTCGAGACGCCCCATCGGCGAGCGGTCCGCCAGATTGTCGATTGAGCCCAAGCTGTCGCCGAAGTATTCCGCGAAGCTCGCGCCGGATTGGCTAAGCCGAACAAAAACAAAGCCACGGTAATTGGCGATGGCCGCAGCCGAGGTTAGCCCCCTGGACGCTTCCGATTCCGCGAATCGAGTGTCGGCATAACCGCTTTTGACGGGCACGGTGCGCAGCGCTCCATCCAATGTATAGGTCCAACCATGGTAGGAACAGCGCAGCAGCTTGCCGCAATTTCCCGAGCCCGCGCCGACGATCTTTGAGCCCTTGTGCGCGCACCGGTTAAGCAGTACGCGCACGGCACCGTCGTGCCCTCGCAGCATCAGCAGGGGTTGGCCGGCGATGTTCACCGTATGGAAATCGCCGGGATTGGGCACCTGAGAGTCGTGCCCGACATAAGTCCAGGCCGATCGCCATAGCCGTTCCATTTCCAGGTCGAACAACTCCGGATTCGTGTACACGTCACGATGCACGGCATCGTCCCGCACCAGTGCACGAATTGCCGCCGGGCTATGCCGATATCCGGTCATTATTTCATATCCCCGCCATGAATCTACAGTGCGACGTTTACGACTTGGACGGTAGTGTATTCCTTCAGGCCATCCGCGTTGAACTCCACCCCAATACCTAAGCACTTCACCCCGCCGAAGGTTGCCATCGGGTGCAGGTTCCGCGTTGATTCCCCAGGCCGTGCCGCATTCGAGCCGGCTTGCTTAGCCGGCCCCCTCTTGGGGATCGTTACCCCACACGGAACGCCCAGACCCACATCGAGCGAATTGGCCTCCTCCGAAGGCAACGTACGGCATCGGAAAATAGTTGCTAGCCGACTGCCCAGTCGCAAATTTTCCTGTAGGCTCGCGCGTCAACGATTTCCCTTCGGCACGGCATACATGGCGGCGAATACCGGCAGTCACTCGATCTCTGCAGTCTTCGAAATCACCGCGGCAGCGTCGGCCGGGCGCGATTTCCTGCACATACCCGCCGAGGCCTGCCGGGACTATGCCGACGGCTCGATCACCCTGACCTATGGCGAGGCGGCCGCTCGCGTTGCTGCGCTGGCGTCTCGGCTGCGCGCGGCCGGCTATGGATCGGGGCACAGGGTGGCCCTCGCGCTCGACAACAGAGTGGAGTTCTTTGTGTTTTTTTTGGCCTTGGCCAACCTACAGGTCAGCATCGTGCCGCTCAACGCCGGCATGAGCGTCGCGGAGTTGGCTTATGTGGTCGGCCATTCGGATGTGGCTATGGTGGTGACGCATCAGGGGCATGCGCCTCATATTCGCGCTGCACTGCCCGCGGCGACCATGCTTGTAGTGCTCGACACATCCGATCAGGCCCTGCCACGAGCGGCAGGATCGCGCATCGCCGGCAATGGCGAGGCGGCGCTCCTCTATACCTCCGGGACCACCGGAACGCCAAAGGGCTGCATGCTCAGCAACGAATATTTTGTTGCCATCGGCCGCCTGTATACCGAGCTCGGCGGTTATTGTCGCTTTGATGGTGCGGGCGACCGGCTTGCCACACCGCTTCCCGTCACTCACATGAATGCACTCGCCGTGTCGTTCATGGCGATGCTGATGATGGGAGGCTGCCTGATTCAGCTCGACCGATTTCATCCGTCGACCTGGTGGCGATCGATTCGAGCCAGCCGTGCCACCGCCTTTCACTATCTCGGGGTCATGCCGGCAATGCTACTGAACAAACCCGTGTCGGCTGAGGACAATGTGAGAGAGGTGCGTTTTGCGTTCGGCGCGGGCGTGGATCCACGGCACCAGGCCGCGTTCGAGGAACGCTTCGGGGTACCGCTGATAGAAGCCTGGGCCATGACCGAGACGGGCGCCGGAGCGTGGATTACCGCCAATCGCGAACCGCGCCACTTGGGGCAACGCTGCTTTGGCAAGGCGCCGCCGGGATTGGCTTGTCGCATTGTCGACGATAACGGCAACCATGTCTCACCGGGGTCGGCCGGGGAGCTGCTGGTGAAGCGCGAGGGAGCCGATGCGCAAGCGGGATTTTTCTCCGGTTACTACAAGGATGATTCGGCGACCGCGGCGGCCTGGGCAGACGGTTGGTTTCATACCGGCGATTTAGTGCGCGTGGGCGAGGATGGCTCCTTCTTTTTCGTGGACCGCTCCAAGAATGTCATCCGACGCAGCGGGGAAAACATTGCAGCCGTGGAAGTGGAGAGCGCGCTCCAGACTGAGCCCGATGTCTTGGCGTCGGCCGTCTGCCCCGTCACGGACAATATGCGAGGCGAAGAGGTCTTCGCATTCGTCGTTTTGCGTGCGGGAGTGTCGCCCTCTCTGGATACCGCGGCCAGGCTTCAGACTCACTGCCTACAGCTATTGGCCTACTACAAGGCGCCGGCCTACTTTGGGTTCCGCGCCGAGCTACCGCAAACCGCATCGCAGAAACTGGCGCGCGCGCAAATCAAAACGCTCGCCGCCGGCGCCATCCGCTCGGCGCAGGCCTTCGACCTGCGCTATTCGAAGAAACGCGCGGTCCGCGAGCGGGTGCGCAGCACCGTTCGCGACTATGCAGATGTGGTATTGGCCGCGCCGGTAACCGTGCCCTATGTGCGCTACTCGATACGCAGCGCCCACTGGTTCGTTGCACAGACATTATCGCGGCTCATCAAGGAGTCCGGCCTGCATAAGGCCGATATCGACGGCCTGAGTCTGGGTAGCTTTACGCTTGCGCCAGACATAGCTATCGGTCTCACCCAGCATTTAGGAGTGACAGCGCGATGGCTCGACCATGTTCCGCTGGGCGGTGCCTGCGGCATCGTCGCCATGCGTCGTGCGCTACGCGCGGTGCAGGCCGGCGATGCCGAGGTCGTTGCTTGCATCGGCGCCGACACCAATCACGTCGACTCGTTCCGGCAAAGCCTCGGCAATTTCAGCGTATTCGCGCGCGACGCCGTGTTCCCGTACGGATCTGGCGGTCCAAATGCGAGCTTCGCTTTTCTGACGTCGCACTACATGCGCACCCACGGCGCCACTCGCGAGGACTTCGGCAAAATCTGCGTCGCACAGCGAGACAATGCACTTGGATATCCTCTGGCCCTGTTCAAGAAGAAACTGACCCTGGAGGAATATCTCACCGCCCGTCTCATTGCGGATCCGATCCGGCTGTTCGATTGTGTGATGCCCTGCGCCGGTGCGGAAGGTTTCTTGGTCATGAGGCGGCAACGTGCCGAGGAATTGGGAATTCCCTATGTGCGAGTGCGCTCTACCGCAGAGCGGCACAATGCCTTTCCGGATGACCCGATCCAGAGCCGGGGCGGCTGGGTTCTAGACCGGGAACATCTCTATGGCGCCGCGGGAGTCGAACCCGCCGACATCGACTTTGTCGAGACCTACGACGATTATCCGGTGATGTCGGTCATTCAGCTCGAGGACCTCGGTTTCTGCGCCAAAGGCGAGGGACCTGATTTTATTCGCCGCCATTCCTTCATGACAACGGGATCCTTTCCCCTCAACACCAGCGGCGGCCAGCTCTCGGTCGGACAGGCAGGCTGCGCGGCCGGCTTTTTAGGCCTGGTCGAGTCCATACGGCAGCTGACGGGCCGCAATTTGGCGCCGGCGGTTCCCGATGCACGCTTCGGCATCGCCGTGGGCTTCGGCATGATCACATACGACCGCGGGTTGTGCTCGGGAGCCGCCATTATCAGCCGGGCGGACGCATGATTCCGCCCTCGGCAAGATCGCGCGCGGCGCTTGGCCTGACTGCGGCGGCTGCGCTCGGCCGATTCGAACTGCAGGTCTGTGGTATCTGCGCTGCAGTTCAGTACCCGCCGCGGGAAATCTGCCATCGATGTCTGTGCGATTCGCTGCACTGGCGCGAACAATCAGGCGGTGGCGAGCTGATCGCCGACACCTTCGTGCAGCACAGCAACGATATGTATTTCCGGGAGCGCGTTCCTTGGCGGCTCGGCTTGGTCAGGCTCGACGCAGGACCCACCGCCGTCGTCCATCTGCACGGGGGCTGTGCCCCCGCTCCAAGCAGGGTGCGCGTCGGCGCAAGGCTCGATAAATCCGGCCAGGGTGTACTCATGGCCTTTCCCTTCGATGAGGTGCCGAACATGCCAGACGACCGCCAACTGCGTGAAATGACTTGCGATCCGAAGCTTCGCAAAGTGCTGGTAACCGACGGCAAAACGCTGGTGGGTCAAGCCGTGGTGCGCGCCTTAATCGCGGCCGGCACCGACCTCGTGTGGGTGGGCTATGCCGAAGCGTGGAAGAATTCAGCAGAATTCACAGCGATGGCGGCATTGCCGCGGGTCGTGCTGCTGCCTCTCGAGCTGATCGACTCTCAATCCGTCATGAAAGCCGCCGCTGACATCGGCGCCAAAGTGGACATCCTGATCAATACCGCCGAAGTACATCGCACCCACGGGATCGCCTCACAGAGCGGAGATGAGGCCGCCCGATCGGAAATGGATGTGAACTACTTCGGCCTGTTACGGTTGGCGCAGGAGTTCGGCCCGGCCATGCGCTCCCGAGGTGCGGAGGGCCAAGCAAGCGCCGTCGCATGGGTCAACCTGCTGTCGGTCTATGCACTCAGCAACTTTCCGCCGCACGGGACATTCTCCGCTTCCAAAGCGGCCGCGCTGTCCCTATCGCAGTGCCTACGCGCGGAAATGCGCAGCGTCGGTGTGCGCGTGGTGAATGTCTTTCCTGGTCCCATCGACGATGAATGGAGTCAAATGTTGCCGCCCCCGAAATTGACTGCGGACGCGTTGGCCAGAGCGGTGGTCAACGCTCTTCAATGCGGCATCGAGGATGTGTATCCGGGCGATGTCGCACAGGAGTGGTTGATGCGATGGCGCGAGAATCCCAAGATTCTCGAAAAGGAATTGAGCGCTTGAGCGGCCGCTCATCCCCGTCAGGGTTGCCGCCGCGCGCTCAACAATCGTAAAATTTAGTTCATGTCCGGAAAATCTCTACCCGATGTCCACCCAAGTGGGGTCTGCATGCCTTTTCGTCGGCCGCAATAGTAGATCGCCTTCCCCGAACAGTCGCCGAAATTAATTACCATCGAAATTGAACTTCAACTGAAAGCTTGGCCGAAGGCCGCTACTGTCAAGTCACCGCTAGCAAACTCGCGGAGGTTATTCATGTCAGATACTCGCTTTCCAGCCACCATTCTCATCATTCGTCACGGCGAAAAACCTGATAACAAAGGCGATCTGCATCTGAGCGATGCAGGCCGTGTTCGCGCGGACATGCTTGCGCAAACAATGCCATCAATCTATCCAAGCCTGTCAGTGCTGTTTGCCACCGCGCCATCAACGAACAGCAATCGGCCCTATGAGACGATAGTGCCACTGGCATTGGCAATGCGCTTGGTCGTCAACAATTCGTTTTCGGCCAGTCAGCATTCGGAGTTGGCGGAACGCATAATGAGGAGTTCCGAGGATTATGGCGGCAAAACCATCTTGATTTGCTGGCACCATGAGAAGATTCCGGTGCTCGCGCGCGAAGGTTTCGCGCAAGAAGGCGCGCCGACATTTTGGCCCGATGACGTATTCGATCAGATTTGGCAGATTGACTATTCGTCAGACGGCAAATCTACATTTAGCATTAAATCGGAACCGCCGATGCCTACGTGAGAACGAGCGAGCAGCGGCGGCGCCGCCTGGGCTTCTCCTTAATCCGTGGGCTACTCAGGCGCCAAGACGCGACCAAAGCGAGAAGAGATCCTGAAAGCGGCTCGGCGACGTGACCTTGATGCGATCGTCGCTATCGCTGACTTCCCATGTGCGACAGGACAACACCTAACGCCGCAACGCCCAGGGTTTTAACAAGTGTCGGATGTTGGGCATAAAAGCTATTAAGAAGCTCTTGATTTGAGATCATGGATAGTA
>JBBROC010000017.1:0-51734 GCA_038229815.1 Steroidobacterales bacterium | reverse complement strand
GTACCCGCGGATCGATTGTTCCAAGAAGGAATCCGCACGCTTTCCGACCGAACTTAGGCCCGTCAGTTCCAATTGTAATGCAAACGAGGTGTCCAGTCCTCCGTTGCGATTGCTGATGTAGCGGCGCTGTAGCATCTGAATCCGGTAGCAGCAGCTTTTGTATTCAAATCCGGCCACTTGTTCGATGGTTTTCCTATCCTGTAGGGAATATACCCAGCGCCCTACGGTGTTCCAGTGCGCGGCGATCGGCCACGCAACCGAGCCATCCCACTGTTTCAGAATGACTCCCTGCGTCAGGACGTTCTGCTGAAAGCGGTAGCCGATATTCACGACCCGGGTGCGATCCGGGCGGTATTGGAGCGAAACCTCGGATTTATCGGTTGTCGAGGTGTACGGATTCCACAAATAGTTGAATTCGAAACTGAAATGCTTATACGCCGTCACCGATACGTCGGCGACGATATCCGAGGCGTGGAAGAGTTCCGGGGGCCGTAGCGAAGCGCTGGTTCCCAAGGTCTGCAAAGGCAATCCCGCGACATATTGGCCGGGGATGGACATGAGGATCTGACCGCGCGAGTTCACCAACGCCTCTCCGGGCAAAGCGAGGGGATTTACTCCGGGTATCGTCACCAGAGTTTGCCCCGACGATTGCAACGCAGTCAGCGCGGGCAGGCCGACCCGCGGAACCGAGAAATAGCGAATCTGTCCGACGGTCGCCGATAAATATTGAGTTCCTGACGTGGTGTCGAAGAGCCGTGTGGTCAGGGCGAGCGCCACTTGATTCGCATCGCCGATGCGGTCCTCGCCCACGTATCGATTGGTGCGAAACAACTCCGTCAGGTTCAGGTCGGGCAGTCCGGTGTCGAATAGCGGCAATTCGTCTTGGTTGCGGTAAGGAACGTAGCTGTAGACGACGCGAGGCTCCAGCGTTTGCGTTCGCTGGCCGTTCGAGCCCGCATCGCGCGTTAACACCAGGCCCGCATCGACTCGAGCATAGGGCAGCGTGCGCGTGGGCGTGCTCGGAGCCCCCACGCCGATGGCGGCGGCGTTCTTCAGATCGTACTGCGTGAAGTCATAACCCACGGCGGGCTCGAAGAAATAGCCCGGTCCGCGGCTCGACCAATGAAGCTCGGGCGCGACGTTCAAGCGCACACCTGTCGGACCGACTTCACGCAGAAAATTGACGGCCTCGCTGTCCAGCACCAATTCGAAGCCGCTGCCCGCTATCGGCCACAATCCGTTCGCTTGAATGCGCGGAACTCGCGAGTAGGGCCGCTGGTCGCACAACCCAGGCGGCAGCGCAACACCGCTGAAGCAGGTGGTGGGTAGCGTGGTGTCGATGGTTTGAAAGTTCTGCAGCTCTCCGCGGACGCGCCACGCATCGTCGTAATAGAGCAGATCCGCACGGCGTTCCAGGAAGGTCACGCTGGTCTGGTCGGAGCCTACGGCGAAGTCTTCGAAATACCTGCTGTCGCTGACGCTGGCGATGTCGGTGTCGAACCGCATCCCGGTCTTGAGGTCCGTGACGTCGGTGAATCGCAAGTAGCTGCGATCGCTATGAACCTGCGAATCGTTCGGCAGAAATGTGGCGTCGAGATGGCCATGGGAACTGGCGGTGAGGTAGCGGAACTGCTCGGCAATCTGCACGCCGCGGGCCGACAGCATTCCGGGGGTGAGGGTCAGGTCGTAGTTAGGCGCCAGATTGAGATAATACGGAACTTCCAGCTCGAAACCGTTGCTGCCGGAATGGCCGAAACTCGGGAACAGGAGACCGCTCTTGCGCTCGTCCCCCAAGGGAAACGTAATATAGGGGGTATAAAAAATCGGCACTTCCTTGAACCGCATGGTTACATGGCGTGCGACGCCCTCCTGCAGCTGGGTATCGAGACTGATCGAAGAGGCTTGCAGCAGCCAGTCCTCGTTGCCCATGGGGCAGCTGGTATAGCGCACTTGGGTAAAATCTACCTTGCCGTCCGGCAAAACATCGATGTCTTTCGCAAAGCCGTGGCCGTTGCGGTCCATGAGCTGGAAGGTCGCCTGGTCAAAATTCGCGGCGCCGTCTATGTCGTAGCTGCCCGTGACGCTGTGCACGCGCAATTTTGGATCCGAGAAATCCACGCCCCCTTTGACCGACACACGTCCGGTCTTGTCGTCATAGGTGACCGAATCGGAGGTCACGCTGCGCGTGTCTTGCCTGACGCGCACGCGGCCGTTCAGATCGGCATTGCCGACGGCGTCGAGCACGGCGTCATCACTGTCGATATGAATTCGATGATCGTCAGCCGCGATATCGGAATCGAGCGGAGCTTGGTATTTCGGCGGGGCCGGGCACAAGTCTGCCGCGCGAACGTTGGGACTCAGCGCGAGGCAGAAGACAATGAATGCGGCTCGAACATGAGAAGCCATGGACAAAATGCATCGCCTTAGTCGGTATACTGACGCCGCCGCATTTGCGGTTCGTGAATGGTCAAGCATGGGTCTATCGGATGCAAGCGATTCCCGCCTGGCGGATTTGACGCAGTGGGTGTTCGGCGATTTGGGATTTGCGGGCGGCCGCATCGCGCCCGCCTCCGTCGATGCGAGTTTTCGCCGCTATTTTCGCATTACGCGCGGTGAGGAGACCTACATCGTGATGGATGCGCCGCCCGAAAAGGAAAATCTCGAGCCATTTTTGGGGGTGGCGAGGCTATTGCTCGGGATCGGGCTCAACGTGCCCATGATATTGGCAAAAGATGCGAAGCGGGGTTTTCTGCTGCTGTCGGACTTGGGAAGCAGGCAATACCTCGATGAGCTCAAGGTCGACGGAGCGGCGGATCCGCTCTACGCGGATGCACTCGAGGCCTTGAGCGCGATGCAATCGGCCGACAAACTGATGGCGCACGATTTGCCGCGATACAGCCGCGTTTTGCTGATGCGTGAAATGGAGCTCATGCCGCAGTGGTTCCTGCATGATCATTTGAGGTTGCAGATCTCGCCTGCCGAACGCGGCATGCTGGACCGGCTGTTCGAGACCCTGGCGCAAAGTGCTCTGGCGCAGCCCGCGGCTTTCGTGCATCGCGATTATCATTCCAGAAATCTGTTGGTCACCCCGGCCAAAAATCCCGGTATCTTGGATTTCCAAGACGCGGTGTGGGGTCCCGTGACTTACGATTTGGTGTCTCTGCTCAAGGATTGTTATATCGCGTGGCCCGCGACGCGGGTACGCACTTGGGCCTTGGGATACCGAGAAAAGTTGTTGGCTAACGGGTTCCCTCTTGGCGCAACCGAGTCCGAGTTCATCCGTTGGTTCGATCTCCTCGGATTGCAGCGGCACATCAAGGTCCTCGGGATCTTCGCGCGCCTGTACTACCGCGACGGAAAGCCCCAGTACCTCAACGATTTGCCCCGAGTCCTGGACTACGCCCGCGGCGCCGCGGCCGATTATGCGGAAACGGCGGAGTTTGCCGACTTCATCGCCAAGCGCGTCGAGCCGGAATTTCGCGCCGCCCAGGAGCGAGCGCCCGCGTGAACGCAAGCATCGAAATTCCCGGCGTCGCGATGATCCTTGCGGCTGGGCGCGGCGAGCGGCTGCGGCCGATCACCGACACCACGCCTAAGCCTCTGCTGCGCGTCCGCGGTCAGCCACTGATCGAGCGTCACGTCAGGTCATTGGCGCGCGCAGGGATCGATCGGATCGTGATCAACCTCGCTTGGCTGGGTTCGCAGATTCGCGAGTATCTTGGAGACGGCGTGCGCTTCGGCGTGAATATCATCTACAGCGAAGAGCAGCCGCGCGCCCTAGAGACGGCGGGCGGCATATTTCGCGCATTGCCACACCTCGCTCCGGGACCCTTTCTCGTGGTAAACGCCGATATCTACACGGATTTTCCGTTCCAGAGCCTGACGTTGGGCAGCGATCAGGATGCGCACCTGGTGCTGGTGCCCAACCCGCCCCAGCATCCCCGGGGAGATTTCGGGATGGAGCGGGGAGTCGCCCTGGCGGCAGCCGCTACCCAGTACACTTTTTCCGGCATTGCCGTCTATCGACCCGGTTTCTTCACCGGCTGTTCGGACGGTATGTTCCCCTTGAAACCCCTGCTGGTGCGTGCCATGGCGGCGAATCGTTGTTCCGCGCAGCTTTTCACCGGGCTTTGGGAGGATGTCGGCACACTGGAGAGGCTGCGGGTTTTGAACTCATAGCTGGAGTACAATTTGCGTATGTCGCAATTTAAAGGCATACCCATACATCGAGAGGCGCGTCCGGTCCGAAGCGGCAATAAATACACCACCGCGCAGGGTTTTACGGCGATCAAAGACGGAGTCAAGCCCAAGCCCGCGACGCACGACCCAGCGGGTTCCGTTGTCGGGCCTGAGATGCGCAAGCCCGCTTGGTTGCGCGCGCCCCTGGCTTCGGGGGCAGAGTTTATGGCCGTGAAACAGATCGTCCGTGAGCACCGCTTGAGCACTGTGTGCGAGGAGGCGAAATGCCCGAATATCGGCGAGTGCTGGAACGCGGGGACTGCGACCATCATGCTGATGGGCGCAGTCTGTACGCGTGCCTGCCGTTTTTGCGCCGTGGATACCGGCAATCCGCGCGGCTGGCTGGATGAAGAGGAACCGCAGAACCTCGCCCGGTCGGTCGAGTTGATGGGGCTCAAGTATGTGGTGCTCACGTCGGTCAACCGCGACGACCTGGCTGACGGCGGGTCCGCTCATTACGCCGCGGCGATTCGCGCGATAAAAACCCGCAATCCCAGCACCGCCGTCGAGGCGCTGACGCCCGATTTCCAAGGTGTCATGCGCGACGTGCGAACGGTTCTTGATTCGGGACCGGATGTGTTCGCGCAAAACGTCGAGACGGTCAGCCGCCTGACTCATCCGGTACGCGATCCGCGCGCGGGTTACGAGCAGACAATCGGCGTGCTGCGCGCGGCGAAGAATCATCGGCCATCGATGCTGACCAAGACCAGTTTGATGCTGGGTCTGGGCGAAACCGATGCGGAAATCCGCGCGACCATGCGGGACTTGCGCGCCGCCGCGGTCGACATCTTGACCCTGGGACAGTATTTGCGCCCCACCCCGAACCACTTGGATGTCGAGAGGTTCGTTACTCCGGCGGAATTCGATCGCTACCGCGACCATGCCCTGGCACTGGGATTTCTGGAGTGCGTATCGGACCCGTTGGTGCGCTCGAGCTATCGCGCGGAGCGGGCTCTGGCGCGCAACAATGCGGGGCTCGACAACGGAACCCGCGCCTGATGAGCGTTGGCCCGCTGATTCGGCATCTCGGGCTGGCGCCGTACGAGCCGACGTGGCGGGCGATGCAAAGGTTTACTGACGTCCGAGATAGCTCGACCCCGGACGAAATCTGGTTCGTCGAGCATCCTGCGGTATTCACCCTGGGCCTTAATGCGAGCCGCGAGCATCTATTGTCGCCCGGCGAGATTCCGGTGGTGCAAATCGACCGCGGCGGCCAGGTGACCTACCACGGTCCCGGGCAGCTCGTCGTTTACCCGCTGATCGACTTGCGGCGGCGGCGCCTCAACGTGCGCGAATTGGTCGTGGCGCTCGAGGACGCCGTCATTGCGTACGTTGCCGAGCTTGGTCTTACCGCTCAAGGCTCACGCGACGCACCGGGGGTCTATCTCGACGGCGCCAAACTCGCCAGCGTCGGCTTGCGGATTCGCCGTGGTGCGAGCTACCACGGTTTGGCGCTAAACGTGTCGCTCGATCTGGGGCCGTTCGAACGCATCAACGTGTGCGGACATCGCGGGCTCGCGGTCACACGGCTTGCGGATCATGTCGGCCGCTTTGCCGGCATCCCGTGCGCCGCCGCGGTGGACGCGGCTGCGCACGAATTGACGCCGCATCTATTGCGGCAGCTCAAATTCGAAGCTGACTACAGCGCCATCAATACCGCGGGGCAGGCGGTCAATTCGCGATAAATCGCGTCTAGCTGCTCGCGGCTGGTGGCTTGCACCAGGTAGGTCAATGCGAGGAAATTGCCGTCCGCACTGGTGCGCGTCCGAACCTGAGACTCGGCGAGCGCTCCGGCGTGGCGCTCCACAATCGCTTGCGTAAGCGCGCGCAGGTCGCTGTCGTGCCGGCCCATCACCTTGATCGGGAATTCGCCCGGAAATTCGAGACCGGGAGCGGCGCTCACAGGGCCGGAGTTCCCGCGAGTTCGCGCATGTAGCCGGAAAATTCGGTGCTCACCCGCTTGAACAAGGGACCGGGCCTGCCGTTGCCGACCGCAGCGCCGTCGAGGCTCGTCACCGGCACCACACCGCGCGTCGCGAATGCCAGCCAGATCTCATCGGCGGCCCGCAGTTGGGCTTCGGTAACGGGGGCGCTTTCGCATCGCAGTCGCAAGCGAACGGCAAGCTCGGTAACGACGTCGCGGGTTGTGCCCGGGAGAATATGGTGCCCGTTCGGCGGTGTATGGATGATACCGCCCTTGACGACATGAACGCTGGTGGAGGAGCCTTCGGTGAGTTCGCCGTTCTCGAGCATGATGGTCTCGAAGGCGCCGGCATCGGCCGCCAATTTCTTGAGAAGCACATTGGCGAGCAAAGCAGTGGACTTAATGTCGCGTCTCGCCCAGCGCGTGTCGGCCGCCGTCACGGCCGATACGCCTTGTTCATGGAAGGCGGCCGGCACCGGCTCCAAGGCCGTGACATAGGCAAATATCGTGGGCTTCAAATCTTCCGGCCAAGCGTGATTGCGGCCAAATTCGGCGCCTCGGGTGACCTGCAGATACAAATATGCGTCGCCGGCCGCATTTCGCGAAATCAACTCCTCGCACAGCGCAGCCCAATCGGCGTGCGACAGGGGCGGCCGCATGCGGATGCCCGCAAGGCTGCGATCGAGCCGCTGCAGATGCTCGCGCAAGCGAAATGGGCGCGACGCATAAATCGGCAGAACTTCGTAGACCGCGTCGGCGAACAGGAAGGCGCGATCGAGAGGCGAAACTTTCGCCTCACGCAGGGCGAGATAGCTCCCATTCAAATAGCAAATTGTCAGCGGTCCGGCCATTTCAGGCAAACCACAGTCGTATGGTGTCGATCAACCGGCGCCACCAGCCTCCCACCGCCACGCTTTGCAACGGATGCAGGGGCAGCGTAGCGAGGGTTTTGCCGCGGGCGAACACCCGCAAGCTGCCGGCATCGGTATCCGAGGCCAAGGGCGCGATCAAACGCGGCTGAACATCGGCTGCGGTCGTGAGGCCATCGGCTTCGCCGCGAGGCAGGGTGATGTAAAAATCATCCTTGATGCCGAGATCGACGGACGGCTTCTCCGCCTTCCAGACCCGCGCAGTCGCGAGGACTGAGCCGCCCTTGACCGCCAATCTCGTATCGTAAAACGTGAATCCGTAGTTGAGAAGCGCGGTGCTCGCATTTTCGCGCGCCTTCATGCTGGTCGATCCCATGACCACCGACACCAGACGCATGCCGTCGCGCAGCGCGGAGGTCACCAGGCAAAATCCCGCAGAATCCGTATGTCCGGTCTTCAAGCCATCGACCGTGGGGTCCTTTTCAAGCAGTCCGTTGCGATTCTGTTGCTTGATGCCATTGTGCTCGAACTCGCGCACCGAAAACCATTTGTAATACTGCGGATATTCGCGAATCATGGCGCTCGCCAAAAGAGACAGATCGCGCGCGGTCGTGTAGTGCTGCGGCGAGGGCAGGCCCGAGCTGTTTTCGAAGTGACTTCCGGCCATCCCGAGGCGCTTCGCGTCGGCATTCATGATCTGCGCAAAGGTTTCTTCGGTGCCGGCAATGCGTTCGGCCAGCGCAATGGTGGCGTCGTTGCCGGACTGCACGATCATGCCAAGGATCAGATCCTGAACCGAAACGGGTTTGCCCAATTCGATGAAGGAGCGCGAACCTTCCGAACGCCAGGCGTGCTCGCTCACCATCACCTGTTCATCCAGCTTGAGTTTCCCTGCTGCCAACTCTTGGAACACGATATACGCCGTCATGAGCTTCGTGAGACTTGCCGGTTCGACGCGCGCCACCGGCTCCTTCGCGGCGAGAATCTTGTCGGTGCGATAGTCGATGAGAAGGTATGAGTGTGCATCGACCTGCGGCGCAGTGGGTATGCTTATGGAATCCGGTACCGTCGGCGCAGCCGCCGCGGCGAAGCATTGAACGGCGAACACCAGAGAGACGCACGTCAGAAGGGGACGAAGCATAGTGGATGAATACCTTGGTAAAATTTATCGATGGGATTATCGCACGGCCCATGTCGTGGGATGCTAATCGAAAGCGAGATGCGCATCGGAGATGCCGGCCCGCTCCAGTGCGGCGACGACGCGGTCGAACTCAGCGACGTCTCGTACCGGCCCGATCCGGACTCGATACATTCTGCGCCCTGCTATCTCATCGTCCCGCACGAATACCTTTCCGTGGTTGCCGCCGCGCAATTTTTGAGCCATGCGCTCTGCATTGAGCGGATCGGAAAACGCACCGGCTTGCACGAACAGCGCGGTATTGACGGCCGCGCCGGCGGCGCCAGAGCCCGCTGGCGCTTCGGCGCCAAGCGGTGCGGACGGATCGATCGTGCGAACTTCAACCATGGCTGTGCCGCTGCGCAGCATGTCGAGCTTGACAGCGGCCGTGTAGGAAAGGTCGATGATACGATTGCCGACGAATGGACCACGATCGTTTACCCTGACTACAACGCTGCGGCCGTTCTGCAAATTCGTGACACGTACATTGGCCGGCAACGGTAGTGTCTTGTGAGCGGCCGTCATGCCGTACATGTCATAGATCTCGCCGTTCGAGGTTTGCACCTTGTGGAAGCCTGGCCCATACCACGACGCGACGCCGCGTTCCCAGTAGCCGGCGCTCGACGACAAGACGTAGTAGCGCTTGCCCAATACATTGTAAAAAGGCGGATTGCCCTTGCGCGAACGGCGTTCGGCAGGCGGGATCACGTCCTGCGCGGCGTCGGGCGCCGGCGGCGGCGCCACAACCGGGGCCGGACTCAGCTCGGCGGGACTCGGTCGCGGCGGCGCGCCGAAGCACGCGGCGAGGCAGACCGCAACCGCGATCCCGAGCGGGGCTCTGAGTGCGCGGCCGCTATTCATCGCGGCACGGCCGGTTGCTTAGCGGCGGCGCGCGACGCAGCGATCTCCGACTTCGGGGCGCCCGGCGTGACGACGCCCGGCGTGACGACGCCCGGCGTGACGACGCCCGGCGCATCATACAACAGGATGCGCTGTTTGACTGCCGCCGCCAGTTCAAAGACGGCCATCGCATACAGGGCGCTGTGATTGTAACGGGTGATCACGTAGAAATTGTTGTAGCCGACGCGCCAGTGCACCCCATCCGCGTCGTCGGCGGCGATTAGAATGGCGGGGGCTTCCGGCGCCAACGAGCTCTCGAAACTGACGCCTTTGGTACGCAGCGACCCCACGGTCTCCGACAGCGCAAGCTTGCGGCCATCCAAGTCCGCCGCCTTGTCGGGCGCCACGCTCGCCTCGCTCAGCACGGGCTCGCCGGCGTTCCAGCCATGTTCCTTCAGATAGTTGCCGACGCTCGCGCATACGTCCCACCAGCTGTTCCACAAGTCCACACGGCCGTTCGCATCCGCATCGACGGCATAGCGCCGGTAATTCGATGGCATGAACTGGGGCGCACCCATCGCACCGGCATACGATCCTTTGACGCCCAACGGATTGAGACGCGCATCGCGAGTCAACAAGAGAAACTGTTCGAGCTCATCGCGAAAAAATTTCGCCCGAGCCGGGTAATCGAAGGCCAGCGTGGCAAGCGCGTCGAGCACGCGATATGAGCCGGTAAGGCGGCCGTAGTAGGTTTCAACGCCGAGGATGGCCGCCAGGTATTCCGGCGCCACTCCGCTGCGAACGCTGGCTTGATCGAGTTCCTGGCGATGCGCAATCCAGAAATCCGTGCCCTCGCGGATGCGCCTTTCGGTGACGAAAATCGGTCGGTATTCGAACCACGGCTTGGCTTTTTCTGCGGGCCGGTCCATCGCTTCGATAATGGCCGGTTGACTCTGGGCAGCCTTCAGCAGCTTGCGCAATTGATCTTTCTTGAAAGCGGAGGTGTCCGCCATGTGCGCTATGAATACCTTGACGTCGGCGCGCTTGACGTCGAGCGCCGATGCGGGCTCGAAGCTCGCGCATAGAACGAGCGCCGCCAGGAACAGAATCTGCGATTGGGGCCGGGTACGCATGCCTTTACGAGCCAATCAGCTTGCGGTGCGAATGAAGAGACATCAATATCCCGAAACCGGCCAACAGCGTCACCATCGAAGTGCCTCCATAGCTGATCAGCGGCAGCGGCACGCCTACCACGGGCAATACTCCGCTCACCATGCCGGAGTTTACGAATACATAGACAAAGAAACTGAGCGCAATGGCGCCGCCGGTCAAACGTGCAAACGTGTCTTGGCCCTGCATTGCCAGATACAATGCGCGCCCGATCACGACTCCGTACAGGGATAGGATCAGGAGCTGTCCAAGCAAGCCGAATTCCTCGCCGATGACAGCGAATATGAAGTCGGTCGATCGTTCCGGCAGGAACTCGAGCTGCGCCTGGCTGCCGTTCATGTAGCCTTTGCCGAATACCCCGCCTGAACCGATCGCAATCTGGGATTGGATGATGTGGTAACCGGCGCCGAGCCGATCCGTCTCGGGATTCAGGAAGGTCAATATCCGCTGGCGCTGATAATCATGAATGAAATGCCACCCCGCCCAGGCGGCGCCGCCGAGCAAAGGGATCGAAATCAATATCAGGTGAATTCGCAAACCGGCCAGCAGCATGACGATGAGGCCAGAGGCCGCGATCAACAGCGCGGTGCCGAGATCCGGTTGAGTGACGATCATTGCGGTGGGAATGGCAATCATGATTCCCATGACGATCAGATCCTTCAACGTCGGTGGCAAAGGGCGCTCGTGCATGTACCAGGCGCACATCATCGGCACGGCAAGTTTCATGATCTCCGACGGTTGGAAGCGCATGAAGCCGACATCGAGCCAGCGCTGCGCACCCTTGCCGATATGGCCCGTAACGTCGACCACGATCAGCAGTACCACGCCGATAATGTAGGCGACGGGCGCGAACAATCGCAGATATTGAGGCGTCGCCAGCTTGGCGAGTGCAAGCATTGCGGTGACTGCTATGCCGATATTCACCAAATGATGCTCGACCATTCTTAAGTTTTGCCCGGAGGCGCTGTACACCACCAGAATGCCGATGCACACGATGATGGCGAGTACGCCGGTCAGCGGCCCATCCAATCCCAAGGCACGCAGCGTGCGGCCGCCTGCGGTGAGCGTGCGGCGGGTTCGGGACGGCGAGAACTCATCGAAAATCATAGAGTGCTTCCCTGTCAGCGCTCATGCAGACGGCTGAGGATTGCAAGCATCAGCGGCCACAGCAAGGCGCCGATGATGGGCGCGAGCCAGCGGCCAAAGGTGGTCACGGGGTTTCCGGTGGCGCCGTCGACCCAGAACAAGACGAACTGATAGCCGGTCAACAGCGCGAATATGGTCAGGCACTGCGAGAGCATCGAAAATACCCTCAAACGCAGCCGCAAATGCGTTGCCCATGCAGCCATCAACGTGAGTGCGAGAGCGTGCTGTCCGAGCACCACCCCTTGGATCACATCGAGCGCCAGGCCCGCCATGAAAGCGAGCGTCAGTCCTCCGGCGTGCGGTGCCTCAATCGACCAGTAAAAGACCACCAATACCAAAAAGTCGGGACGAAATGCCGCCAGAAACGAGGGCAGCGGTAGCACCGCCAGCGCCAGTGCAACGAGCGCGGAAAGCGCCATGGGCAAACGGCGGATGCGGTTGTCGCGCATCATTGTAAGTTCGCCCCGGCACGCGGCGGAGTCTTCGCGGGCTTTGCGCCCTCGCCGGGAGGCTGCGCCGGCGCTGGCATCGAAGTGAGCGGCGCTCCCGTGCCAGCTTGCGGCTTTAGCCACACGAACATGAGTTCACGTGAGCGATCGAGCGCAGCCGCCGGCTTCACATCGACGTCGGCCAGGGACTGCGCTGGATCGCGCTTGACCTCCGCCACGGTGCCGACGGGATAGCCGGGCGGAAAACCACCGCCGAGCCCGGAGGTCACCAACAAATCCCCGGCGATCACGTCGGCGCTGGTCGGCAGATACGGCAGCTTGAGTCGAGCCATGTCGCCCGTGCCGACGGCAATCGTCCGCAACCCGTTGCGATTGATCTGTACCGGTATCGCGTGCGTCGCATCGCTTACCAGGATGACCTCGGCGGTCAGCTGACCGACGCGCGCAACCTGCCCAAATACACCGCCGGCTTCCAAGACCGCTTGCCCGACGAAGACGCCGTCCTGCGCTCCTTTATCGACCAGAACTCGCTCGCGAAAGGCGTCCAAGTCTACATCCATGACATTGCCGATGACGAAGCGGTCCGCGACGCCGGCGGTGCTGGACCGCAACGCGCGCAGCCGCTGGCTCTCCGCTTCCAGCGCCTCATAACGCTGCAGGCGGAATTGCGCGAGGCGCAACTGCGCCTCGAGCTTGGCCTTGTCGGCGCGGAGCACTGCGCGGGACGACACACTTTCGCGAAACCAGTCCCACCCTTCGAAGGGACTGGCCACGGCGATTTGCACCGGGTAGGCGACGACCGAGAGCACTCGCCGAATCTTGCCGAGATGATCATAGCGCTTGTCGACGATTATGAGCGCCAGCGCCACCAGGCAATACAGCACGCAATGGAGCAGAAGTCCCGTCGTGCGCCCGGATGTGTCGGAGTTACGGAAGGCGACCACGGGCTTTAGACTTCCCTAGTCGCGTGCATTACTCCAGTCCGAATATGCCGGGCCCGTGTTCCTCGGTGAGTTCGAGGATCCGGCCGCCGCCGCGTGCAACGCAGGTCAGCGGGTCATCCGCAATCACCACCGGCAGCCCAGTTTCTTCCATGAGCAATTTATCAACATCGCGCAGCAAGGCGCCCCCGCCCGTCAGCACAATGCCGCGCTCCGCGACGTCGGCGCCGAGTTCGGGAGGGGTCTGTTCGAGCGCCTGTTTCACTGCGCCCACGATGCCTTGCAACGGTTCCTGGAGCGCCTCCAATATTTCATTGGAGTTCAGGGTGAAGCTGCGTGGCACGCCTTCCGACAAATTGCGTCCCTTGACCGAGATTTCCCGCACAGTTTGACCCGGATAGGCCGAGCCGATTTCCAATTTGATCCGTTCCGCCGTCGCCTCACCGATCAAGATGCCGTAATTGCGCCGCACGTAGTTGGTGATCGCTTCGTCGAATTTATCGCCGCCGATGCGTACACTTGCTGCGTAGACGATGCCGTTCAGCGAGATGACGGCCACTTCGGAAGTGCCGCCGCCGATATCCAGCACCATTGATCCGCGTGCCTCCTGAACCGGCAGCCCGGCCCCGACGGCCGCAGCCATGGGCTCGGGGACGATATCCACACTGCGTGCTCCCGCGCCCTCGGCTGACTCCTTGATTGCGCGGCGCTCCACCTGTGTGGATCCGAAGGGCACGCACACCAGAACCCGCGGGCTCGGGCTCAAGAATCGGTTGCCGTGCACCTTTTTGATGAAATACTGGAGCATCTTCTCCGTGTAAGTGAAATCTGCAATAACCCCGTCCTTCATCGGCCTGACCGCCGTGATGTGGCCAGGGGTCCGCCCCAGCATGTTCTTGGCTTCCACCCCGACCGCGACGATGATCTTGCCTCCTCGAGTCGGCTCGTCCTGCACGGCGACGACCGAAGGCTCGTTCAGAACGATGCCGCGCTCGCGAACGTAAATCAGGGTGTTGGCGGTTCCAAGATCGATTGAGAGGTCATTTGAGAAATAACCTCTAAGGCGTTTGAACATGGGATATTTTTACTTGAAAAAGGGGGTGAAAAAAGTTGCGCTAATGTAACAACCGACACGACATTCAGCAAGGCAACGTGTATCATTCGCAGGGCTTAATTTGCGTGAGATGGCACGCACTTTTGGCCAATGCTATGAGCCTAACCCGCCAAGACGTCGAAAAGATCGCGCAACTCGCACGGCTGTCGATCACCGAACAAGAGATGCCGGTCTACGTGACCAGCTTGTCGAGCATCGTCGATTTCGTCGACGAATTGTCGCGAGTGCAAACGGGCCATGTCGAACCCATGGCGCATCCTCTCGATGGCCAGCATCAGCGCCTGAGAGCCGATGCTGTGACGGAGAGCGACAACCATGAGAAATACCAGGCGAATGCGCCGGCCGTACAAGCCGCCTTGTACGTCGTGCCTCGGGTCATCGACTAAGCCCTTAGGTTCCGGTAAGGCCTGCTATCCTTAAGCGACGATGTTGCACACCCTTTCCATCGGCGAGCTCTGCCGTAAGCTAGATTCGCGGCAGATTTCGAGCGTCGAACTCACGCGGCATTTCTTGGCGCGTATCGAACGCTTAAACCCGGCCTTGAACGCTCTGATTACCCTCACCGCCGCAGAAGCGCTGGCGGCGGCCGCGGCGGCCGATGGCCGGCGAGCTGCGGGTGAGCAGGGCCCGCTGCTCGGCATCCCCCTCATTCATAAAGATATTTTCTGCACGGATGGGGTGCGCACCAGTTGCGGGTCGCGCATGTTGGATAACTTCATCGCACCCTACGACGCGACGATCGTGACGCGGCTCAAGGACGCCGGTGCGGTCATGTTGGGCAAGGCCAACATGGATGAGTTCGCGATGGGCTCCTCGAACGAGACGAGCTATTACGGTCCCGTCAAGAATCCGTGGGATGTGACGAAGGTTCCGGGCGGGTCCTCCGGCGGATCGGCGGCGGCGACTGCCGCAGGGCTGGCGCCGTTCACTACCGGCACGGATACCGGCGGTTCAATCCGCCAGCCCGCAGCGTTGACGGGTGTGACCGGCATCAAACCGACCTATGGACGGGTGTCGCGCTACGGAATGATCGCATTTGCGTCGAGCCTCGATCAGGCGGGCGTCCTTGCCCGCAGCGCCGCGGATGCGGCCATTGTCCTGCAAGCCATGGCCGGGTTCGATCCCCGAGACTCCACCAGTGTCGATGTCCCCGTGCCCGATTATTCCGCGGCCTTGAACGCGCCGCTCACGGGTCTCAAGATCGGGCTGCTGCGAGAGTTTTTTGATGGCTTGGAGGCCCGCAATTCAGCCTTGATTCATGACGCATTGAAGATTTATTCGAGCCTCGGTGCCGAAACCGTGGAGGTGAGCTTGCCCCATCTGCCGTTGTCGGTGCCCACCTACTATGTGGTCGCGCCGGCAGAGTGCTCCTCCAATCTCTCGCGCTTTGACGGCGTGCGTTTCGGGTACCGGTGCGACAGCCCGAAGGACCTGCTTGATCTCTATACGCGATCTCGAGGCGAGGGTTTTGGCGCCGAGGTGAAGCGGCGCATCATGACGGGCACGTATGTGTTGTCGGCCGGCTACTTCGATGCTTATTATCTGAAGGCTCAGAAAGTCCGCCGTTTGATCACCGACGAATTTCGAGCGGCGTTTGCGCAGGTCGATCTCTTGATCGGTCCCACCACGCCGACTCCCGCTTTCGCCATTGGCGCGAAAATGGACGATCCGATCACCATGTATTTAAACGACATCTATACCATCGGCGCGAATCTGGCGGGACTTCCCGGATTGTCGTTGCCATGCGGGTTTGTCGACGATCTGCCGATGGGACTTCAGCTGATCGGCCCGCATTTTTCCGAAGCAAAACTTCTGACTGCGGCGCATCAGTTCCAACAGGCAACGGATTGGCACCGCCAATCGCCGCGCGGGTACGATTGATGACAGACTGGGAAGTTGTCATCGGGCTCGAGATACACGCACAGCTCGCGACCAAGTCGAAGATTTTCTCGGGAAGTCCGACAGCCTATGGCGCGCCTCCGAACACACAGGCCAGCCTGGTGGATTTGGCTTATCCCGGCGTGCTGCCCGTGCTGAACGCGGAAGCCGTGCGCATGGCGGTCAAGTTCGGGCTCGGCATCGGCGCCGCCGTGGCGCGCCGTTCGGTGTTCGCCCGCAAGAATTACTTCTATCCCGATTTGCCGAAAGGCTATCAGATCAGTCAGTACGAACTGCCGGTGGTCAAGCAAGGAAAGCTTGCGGTCATGCTCGAGGACGGCACCATCAAGACCATCGGCGTCACACGTGCTCATCTCGAGGAAGATGCCGGCAAGTCGTTGCACGAGGGTCTGGCCAACGCCAGCGGCATCGATTTGAATCGCGCGGGAACTCCGCTTCTGGAAATTGTCTCGGAGCCCGACATGCGCTCCGCCAAGGAGGCGGTGGCGTACATGAAGAAGATCCACACCCTGGTGCGCTACCTCGAGATCTGCGACGGCAACATGCAAGAGGGCTCATTTCGTTGCGATGCCAATGTCTCGGTGCGGCCGCGCGGCCGGGAAAAGTTCGGCACCCGCGCTGAGATCAAGAATTTGAACTCGTTTCGATTCGTCGAGAAGGCGATCAATTATGAGGTCGCGCGCCAGACCGAGCTGCTCGAGAGCGGTGGAACCGTTGTGCAGGAGACGCGGCTGTACGATTCGGACAGGGACGAGACTCGCTCGATGCGCTCCAAGGAGGAGGCAAACGATTATCGGTATTTCCCCGATCCCGATCTATTACCGGTCCAGATCGACGAGGCCTTCATCGATGCCGTGCGAGCGACACTGCCGGAGTTGCCGGATGACAAGGCGGCGCGCTTTGCGCGCGAGTTCGGCCTCTCGGCGTACGATGCGGGCGTGTTGAGCGCGAGCCGCGAGCTCGGCGCATATTTCGAGGCTGTGACGGCTCAGCTGGGTGCGACGCATGCGTCGCACGGGCGGCCCGGGATGGCCGCCCAGGGCTTGCACGAAGCAGGGACTGCGCAGCGCAATGCGACGCATGCAAAGCTCGCCGCGAATTGGATCATGGGTGAACTCTCAAGCGCACTCAACCGCGACAGTCTGGAGCTCAAGGATTCACGCGTTCTGCCTGGGCAATTGAGCGGCCTGTTGGAGCGGATCATCGATCAGACTATTTCCGGCAAAATTGCCAAGGACGTATTCGAGGCGATGTGGGCCGACGGCAAATCCGCCGATGCAATCATAGAATCGCGGGGCCTCAAACAGATTACGGATTCGGGCGCCATTGAAAGGGTGATCGACGCGGTGATCGCGGCGAATGCCAAACAACTCGCCGATTACCGTTCCGGTAAAGACAAACTATTCGGTTTCTTCGTCGGGCAGGTCATGAAGGCCACCGAAGGCAAGGCGAACCCGGCGCAACTCAACGAATTGCTCAAGCGCAAGCTGGGTGGTGGCGCGTAATGCACGATCGCGACTGCCTGCATCGGTTCATGTTCGATAAATATCCGATTCGTGGTCACCTGGTACACCTGGATGCGGCTTGGCGCGCCTTGATCGAGCATCGTGATTATCCTGCACCGATCCGCGATACATTGGGCGAGGCCGTCGCAGCATCGCTGCTGTTGGCCGCAACCATCAAGTTCGAGGGTGTTTTGTCCCTGCAATTGCAGGGCGACGGCCCCGTGCAGCTCTTGCTGGCGCAGTGCACGAGCGGTCTCGCCGTCCGCGGGCTGGCGCGATACCGGGAGGGCGCTCGCGAAGACGCCGGTACGGGCACCGGCAATCTCACCGTTACTCTGGAAACCGACGATGGCGCCCAGCGCTACCAAGGCATCGTTCCGATGTCGGGTCAGCGCGTGGGCGAATCGCTGCAAGTGTACTTCGAGAATTCCGAGCAATTGCCGACGCGGCTATGGCTCTACGCGGATGCATCTGGTGCGTCGGGAATGCTCCTGCAAAAACTCCCGGTTCCCGACGCCTCGTCGATCGAACCTGAGACGGCCGCGTCCATCGACGACGCGTGGCGCCGCGTGCAGTTGATCGGCGAGACACTGACGCCCGAAGAATTGCGCACGCTGACCGATGCGCAGATTTTGCATCGACTCTTCAATGAGGATGATGTCCGCCTGTTCGAACCGGCGCCGGTTTATTTTCGCTGCCGATGTTCGCGCGAGCGCGTCGCCGGCATGCTTGCGGGACTGGGCGAAGCGGAAACTCGCGCGGTGCTGGCCGAGCGCGGGGAAGTCGAGGTGCGTTGCGACTTCTGCAACCGCGCGTATGTATTCGACGCGGTGGATGTCGCACAATTGTTCAATGCCGGGGTCGCGATCGACGGCGTCCGCTCGGTGCATTGAGAGCGCGGCGCTGCAGCATTTCCAGCTGAAGCATTCACTCGGGCTGGCTGCGGATTTCGCTGTCGCCGAGACATGCATATACATGCATCGTTCGAATCAGGAGATGGATCAAATGAGATTGCAATCGCTTCCTAGTTACTGCGCTACGCTTCGCCAGGCGGCCAGAGCGGTGACTGCAATGTAGCAGCGGGGAGGTTCCCTCCCCACCGCTTCGCCGCCTACCATTGCACAAAGGTGCCGAGCTCCAATTTCAAAGCCCTGGGCAAACTCCGGGATCGCTCACTGGAACGACTCGGTTCAAGCCCGACGGAATTACTTGGAAGGCATACACCTCAAGGGTGTCCGTCGTGCTCGTGTTACGCACCAAGTGCACATGGACGCCGCCCTGATCGACAAACCCAGTGCCAGCCGGGTAGCTGTGTTCAACGCAGTTGCCGTTTTCGACCTCATCCACGGTAGCGGTACCCCGCTTAACGACAACTACGCTCGGCCCTGGATGGGTGTGCCAGCCGCTATTGGCCAAGGGATCGGCGGTTATGTGATTGACGTAGACGTCCGCAGGTTCTTTTACCGACAGCTTCACAAACGTATCATCGTCACTGCCGATTACGTTACTTACGACCCGGATTTTCTCGAAAAATGCTTTTGCAGGGGGCATATCGGTGTGCCACCCCGGGGTGGCTGCCGCTAAAGCGACCCCCGTAACTTTTAGCAGCATCATTGCACCGACCGCAATCAAACAGCCAGCCATTATCCAGCGAGAGACTCGCGCGCTGCCGCCCAACGAGACACGTATTGCCCTTTTGATCGCTGCCGATCGGCCGTCCAAAGTTCTGATTTTCATCGAATTCTGCTCCTCTATGCTTCGGGATTGTACGGTGCATCAACAAGGGTTCATTTCCCCGACAGGTGTTAGATGCCTCAATTGAGTTAACGGAAACGCGCGCTAAAACCCGACACCGTTGCTGCAAAATCACCGCACAAGTGTCGGGTTCGCCGTACAAAATTCGTTACATATTGTGGGGAGCCTCTGCCGTACAATCACCCGCTGGAAGATCTGTCTCGAGAGTCGATGATGACGTGAGCTCTTGCGCATGCCGGACGAAGCAATAGGCGAACCACGGGATGACCCCGCCAGGGATCAGCGGCAACCTTTGAGCGCACGGCACGCGCCTCGAGACATTCCTCTTTCGGGCTGGAGCAGGTCGAAGTACGCGCAGATCTCCAAGCTGCTCGATGAGGCGCTCGAGTTCGGATCCGAGGCGCGTTCCGAGTGGCTGGAGACCCTTGAGAGGCACGATCCGGATCTTGCGGCTGAGCTGCGCAGCCTGTTGACAGCTCCTGAAGAGAGTCGGGTAGAGAGGACTCTTGCAGGTGCCGACGATTTGGCAGACCAGCTCGCCGCGCTTCCCGAAGCCAATCGGAGCTTAGTCGGCCGCCGATATGGTCCCTATTGCGTGCGATCTCTGCTCGGGCACGGTGGCATGGGAAGTGTGTGGCTCGCCGAACGTGTGGATGGTTTGTTCGCGCGTCAGGTAGCGCTAAAGCTCGTGCACCCGGCGCTGATGAGCCGGGGGCTCGCCGAGCGCATGTCCAGAGAGCGTGCGATTCTTGCACGACTCGACAATCCCAACATCGGACGACTTTACGATGCCGGCGTCTCCGACGATGGCCAACCGTATCTCGCGCTGGAGTTCGTGGCCGGCTCACCCTTCGGAGCGTTCTGCGATGGCCGTCGCTTAGGAGTTCGCGAGCGATTGCAGCTTTTTCAGCAAGTCTTAAGCGCCGTGCGCTACGCACATTCGCATCTGGTGATTCATCGCGACCTAAAGCCGAGCAACATTCTCGTGACCGACGAGGGGCGGGTTTGCTTGCTTGATTTCGGCATCTCGAAACTCTTCGGCGAGGCCGCAATAAGAGAAACCGACCTCACGCAGCTGAGCGGGCGCGCTTTGTCACTCGACTATGCGGCACCCGAGCAGATCGCTGGCGCACAGATCACCATCGCCACAGATATCTACGCGCTCGGCGTGATGCTGTACGAGTTGTTGAGCGGACAGGGGCCTTACAAGCTGACGCGTCGTTCGCGGGCGACTCTCGAGGACGCGATCCTATGGATGGACCCGGCGCCTTTGAGTCGTCTAATCGCCAGCGAGACGGTGGCTGACGCGCGTGCTGCTACCGTAAGAAGACTGACTAGGACTTTGCGAGGCGACCTCGACACCATCGTGATGAAGGCTTTGCAAAAGTTACCGGCGAAACGCTATGCGACAGTCGATGCGCTTGGCGAGGACATCGCTCGCTGGTTGCGCAGCGAGCCGATCCTGGCGCGGCGAGACACCATCGGCTACCGCGCCGCGAAATTCGCTCGCCGGCACTGGGTCGCCATGATCGTTTGCGCCGCGTTCGTGATCACCCTCATCGGTGGCCTCGCCGCAACCACCTACGAAGCGAAGGTGGCAGAGGAGCAGCGTGACGCAGCATTTCGGGCCCAACTGCGATTGCTTACGCAGACGGCAGCCGCGCGCCTCAAGGACGGAGACACCGTGGCCGCACTCAACATCATTCTCGAAGTGTTGCGCCACCCGGGCGCGAGTGGATCCGACTCATCGGACGCACTCGCGGTGTTTCAGGAAGCGCGCGCAGCCGACTCTCAGATTCTCGCCTTGACTCCGAAAACTGACGTGCGGGGCGAGTGGCCGTCCAGCGTTGCTTTCTTCCCCGATGGTCGGCGCATCGTCACTACCTCCAGCGACGATGCAGCCTTTATTTGGGATGCAGCAACTGGGCATGAGCTACTCGCGTTGAAGCAGCACGCGGCGCACATCGATGGCGCCCTTTTCTCGCCCGAGGGTCTGCGCTTATACACGGTCTCCGCCGCCAATACTTTACGAATCTGGGGCGCCTACGGCGGCCAAGAAACGTTAGAACTTAAGGGCCACACCGATCAGATTGCGAGCACCGAGTTCTCCTCGGACGGCAGGCGCATAGTCACAGCCTCCCTAGACAAGACGGCTCGGATCTGGAACGCCGCCACAGGTAAGGAACTGTTAAAATTAGCGCACGACGACAAGGTTTTTGACGCGCGATTCTCATCCGATGGACTGCGTGTCGTCACCGCATCCCACGACAGAATTGCACGCATTTGGGACGCCAGGACAGGTCGAAACATACTCCGGTTGGTGGGCCACAAGGACAATGTCTTCGCCGCCGCATTCTCTCACGACGGTCGACACATCGTGACCGCATCGGCTGACTCAACGGCGCGTCTCTGGGATGCGGCCACCGGCCGCGTGATCGTACCTCTGAGCGGACACGATGACGGGCTCGTCGATGCGAGCTACTCACCCGATGATCGCTATGTCGTCACCGCATCGGGGGATCATACGGCCCGTATCTGGGACGCCCGATACGGTCGCCAGATCGCGGTGCTCGCACATCCAGAACAAGTATGGGAAGCCGTGTTCTCACCCGACGGGCGCTACGTCGCGACGGCATCACTCGATGGTAGCGCACGCGTCTGGGATGTTTCCGAGGACAGTCAGAGCTTGTTAGTAACCAAGCACCCGGAACAGGTGAGCGCCGCCGCCTTCTCGCCCGACGGTAGGCACATCCTCACCGCATCCTTTGATCGGACCGCTGTCATCTGGGATGCACAAACTGCTCGACGCTTGGCGACGCTGCGTGGACATAGCGACCGAATCTGGTCGTCGACCTTCTCTCCAGACGGCGGTCGTATCGCGACCGGCTCTCGCGATCGCACTGCGCGCATCTGGGATGCCGAAACAGGCCAAGAACTGTTGCAACTGACCGGACATATGAGCGGGGTCCGCAGCGTGGCATTCTCGCGCGACGGACACCGCATCGTCACCGCAGCACACGACAAGACTGCGCGCATTTGGGACACCACCACGGGTCGAGAACTACTGCGGCTCACCGGCCATTCAAACGAGGTCCAGTGGGCTGCGTTCTCCCCGGATTCGCGCCAGGTGATTACGGCATCGTCGGACAAGACCGCGCGCATCTGGGACGCCGGTACGGGTCGAGAGTTGCTCCGCCTCGAAGGGCACACCGATGCGGTCAATTCAGCGGCATTCTCGCCTGACGGGCGTCGCGTGGCAACCGCGTCCAACGACCGGACGGTGCGCATCTGGGATACTGCAACCGGTCACGAACTACTGCAACTTCGCGGGCATAAGGACGGCATCTTGGACGCGCAGTTCTCGCCAGATGGCGAACGCATTGTGACCGCCTCGCACGACCGCTCAATTCGGGTGTGGGATACCGCTACGGGTCATGCCATCATGCTCTATAGGGGGCACAACGACGAGGTTTTTACCGCAGTATTCTCGCCGGACGGCAGCCGCATCATCAGCGCATCCGCGGATAATACGGCACGCGTCTGGGACGCCCACATCTCCACTCTCGACCACCAAATAGCATGGGCCGAGGCAGCTCAGTTTGAACTGCTCTCGAGCTCCGCAAGATTTGCAATGGGCCTGCCTCCGACAACGGGCGACGCATACCCGCTTCCGGACGACGGCGCTCGCCGGGAGCGTGGGTATCGCGGACCCTCTGAGTCGCGCGAGCCGACTTCCCTGGCGCTCTTGGCCGAGGAGGCCGATACCGCTGCTCTGCTTGCCAAGACGGATAACGAGAAAAACACACATTCGCTAGAGGCTTTCCGATATTTCGCGGCGGCAGCCGCGCGCGCCCAGGGCAAAGGCTGGCCCGATGGTGCCTGGAGACGCTGGAGATACCGCCGCGCTTCGCTGGCGCGCCTTCTTGCACGCTCCGGGATGATGGACCAGGCGGCGGAAATCTACGAGAATGTCCGTGCGCGAAACGCTCCGCAGCCCGCTAGCCTCTGGGATCGGCTGGCCGGCCACGCCGGTATGGGCTCGCACGCTTCACTCTTGCAACCGGTCCTGACCTTCGAGCGCCCGCCGCAATAGAATTCTCGCCTTCTCCCAATCTCGCTGTATCGTGCGTTCAGAAACTCCGCGCGCGGTGGCGAGTTCGACGAACGAGAAGCCGCAGAAGAACTTGAGATCGACCAGCTCGGCAAGCGCGGAATCGAGCGCCGACAAGGTATCGATCGCGGCGCTTAAAGACTCTAATTCCCCGACATCCGCACTCAGCTCCGGCGTCGAGTTCCCCAAACTGGTGATCTCGAAACCGCCTCCCCGCTTGATGGCCTGGCGCTGGCGGACCAGATCAATGACAAGATTGCGCATCACCCGAGAGGCGTAGGCGAGGAACTCACCGTGCGGCGGAACAGCTGCGCTTGGACGCTCCTGCAGTTTTAGATAGGCCTCATGCAGGATCGTCGTAGGACTCAGAGTGCCGTTACCCCCACTGCGCCGCAACTCCCGCTGCGCGATTTGTCGCAATTCCGCATACAACGACGCGAAAAGCGTGCCTTGAGTCGAATGACCCGCACCCGCGTTCTCATCGGTCGGGCAGGTCAAGGGCGCTTCCTGGTGCACAGACATCCTCGTATCATGATACCGCCATTGCGCCGATCTGAGCGTCGAGCCGCTCGAAACAAAACGAAGGGGTGCTGTTGCCGCGAAGTTCGGCCTCATTTGCGGCCGCTCCATTGCCACGCATCCGACTTGGCGATCAAATGACCTGACGGTATTTCGAATGAGAAAATCGGTATAGCACTCCAAAGATCAAATTTCCCGTTCCCGGCGATAGACATCGATAGATTCCGAAGTGTGGATTTTCACTCCCACTCAATTGTATCCGGCACCTATAAGTTCATGAATATATAAGAGTTTGTAAATGATCGCCACCCATTTCCTTAACGTATCCCCGTGCAAAGGAGCGGATCCGCAGTGTCGATACAACACGTGATGCATGCTTTTCCTGCCGAACTGATAGTCACTCACTCGCATTGTCTCCGTCGACTAACCGAAAGGCGTCCGGCCTGATGATTGCGTTCCAGTTCCTGGTTTCCGTGCATATGGAACAGTTGCACTTGTTCGTCCCGACACTTAAATCGATGTCAGCCTCGAAGCGGACCGCACCGCAATGACAACTTCCCGCATAGGTTTTCTTCATTGGACCCTCCAAGGCAACAATATAGTGGCTTCATTTTGGGATCTCACGAGACCCCCACCGTCGTTTTCTCGACCGCCACAGACGGGAGTATTTTGTCGGCGTAGCGCTCGAACCTGATGGCTAGCGACGCGACTGGTGTAGATCGCGCGCTTCAGTGCGTTGGCGGCCTCGCCCCGGTTGAGCACGCGCAGCAGCTCGCGACGAAGGACATCGTTGAGGAAGTGTCGCACAAGAACACGGTGCGCAGTAACCGGCCGAGATGAACAACAGCCTCGTAGAGCGGATCACCGCGGGAGGCCGATCCGAAGCGGGCCGTGACATGAACCGCGCTGGCGTGGCCGATGCTGCCATGGGTCTCATACCTTGCTTTCTCGTGCCCATCTTAGAGGCGCTGCACGTCGCAATTGTCGCTCGGCTGTTGAGCCGCACTGAACCTCGATCGGGAGCGGTTGCAGCTCAATCGATGACACGCTATGGTTCATAGTGATGCGAATGGGAACGCCAATCCCTGGCTTGGCGACGGCCTTGATCGGGGCGGCGTTGAGCTGCACGTCGGTAATCGGGGTCCGCAGCGCTGCGCTCACGGATGCCACCCCTTTCTATGGGAAAACCTTCGCGAAAGCCCCAACCGTCGCGGCGATGACGGAGATCGGTCGTGATCTGTTCTTCGACCCGTCCTTGTCGGCCTCCGGAAAAATAGCGTGCGCCACCTGTCACGACCCCGCGCGAGCTTTCGGGCCGCCGAACGATTCGCCGGTGCAACGGGGCGGCAGCGACGGGCGGCAGTTTGGTGTACGCGCGGCGCCGTCGTTGATGTACGGCCAGAACATACCGGCGTTTACCGAGCATCATTTCGACGATGATGGAGACGACAGCGCCGACCAGGGTCCGGCGGGAGGGCGAAGCTGGGATGGGCGCTCGCAGTCGGCGCACGATCAGGCGCGCCTGCCATTGTTCTCGCCGTTCGAAATGGCGATTCCGAGTGTCGATGCGCTAATGACTAAAGTGAAGAGTGCCGGCTATGCGGCGCAGTTTCGCGACGCGTTCGGAGCGAAAGTATTCGACGACAAAGCTTTGGCGTTCAAAGGCGTCATGATAGCCCTGGAGACATTTCAGCAAAGCCCGGCGGAATTCTATCCGTACAGCAGCAAGTACGACGGCTGGCTGCGGCATCAGACCTCATTGAGCAGCGCGGAATTGCGCGGCTTGGCAGCATTCAATGATCCCGCGAAAGGCAATTGCGCACGCTGTCATCCCAGCGGCACGAGGAATGGCGCATTTCCGCAGTTCACCGATTTCGGCTATGCCGCGATCGGCGCGCCCCGAAATGCAGCCATTCCCGCCAATGGGGACGGACATTACTACGATCTTGGATTGTGCGGTCCGCTGCGGTCCGACTTGAAGGATCAGAAGAAATACTGCGGCTTGTTCCGCACCCCCTCATTGCGCAATGTGGCCACTCGCCGGGCTTTCTTTCATAACGGCGTGCTTCATCGACTGGAAGATGTGATTCGATTTTACGCCGAGCGCGACACCCAGCCGCGGAAATGGTATTCGCACGAAGCGAACGGCGCCGCGCGTAAATTCGATGATTTGCCGGCTCAGTATCAAGGCAACGTCGATACGCAGCCTCCCTTTGATCGCCATGCCGGCGGTGCGCCCGCCCTGAGCGAAGCCGATATCAACGACATCGTGGTATTTTTGAATACCCTGACGGACGGCTATGCACCTGTTCGCGGTCGGAACGCCGCCAGCGCCAGCGTCTTGATGTCGTTGAACATCACCTGCGGCTGCAAGAAGGCGAGCGAATAGATCTCGCGGACTTCGCCGTGCGGGTCGATGAGAAACATCTTCAGCATGTGATGCAAGGTGCGGGTGGCGCGGCCGTTTTCGTCGACATCCACGCTCACATCCTGCCCGAAATCGTCGAGCACGGGCAGCAGCTCCGGCACGCGGCCCGCCGTCAGGAAGCGCCATTCGAATTTTGGATCGATCGTGAATCCTTCGGCGTAGCGGGCGATGATTGCCGGCGTGTCGTGAGTAGGGTCCAAGCTTACGCTGACGAAGCGCACGCGGCCCGCGAGCGAGCGGTCGGCTCTCACGCGGTCTCGCAAATCGGCGAGCGTGATGTGGGCGAAAGGGCAGCCCAAGGGATCGACGCAGTACGTGTAAAAGAACGTGAGCAGCGTGATCTTTCCTTGGGTCAGGGAGGAAAGCCTGACGGGGCGGCCAGTGCTTTCGAGCAGAACCGCTTCCGATACCCGCTGGATCCTCTGGAGCGAGTAGCTGCCGGGCGGCGGTGCGGCGAATTCCATGCGCGGAGCGATCGCCTTGCCGGGGTCCACGGCGGCGTGTGCGGCACCGGGCATGCCGGCGAGGCACAGCAGGGACAGAGCCCCGGAGACCGCGCGAACACTGCGCATCAGCGGCCGGATGCGTCGGCCAAGGAGGCTACGCGCGGTGAAGAACTGGCGGTGAACTTCATGTGATGAGGGCGGCCCAGCTGCTCCTTGGTGAAGTCGACCTCGAAGGCGGGAGTTAGCTCATGGCCGTCCCAATGGAACGCGCGCAGGAACTGTTCATTGTCTTTGCCCTCTTTATCCCATTTCGACAGCAAGCTCGAGGTGATGTATACACGCCGGCCGTCCCAACTCTGCGACACCATATTCACTTGGCTGCCCGTATGTTTGCTGTAGGTCTGCTTTGGATGTTCAGGATCGGTGAGATCGAAGTAATGGGTGGTGCCATCCATGAAGGTGTTCACCCATAGACCTTTCGCATCGGCCGTGATCGAAATATCCACCGGCAAAGGAATCTTGGCCGGATCGCCGATCGTGGCGACATCCTTCGCCTGCCATTGGCCCTGCGCGTCGCGCTTGACCAGCCATAATTTGGAGGTCAATGCCGTAGCCGTGATCGCCCAATCATTCCCTTCGGGCAGAGCCCAGCGAATCTCCAGGGGTGCTCCGGGCACGGCGAAAATCTGCTCCGGCTGCATGGTTTTTAGATTCCACATCACCATGGTATTGCCGAAATGCTTCATCGCTTCAGGATCCTTGACCACTTCGCCGAGATCGCGCATATAGTTCTTCCAGCCGGTGAAGCTCGATGTCAAAAGTGCATTCTTCGCCGGATTCACCGCGACGTCGTAGCCATAACCGTCGCCTTTGGCCTGCTTTATCGTGGTCGTCGGCATGCCGTACTTGGCGATGAAGTCGCCCTTGTTGTTGTATGACGACATGCCGGTCACGCCGCCTTTGTCCGCAGTATTCGATAAGTTTCCGATGAGCATGCGGCCGGGCAGGGCGTAAAACGTGTGGGGCCCCGCGTAGCCGGTCTTCGCCGAGAGGTCATCGATCGTCTTGACGAGCTGCGGATGAGATGGATTGGTGCCGACATCGAACACAAAGATCTTGCTGTCGTCGAGCCTGCCGGCCCACAGAAACTTGCGATCGTCCGTGAATCCCATGTGGTGCGCTTCACCGCGGCCGCCCACAGAAAGCTTGTGAATCACCTTGCCGTACGTCTTGGACTTGGGATTCGCATCGATAGTGACGAGCTTGTCCGATCCGTCCCCCATTCCGGGAACGCCGAGCGTCCATACATGCACGAAATCTTCCTGCCCTTTGATGAGGCCGGACATGTAGGGGGAGTTGCACGTTTCGTCGGCTTTCGACGCGAACGCGGCGATGCTCAAGACGACGGCGATTCCGCAACTCAAAATCCGTCTGCGCTCGATTCGCATTGTGGTTCCCCCGGTATTGGTTGATCGATTCACTGCAAGTCCAAAGGCGTGTTACCGCCGGCAAATTGCGCACGCGCCTGCGCCAGCCGATATGCGTGCTCGGCACGCCAGCGCTTCCAGTCGCGCAAGCCGCAGAGTGCGTAGACCAGCTTGAAAAGCTGCAGGCGCCAAAGCACCTGCCGCGTGTCGAACAGGTCGCCGGCCAGCATCGAGATCACTCCCTGTTCCAGCTGCATGGTATTGCGCGGTGCGCGGAACATCTGCTGCATGACCGGGCCATTGAAACGATAGATGAAAAAAGAGAATCGGTCCATGCCGGCGCGCTGCCGCTTTTCGAGCTTGCGCAAAAGTGCCGTCTCTCGTGCGGGATCGCGCAGAGCAGAATCGACGACGTCGACCGCCTGCTCCGCTCCGCTCATCGCCAGATACACGCCCGAGGAGAACACCGGGTCGAGGAATGCGAAGGCATCGCCGACAAGAACCCAGCCGGGGCCGCCCATCCGGACCGAGTCGTAGGAGTAGTTGCCGGTAACCCGCACCTCATTACCGATGAGTTCGGCGCCGTCCATTCGCTGCCACAGGCCGGGGTTCAATTTAAGCGTGTCGAGCAAAAACTCGACCGTTCGCCCTTTGCGCTGTTTTAGGTAATCGGGCCGGCACACTGCCCCCACGCTCATAACGCCCTTGGGAAGGGGGATCATCCACATCCAGCCGTGTTCGAAGCGGTAGATGCTGATGTTGCCGGCGTCTTCGCCTGCACGCGGCAAAGCGCCGCTGAAGTGGCCGAAAATCGCCGCGCTTTGATGCTCCGCATTTTTGCGACGGAGCTTTTTTTTGGTCGATAGCATCGCATCGCGCCCGCTTGCGTCGACCACATAGCGTGCTTGAAGCGAGTAGCTGCGGCCGTCATCGGCGTTCACATCGAGCCGGGTGTCGCGCGCAGCCGATTGTTCGACAGCGACAACCTCATGACCTTCGCGCGTATCGGCACCGCATCGGCGGGCGTGCTCGAAGAGCATCTTATCCAAGTCCTGCCGCCACACCTGATAGGCGTGCCGCGGACTGTTGCCGAGAGCGCGTGCAAAGGCATATGTATTGTAACCGCGCTGGTTATCTGCTTCGAAATCCGCCCCAGCCTTGAATACGCCGAGGGCGCGAACTTTCTCGAGCACGCCGAGCCGTTCGAATATCGGCAGATTCATCGGGAGCAGCGATTCGCCGATATGGAAACGCGGGTGATGCGCTTTTTCCAGCGTGACGACTTTGTATCCGCGGAGCGCCAAGAGCGCGGCGGCGGTACTGCCTGCGGGCCCGCCGCCGATGACCGCTACGTCACATCTCTCGCTTGTCATTTTTATCCAATCCGATATTGGGAGTGATGCGCGCCAATTATTTCTGGTCCGCGTACACCTTGATCAGGCGGTAGAGAAAAGCCCGGCAGTCGAGCAGGGACTTGACGCTGATGTATTCATTCAGACCGTGAATGTGGCCTAGATCGGGGCCGGCGAACAACGGTTCAATGCCGTAAGTCGGAATGCCTGCCGCGTTTAGGAACTCGCCGTCCGTTGCGCCGGGCTGCAGAATAGGCAGCACCGGCACTCCGGGGAAGTATTCCGCGGCCAATTTTTCAAATGGCGCCAGCACTTGCGGCGTCAACCGCGGCGGCGGTGAACTCGGGCCGCGCGTCTCCAAGGTGGTGACCACCACCTTGGGATCGGCCGCCAATTCTTGCAGTTTGAGCCGCACGGCCTCTTGGGTGACGCCCGGGAAAATGCGGCAGTTTATGTTGGCCCTGGCACGCTGCGGCAGCGCGTTGGTGGCATGTCCTGCGTCGAGCATCGTGGCGACGCAAGTGGTCCGCAGGGTCGCATTCCAGCTCGGATCCTTGGAGGAGACGAGAGCGATGGCCGCTGCGTCGTCCGGGTTCTTGACGAGCGCGCGCATGCCTTCGGCCACTTCGGTATTGCCCTTGGCCGCTTGGATCTTTGCCATTCCGGTGAAATATGCAAGGTTCCCGTCGGTGAACTGCGCTGGGAAATCGTAACCCTCGATGCGCGTCAGCGCCGCGGCAAGGCGGTAAATGGCATTGTCTTTGACTGGGCGGGAACTATGGCCGCCGGGATTGGTGACTTCCAGCCGGAAGTTCTGCGCCGTTTTCTCGCCGGCCTGAATTTCCAATGCGACCTTGTGACCATCGGAGTCCAGCTCGCCGAACGCCCCTTCGTTGACGGCGAAGGCGGCGTCGATCAGATCGCGCTGGTTCTCTACCAGCCATTGCGCGCCATTGAAAGCACCGGCGGTTTCCTCGCCGCAGGTCAGAGCTAGCTTGATCGTATGCCGGGGCCGGAAAGTCTCCTGTTTGTAACGCATCAGCGTGTCGACCCAGATGGCCGCTTCGGCCTTGTCGTCGATGACGCCGCGGGCATAGAAAGCGCCGTTCTCTTCCACCAGCTTGAACGGATCGCGAGTCCAGTCCTCGCGCTTAGCCTCGACCACGTCTATGTGGGCGAGCAGCAGTATTGCCTTCTGTTTCGGATCGCGGCCTGGATACAAAGCCACGAGCCCGCCTTCATCCGGGTGACCGGGCGCCGCAAAAGGGTGCAGATCGGCATCCGGAAATCCGGCCGCTTTCAAACGAGCAGCCATGCGCTCCGCGGCCAGCGTGCAGCTGCCGTTCGATAACGCCGTATTGGTCTCTATGAGTTCCTTGTATAGCTCGCGAAAATTTGCTTCGCCGGCGTCGTTCTGTGCGCCGGCATTGGCGCAAGCGGCCAGAAGAACGAAAGTGAGCGAGGCGTTCAGAGCCTTATTCATGAGGAAGGACCTTGTTATTTTTTGGGGGCAACGGCATGGTAATTGAATCGACGCGAGGCGGCTAACTAAAGGGCCGATACTCCCGCCAATTCCGTCAGGCTCTGAGTCCGGGTCAGAGCAATGAACTCTCTTATATAGGAAGCGGAGGCACCGGCGCTGCTGGTTGCGGCGTAGAGTTCGCAGCGCAGACCCCCCGGGCCGATAGGACGGGATACCACGTAGCCACGCTCGATGTAGTTGCCGACAGTCCAGGACGGCAGCGCGGCGATGCCGCGACCGCTCGCCACGAGCTGCAATATCGCCACCGTCAATTCGGCGGTGCGTCGCTTGGGATTGATCGCGGCCGGCGTCAGGCAGTGCTTCATGAGATCCAGCATTTCGTCCGGCACGGGATAGGTAATGAGCGTCTCGTCCGCGAAATCGGCGGCCTCGAGCCAAGGCTTTGTCGCCAAACGATGTCTTGGGCTCATCAATGCGACGCTTTCATACCGGAATAGCGGGCTGAAGACCACGTTCGCACGTTCCTGCTGGGCATCGTGAATGATGGCGAGTTCTGCCTCGCCACGATCGAGGAGCGGGAGGGGATCGACCACGAAGCCGGAAATTATGTCGAGCTCGACTTCCGGCCAAAGCGACCGATACGCATCCATGGCTGGCATCAGCCAATCGAAACAGTTGTGGCATTGCACCGCAACACGAAGAGGTCCGGCATGACCTTGAGCCAACCGCGCCACGTCCCGTCCCGCGTCCGCCACCTGCGGCAGCACCGTGCGCGCCAAGGCGAGCAAGCGCTGACCGATGGCCGTAAAGCGCAGGGGCCTGACGTTCTTTTCGACCAGCGCCGCTCCGTAGTGGCTCTCGAGCGCTTTAAGTTGATGGGACAGCGCGGATTGGGTCAGGAACAGGCGGGCGGCGGCCTTCGAAAGACTGCCGCATTCGGCCAGTGCCAGGAGGGTTTCCAGGTGTCGGAGCTCCAATGCCGTCGATGACATGAGCCGGTTTCATCCTTGGTATGAGAATAATGAGTTTGGATCATAGCCTAGGTTGCTCCATGCTGTCAGTCGAGAACATCCGGTCGGAGATTGCAAATGGCTAATCCAGCGGCAGTGTCATTCGAGTTTTTCCCGCCGAGCGACGAGTCGATGGTTCAACAGCTTTGGAATTGCATCGTGCGGCTGGCGCCCCTGGAGCCGAATTTTGTGTCCGTGACTTACGGTGCAGACGGTTCGACGCGCACCCGAACGCACGAATGCGTACTGCGAATCCTACGGGAGACGAATCTCACCGTTGCGCCTCACCTGACATGCGTGCACGCATCGCGCAGCGACGTGCTGGAAATAGCTCATGACTATTGGCGGCAAGGCGTGAGGCACCTGGTGGCATTGCGCGGCGACGCGCCCGCGGCCAATCTGTCCCCTGACGGGCATTATCATCCGCAGGACGGGGGTTTCGCATATGCCTCCGACCTAGTTGCGGGGCTCTTTTCAGTCGGGAAATTCGAGGTGTCGGTTGCGGCCTATCCGGAAGGTCATCCGGAATCCGGCAGCATGAGCGCGGATTTGGAGAATTTGAAACGCAAGGTCGATGCGGGCGCGACCCGCGCGATCACCCAGTTTTTCTTCGATACGGACGTATTTTTGCGGTATCGCGAGCGCTGCGTGGCGTCCGGCATTCGCGTGCGTCTGGTGCCGGGGATTTTGCCGATCACGCGCTTTCCGCAGTTGCTGCGCTTCGCGCAACGCTGCGGCGCGTCGGTGCCGGGGTGGTTGCGCCGGCTCTTCGAGGGATTGGATGACGATCCGGAGACGCGCCGCATGATTGCTGCGAATGTGGCAATCGAACAAGTGCAGCGGCTGCGCGATCACGGCGTCGATGAGTTTCACTTTTATACTTTGAATCGGGCGGAACTCACCTACGCCATCTGCCACAGCCTGGGCCTGCGGCCTCGTGTGATCGAAGCGCGGGTGGCCTGAGATGCAAACGCTGTCCCAAGGTGCGCGCGCCAAGGCCTTTCTGGCGCTTCTGCAAGAGCGCCTGGTGATCCTCGACGGCGCCATGGGCACGATGATCCAGGGATATGCGTTGAGCGAAAAGCAGTTCCGCGGCGAGCGATTTGCGGCCTGGAGCCGCGATTTGCGGGGCAACAATGACTTGCTGTCGATCACGCAGCCGGATGTCGTCGCCGCCATTCATCGCGAGTATCTGCTCGCGGGGGCGGACATTATTTCCACCAATACCTTCAACTCCAGCGCCATATCGCAGGCGGATTACGGGATGCAGGCATTGGTCGGCGAACTCAATCTCGCAGCGGCGCGCCTGGCTCGGCAGGTCGCGGATGACGTCGGCGTAGAGACGGGCAAGCAGCGCTTTGTCGCCGGCGCGCTGGGGCCGACGAGCCGCACCGCCTCGTTGTCCCCCGATGTCAATGATCCGGGGTTTCGCAATATCAACTTCGATGAGCTGGTGGCGGCCTATTCCGAGGCCACGCGCGCACTCATCGAGGGCGGCGTCGACGTCATTTTGATCGAGACGGTTTTTGATACGTTGAATGCCAAGGCCGCGCTGTTCGCCGTTCGAGCCGTGCTGGACGATGTCGGCGCCGATTTTCCCATCATCGTCTCCGGCACCATCAGCGACGCTTCGGGCCGAACCTTGTCCGGTCAAACCACCGAGGCATTTTGGAATTCCATCCGGCACGCACGCCCCGCCGTCGTCGGGCTTAATTGTGCGCTTGGCGGAAAACAGTTGCGTCCTTACATCGAGGAACTGGCGCGCATCGCCGATGCTTATGTGTGCGCGTATCCGAATGCGGGATTGCCGAATGCCTTCGGCGAGTACGACGAGACTCCGCAACACACAGCGGAGATTCTCGGTGAATTCGCGGCCAGCGGATTCCTCAATATGGTGGGGGGCTGCTGCGGTACCACGCCGGATCATATTCGCGCAGTGGTGCGTGCGGTCGCGGGCCGGCAGCCGCGGCCGCTGCCCAGCATCGAGCGAGCCTGCCGGTTGAGCGGTCTCGAGCCGCTTCGCATCGATACGAAGAGTTTGTTCGTCAATGTCGGTGAGCGCACCAACGTTACCGGCTCGATCAAATTTCGCAAGCTCATCGAAGCAGGCGACTATGCCGCCGCAGTCGACATCGCGAGGCAACAGGTGGCGAACGGCGCGCAGATCATCGATGTGAACATGGACGAAGGCATGCTCGATTCTCAGGCTGCCATGGTGAAGTACTTGAGCCTGATCGCGGGAGAACCGGATATCGCGCGCGTACCCGTCATGATCGATTCTTCCAAATGGTCGGTGATCGAAGCGGGCCTCAAATGCGTGCAGGGAAAGCCGATCGTCAATTCGATCAGCCTGAAAGAAGGCGAAGCCGCGTTCCTGGCACATGCGCGGCTGGTCATGCGATACGGCGCAGCAGTCGTCGTCATGGCCTTCGATGAGAAAGGCCAGGCCGACACGATCGAACGCAAGGTGGCGATTTGCGAGCGTGCCTATGCTCTGCTCACCAAACGCATCGGGTTCGCGCCCGAGGACATCATTTTCGATCCGAACATCTTCGCAGTGGCGACCGGAATCGAAGAACACAACCGTTACAGTCTCGATTTCATCGAAGCCACCGCCGCCATCAAGCTAACCATGCCCGACGTGCATGTGAGCGGCGGCGTGAGCAACGTGTCGTTCTCGTTTCGCGGCAACGATCGGGTGCGCGAGGCCATGCACTCCGTCTTCCTCTATCATGCGATTCGCGCCGGTTTGACGATGGGTATCGTCAACGCGGGCCAGCTGGCGATTTACGAGGAGATACCCGCCGATCTGCGCGAGCGCTGCGAGGACGTCATCCTCGCGCGGCGCGCCGATGCCACGGAGCGGCTGCTGGAGATCGCGCAATCGTTCAAGGGCGGCGGTGGCCCGAAGCGTGGCGACGATCTCGAGTGGCGCAAGCTGCCCGTGCACCAGCGCCTGCAACATGCGCTGGTAAAGGGACTCGATGAGTTCGTCCTGGAAGACACCGAGGAAGCGCGGCTTTTGGCGAAACGGCCTCTCGATGTGATCGAAGGGCCGTTGATGGACGGCATGAATGTGGTCGGCGATCTTTTCGGGACGGGAAAGATGTTCCTGCCTCAGGTCGTCAAATCGGCCCGGGTAATGAAAAAAGCGGTCTCGGTGCTGGTGCCCTACATCGAGCAGGAGAAGGATGGAACCAGCCGCTCGAATGGCAAGGTGGTCATCGCCACCGTCAAGGGCGACGTTCACGACATCGGCAAGAACATCGTCGGAGTGGTATTGCAATGCAACAATTTTGAGGTCGTGGATCTGGGCGTGATGGTCTCCTGTGAAAGGATCTTGGAGGCTGCAACCCGCGAGGGCGCAAATCTAATCGGCTTGTCCGGGTTAATAACGCCGTCCCTCGACGAAATGGTGCACGTGGCCAAGGAGATGCAGCGTCTGGGATACAAGCAGCCGCTGTTGATCGGCGGCGCCACGACGTCGCCGGCCCATACGGCGGTCAAGATTGATCCCCACTACCAGGGCGCAGTGGTCTACGTCAAAGACGCATCGCGCTCGGTAGGCGTCTGCCAGCAACTCGTGACCAAGGGCACTCGCGATGCGTATATTGCGAACCTCAAAACGGAGCATGAGCTGCGCCGCGAGCAGCATCGCAACAAAGGCGTGAAAGCGCCGCAGCTATCGTTGCCGCAGGCTCGTGCGAAGAGGCTCAAAATAGACTGGTCCACATATGCACCGCCTGCCCCCAGCTTCTTGGGCGTGCGCACTTTCGATGACTATCCGCTGGAGGAGTTGCTGCCCTACATCGACTGGATGCCGTTCTTCAATGCCTGGGAATTCAGCGGCAAGTTCCCCGACATTTTGCGGGATCCCGTGGTGGGCGAAGCGGCCGGCAACTTGTACGCGGATGCGACGGGCATGCTCGAGCGACTGATCGCGGAGAAGTGGCTCAGGGCCCGCGCCGTGGTGGGATTTTTTCCAGCCAACAGCAACGACGATGATGACATAACGGTGTTCGTCGACGATGCCCGCGACGCCCGCAAGGTCCGCTTTCACTATCTGCGGCAGCAAAAATCCAAGCCGCAGAATCAGGCTCAATCCTGCCTGGCGGATTTCATTGCGCCGCTAAGCTCGGGTCGTGCCGATTACCTAGGGGCTTTCGCCGTGACCGCCGGGATAGGGATCGACGAACACGTGGCGCGTTTCGAAGCGGCGCACGATGACTACAGCAGCATCATGCTCAAAGCGCTCGCCGATCGATTGGCGGAGGCATTGGCCGAACGCATGCACGAGCGGGTGCGGCGGGAACTGTGGGGCTATGCCCCCGACGAGCAACTCGACAGCGGCGGCCTGATTCGCGAACAATACCAAGGCATTCGGCCGGCCCCGGGATATCCGGCCTGCCCCGAGCACACGGAGAAGGCGGTTATCTGGCAACTGCTCGACGCGGAACGCAATGCGGGCATTCGATTGACCGAATCCTTTGCGATGTTTCCGACGGCGGCCGTCAGCGGATTTTATTTCTCGCATCCGCAGGCCCACTACTTCGGGGTGGGCCAAATCGATCGCGATCAGGTGGCGAGCTACGCGCAGCGCAAAGGATGGACTCACGCGGAGGCCGAGCGCTGGCTCGCACCGAATATGGGGTATGACCCGGATGCAAGCCACACGGCGGACGCGGCTTGAAGCTTCACGCGCGGCATTCGTCAGCGGGGCCGGCCGGGCAGAAAAACCTTGATTTGCGTTTCCATTTTCTCAATATCGATAATGCCTTGGTACCGCGCCACGATACGCCCCTGAGGGTCGATCAAGTAGCTGAGCGGCAACCCGAGCACGCCGCCGAAAGCTTCGCCGAGCTTCGCATCACCCATGAGGATCGGGTACGCGGTTGGATGGCGGGTAATCAGCCGTTTGACGGGTGCGGCATCGTCATCCATCGAGACGCCAATAATCTGCAGACCCGCCGTTCCATAATCCCGTTGCCAGCGCGAAAATCGCGGCAGCTCTTCAAGGCAAGGGCCGCACCAGGTCGCCCAAAAGTTCAATAACACCAGTTTGCCGTGGTAGTCGGCAAGCTTCACCAGGTTTCCGGCAAGGTCAGCGCGTGAGAAATCCGGCGCCGTTTCGCCGACGTT
Source organism: Steroidobacterales bacterium (assembly GCA_038229815.1). Taxonomy (GTDB): domain Bacteria; phylum Pseudomonadota; class Gammaproteobacteria; order Steroidobacterales; family Steroidobacteraceae; genus Bog-1198. Next base: position 14,791 of record JBBROC010000017.1, on the reverse strand, counting down.
TTTTGAATCGGCTGCAGAGCACAGCGCTACAGTGAAAACTGTCGCTGCGATTCTGCGCGCGACCGGGCTCACGTGCCCTTGGTGACCGGGTAACCCTTGTCTACCCAGTCGGCGCCGAAGTTATCGGCGATATAGAGAACCTTCAGCTTGGTAAAGCCGAGATCGCGAAGCACTGCGAATGCTGCGCCGACATTGGGGCAGTGATTCCAGGGGCAGCAGCCGCAATAAATTACAATCGCGGTGTTCTTGGGCAGCGCGGCTACGCGCCGACGCAAGGCTCGAAGACCTTTATCTTCGCCGGCGGCCCCCACATATTGCGCATCAGGAATCCTCGCTTGGGCGTACAACGCGTGAAAACCGATTTGCAGGATCAGCGTTTTTTGCGCGTGCGGATTTTGCAGCGCCGCCGCCAGGTCCGCAGGCTGAATCAAGTTGGCGCTTGGAATCGACGACGCCGGCTTCGAATCGGCAAACGCCGGATGCAAAGCGCCGAGCAACGCGAATAGCGCGAAGATAGAACCCTTGAATCGACTGAGTCGAAGCCGCATCGTCCTCACCTTTGGCCGCCGCCGCACCTCGCTTGGATTATACACGCCGCGGCAGCTCGGGCTGCGCCGCGCGCATCGCCGCGGTGCGCCACTTCATGGCTGGGCGGCCGCAAGAATCTCCCGTGCCAGATTGGCGTAGTCGCCGTCAAAATGATGGCCGCCTTTGAGCTTCACGATGTGGAATCTTTTCGAATCGAGCTTGGGGCACAGGGAGTCGTTCTCGTCCTCTCCATAGATGCACAACACAGGGGCGCCGGTAATCCGGTTGATTTCCGGCAACGTTGCCGGTCCCGAATTGGCGTCCGCGATCCAACTGCTCAGGTGAAACTCAAACAGTGCGTGCTCCGACATTCCCATGACGGCGACCAGCGCGACGTGGGCCCGCGTAGCCGCCGGCAGCCGATTCACCGCGAACGGCAATACGTCCGCACCCTGCGAATAGCCGATCAGCAGCACGCGTTGCTTGCCGAAATGTCCAAGGTAATAGCGTATCAGCCGGTCCGTATCCGCCGCGAGGCCGTCCGGTGTTCGTGCGGTCCAGTAGTAACGCAACGAATCCAGGCCGACCACCGGGATCCCTTTGGCGCCCAGGGCGGCGGCGACGTCCTGATCCAAGCCCGCCCAGCCGCCGTCGCCGGACATGATGATCGCGAAGGTGTCGCCGGCCGCAGCCGCGGATTGCGAAGGGATCTCGACGACCGGCAGATCAACCAAACTTGCGGGCAGGGGCGCCACGCGTGCTGGATTGTGCGCCGCAAGCCGGTCGTATGCGGCTGAGAACTGCGGCAACCAACTCGCAGGCTCGGCGAAGCCGTGTCCCACCCGCGGCACCGTTACGAGGGCTGCGCCCCGAACCTGAGAAACAAATTTTCGCACGACATCCGCCGGGCAGGTCCGGTCGATGTCGCCATGCAAATTGACCCACGGATTGCCCAGAGACTTGATTGGCAGAAAATCGACGCCACGGTTGCTGCTACGCGTGAATTCGACGCCGGATCCTTTGCAAAAAGGCTTCTTCAAATCCAGAGCGGGACAAAGTCCCAGAGTCAATGCAGCCGCAAACGTATTTTGCGGTGCTTGCGCCAGCACGGCGTATGCCATCGTGGCCCCAGAGGCAATACCCACCAATAGCGGCGAGAGGTACGTAGAAGCGTGGAAGTAGGCCTGCACGAAATGGCTCAAATTCTCCAGATCGCCGTCGGGAGATACGCATTGATCCGCGTCCGCTTCGAGGTTGGCTTTGAACTTCCTCAGATCTATGCCGGTCACCATGGCGCCTTGCTGGGCGAGCTGCCGCGCGATGATCTCCGTGGTGAAGCTCCAGCCTTCGTCGCCCGACAGCAGCAACACGAAACTCTTGGGTGGGCTGGATGGAGCGTACACGAGGAAATCATGGAAGCGGCCGTGGCTCAAATGCTGCGGATTGACCGGCGCCGACATCCCCGTGTGTGGCCCAAAGAGGAACGCCGCCGCTAGCAACACTGATTTCAAAGGCAACTGTAAATCCTCCATCAGCGGCGGCGCCGGTTATGCGGCCCGGTCATTGTAGCTCCGCTGTGTGTAAACGTTTGGTCATAGTGCGCGGCTACACTCGCGCGCGTGAAGCTCATAGATCTGGTGTATATCAACGCCGGCGCAGGCCATCGGTCGGCGGCCGTTGCGCTCGATACGGTGCTTCGCGAGCTGGCACTTCCATGGCAGGTGAGGCTCGTCAACCTCTTCGAAGTTCTCGATCCGCGCGACGTGTTCGGAAAGACAACCGGGATGAAGCCCGAACGATACTACAACGCCCGTCTGGCGCGCGGCTGGACCCTGGGGTTGGGTCAAGAGCTCAAAGTTTTGCAGACGCTCATTCGACTGAGCCACAAATCCTTGTGCGGCCAGCTGCAAGGCCATTGGCAGAAGACCAGGCCTGATATGGTCGTATCGCTCGTGCCCAATTTCAATCGCGCCATGTATCAGGCGCTGGCAGCGGCTCGTCCGAACGCGCCCTATGTGACCATCCTCACGGATTTTGCCGATTCACCGCCGCATTTTTGGATCGAACCTCACCAGCAACAGCACCTGATCTGCGGAACGGCCAAAGCGGCGATGCAGGCCAAGGCCGCAGGCTATGATGACGCCAGAATTCATACCGCCTCCGGGATGATCATTCGGCCGGATTTCTATCAAGTTTTGCGCTTGGATCGGCGCGCCGAGAGACTCAAATTGGGTCTGGATCCGGAACGGCCGACCGGAATTGTCATGTTCGGCGGCCACGGATCGAAGGTGATGCGCCGCATAGCGAAGCGTCTCGACGATACGCAGCTCATTCTGGTCTGCGGGCACAATTCGGCACTGGCGGACGAATTGCGCGGGATGAGCGCGCCGGCGCCCCGTGCCGTGGTGGGGTTTTCCACGCAAATCCGCTATTTAATGCAGCTGAGCGATTTTTTCATCGGTAAACCCGGTCCAGGAAGCATCAGCGAAGCAATTCAGCAGAGGCTGCCCGTCATCGTCGCGCGCAACGCGTGGACCATGCCGCAGGAACGCTACAACGCCGATTGGGTCGAGGAGAACCGTGCGGGAGTGGTGCTGGATTCATTCAAGGATGTGCACTCCGCAGTGCTGACGCTGACTGCCCGAATCGACGGCTACCGCAACAGCGTGACTCGCATCAACAATCGCGCAATTTTCGAGATACCGTCAATTCTCGAACGAATTTTGCGAGCCGAAAGGCCGCTAGCGCCGCCGGTTGGGAAAGGCGTCGATTTCACCCAGCATTTCAGGTCCGCCCAGCGCCTGCATTTGGCCGAGAATCCAATCGCGGCGCTGCTGCACGTAGCGGGACGGCGCCGACGCTGAGAAGTGCTCCGGGTTGGGGAGCACGGCCGCAAGCACGGCGGCATCGGCGCGCGTGAGTTGGGACGCTGGCTTACGAAAGTATCGCTGAGCGGCTGCTTCGGCGCCGTAAGTGCCGTTGCCGAATTCGGCGATATTCAAATACATCTCCAGGATTCGCCGCTTCGGCCAGAAGGCCTCGATCAACACCGTGAAGCAGGCCTCGAGCCCCTTGCGCGAATAGCTGCGCCCGGACCACAGGAACAGATTCTTGGCGACCTGCTGGCTGATGGTGCTGGCGCCGTGCACCTTGTGACCGTGCTGATTGAGAGCGTAGGCTTTCTCGATGGCGCCGACGTCGAAGCCCCAGTGTTCGGGAAATTTCTGGTCTTCCGCCGCCACCACCGCGAGCGGCAGATTGGGCGAGATGCGATCCAAATCGACCCAACTATGACGAAACACATAGTCCGAGTCACGGCCCAGCCAAGCCGCAACTTGGGACTCGGCCATGAACGCGGTGATGGGCGGGTTTATCCACCGCAGCGACGCCACTGCGAGGACGGTGCCGAGTGTGCAGATCGCAATTAGCCACGCGATGGCCCGCAGCAGCCGATTTAAGGTGGATCTCTGACGCGTCACGCAGAAGTTAAGAAGGCGTGACCCGCACGCTCTTCATGACGACTGGCTCGACCGGCACATCGTCGAAACCGCGCCGCCGGCCGGTCTCGACCGCGGCAATCTTGTCGACGACGTCCATACCTTCGGCGATCCGCGCAAAAACGGCGTAGCCGAAATTTGCGCGCGAGTGGTCGAGGAAATCGTTGTCCTTCAAATTGACGAAGAACTGCGAGGTTGCGCTGTTGATGTCGTTGGTGCGGGCCATCGACAGCGTGCCGCGCGAGTTCTTGAGACCGTTCTCCGCCTCGTTCTTGACCGGCGGCTGCGTGCGTTTCTGCGTCATGTCCTCGGTGAAGCCGCCGCCTTGGATGACGAAGCCGGGAACGATCCGGTGAAAAATTGTGCCGTCGAAGAACTTGTCCTCCACATAGGCCAGGAAATTGGCGGCCGATAACGGCGCCTCTTTTTCGAGTAACTCGACGGTAAAGTCGCCCAGAGTGGTTTCGAAGCGGATCATGACGTTTCCTAAAGTTGTGAATGAACGGTACCCAGTGTAACGCGGGGCTTGCCGAAGAGATCGAGATGCGAGCAAATGCCCGTGAACCCGCGGCGCTCCAGCAGCCGGGCGACTTCGAGCGCTTGATCGCTGCCGTGCTCCACTATCAGCCAGCCGCCTTCATGCAGATATGCCGCCGCATCGCCGGTGATCGCCGACAAGGCTTCCAGTCCGGTTGGACCGTCGCAGAGGGCGATCGCGGGTTCCGCCGCGAGTTTTTCGAGCGCGGGATCGGCGGCGGCCACATAGGGCGGGTTTGCAACGATCATGTCGAACCGCTGGCGGGGAACCGCAGCGAACCAGGATCCGCGGCGCCATTCGATATTGGAGATTCCGAGCTCGCGCGCGTTCTGCAGCGCGACGTCGAGCGCCGCCGGCGAGACATCGACACCCGTGACCTGCGATCGAGGTCTTTCGGAGGCGATGGCGAGGGCGATCGCGCCGCTGCCGGTGCCGAGGTCGAGAACCGAGCTTCGGCCTTCCCAAGGCAATCGCTGCAAGGCAAGTTCAACCAGCAACTCGGTTTCCGGCCGCGGCACGAGCACCGCCGGCGTGACGCGCAGCGTAAGCGACCAGAATTCCCGAGTGCCCGTCAAGTACGCGACCGGCGCGCCGTGCCGGCGCTGTTCGACCAGACCCGCATATCTCAGTTCGCATTCGGCCGTGACAGTCTCGGTGCCGCGCGCGATCAACCCCGAGCGCGGAACTCCCAGGATTTTGCCGAGCAGCAATTCAGCGTCGAGCCGAGGCGAGTCGCTGTGCTGGCGGAGCGACAGCGCGGCAAGTCGCAGGGTTTCCGAAACGGTGTTCATTGGCGTATCAGCCCCATGTCGAGGCGTAATTTGCTGGACCTTTAATCAATTTGCTGGGCCAGTTCTTCGGCCTGGTGTTCTTGGTTCAATGCACGAATCAGTTCGTCGAGGTTGCCGTTCATGACGTCATCGAGCTTGTAGAGGGTCAAGTTGATGCGATGGTCGGTGACCCGGCCTTGAGGGAAATTATACGTGCGGATGCGTTCGGAACGATCGCCGGACCCTACCTGCAATTTGCGCGACTGCGCCTGTTGACTTGCCTGCTTTTCGCGCTCCGCGGCAAGGAGCCGGGATTTCAGCAGGGACATGGCGCGCGAGCGGTTCTTGTGCTGCGAGCGCTCGTCCTGGCATTCGACCACGACACCGGTGGGTATATGCGTGATGCGAATGGCCGAGTCGGTCTTGTTGACGTGTTGACCGCCCGCGCCCGAGGCGCGAAATGTATCAATGCGAAGGTCCGCCGGGTTCAAATCGACCGCCTCGACTTCTTCCAACTCCGGCAGGATCGCTACGGTGCAGGCCGAGGTGTGGATGCGTCCCTGCGCCTCGGTGGCGGGCACACGCTGCACCCGGTGTGTTCCCGATTCGAATTTGAGCATCGAATAGGCTCCGCGGCCAATGATGCGACTGATGACTTCCTTGTAGCCGCCATGCTCGCCCGGACTCTCGCTCAAGGTCTCGACTTGCCACCCCTTCGACTCGGCATAGCGGGTGTACATGCGGAACAAGTCCCCGGCAAAGATGGCGGCTTCGTCGCCTCCGGTGCCAGCCCGAACTTCCAAGAAAATGTTGCTGTCATCATGCGGATCCTTCGGTACCAGCAAGCGCTGCAGTGCGACTTCCTCGGCCGCGATACGCGGTGCGAGATCGGCGAGTTCTTCCTCCCCCATCGCCTGGGTCGGCGGATCCTTGTCCGACGCCAGTTCGTGGGCAATCGCCTGGTCGGCCTCGAGCGCTATGAAGCGTCGATAGCGCTCCACCAGGGGTCCCAATCGCGAGTATTCCATCGATAGTTCGCGGAATTGGTTTTGACGTGAAATGACGCCCGCGTCCGACAAGAGCCGGCTGATTTCCTCATATCTCTCGTCCAGTTTTTCGAGCTTACGCCGGATAGAGTCTTTCATTGACGCGAATTATAACGGCCGTTCTGCTCAATGCCGGTCGCGTTCTTCGATCAATAGCCGTGTCATGGCGTCCGCCAATACGGAATCCGCTTGCTCGGCGGCCTGCCGCAAGGCCTGCGTGGGCGTGTGCAGTAGCCGATTCGTCAGAGTGTTGGCGAGGTGTTCGATGACCTCATCGGCGGATTTGCCGGCAGCCAACATGCGACGTGCTTGCTCTACGCTGTGCGATCGAATCCCATCGGCCTGCTGGCGCAGCGCGCGGATGGCTGGGCCCGCATCGTGCGCGCGCGATTCGGCGAGAAATCTCGCGACTTCTTCTTCGATGACCAGGCGCGCTCCGCCGGCCGCGACGGCGCGCTGTTGCCGATTTTCGTCGATTAGCTGCTGCAGATCGTCAATCGAGAACAGATACACGTCCTCGAGATCGGCCACTGCCGGGTCGATGTCGCGCGGCACCGCCAGATCAACCATGAAAATAGGGCGGCGCCGCCGCGCGCGGATAGCGGCCTGCGCCGCGTTCTTGGTAATGAGCGGTACGGCGCTCGCAGTGCAAGTGATGACGATATCGGCCCGAGCGAGTTCCTGGTCGAGGTCCTCGAGTCCGACGGCATAAGCTTTGAGTTCCGCCGCCAGAGTCTGTGCCTTCCCCAAGGTGCGGTTGGCAATCACCAGGCGTTTGACGCCTGCGCTCTTGAAGTGGCGGGCGGTCAGGGCATTCATGTCGCCCGCGCCCACCATGAGCGCGGTGTGGGCGCTCAGATCCGAATACACGCGGCGCGCCAAACTCACGGTGGCGGAGGCGATCGACACCGCGTTCTCGCCGATGCTGGTCTCCGATCGTACGCGTTTGGCCGCAGAAAAAGCCGCCTGGAACAGCTTGTTGAGCCTGGGACCCGTGCTGCCGGCCTCCTGCGCAGCGCGGTAAGCATCTTTCAACTGCCCCAGAATCTGCGCCTCACCGAGCACCATGGAATCGAGTCCCGAAGCGACACTGAAGGCATGCTCTACGGCCTGTTGTTCACGATGAACATAGAGACTGGCGGCGAGATCGAGATCGTTGCCATGATGCCGCTCGAGCCATTGTGATAGCTCCGCGCCGCTCGCGGATCCTGCCCAATACACTTCCGTGCGATTGCACGTGGACAGGATCACCACCTCCGTGACGCCAGCCTCCTGCCGCAGCGCGCGCAAAGCACTGAGCAGGCGCTCCTCGCCGAATGCCAGCTTTTCACGCAGAGCGAGCGGTGCAGTCTTATGATTGATCCCGACGACGTTGAATGCCATTGAGCGCTTTTGAGTCGTAACCCTTTGATTCTGATGGAAGAGGCATCTCTATATCAAGCTTGAAATCCGCCTCGTCAAGGTAATCATTTCGCTATAGTGAAGCTGTGTTCTCGATTACAAATCTAGCAAGGACATCGATGGGACTTGGGCTTGTTGCCTGCGCCGCCTGCGCCGGCATTCGCTCCACGCCCGAGGAAGCACCGGTTTCACAAGCATTTTATACTGTCACGGCCGAGATAGCCCTGGCGCGGCACCAGCCACGCATCGCCGCGCTCCAATATGCGGCCGCCGCGGTCAATGAAACGGATGTCGGGCTGCTCGGCCGCGCAACGCAAGTCGCAGCCGAAGGCTTGCAACCGACAGTGGCTGGGATGATCGCCGCGAGGTGGACCCAAGTTGATCCGAAGTCTGTCGATGCGCAACGAGCGGCGGCGCAGGCTGCATTGGCGTTGCATCAGATAGATCAAGCCGCGGCTCATTATAACATCGTCCTCCAAAGCTCCCCGATCGGCACGGATGCGGAATTCGCAGCGCTGGAGACGTACCTCGCCGGCAACGACAACATCTTTGGCGCGCGGCAGCTCGCGGATCGCCTGGCGTCATCGTTTCCGTCGTCTGCGGAGGCGTTGCGTGTGCAGGGATTCGCGGCATTGCGTGCGGATGATCCCGCGTCCGCGGTACGGAGTTTCACGGCGGCGTTAGCGATCCCGGCGCAAGACAGCGAGGAGGGGGCGCGCCACGAATTTCTGCATACGCTGGCGCGCGCGCGGATCCTCGCCGGCGACGCCGAAAGCCCGCTGGCGCAGGCACAGGAAAGCGTCCAGCGAGATGCTACGGCAGCGAATCGCCTCGACTATGCGCTGTTGTTGATGACTGCACGTCGCGATCCGGCGGCAACGCAGCAACTGGAGATTCTGGCCAAGAGCTCCGAGTACGCGCCGGTGGCGCTGCGCTTGCTGGGCCTCATCGAATTTCAAGAAGGGCATCTCGACGCCGCTGCCGCAAGATTCACGGAGCTGGTGCGGGCGGGCAAACATCTGGACGACTCCTTTTACTATCTAGGTTTGATCGCCGATCGCCACAATGATCCGGAACAGGCGTTGCGCCTGTACGCCCAAGTGCAGAGCGGGGAGAATGCGCTGCCGGCGCTGCTGCGCGCGACGGCCATCCTGCAAACGCATGGCGCGGCGGCTGCGGCCGATGAATTGTTGGACCGGCTCATGGAGGATGAGCCGCAGCGCGCGCCAGAAATTATAATGGCGCGCGCTCGGATCTATGCCGACGGCGGCGATTTCGCGCGAGCCGGTGCCTTGCTCAAACAGGGCGTCATGGAATATCCGGATAATGCCGACTTGCGCTACGCGGTGGCGTCGCTCTACGAGGAACAGGGGCAAATCAGCGAGGCCCTGCGAGAACTGGCCTGCGTCTTGAAAGCACGGCCGGACGATCCAGCGGCCTCGAATGCCCTGGGCTACACGCTCGCGGACCACTCCCGGGAACTCCCCCAGGCGCGCCGGCTCATCGAAAGCGCCCACACCGCAGCGCCCACAAATGCCGCGATTCTAGACAGCTTGGGATGGGTGCTGTTTCGACAAGGGCACCGCACGGAGGCGGAGAACTACCTGCGGATCGCGTACACGGATGATCACGGCGGCGACATTGCGGCGCATCTCGGCGAGGTTTTGTGGCAGCTCGGCAAACGCGCAGAGGCCGAACAGGTTTGGCTTGAAGCGGGCGCAATCGACGCCGACAACCGCTTGCTCAAGGCCACGCGGCAACGATTCCACGCCGCCGCGGCGGCGCCCGCAACGCCCCCACCCTTGCCCACCGTGAATTGAGTCGATGCGCCGCGCCGTCTCGATCTTGCTCAGCTGCGCCGTGCTCACCGCGTGCGTGACGGCGAAGCGCGCTCCTGCGCCGCAACCGGTCGGATGGGAGCAGCGGGTCGCGCAGTTGCAGAAGCTCGATTCTTGGCGCCTCGACGGACGGGCTGCGGTGGCGGTCGGAACGCAAGGTTGGCAAGCCACCTTGAATTGGCGGCAGCACTCCGATTCTGCGGAGGTTCACCTGTCGGGGCCGCTCGGCATCGGCGCCCTCGTGCTCAAGCGCGGAGCGGCCGGGCTCTCATTGAACGACGCACCACCGAGCGATGCCGTCTTGGGGCAACTTCAAGGGCGACTGGGATTTGAGCTTCCGATCGATCACCTGCGATTCTGGCTGCTCGGTGTGCCCGATCCGAGCGCGGCCTTCGAGCTCAAGCGCAACGATCTGGACCGTGCATCGCAATTGATCCAAGACGATTGGACCATCGGCATCGACCGGTATATGCCGTTCGACGGCGACTCGCTTCCTGCGCACCTGGTTTTGACCCGCGAGGGCGTGCGCGTGCGAATCGCAGTAGATCGTTGGGAGCTGCAGTGAAAGCGTCGAAGCAGCTAGCTTGGCCGGCTCCGGCCAAGCTCAACCTTTTTTTGCATATATTGGGCCGGCGTCCCGACGGATATCACGAGCTGCAGACCTGCTTTCAGTTCGTGGATCTGTGCGACGAGATCGCACTCGAGGTGCGCGAGGATGGCCGAATTCGGCGCGTCACGGACTTAGCGGATGTGGCCGAGGATGCCGATCTTTGCGTGCGCGCCGCTCGCGCGCTGCAGACGGCTGCCGCTTGCCCGCTGGGGGCGGATATCGCCGTGCTCAAGCGGATACCGATGGGCGGGGGCTTGGGCGGCGGCAGCTCAGATGCGGCGACTTGTTTGGTGGCTCTGAATCACTTGTGGAAACTGCACTGGCCCGTCGATGATCTCGCGGCGCTTGGACTCAAGTTGGGGGCGGATGTGCCCGTCTTCATCCGCGGCCGAGCGGCGTGGGCGGAAGGAATCGGCGAACGCCTGATGCCGTTGTATCCTCCGCTGGCGCCGCCTGAGGCTAACTATCTGATTCTAAAGCCGAATATTAACGTCGCCACCGCCCATGTATTTCAGGATGCTGAATTGACAAGGAATTCTGCGCCCATCACAATTCACGGCTTCCTGGCGTCTGGTGGACGGAACGATTGCCTGGACGTTGTGCGCCGCCGATACCCTGAGGTGGCGCGCGCACTCGACTGGTTGTCTGGCTTTGGATCGGCGCGCCTGACGGGCACCGGGTCCTGTGTTTTTTTGGCCTGCGAGACGATCGATCGTGGGCAAGAAATAGTGCGGCAAATGCCGCCCGGGGTAAAAGCATTTTTGGCTCGCGGACTGAACGACTCGCCCTTGCTTGAAAGACTAGCGATCGGCTGAGTTGCGGCCCCCGTTGCTTTTGCAGATTGTTGATTCCAAGTTGGGGTGTCGCCAAGCGGTAAGGCAGCGGGTTTTGATCCCGCCATACGGAGGTTCGAATCCTTCCACCCCAGCCAATTCGAGCAAGGTCCATGTCGCAGAGTAAAGAGTTCGACGCATTGACGATTGCCGTGTTCACCGGCAAGGCGAACCCCATGCTTGCGCAGGAGATTACGCGGCACTTGCATGTGCAATTGGGCCGGGCCGATGTGGGTCGCTTCAGCGACGGCGAGGTGAGCGTCGAATTGATGGAAAACGTGCGCGGACGCGATGTCTTCATCGTGCAATCGACGAATCCGCCCGCGGAAAACCTGATGGAATTGCTGATGATGACGGACGCCTGCAGGCGCGCATCGGCGAAGCGCATCACCGCCGTGGTTCCGTACTTCGGATATGGACGCCAGGACCGCCGGCCACGGGCGACTCGCGTAGCCATCACCGCCAAGCTCGTTGCCAACATGATTGCGAGTGCGGGAGTTGATCGGTTGCTGACGGTCGATTTGCATGCGGACCAGATCCAAGGTTTTTTCGACATTCCGGTTGATAACGTCTACGCATCGCCGGTGTTGTTGGGAGATGCTTGGAAACAGAAGTACCAAAACATGGTCGTGGTGTCGCCTGATGTCGGGGGAGTGGTGCGCGCCCGGGCGCTGGCAAAGCGCTTGGACGACGCGGATCTCGCCATCATCGACAAACGCCGGCCGCGGCCCAATGAATCCAAGGTCATGAACATCATCGGCGAGGTCGAGGGAAGAACCTGCGTTCTGATCGACGACATGGTGGATACCGCGGGCACCTTGTGCCAGGCCGCGCAGGCGCTCAAAGACGAAGGTGCAAACAAGGTGGTCGCCTACATCACCCACCCGGTGTTGTCCGGCAACGCGATCGAACGCATTTCGAGGTCGGTGATGGACGAATTGGTGGTGACCGACACGATACCCCTGTCGGACGCCGGGAAGGCTTGCAAGAAGATACGCCAGCTCAGTGTGGCGGGCCTGCTCGCCGAGACCGTGCGGCGCATCAACGACGAGGAGTCGGTGAGCTCGCTTTATATCGATTGACGAATTGAATTGGTCGGTGCCCGCGCAATTGGTCGCGATGCGCGGGCGCTGTGTTTGAGACATAACTGGAGAATCTTATGAAAACCTCTTTCGAACTCGTTGCCGAGTTCCGCGAGACGCAAGGCAAAGGTGCGAGCCGCCGCCTGCGTCACGACGGAAAAGTACCGGCAATCCTGTATGGCGGACACGCGGACGCGCGCGCCCTGACCTTGAGCCATCAGAAACTGTTGATCATGCTCGACAATGAGCGCTTCTATTCAACCATCCTGAACTTAAAGGTGGGCGACCAGACGCAAGCCGCCATTTTGAAGGACGTGCAAAGACATCCGTTCAAGAACGCGATCGTGCACGTCGATTTCCAACGGGTTGAGGAGAACGAGAAAATTCGGATCAGCGTGCCGCTGCATTTCACCGGCGCGGCCGTGTCCCCGGGCGTCAAATCCCAGGGTGGCATCGTCTCGCACATGCGCACCGACGTGGAAGTCTCGTGCTTGCCCAAGGACCTGCCGGAATTCATCGGGGTCGACATTTCAGGACTGTCGCTCAACGAGAGTATCCATCTCTCGCAGCTCAAGGTTCCTGACGGGGTTACGCTGGTCGAACTCGCGAAGGACGACGCGGCGGTCGTGGCCATTCACAGTCCGCGTGCAGAAGAGCCCGAACCGACGGCGGCAGCGGCGGCGGGTGCTCCGGCGGCGGAAGGTGCTGCAGCGGCGCCTGCGGCAGCGGCGGCCGCAACCGGGGATGCGGCGAAAAAGGCCGAACCCGCCAAGAAAGAGGAAGCCAAGAAGGAGCCGGCCAAGAAGGACGCCAAGAAATAGCCTTTTTTGGCGTTATGGATCAGTGGGGGCCGCCCGCATGGCGGCCCTTACTTTTTCTATTTACAGTGTAATGAGCGCGTCCATGTCTGGTTTACCGTTGCGCATTATCGTTGGCCTGGGTAATCCGGGGCCCGAACATCTGGTGACTCGCCACAATGCGGGTTTCTGGTTTGTGGACCTGCTTGCGCGCCGTCATGGCGGCGAGTTTCGCGACTACCGTAAGTACTCAGGCGAGACGGCGCGCATCGTATTGGGCGAACACGACATCGTTCTCCTGAAGCCCACGACGTATATGAATCGGAGCGGTTTGTCGGTGCGTCAGCTCAGCGACTTCTACAAAGTTGCGCCCGAAGAGATTTTAGTGGCGCACGATGAACTGGATTTACCGGTGGGCAGCGTACGCTTGAAGCAGGGGGGAGGCCACGGCGGTCACAACGGTCTGCGCGATACGATTGCGCATCTCGGCGAGACATTTTGGAGACTGCGGTTGGGGATAGGCCATCCCGGCAACAAGACCGAAGTCATCGACTATGTTCTGACGCGTGCGCCGCGCGCTGAAGAGGATCTCATCCTCGAAGCCGTCGGCACGGCGGCAGATTGCATTCCGCTGCTGCTTGAACAGGGCGCCGAACGCGCCATGACCCGGCTGCATACCCGGGCGGGAAAGACTTAATGCCAATTCGCTGCGGAATCGTCGGCTTGCCGAATGTCGGCAAGTCCACATTGTTCAACGCGCTGACGCGCGCGCAAATTGCTGCCGAAAATTATCCGTTCTGCACCATAGACCCCAATGTGGGTGTGGTGCCGGTGCCGGACCCGCGGCTGGAAAAGCTTAGCGCAATCGTGCATCCGGAGCGCATATTGCCGACCACGGTGGAATTCGTGGATATCGCGGGGTTGGTCGCTGGCGCTTCGAAGGGCGAGGGGCTCGGCAACAAATTTCTCGCGCACATTCGCGAAGTCGATGCCATCGCCCATGTGGTGCGCTGCTTCGAGAACGACGACATAATTCATGTCGCGGGCAAGATCGATCCCGCCGGCGACATCGAGGTGATTAATACCGAACTCGCGCTGGCCGATCTGGACACCGTGGAGCGCGCCTATCAGAAGGCGCTGAAGGCGGCGAAGGCTGCCGACAAGGATGCCGTCAAATTACGGGACGTTCTCGAAAGAGTACGCGCTCAATTGAACCTTGCGAAGCCGGTGCGCCTGCTCAGGCTCGACCATCACGACCACGCACTGCTGCGCGATCTGCATCTGCTCACGGACAAGCCCGTGATGTACGTCGCCAATGTCGACGAAGGTGGCTTCACCGGGAACCCCCGGCTCGATCGGGTACGGGAGATTGCCGTGGCTGAAAACGCCATCGTGGTGCCGATTTGCGCGTCGATCGAGGCTGAGATCGCGCAACTCGAGGAGGCCGACCGGGCCGAATTCCTGGCGGAACTCAAGTTGGACGAGCCCGGGCTGAATCGCGTCATCCGAGGCGGGTATTCCTTACTTGGCCTGCTGACTTATTTTACGGCAGGCGTCAAAGAGGTGCGCGCCTGGACCGTGCACGCAGGTGCGACTGCTCCGCAGGCCGCAGGCGTCATCCACACAGACTTCGAGAGAGGGTTCATTCGCGCCGAGGTGATTGCCTACGGTGACTTCATCTCCTGCAAGGGCGAGGGGGGCGCCAAGGAAGCCGGCAAGTTGCGTTTGGAGGGCAAGGAATACGTTGTCAAGGAAGGCGATGTGATGCACTTTAGGTTCAACGTTTAAGGCCGGATCCTCGGATCCATCGCTATCCCGTGGCCAAGGCTTTGCTACTCGTGACCAAGTTTT
>JBBROC010000016.1:0-53172 GCA_038229815.1 Steroidobacterales bacterium | reverse complement strand
TACGCCAAGCGAGATGCCCTGACCGGTAGATTGGTCGAGACTCAGACCGCACACATCACCGAGGTCGGCGAAACCGTCACTATTGAGCGTCAGCGTGAGGGTGGAGAGGAGAGGCACCCATCCTGGGCCACAAAATGGCTGCATCGGGACAGAAGTACGGATGGTGAAGAGCTGGAGGGCGAGGTGCAGCAGCCGTGGGGCATGATTTTGGTTGATCCGCATTGGGATCTGTTGCAGGTCTACCAGAAGCCAATTCCGTTGTGGCCCACGGAGCTGCGGGCGGGATGGACGTCCCTCATCAATACGAAATTCAAAACTCCGCTCTCGGCAGATGAAAATTCTTGGCAACAGACGATGCAGGCGCACGGCTGGGAGAAAATTCGCGTCCCTGCAGGTGAATTCTTGGCGCTCCGCTATACCAATCGCATCAACTTCACGCACGCCGATTTTTCGCGGGTGGATTCCGTGCGTGAGGAAACACTGTGGCTCGCCCCCGATGTAGGCCGTTGGGTGTCCAGGCGGACTTCGGGGACTTATTATATTCAGGATTCCAGCATCGATACTCCATTCGACGAGGGCTCCTACCATTGGGATCTGCTGGAGTGGGGTTAGCGCACGCAGCCGGAACAATCAGCAGACGGGCGCGCCTTCTCGCGCGTCGTGGGTGAATGTCATTGAAGATAACGATCATCGGTGTCGGTGCAATCGGTGGCTACGTCGGGACCAAGCTGGCGCTTGCCGGAGAGGACGTGACCTTCATCGCGCGCGGGGCGAACTTGGAGGCGCTCCGTAACCACGGCATTCGATTGCTGGAGGGCGGCAGAGAAGAGGCGGTTCCCCAAGTCAAGGCCACCGATGACTATGCGAGCGCGGGCCCGCAGGATGTCGTCATCCTTGCGATGAAGGCCCATCAAGTCGAAGCAGTCGCCCACGAAGTGCCCAAGCTGTTCGGACCCGAGACGGTCGTGGTGACGATGCAAAACGGAATACCGTATTGGTATTTTCACCGGCACCCCGGCCAACTCGAGGGCACCCGGGTCAACAGCGTCGATCCGAACGGGCTGATCAGCGAGCATATTCCATGCGAGCGAGTCATCGGTTGCGTGGTTTATCCGGCGGCCGAATTGATCTCCCCCGGGGTTATCAAGCACGTCGAGGGCAACCGTTTTCCCGTCGGCGAGCCGGACGGCACCGCGAGCCCTCGAGCCGGGCGCGTTTCCGAGTGCTTCATTCGGGCCGGACTGCAGGCTCCGGTGCTCGATAATATCCGCGCCGAGATTTGGTTGAAGCTTTGGGGCAATTTGACGTTCAATCCCATCAGCGCGTTGTCGCGCGCCACGCTTGCCGACATCTGCCAATACCCGCCAAGCCGTGCGATCGCTGCGGCGATGATGGCCGAAGCTGAAATCATCGCCAATAAACTGGGCGTCACCTTTCGCGTTTCTCTCGAGAAGCGCATCAGCGGCGCAGAACGGGTGGGTCACCACAAAACGTCGATGCTGCAGGATGTCGAGTCTGCGCGCACGCTGGAGATCGACGCGCTCTTGGGTTCCGTGGTGGAACTGGCTCGATTGACCGACACACACACCCCTCATTGCGATACGGTTTATGCATTGACGAAACTCTTGGCGAAAACCCTGGAGGACACCAAGACATGACCGGGCAGCACGGCGCCCGGAGCGGCGCGAAAGAAGTCCGCGCAAGCCGCGATGCGGATGCGGCAGCGTAAAATCAACTAACGGCGAGGCCGATACATGAACGTTCACGAGTATCAGGGCAAGGAAATTCTGCGAAAGTTCGGGGTTGCGACGCCGCGCGGGATTCCTTGTTTTTCGGTGGCCGAGGCGGATTCCGCTGCCCGCGAGCTGGGCGGCAAGGTTTGGGTGGTGAAGGCTCAGATCCATGCCGGAGGCCGCGGCAAAGGCGGCGGCGTCAAGGTGGCAAAGTCGCTCGAGGAGGTTCATGAGTTCGCTGCGAAAATACTCGGCATGACGCTGGTCACCCACCAAACCGGCCCCGCGGGACGTTTGGTGAAGCGACTGTTGGTCGAAGAAGGCGCCGACATCGCCAAGGAGCTCTACGTGGGCATGGTCGTCGACCGTGCCACGCAGCGCGTGACCTTGATGGCAAGTTCGGAGGGCGGCATGGAAATCGAAGAAGTCGCCGCACGCACGCCCGATAAGATTCACAAAGTCGCCATCGATCCCGGGACAGGACTGACCGACGCCGAGGCCACCGATGTCGCGCGAAAAATCGGCGTGCCGGAAGGCGCGATCGTCCAAGCCCGCAAATTCATGCATGGCCTGTATGATGCTTTCGTCGAATGCGACGCATCGCTCGCCGAGATCAATCCCTTGATCATTACCCGCGCCGGCAGGGTATTGGCCCTCGACGCCAAACTAAATTTCGATTCCAACGCTCTGTACAGACACCCTGAGATCGTCGCGATGCGCGATCTCGACGAGGAAGATCCCGCCGAAGTGGAGGCGTCCAAGTTCGATCTGTCGTATATTTCACTCAGCGGCAACATCGGCTGTCTCGTCAACGGCGCGGGGCTTGCGATGGCGACGATGGATACCATCAAGCTATTCGGCGCCGAGCCCGCCAACTTTCTCGATGTCGGCGGCGGTGCCACGGCGCAGAAAGTCACGGAAGCGTTCAAGCTGATGCTGAAAAACCCAGCGGTCAAGGGTATTCTGGTGAATATCTTCGGCGGCATCATGCGTTGCGACACGATTGCGGAGGGCGTGATCGCCGCTGCCAAGGAAGTGAATCTCAACGTCCCCTTGGTGGTGCGCATGAAGGGCACGAACGAAGAATTGGGCCGGCAGAAGCTGCGCGACTCGGGACTGCCCATTATTTCTGCCGACAACATGGCGGATGCCGCGAAAAAGATTGTCGCCGCTGTCGACGGGAAATAGGAATATCACCATGAGCATCCTGATCGACAAGCACACCCGCGTGATGACTCAGGGAATCACGGGAAAGACCGGTGCCTTCCATACCCGGCTGTGCCGCGACTACGCGTACGGCAAGGACTGCTTCGTCGCCGGCGTCAATCCGAAAAAGGCCGGCGAGAGCTTCGAGGGCATGCCGATTTTCGCTACCGCGCGGGAAGCCAAGGAGCAAACCGGCGCAACCGTGTCGGTAATCTATGTGCCGCCGCCGTTTGCCGCAGGCGCGATCGACGAGGCGGTCGACGCCGAACTCGATCTCGTCATCTGTATCACCGAGGGCGTTCCGGTTCGCGACATGGTGTCCACCCGGTATCGGATGATCGGAAAAAAGACGCTGCTCGTGGGGCCGAACTGTCCGGGTGTGATTACCCCGGACGAGATAAAAATCGGCATCATGCCGGGGCACATCCACAAGAAAGGACGCATCGGCGTCGTCTCGCGTTCGGGCACGCTCACCTACGAGGCGGTGGGTCAGCTGATGGATTTGGGACTCGGGCAATCGACCTGCGTGGGCATCGGCGGCGATCCCGTCAACGGCTTGAAGCATATCGACGTCATGAAGATGTTCAACGATGATCCCGAGACCGACGCCGTGATCATGGTCGGCGAAATCGGCGGCGATGACGAGGAGACGTGCGCACGTTGGATCAAGCAGCACATGAAGAAGCCGGTCGCCGGATTCATCGCCGGCGTCACTGCGCCGCCCGGAAAGCGCATGGGCCACGCAGGCGCCATCATTTCCGGCGGGAAGGGAACGGCAAATGAAAAATTGGCGGTGATGGAGGAATGCGGGATCAAGATCACGAGAAATCCTGCGGAAATGGCGGCCGTGCTCAAGTCGGTGCTCTAAATGAGATGGGCCCGGTTTCGGTCGAACGACGGCCGAAGCGGGTTCGGAGCATTCGATGGCGAGCGCATCGTGGAACATGACGGCGACTTGTTCGGCGCGCCGCAGGCCACGGGCCGCACGCTGGCCTTCGGAACGTTCACGCTGCAAAGTCCCTGCGCTCCATCGAAGATCGTCGCCTTATGGAACAACTTCAACGCACTGGCAATGAAGCTCGGTAAATCGGCGCCAACGCATCCGTTGTTTCTCATCAAGCCGGGCACATCGGTCGTCGGTCCGGACGCACCGATACGCAGACCCACCGGTTACACGGGAAAAATCGCTTACGAGGGCGAATTGGGCATCGTCATCGGACGGCTTTGCAAGGATCTGGCCCTTGGGGATGCGCGCGGCCATATCTTCGGCTACACCTGCGTCAACGATGTGACAGCGTCGGGCATATTGAATGAGAACGGCGATTTCGCGCAGTGGTGCCGATCGAAGGGCTACGACACGTTCGGTTGCTTGGGGCCCGTGATTGCCACGGGCCTGGATTGGTCGCGGCTGCGGGTGATCACCCGGGTCGATGGCGCCGAGCGCCAAAACTATCCTCTGTCGGACATGATCATTCCGCCGGAAGAACTCGTAAGCCGAATCTCCCACGACATGACGCTGTTGCCCGGCGATGTGATCGCGTGCGGCACGTCCGTGGGAGTGGGCTCGATCAAGGATGGATGCGCTGTCGAAGTGGAAATCGACGGCATTGGTTCGCTGGTGAATGTCCTGAGCCAAGGCGCTCAATGAGCAATGCCGCGGCCCGTCCCTCGCCACGCGCCCTGCTGCGGCGAATGTTCGATGCCGCCATCGCTTCGGCGCAGCCGTCGCTGTGCGTGCCCCCGCACCTGCCTTCGCCGCCCCGCGGCAGGCTCATCGTGGTTGGAGCGGGCAAGGCGTCCGCAGCCATGGCCCGAACGGTCGAGGAAAATTGGTCCGGGCCGCTCTCGGGATTGGTGGTGACGCGCTATGGTTACGCCGTGCCGTGCGAACGCATCGACATCGTCGAGGCGGCGCATCCGGTGCCGGATGAGGCAGGGATGCATGCTGCACAGCGCATGCTCGAGCGGGTGAACGGACTTCGCGAAGATGACCTGGTGCTCTGTCTCTTCTCCGGCGGTGGCTCGGCGCTGTTGCCCTTGCCCGCTCCGGGAATCGGCCTTGACCTCAAGCAGACCGTGAGCCGCGCGCTTCTGGCCTGCGGCGCCACCATCAGCGAAATGAATTGCGTGCGGCGTCATCTCTCCGCCATCAAGGGAGGGCGCTTGGCAGCCGCCTGCCACCCGGCGCGCGTGCTCACGCTTCTCATCTCGGACGTACCCGGCGACCGGCCGATCGACATAGCGTCCGGGCCCACGGTGGCGGATCCCACGACCTGTGCCGATGCACTCGCCATCGTGCGGCGCTATGGAATCGAGTTGCCCTTGCCGGTGCGCGAATTATTGGAAAGCGGCCGCGGCGAATCCGTAAAACCAGGCGATGCGAGACTGGCGCGTTCCGACGTGTGCATGATTGCCACGCCGCAGATGGCGCTCGAGTCGGCGGCGTCCGTTGCACGCGCCGCCGGTGTTGCACCCTACATTCTCGGCGACGCCATCGAAGGCGAGGCGCGCGACGTGGGTAAAGTGTTTGCCGGCATGGCGTTGCAGGTAGCCGAGCGCGGCCAGCCCTTCGCCGCACCTTGCATGCTGCTCTCCGGCGGCGAGACCACCGTTACGGTGCACGGCACCGGCCGAGGCGGTCGCAACGTGGAGTATTTGTTGTCGCTGGCGATCGCCCTCGATGGTCACGCACGCATTTACGCGCTGGCCGGCGACACGGACGGGGTCGACGGGCAGGAAGAAATAGCGGGTGGCTACATTGAGCCCGACTCGCTCGCCCGTGCATGGGCGCAAGGGCTCCGGCCTCAAGACATGCTGGCAAACAACGACGGACACGGCTTTTTCAGCGCGCTCGGCGACTCGGTGATCACCGGACCTACGCTGACCAACGTCAATGATTTCAGGGTTATTCTCATAGAGGGCTGACGCGCAGTCCTCAGTCGCTTTCCCAAACGGACGGCTTCTCGAAGGATTCGAATATTCGTTTCATGGCATTTACGCGTGCGACGTACTGTCCGGCTTCGTGATCCCCGCACCGCTCGCCGGACGAGAGCGTCAAGCCGCGGCGTACGTAGGCATCGCCTGCGCCCGCACCGCAGAGGTGGATCACTGCCGCCAATTCTTGCTTGCGCTCGAGCGTGGCAAACTTGACGTGATGGCGGCCGAGAACGGCGGCCACGCTGCGATCGAGGTATGCCGAAGTGAGCTCGACCGCGTGCGACGGCACGACCCGGGTATACAAGCGGTTGAACCAGCACGAGTTCCAGTCGTTCCACGCGCCGTCCTCGACCACGGCGTGGTCGTGGATGCAGTAGCGCCTTGCCTCGGCAAAGGTGCCGTCAGTGATCTGATACATCCCCACTGCGCTTGAGGCGGGCCGGTAGACATCGAAAGGTTTGCGGCCCAACGACCAGCGCCAGTACGTGCGCACTATGGGATTGCCGGATCCCTCGACCTGCGCGAGCGCGGCGAGCAGCTCGGCAGAAATGACGTTCGTCGAGTATTCCTGAAAGAGCTCGGAGTATTGCCGCCAGGTCTCGAGCGGCCTCTTGTTGAGCGTGCCGCTGACCGGAAAGAAGAGTTCCGAAGGTTTGCGCACCACCTGGTACACCCAGTTGAGCACGAACCACAGGATCACGGCGAGCGCGAGGATGGTGGATACTTGCAGAAGCATCGGCGCGCGCCCGAAGACGTGCAAGGCTCGCCGCCGCAATCGGGCGTTCGGCAGCATCCTTGCGATGCGCCAGCGGCGAGGCCTTTTGCGGGTCTTTACCCCAATTTGTTGCGGACGAGCGTATACACCGCTTCGCTCTCGGCAGTGCAAGACTCGACCAGTTTCTTGAGTTCCGCACTCGCTTCGTCTGCGAAGGCACGATCCTTCAAGGCAGGCGCATTGATATAGACGTTCAGCGCCGCGCTGCGCAACCCCGCGAAGCCGGCCAGAACACCGACGCCGCCGTCACTGACCACATTGAGGTAGCCATGTTCGCTCGCGCGCCGCGACAGGACGATTACTTCGGCGCAAATACGCGCACACTCCAACGGCACTTCGGTGGCGCGTCGCAGGCCTGCCTGGATGGCGGCCGCGCGCCGCGCCTTGTCCTCATCGGTGGCCTTCGGCAGTTTGTACGCGGCCAAGATGCTGTCGAAAGCTGCGATATCTTCGGCCACCATGGCCGTCAGATGCTGGCGAACCTTTTCGGACTCATGGAGTATGGCGCGCATTTCCGCCTCCACCCCCTCGTATCCCTTCTTGCCGAGGGTAACGTTGCAAACCATGGAGACTAAGGCGGCCCCCATGGCGCCCATGACGGCCGCGGCGCTTCCCCCACCAGGCGTGGGATTGCCGCTCGCGAGCTCGTCCAGAAATTTCTCCACGGAACTTTGCACTATCATGATTGTTTCGCCGTCGGTGCGGGTTCAGCCACCATCGTCTTGGCGATGGCGTAGATCTCCTCGGCGTCGAGCAGCAGATCGTTCTGCTCGAACAGGCGCGAGATGCAGGCGCGATGCAGCGCCAGTTTTAGCGCGCCGAAGCCGAGTGAGCCGAATACTATTTTACCGTGTTTGGCCGCACCGCGATCGCTCTGTCCCACGCCTTCGATGCCCGGCGGCGGCGACGCATTGGCATCTGCAACCAGTTCCAGCGTGGCGCTCTCCTGCCACTGCTTCTCTTCGAGCAGGGTGATGCCGGCGGCGCCGGTGGCGAGCGCGATGTGTGCGCCCTCGATGGCTGCCCCGCGTTCGACATGGGTGGGCGCCTCGATGGCTCGAACCACGATACCGAAGCGCGCATGGACCCTATCGCACGCTGCCTGCACGACATCGAGCTTGCGCCCGGTGATCGCCACCTCCGCGCCTTCGCGGGCCAGCATCACGGCGGCGCGTTGACCGACCGGACCCGAACCTGCGAGCACCACGGCGCGCTTGCCGGCAAGGGAGCGGCCGTGCGCGAGCCACGCGACCGCGGCGGAGGCCGTCGTATTGCAGCCGTTACAGTCGAACATCACCGAAACGCGGAACTTGCCGAAGAATTTCTTGCGCACGGCGGCTAAAACCGCTTCTCCCTCTTGCATGTTGCCGCCGCCGATGAAGATGGCCGTGTTTTTCTTGTCCTTGGGTCCGCGGGTGAAGATAGCCCCTTCGACAAGAGCGCCGGCATTTTTAGCGTTGACTCCGCCGTATGCCGTAATGTGATCTGCGCCGCCGTCGTAGCCTACGACGTTATCGAAGACCGAGGGAAGGGTGTCCGTGTCGAACTGGTAGAGAAGAGTTTTCATTATTCGCGATCATGACCTGGAGGGTCCATATCATGTCACGAGATGCTGCGGTTTGCCCGCCGCCCAATGCTCGATATTGTCGATCAACTGATCGGCAAGAAACTGCATCGCCCCGTCCGAAGCCCACGCAATGTGAGGCGTCAGGATGAAATTCGGGCGCCGTACGTCGAGCAGCGGGTGTCCATTCTTGGGAGGTTCGACGGTGAGCACGTCGAAGCCGGCGCCGGCAATCAATCCTTCATCGAGCGCCTGAATGAGCGCGGCCTCGTCGACCAATCCGCCGCGCGCCGTGTTGATGAGCAGCGCATTGCGCTTCATTTTTCGAAAGGCATTGATATCGATCAGGTTACGCGTGGCGGGGAGCAGCGGACAGTGCAGCGAGATTACGTCCGACTGCGCGATCACTTCGTCATGCGCGGTAAAGGTCACGCCGTCCATTTTCGGCGGTGGATGGTCGGCGAACAGCACGCGCATGCCGAATGCACGGCCGATCGCCGCTGTGCTCTGGCCGATGGCGCCCTCGCCTATGATGCCAAGCGTCGCACCGTGCAGATCGCCGATGTCGTGCGTGAAGAAGCAGAATTGCTCGGACTTGTTCCAGATGCCGTTTTCGACGTCCTGCCGGTAAGCGAGTAGATTGCGCCGCAGCGCCAGAATCATAGCAAAGGCGTGCTCGGGAACGGTATGCACCGCGTAGTTACGTATGTTGGCGACCGCGATACCGTGCTCCTTGCAATACGGTACGTCCACGACGTCGTAGCCGGTTGCCGCGACGGCGATCATCTTCAAATGTGGCAGTTGGCGCAATGTGTCGGCCCGCATCGGCACTTTGTTGATGATTGCGACGGCCGCACCCGCCAGCCTTGGGACGATCTCGTTCAGTGCGGTTTTTTCATGCTCGATGTATTCGGCGGCAAAGCACGGTTTGCGCACCTTTGCCTTGAGCGAAGCGCGGTCGAGGAAAACCACCCGCGTGGTCATGCGGCGAGGCCGGATTTTGCGGCAGTGTTTTGCGTTGCGCTCACGGGCGAATTGTTGCGCCAATAGTTCTGCGCGGCGGCCACGCCGCTGCCGGGTTCGATTTTGGCGCCCGAATCGAGCATGGCCATCTCGGCTCCCGCAATGCCCCCGAGAAGCATGAGTTCGTTCAAATCGCCGAGGTGGCCGATGCGAAACAACTTACCTGCGACTTTCGACAGCCCGGCGCCGAGCGCCAGGTTGTAGCGCTTGAATGCTCGCGCTATGACGTCGGCGCCGCTGATGCCCTCGGGAACCATGATGGCCGACACCGTATCGGAGTACCACCGGGGAGCCGTGGCACACAGCTTGAGGTGCCACCCCTCGAACACAGCGGCACGCACGCCGCCGGCCAGGTAGGCATGGCGATGAAAAACGTTCTCCAAGCCTTCTTCCGCCAACAGGGCGAGCGATTCGCGCAGGCCGTACAACATCGGAATGGACGGGGTATAAGGGAAATACCCCGAGGCGTTCGCGGTGACCATATCGCCGTAGTCGAAATAGCAGCGCCGCGACGTTGCGGTCTTGGCGGCCTGGAGCGCTTTCTGACTCACGCAAGTGACACCGAGGCCCGCGGGCAACATCAGGCCCTTCTGAGAGCCGCTGACGCAGACGTCCACGCCCCATTCGTCCATGCGAAAATCGATGCTGGCAAGTGCGCTGACCGAGTCCACGAACAGAAGCGCGGGATGCTTGACGCTGTCCATCGCCCTGCGAATCGCGGCGACGTCGCTCGTGACGCCGGTGGCCGTCTCGTTTTGGCATACCAGCACGGCCTTGATTTTGTGCGCACGGTCGGCGCTGAGCGAGGATAGATAGCGCTCGACCGGAGCGCCTTCACCCCAAGGAGTCTCCAAGACCTCCACGTCGAATCCCAGCCTCGTGCACATGTCCGCCCAGAGATGGCTGAACTGCCCGAAACGGGCGATGAGGACTTTGTCGTTGGGGTTGAGACAGTTGGTTAGGGCCGCTTCCCAACATCCGGTTCCTGACGAAGGAAAGAGTATGGGCGATCCCGTGGTCGTCTTGAAGACCGGTTTCAGGGCGTTCAAGCAAGCGCGCGTCAGCTCGGGAAATACCGGCGAGCGGTGGTCTTCCATCGGTACCGCCATGGCGCGGAGAACCCGATCGGGCACGTTGGTGGGCCCGGGGACGAACAGGAAATTGCGACCGGCCATATGATCTCCTTTGGGCGGATTGTACGAATAAACTTTACGCTGCGGGCCAAGAGCGTGATGCTGGGCCGAATTCTGCCACCGTCCGATGATCGCGCGGACTCTTTTCGTTCTATTATACGCTGAGCTTAAAGTGATGATATATGAGATATCATCACTTTTGTCAACGGCTACAGGGGAGATTTGTGATGCGAATTGCCATCGTAGGACAGCGGGATTTCGGCAAAGCAGTACTTGACGCATTTCTAGCGCGCGGCGATACGGTAGCGGGCGTATTCTGCGCTCCGGAGAAAGCGGGCGTAGCCGCAGATCCACTGCGGCTAGCGGCGGAACAACGGCAAATCCCGGTGCATCAGTTTGGCTCCTTGAAGACCGAAGAGGCCCGTCAAACATTGCGCCGCCTCGAAGTTGATCTCGGCGTGATGGCGTACGTGCTGCAGTTCGCGCCGCAGGACTTCGCGGGCATTCCACGCCACGGCATGATCCAATTCCACCCCTCGCTGCTGCCCCGCTATCGAGGTCCTAGCTCCATCAATTGGCCGATTATCCGCGGCGACACGCGCACTGGACTCACTATCTTTCGACCAACGGACGGCCTCGACGAGGGCCCCATTCTGCTGCAGAAGGAGACTCCGATCGGACCTGACGACACGCTCGGGAGCGTGTATTTCGATCGGCTATTCCCAATGGGAATAGCCGCACTCCAGGAGGCGGCAGACCTGGTGGTAAGCGGCAGCGGCACGGGCCGGGTCCAAGACGAGTCCCAGGCGAGTTATGAAGGCTGGTGCCGCGACGAAGAAGCTCGAATCAATTGGCACAATCACGTCGATCTGATCCACAATTTGATCCGCGGCTGCGATCCGGCACCGGCTGCCTGGACCACTTTCAAGGGCAAGAAATTGCAGTTGCACGCTGCGCGCAAACATCCGGCGCACCGGTTTGCGGAGGTGAAGGGCGCGATCGGGGCGGTTACCGCCATCACCGAGCAGAGTATTTTCGTTTCGGCGCAAGGCGGCCAAATCGAGGTATCAAAGATGCGATACGACGGCGGCAAAAAACTGCCGGCACCGCAGTCGTGCGCGGAGATGGGACTGTCCCTCGGCGCAGTTCTCGGCCGGTGATTTAGAACAAACCGACTACGCGCCCTTGCGCGTCGATGTCGATCTTGTCGGCGGATGGCACCTTCGGCAGCCCCGGCATCGTCATGACGTCGCCGCATACCACCACGATGAACTCCGCGCCGGCGGCGAGCCGCACCTCGCGGATGTTCACCATGTGGCCGCTCGGCGCGCCGCGAAGGGCGGGGTCGGTCGAGAACGAATACTGAGTCTTGGCGATGCACACCGGGTAGTGACCGTAGGTCTTCTGCAGCTCTTCGAACCGCGCGCGGATCTTGGAATCGGCCGAGATGTCGGCTGCGCCGTAGATCTTCGTGGCGATGGCCTTCACCTTGTCCCACAGCGTCTGATTCTCGTCATATACGAAGCGGAAGCCGCCGGCGTTCGGCGCCGATTTCTCGACGATGTCCACGACCTTGCGGGCGAGATCGGTCGCGCCGGCGCCGCCCTCGGCCCAGTGGCGCGCAAGCACGAGCGGAACATCCAGCGCCGCCATCTTCCCGGCGAGCACCCCGTGCTCGCCCTCCGTGTCGGCGGTGAAGTGATTGACTGATACGACGCAGGGCAAGCCATATTGGTTTCGGACGTTGCTGACGTGACGCTCGAGATTCGCGATTCCCTTCTCCAGCGCCGCGATGTTCTCCTTGTTGATCTCTTTGAGATCCGCGCCGCCATGATATTTGAGGGCCCGGACGGTCGCGACGATCACGACGGCGGCGGGGCGCAATCCGGACTTGCGGCACTTGATGTCGATGAATTTCTCAGCGCCGAGATCCGCGCCGAATCCTGCCTCGGTAACCACGTAATCCGCCAGCTTCAGCGCCGTCTTGGTTGCGAGCACTGAATTGCAGCCGTGCGCGATGTTGGCAAATGGGCCGCCATGGATGAAGGCCGGATTGTTTTCCAGGGTCTGCACGAGATTCGGCTTCAGCGCCTCTTTGAGCAGCACCGTCATCGCGCCCTGGGCCTTGAGGTCTCTCGCGTGGATCGGGGTGAGGTCGCGCCGATAGCCGACGACGATATTGCCGAGCCTCGTTTTAAGGTCGACCAGGCTCTGCGCGAGGCAGAAGATGGCCATGACCTCCGAAGCGACCACGATGTCGAATCCGTCCTGGCGTGGGAAACCGTTGCCCGGACCCCCCAGCCCCACGGTAATTTCGCGCAACGCGCGATCATTCATGTCGACGACGCGCTTCCAGGCGATGCGTCTCACGTCAAAGCCTAACTCGTTGCCGTGGTGGATGTGATTGTCGATCAGCGCAGAGAGCAGATTGTGCGCGAGTGAGATCGCGCCGAAATCGCCGGTAAAATGCAGATTTATGTCTTCCATCGGCACGACCTGCGCATAACCGCCGCCGGCCGCGCCCCCCTTCATGCCGAACACCGGGCCCAAGCTCGGTTCGCGCAAGCAAATGACGGCTTTTTTCCCGATCTTGTTGAGCGCGTCTCCGAGCCCCACCGTGGTCGTCGTCTTGCCCTCGCCGGCGGGCGTTGGACTCAAAGCAGTGACGAGGATGAGTTTGCCGTCGGGCTTGTCCTTCAGGCTGTCGATGTAGTCAAGCGCGATTTTCGCCTTGTAATGACCGTAGTTTTCAATGCTCGCGGGGGGAATTCCCAAGCGAGCGGCAACCTCGCCAATGAGCTTGAGAGTTGCATTCTGAGCGATCCCGATGTCGGAACTCACGATTTCTCCAGTGTTATCGCGGCCAGTCGCCGCATTCGATGGCATCGGGCAGTGTCAAGCCGGCCGATATGTTTGTTGGGCAAGAATATAGCAAAATACGAAGTGCATCGATGAAATGTCGAAGAACAGGCGGCTGTTACACGGTCAGAACGATCTTGCCCACGTGATTCGACGTCTCCATGAGGCGATGCGCTTCGGCGGCCTGCGCCAGCGGAAACGTGGCGTGGATGACTGGCCGCACGCGTCCCGCGGCGAGCAGCGGCCAGACGTTCTTTCGAACCGCGTCGGCCACTTCAGCCTTTTGCGCGACCGTGCGGGATCGCAGCGTCGAACCGGTGAGCGTCAGGCGCTTAGTGAGGATCAGCCCCACGTTGATCTCCGCGCGCGATCCGCCAAGCGTGGAAATCGTGACGACGCGGCCTTCGACGGCCGCGATCTCAAGGTTTCGCGCAACGTAGCTGCCGGCCACTATGTCCAGAGTGACATCGATGCCTTTGCCCTGGGTCTCGGCGCGAATTACCTCGACGAAGTCCTCCGTGTGGTAGTTGATTCCACGAACTGCGCCAAGCCGCTCGCACGCGCGCGCCTTGGCATCGGAACCGGCAGTCGCGAAAACGCGAGCTCCCCATGCCTTCGCCAGCTGGATCGCGGTTGTGCCGATGCCGCTCGTACCGCCGTGCACCAGCACCGAGTCGCCGGACTTGCATCGGCCTCGATCGAATAAATTGGTCCACACCGTAAAGAACGTTTCTGGGATCGCGGCCGCTTCCACCATGCTGATGCCGCCCGGCACCGGCAAGCCCAGCGGCGCCGCTGCGATCGCGTACTCGGCGTAACCGCCCCCGGGCAGCAATGCACATACCATGTCGCCAATCGACAATCCGGTCACCTTCGGCCCCAGCGCGGCTATTTCCCCGGCGATCTCGAGGCCAGGCAAGTCAGAGGCACCCGGCGGCGGCGGATAACGACCTTGGCGCTGCATGACATCCGGGCGATTTATCCCGGCGGCTGCCACGCGCACCAGCACTTCGCCATCGCCGGGGACCGGTACCGGCCGCTTAGCAGGCTTTAGCTGTTCCGGTCCGCCCGGCGCAGCGATTTCAATCACGTTCATTTCATGAGGCAGGGACATGGGCGCTCCTGGGCGCCATTGCATTCGGCCGTGGCATCGGTGCAATGACGCGATTAATTAGTGATAAATTCAAGTTCGAGCGGAATCATCGGGGCGGTGTTCGATCTTATTCTACAGGAAGCACCGGAAGTAGAAATTACACCCAAGGAGGATTGATTATGTCCCGGCACATGGGGACATTTCGAGTGATCGTTGTTCATACGCCAACTTGAATATCTCGTAACTCTCGCTCGCGAACAGCATTTCGCCAAGGCGGCGGAGGCTTGCCACGTGTCGCAGCCGGCATTGTCGTCGGCAATCCGCGGGCTGGAGAAGGAGCTCGGCGTCATGATCGTGGAGCGAGGGCGGCGCTACATCGGCCTCACGGCCGAAGGTGAGCGGGTTCTCGCATGGGCGCAGCAGACCCTGGCTTCGCTGTCGCACATGCGAGAGGATGCGTCCACCGCGAAATCGACAATGACCGGTACGCTGCGCATCGGTGCAATCCCAACCACGATGACCGTCGCTGCTTTCCTGACGGGCCCGTGCTTCGCAGCCTATCAGAATATTCGCTACACCCTGTCCTCGTTGACCGCCGACGCAATCGTCCATCAGTTGGATCACTTCGAACTCGACCTAGGCCTGACCTATCTGGACGACAAGGTGATCGAAGGATTCGAGAAGCTGCATCTTTATGACGAGCGTTACGTGCTGCTGGCGGACAGCAATGCTCCGCCGGGACCTTTGACCTGGGATCAAGCGGCGCGGCTGCCGCTGTGTTTGCTGACGGGTAAGATGCGGAATCGTCAAGTCATCGACGCTGCATTTCGGCGTGTCGGTGTCAAGCCAACGGTCATCCTCGAGACCGACTCGTTGTTTTCTCTCTATGCCCATGTGAGCGAAGCGGGACTTTTCAGCGTCGTGCCGCACAGTCTCCTCAACTTCTTCGATCTTAAAACCCGCGTGCAGGCGCGGGCGATCGTGCCGCAGCTGACCCGCGCCATCGGTTTGATTGCGCGCAACAAGCCGGCGCTCGCGCCGGTCACGGGGGCTGTCTGGGAAATTGCGCGCGGCTTGCGTCTTCAGGAGCGACTCGACGTCGTTCTTCCTTGACAGATTCTCCTCTATCGAGTCATGCATCGAAACGAATAGGGTGATGAATACCTACGGATATACCGACGTGCGTCAACGGAGGTATTATCGAAACCGATGTCCGGCAACCCAGGTCGCTCATGGGAGGACCCCGATGCTGGTACGGTATACCACTCGAAGCTCGCGCTAAGTTGTAGGATCTACCAATGACGACGGCCTATATCACTCACCCCGATTGCCTGCGCCACGAGATGGGTGCGGGACATCCCGAATGTCCCGCCCGCTTGAATGCGATCAACGAGCATATGCGTGCCTCCGGAATGCTGGACGAACTGCGTTGCTTGGAGGCGCCTCTCGCGCACGCCGACGACCTGCGACGAGTGCATGGTTCCGCATACGTCGATCTCATTTTTGAGAATGCACCGACCGAAGGCTATGTTCAGCTCGATCCCGACACCGCCATGAATCCGTATTCCTTGAACGCCGCGCGCCGCGCCGCGGGCGCGGGACTATTGGCGGTTGATGAGCTGATGGCGGGCCGGTCCGCGAATGCCTTCTGCGCAGTGCGGCCGTGCGGGCATCACGCGACACCGGAGCGATCGATGGGTTTTTGCATTTTCAACAACGTCGGTGTCGCCGCGGCCTATGCGCTCGAGAAAAAAGGCCTCGAACGCGTTGCCATCATCGATTTCGACGTGCACCACGGCAATGGCACCGAGGACATGTTCAGCCGACCCCAGTGGCAGAACCGCGTCCTGATGGCGAGTTTTTTCCAGCATCCATTTTATCCCTACAGCGGCACCGCCAACCCCGCGCCCAACATGATCAACGTGCCGCTCGCCGCAGGCAGCGGCGGCGCCGCGGCAAAACAAGCAATCGAATCACGATGGCTGCCGGCCCTGGAGAGCTTCAAGCCTGAGATGATCTTCATATCCGCAGGGTTCGACGCTCACCGCGAGGATCTTTTGGGCGGCATGGCGCTCGTGGAGGCGGATTATGCGTGGATCACGGGCGAATTGATGGCGCTGGCGGCCCGACACTCGCAGCAGCGCATCGTCTCGATGCTCGAGGGCGGCTACAACCTGGCTGCGCTCGGCCGTAGCGCCGTGGCCCACGTCAAGACTTTGAGCGAGGGGCTGACAAACACGGCCGAGGTCGTCACCAGTTCCGCCAGGTGAGGGCAACGTCGGCTAATTCTTACAACCATCGTCGGGGCATGCCCATGGAGCGTCGTATCGCGCGGGTGTCTACTAGCGCACGCACGCCTCAACGGAGCAGGTCTACATGGGTGATGACACGACAAAGAAAGGTGGTTCCTCGGATGAGGCTATCGGCAGGCCGTCGGAATGGCGCGAGGGGCGGTACGAGAAAGCTGGTAAACCGCTCGAACCTTCGGTGCTAAAAAGACCCGGGGAGGGCAGCCCGCCACCCGGCCCCAGGAGCACGCCGGTAACCCAGAAAGATTACGAATAGAGTCTTCGAGTATCCGAATTTATCGAGGAGCCGGGACGGGTGACATGAATCGTTAATAAGGGGCTCGGTGATCTAGTTATTCCTAGAACGCGGCGCGGGCGGTCAGCAACCAGGTGTGATTGTAAGTGTAAAATGAACTTACCGGCTTCTGGTATCCACCGCCGATGATAAATTTTATGCGCGGCGTTATCTCGAAGCGTCCCAACACCAGCCCGACGGTCATGGCGACCTGAGTTCTACCGTCATTGGGGCCGTCTTTGTAGTGCGTGTAGTTCACTTCGATCTCCGGCCACAGCTTCTCGAGTACGTGCGCCTGGAAGGCGGTGTTCCATGCGATGGGCATCCCCAGAGTGCGCTTGTCGCCTGTCGGAATGGCAATGCTTGCGGTTGATTGTATATCGAAACCCGCAGAGCGTGAGCCCCAGCCTTTTCCGACAGCGAGGGTAGGAGTGATGATCGATTTGTGATTGGTAAACACATCGCTGCCAGTGGGTACGCTCACGCCGAGAAACCCAGTCACGATATAGTTGCCGTGTTCTTCGTTGGCGCTCAGAGCGCGATACTTCAATAGAAAAGTCTGGTCCGCCCAGCCCTCAACTCGCCCTTTAGGCGTGGTTCGAGTCTGGTATCCGGGTACCCCGAGAATGATCTCCGTGTTTTCCGTCGGAATCAATTCGAGTCCCTTGCCTCCGCCGTGGTTATCCAGAACGACATTCTTAGGACGGCTTTGCCACGTTTGGTCATAACGGTATTCCTGTTCCAAACGAGGCGTCACCGTTACCACGGGGGTCATCCAATGCGGCTGCTCTTCTTTCGATGCATCCGACCTGGCAAGCCAGTTGCTCAAAAAACTTCCACTCGTGCTCTCTGCGCCGGACAGATCATCCGCAGGTGCCACGAAACCCGACAGAACCAGTGCGATTCCCAATTGCCCAGCAACAAAAAAGGCCCCGCGGCTGCGGCTCGATGACAACCCGTTATTATCTTCCAGATCCATTGAAAACTCCCAAACATCGACGTGCAGTCGTCTGCAACGCCCCGCTATAGTCCACGGGATATTACGACATTGGGTCTGCAAAGGAAATGCAGGCAAAAAATTTTCGTGGCCGTCGTTCTCCTTTCTTGCCGCGGGGAGACCAGCCGGGGGCGCTCAGGAGGGCTCTTTTGGACTACGGCTTCGGCCCAAGGAGGGGTCGTGACAAGGATGGTGGCCTTCTTTCGATGACAACGTCGCGGGATATCGCGCCCATGCGCACCTCCGCCCGCCTTGTGATGTCTTGTTCTAATTCTCGGTATGTCTTGATGACTGTTTTCCCGAATTGCGTTAGTCGCATGCCGCCGCCGCGCGTGCCGCCGGCCCTGGCGCTGGTCACGGGCTTGCGAAATATGCCGTTCAGGTCCGCCACCAATAGCCACGCGCGCCGGTAGCTCATGTTGAGGTTTCGCGCAGCTTGCGACAGCGACCCGCATTTTCCAATGGCCTCAAGCAATGAAACCTTCCCCGGACCGACGGAGCAATAGTCAGAGAAGTCCACACGGAACCGAATGTTGGTTGTCATGCCCGACCTCTGTTGCCATCAATGCAAGTGGAAAATGAAGCCCGCTCCGGTTCCTTGGCCTAATGCAAAGCCGCAAAGCCGTACGCTTTGAATGCAATGTCACCGGCCGGACCTCGAACATATGCGATGAATTTAGCTGCATCCGCGGCTTTTCCTGTCGTCGTCAGCGAAACTGGATAGGCGATCGGCGTGTGCGAATTCTCCGGAAATACGTCGACCACGCGAACCTTTTTGTCGACCAGGGCGTCGGTCTCATAAACGATCCCAAGGGGCGCCTCATCGCGATCGACAAACGCCATTGCGGAGCGCACGCTGTCGGCCCGGATAAGTCGATCGGAAACGCTATCCCAAACTCCAAGCTTCGTTAATGCAGCCTGTGCGTATCGGCCTGCAGGGACGGCATCCGGCTCTCCCGTCGCGAGGCGGCCCTTACCCAACGCGGCAGCCAGCGGAAAATTGGGTTCGATTTTGAGTTTTATCGGGCTTTTAACTGGAGCGATCAAGACCAGTCGATTCCCCGCCACATTGTGTCGAGTCTGCGGTTGAATCAACTTACGCGTCTGCAAGTAATCCATCCAATCCACATCGGCCGAAAAAAAAACATCAGCCGGAGCGCCATTTTCTATCTGACGAGCGAGCGCGGAGCTCGCGGCGAATGAAAACTTCACCGGTATGGACGTTTGCTTGGTGAAGCCATCGCCCAACTCTTGCAACACATTTGTCAAAGATGCGGCAGCGAACACGATTAGGATAGGTTTCTCTGCATCTGCAGACCAACCGGACGTGCCGATTAACAGCAACCACAGAGTCAGGCATGCGCCAATTGGCTTTTTCATATCTTTGTGCCTTCGAGCTACAAATCGGCTATATCCCATTGTATATAGCAGAGGACTTTCATACCAGTTCGGGCAGTTGTTCCGCTACATCTCGGCCTCCGCGGCTCACGCGGTGACCAGCCGGAGGCGGGTGATCTCCGAAGGCACTCCAAAACGGTTTGGCGGACCCCAGTATCCCGTTCCACGGCTCACGTAGATCATGAGCTTGTTCAATCGGTTGAGGCCGGAGGTGAACGGCTGGAAATAACCCACCACGTGATTCCACGGCCAGAACTGCCCGCCATGGGTATGGCCCGAGATCTGCACGTCGTAGCCGGCGGCTGCTGCGGCGGCTGCCGAACTGGGTTGATGAGCGAGTAAAATCTTAGGACCGGCGTCCGCCGCGGCGCCGCTCAGCGCGGCGGCCGGATCGCTGCGTTCGCTCGGTTCGAAGTGATGGGCTGAGTAGTCCGTGACGCCGGCAAGCACGAACGAAGCGCCGTTGTGTCGTACGATCACGTGCTGGTTCTTGAGAACGATGAGACCCAAGCGCCGCAGTTCGGCGGTCCAGGCTCGCTCGCCCGAATAATATTCGTGATTGCCTGTGACGAAGTACACGCCGTGGCGCGCAGTCAGAAAGGATAACGGCGCGGTATGGTCGGCCAAGTCCTTCACCGATCCGTCCACCAAGTCGCCCGTCACGGCGATTAGATCCGCATCGAGACGATTCACCCGCGCGACGATGCGTTCGACGAATCCTCGCTTGATGGTCGGACCAACATGGAGATCGCTGATTTGCGCGATTGAGAAACCGTGCAGTGCTTCGGGAAGATGCGCGATCGGAATGTCGATCTTGACCAGGCGAGGACGGCGCGCCGTGATCAATCCGAGCAGAGTTGCCAGCGTTGTGAGCCCGACCGTCCAGAGCGCCGATAACGTTGCCAGGGAAGCAAGCTGCGGCGCCGAGGCGAAGAAGGAGGCACCGGCGAGGAAAATATCGCGGAGCACCGTGGCGATGAATAGGGTCGACAAAAAGCCCATCGACGTGAGACCTATCCAGGCGATGGTGTCCGCTAGCCTGCGGTTCTCGATCGCTCGCGCGTTCACGGCCGCCGGGATGATCGCGCATGCCGCGAGCAGCGCCGCGAACGCGACGAAGAATCCAACGCGCCCGCCGGCCAACGCGGGAACCAGCCGCCAGCCGACATAACCGGGCAGCGAGAGGACCAACCATATGGGATGTAGAAACCGCCGGCGAACCCCGCGCGGGGCGTCCGTCTCAGCTGAGGTATTGGTAGCCAAGCGGGATGAATGGGGGCATGGCCGCTCTAATCAAGATGCTATTTGGCGTTGCTTAGAAGCAGGCACCCTCGTGGGGACATCGTCCTACCGGTATACCGCGCCGTTCCCAATGGTAGATTCGTGGGCTCCTACCGACGCCGAGATTCCGCGCCACTAACCAGCGTCCCCGCCCGGAGGCTCGTGGATCACTGGGGCCGTATGGTCAACGAGGCGGCGCGCTGCTTCCCGAGGCAGATCGTCGAGGCCTTCCTCGCCATGCGCGGCGAGCTTCTGGCGCATGCGTGGGGTCCAGAACCTGGCGATGTGATTTGCGATACCGGCAATGGCATCCTCACGCAGGGGTTCTGCGCGAAAGAAATTGCCGATGTCATTCGCCATCTGCACCAAGTGCTCGGCGCCCCTGTGCTCTCGCCCGCTTGGCTCAGCGTCATCGGTCATAGTAAGCATCTATTTGGCAACGAACACATCGGCGCTCTTCACCAACGATTCCTGAGTGTCGCTGAACTCACGGAATCGCTTCTGCCACTCGGAAGGTTGGCTCACGCGCGTCGCTTGTACCGCGGTCACCTTGTACTCGGGACAGTTCGTTGCCCAATCCGAATTGTCGGTGGTGATGACGTTAGCTCCTGATTCTGGAAAGTGAAACGTGGTGTATACCACGCCCGGCTGCACGCGCTCGGTTACTGTCGCGCGCAGCACCGTATCGCCCGCACGGCTCGCGATTCCCACCCAATCGCCTTCGTTGATTCCCCTCTCTTCGGCGTCATGCGGGTGGATCTCCAAGCGATCCTCGTCGTGCCAGCGGTTGTTTTCGGTGCGCCGCGTCTGGGCACCAACGTTGTACTGGCTCAAGATTCGCCCGGTCGTCAAAATCAATGGGTAGCGAGCATTGACCTTTTCGCTGGTGGGTACGTACTCGGTCACCAGGAACTTACCCTTGCCTCGAACGAACTCTCCAACGTGCATGGTCGGAGTGCCCTCAGGATGCGCGGCGTTGCATGGCCACTGGATGCTGCCGAGCTCATCGATGCGATCAAAGCTCACGCCGGTGAAGGTCGGTGTCAAAAGCGCGATCTCGTCCATGATTTCCGATGGATGAGAGTAGTTCATCGGGTAGCCCACGGCGTTCGAGAGCAGCTGCGTGATCTCCCAGTCCGCATAGCCGGATTTTGGTTGCATGACCTTGCGCACCCGCGAGATTCGCCGCTCGGCATTGGTAAAGGTGCCATCCTTCTCGAGGAAGGAGGAGCCCGGCAGGAAAACATGTGCGAATTTCGCCGACTCGTTCAGGAACAGATCCTGCACGATGATGCACTCCATGGAGGTCAACGCTGCCGTGACGTGCTGTGTATTTGGGTCCGACTGCGCAATGTCCTCTCCCTCGATGTACAAGCCCTTGAACTCACCGTCGAGGGCGGCCTCGAACATGTTCGGAATACGGAGCCCGGGCTCGTTGAGCAGCGGCACACCCCATGCGCCCTCGAACAAACTGCGTACCGTATCGTCCGTGACGTGCCGGTAGCCGGGGAACTCGTGAGGGAAAGAGCCCATGTCGCAAGAACCCTGCACGTTGTTCTGACCGCGCAAGGGATTCACACCGACGCCCTCCCGGCCGATATTGCCGGTGGCCATGGCAATGTTCGCGATGCCCATTACCATGGTCGAACCCTGGCTGTGCTCGGTAACGCCCAGGCCGTAGTAAATCGCGCCGTTACCCCCGGTAGCATACAGTCGGGCGGCTCCGCGTACATCGGCGGCCGGCACCCCGGTGACGCTTTCCATGGACTCCGGAGAATTATTTTCCTGCGCGACGAACGTGCGCCACTTCTCGAAGGACGGCATCTCGCAGCGCTCCCGCACAAACGCTTCGTCGACGAGCCCTTCGGTGACTATGACGTGCGCCAGCGAATTGATCAGCGCGACATTGGTGCCAGGCCGCAGTTTCAGGTGATGCTCGGCTGCGATATGCGGTGTGCGTACCAGATCGATGCGCCGCGGGTCTGCGACGATGAGTTTTGCCCCTTCGCGCAGCCGCCGCTTCATTTGCGATGCAAACACCGGATGACCGTCGGTGGGATTCGCGCCGATTACGAAGATGACATCTGCATGCATCACGGAGTCGAAGTTCTGCGTGCCGGCCGATTCGCCCAGGGTATTCTTGAGCCCGTAACCGGTGGGGGAGTGACATACCCGCGCGCAGGTGTCGACGTTGTTGTTGCCAAAGCCCGCCCGTACCAATTTCTGCACGAGGTAGGTCTCTTCGTTGCTGCAACGAGAGGACGTGATGCCACCGATCGAGTCGCGTCCATATTCCGCTTGAATGCGCTTGAGCTCCGATGCCGCATAGCCGATCGCTTCCTCCCACGATACTTCGCGCCACGGATCGGTGATCTTCGAGCGGATCATGGGTTTAACGATGCGATCCGAATGCGTGGCATAACCGATCGCGAAGCGTCCCTTAACGCATGAATGCCCGTGATTGGCGTGACCATCCATATTCGGCACCATGCGCACTACTTCCTCGCCTTGCATCTCGGCGCGGAACGAGCAGCCGACGCCGCAATACGCACAGGTCGTGACGACGCTGTGCTCAGCCTGGCCCTTGGCAATCAGGGTGTTCTCCGAGAGAGTGGCAGTCGGGCAGGCCTGCACGCATGCGCCGCACGAGACGCACTCTGAATCCATGAAGGGAACGTCCTGGCTCGCCGCTACGGTCGAATCAAAGCCTCGCCCCTGAATGGTCAGAGCGAAGGTGCCCTGCTGCTCATCGCACGCGCGCACGCAGCGCGAGCAAACGATGCACTTGCTTGGATCGAATGTAAAATAGGGGTTGCTGGCATCTTTCTCGGCGGTGAGATGGTTCGCCCCTTCGTAGCCGTAGCGTACTTCGCGAAGCCCGACAACGCCGGCCATATCCTGCAGCTCGCAGTGCCCGTTGGCAGGGCAAGTCAGGCAGTCCAGCGGGTGATCCGAGATGTACAATTCCATGACACCCCGACGGATGTCGGCGATTTGCTTGTTTTGCGTCGTGACTTGCATGCCCTGCGCCACCGGCGTGGTGCAGGAGGCGGGTAGTCCTTTCATGCCCTCGATCTGCACGAGGCAAAGTCGGCACGAGCCAAAGGCTTCCAGCAGTTCCGTTGCACAGAGCTTGGGAATCTTCACGTCCGAAAGCGCCGCAGCACGCATCACCGAGGTGCCCTCAGGCACGGTTACTTCGCGACCATCGATGGTGAGGGTCACCAGCTGCGTGCTCTCGCGCTTGGGTGTCCCGTAATCTTTTTCGACGATGGATAACATAAAATAGTCCTCGAGAACCTGTTTTGGCGCTAGCTTGGAACGGGGGTGTTTGCCCGCATGGGTTTGACAAAATCTTCGGCAAAGTGGTTCAGCGCGGAGAGCACAGGATACGGGGTCAGGCCGCCGAGCGCGCACAGTGAGCCATAGGTCAAAGTCTCGCACAAATCCCGCAATATCGTCTCCTGTTTCGTCGGGTTTTCCCCTGCAATCAGCCGGTCGATCACCTCCACGCCGCGGGTGGAGCCTATGCGACACGGCGTGCACTTACCGCATGACTCAATGGCGCAAAACTCCATTGCATAGCGGGCCTGGGCAGCCATATCGACGCTGTCATCGAAGGCGACAATACCCCCATGCCCGAGCATTCCCTTGATCGCGGTGAATGCCTCGTAATCCAAAGGCGTATCGAATTGCGATTCCGGCAAATAGGCGCCTAAGGGCCCTCCTACCTGCACGGCGCGCAGCGGCCGTCCGCTTAAACTGCCGCCGCCATACTCATAGAGCAACTCGCGCAAGGTCATTCCAAACGCGATCTCGACGAGGCCGCCATGTTTGATGTTGCCGGCAAGCTGCATCGGCAGGGTACCGCGCGAGCGCCCCATGCCGAAGTTCTGATAAAACTCGGCGCCTCGGTCGAGGATGATGGGCACCGACGCGAACGTGATCACATTGTTGATCACCGTGGGCTTGCCAAAAAGACCCTCAATCGCCGGCAAAGGAGGCTTGAATCGAACTTGCCCGCGCTTACCCTCGAGCGACTCCAATAGCGATGTTTCCTCTCCGCAGATATAAGCACCGGCTCCCATGCGCACTTCGAGATCGAAGCGCTTGCCGCCGCCCAAGATATTCTCGCCAAGGTAGTTCGCTTGGTACGCTGCGCTTATAGCCGCCTCCAGCGCGACCTTCGCCTGCGGGTACTCCCATCGGAGGTATATATATCCTCGCGAAGCGCCGGTGGCCAAGCCCGCGATAGTCATGCCCTCAATGAGCACGAAGGGGTCTCCTTCCATCAGCATTCGATCGGAGAATGTGCCCGAATCCCCCTCGTCAGCATTACAAACGACATATTTTTGCGCGGCTTCAGTGCCCAGCACCGTCTTCCACTTGATCCCGGCGGGAAACGCTGCACCACCACGGCCGCGAAGACCGGACGCGGTCACTCGGGCCACGATCTCGGCCGGTGTCAAATTCAGGGCTCCCTTGAGACCTCGGTAGCCATCATGCTCAAGATAGTCGGAGAGTTTTCGCGGGTCAGTGATGCCGACGCGCGCAAACGTCAAGCGTTGCTGACGCTTCAAGTAAGGAATCTCGGCAGTTACACCCTGGCTCAAGGGGTGTTGCCGCCCTTCGGTGAAACCCGCTTCGAACAGGCCGCCGACGTTCTCAGGCTGAACGGGACCATAGGCAAACCGCGTGCCCGCAACCTCCACTTCAACCAACGGTTCTAGCCACAAGAGGCCCCGGGAGCCATTGCGCTCGAGCTCAATGATTACACCGCGCCGCGCCGCTTCAGCCGAAATCGCTGCCGCGGTCTCATTGGCGCCGACGCTCAAGGCCGCCGCATCACACGAGACGAAAATCTTCACGACCGGACCCGCACTTGGTTCATCAGCGCGTCAAACCGTTGCGGAGTGACGCGCCCCTTTAGATCTTCATCGATCATCAACGATGGTCCCAACGCGCAATTACCCAAGCAATATACGGGTTCCAGACTAATCGCTCCGTCGGCCGTCGTGCCGTGAAAGTCAATCTTGAGGTACTCCTTCGCGTGAGCCTCCAGCGCGTGCGCACCTAGTGCCTGGCAGGCTTCAGCACGGCACAAATGCACCACGTGACGCCCGGGCCGTTCTTGGCGAAAGTAATGGTAAAAACTCACCACTCCGTGAACGTCAGCCACCGAAAGGTTCAGCTGTTTCGCGATCACGGGTATCGAATCCTTCGGTACAAAGCCGAGCGCCTCCTGCACGGCATGCAGAATGGGTAACAGCGCCCCCGGCAGCTCTTTCAGACGCCGACACGCCTCCAACACCGCCGATTGGTCGGCGGCACTCAACGAAGAGGCAGGCTCTGGTTTGATCGGAATGATCCGTCGCGGAGATTTACTGCTCATGCAGGACGCACTCGTGCTGGATAAAAAACGATAGATATATCAGATATTGTACGCTAAACAGAGCCATAGCGAAGCCTGTAGACCTTCACGGCAAGCATAGCCGGTTGCCAGCCCCCGCCTCCTATGTATGATGCGGCGCATAACACCTCGGTCTGTTCATATTTGTGCGGCTTCGATCGCAGCGCTGCGGGATTCGGGTTCCGAATCGAGGCGCTCCGCACCGGCGTAGCAGAGGAAGCGACGCTTCACGGCCCGGCCGATCAAAGTCATGCCTAGCGTGCTCGCCACTTCCACTCCCATAGCTGTCACGCCGTTGCGCGACACGACGATTGGCACGCCAATCTGAGCCGATTTTATGACCATCTCGCCGCTCAAGCGTCCAGTCGTGTAAAAAATCTTGTCGCCACCGTCGACTCCGTTGAGGGCCATCCAACCGATAATTGTGTCGATTGCATTGTGGCGCCCTACGTCCTCCACGAACACCAACATCTCGGCACCGCGGAACAAGGCGCAGCCATGCACCGAGCCCGAATTGCGGTGCAAGCTATCCTGGGCAGACACGATTTCGAGCAACCGGTACAGCACACTCTGCCGAATGCGCGCCGCATCCGTCGACGGCAGGCGAATCGTGTTGATGTGATCTAGCAGGCCGCTAATTACAGTGCCAACACCGCAGCCGGTGGTCACGATATTGGATGTAGTTTTTGTTGTCACCGCTCGATAGGCAGCGCGTGAGCGCACCGAGGCTGCGCCCAAGTTCCAGTCAACCGTGATCGATTCAACCTGCGCCACGTTGTCTATCAAGCGTTGATTGTGCAGGTAGCCCAACACCAGGAGTTCCGGGGATGCGCCCAGCGTCATTAACGTGACCAACTCTCGTTCATCCATGAGGATGGTCAGCGCGCGTTCTGCTGGGACGTCGATCAATCGCCGCGCTGCGTATTCATCGACGATTTCCACCTCACGCAGCATGTCGCAAACGGCCGCCGAGAGCTGCGGCGCGCCAGACACGGGCTTCATTGTTGCCGCTTCGGGGTA
Source organism: Steroidobacterales bacterium (assembly GCA_038229815.1). Lineage (GTDB taxonomy): Bacteria > Pseudomonadota > Gammaproteobacteria > Steroidobacterales > Steroidobacteraceae > Bog-1198. Next base: position 26,160 of record JBBROC010000016.1, on the reverse strand, counting down.
CACAAACATATGGGAAATCTCACGCATCCATGGTCACTCCCGACGCCAAGTTGTACATTCGCGGGCGATGGCCACTATGAAGATCAAAATCGGCGAGATCACAGGATTGGTCCTCGCCGGCGGCCTCGGCAGCCGCATGGGGGGAGCTGACAAAGGCCTTCAAATTCATCTCGGCCTGCCGCTGGCCCAGCATGCGCTGCGCCGTCTCGCCCTCCAGGTCGGAAAGGTAATGATCAATGCGAACCGGAACATAGCCGAATACGAGAAGATGGGGTCTCCCGTGTTGACGGACGAGGTCGGGAATTTCGCGGGCCCGCTTGCTGGAATTCTTGCAGGGCTCAAACATTGCGACACGCCATACCTCGCGACCGTACCTTGCGACACGCCGAATTTTCCGTATGACTTGGTCGAACGACTCAGCCGCGGCCTTGTTGGCATCGGTGGCACCATGGCAATGGCTTTCACGCCCGAAGGCGCCGGGTTGCGCCGCCAGTCCGTTTTCAGCTTGATGCATGTCTCCACACGTGAGAGCGCCATCGCCTTTGTGCGCAGCGGCCAGGGAAACCTCGGCCTGTGGGCCAGCCAGCAACGCTGCGCTCAGGTGGTGTTCGAGGATGAGTCTGCGTTTTTCAACGCCAATACGTTCGCCGAACTCGCGCGACTGCAGGACAATGGGGGCTGAGGCCTGGAATGTGCAGGCAATCACGCGCTTATCCATGCATACGCTCCATTTTATGAACCCAAGTATCTGACGCCCTCGGGTCGGTGTCTAATCGATTGTCCTAACCAGTTGATTCACTCGACCTATCAAAGCTTGATCGATGTAGTGCCAGTCGCGCTTAAAGTCCGTCAGCCGGTCAGCTCGATGATGGCGCGGTGCGCCTGATCGATGGCGACATGGGTATATGCATCCCAGCCCGAGTCCGAGTTGGCAATGGCGATGCGGCCGAGCCGCCGGCGCGCTTGCTTGGCCGTGCGGGCTTGATGCGCGCGATCGTCGTACAGCGGCGTCGGTGTGTAGGCATAGCCGTGCGGCCAGCGATTGACGGTGATCGCAGCGACGTCGCGGTCGAAATCGAATCCCGCGGAGCCCAACATGCGGCCAAGCTCATCGCGGATCTCACTCTCGAAATTTTCGAAGCTCATGGCGTACAGGCGCGCGCGGCCGGCTCGATATTGATCGCGCATGTTCAGACCTTGGTTGGGCGCGGTGGGCGTATGCATCAGGTGCAGGCACGTCGGCTTGGATGGATCGGCGGAAAAGCAATAACCACCCATGCTCACCGGAAAATCCAGTGAGGCGGAAAAGGTACCGCCCGGATTGTCGATGTAGGAAACGCCGAGCTTGTGCCAGGGCTGCCAATTGCGAACCGCCACGTTCACATAGACAAGCGGTGCCCGGACATTATCGCGTAGCGCCGCGCGCTGCTCGGCTTCTGCCTCGGGCGCTATATAAGGGATCATCGCGTGGTAGCAAGCGAGCACGCAATCTGCGGCGGCCACGCGCGTTACTTTTCCGCCGTTCACATAGGCGATCTCGACCCCTCCGGCGGCATTGCGGACGTCCACCGCGGTGGAATTGAGGCGGATCCGCACTTCGTTCTCGGCGCGGTCGATTTGAACATAATCGAACGGCGCCAGTACGATGTCGTCCATGGTGCTGCCCGGCGCAATTCGCGGAATCAGGCCGCGCACCAACATGCGCGCGAGCGACGCATTGCCGTCGGGGAAATGGTAAATATAGGGTTCTTCGGATTCCACTCCAAGAGCCGTGCGTTGCGCCTTGAGACCCGGCAACGTCAGCGTTTCGCTGGCCGGAACGGCGTCGATGCCCACCGCCCACAACTCGTGGGTGCGCGTCTGCAGAAACTTCAGGACCTCATCCTCCGCACCCCAGTACTTCTTGAGAAAATCGCGATAGCTCATGTGCTCTAGAACTGCCAGCCGTTGCTGGCGCGTCTTGCCTGCCAGTACGTCGCGATCCGACCAGAACATCTCGAACAGTTGTGCGCGCGCCGCTTCCCTCATTGGAAATTGGTCGAGATATGCGCGCAAAGTCCCAGCGTCGTGCGGATCTTCGTCCAATTCCTGCCATGTGCCGAAGGGCCGGCGCACCAGGCGGTCCACACCGAACACCTCTTTCTTGAAGAACACGCTTTGATGCAGATTCCAGCGAGAATAGAAGTCCCGATCGAAGGCCTTGTTGAAACGCGGAATATCGATGCCGAGATCTTTCAGCAGGCCTTTTGCGGCGCCATCCCACTTGCGTGCCGGACCATCTATAGATTGCGTGCCTCCGTAGCCGATGAGTGTTTGTCCATCGACAAGAAACTCATTCCGTTTGGCATGACCGCCAAAATCATCGTTGGTGTCCAGGATCAGGACACGCGCGTGAGAGCGCCGTTGTCGGTAAAAATGTGCGGCGGCCAGGCCGCTGAGGCCGGCGCCCACGACGATCAGATCGTATCGCTCGCTGAGCGCCGCTTCCGATAAGTCAAAAGGGGAGCCATCCCGCAGCCGATGTGCCGACTCGAAGGAGCCGACATGGCTGCCTCGCAATCCGTCGCGCCGGGGCGGATAGGGTTGCGCCATCGGAGCCGAGCCTGCGCGGGACAAATCGATACCCGCGGCCCCGACGACCGCAATGGCGATGCCGTTCATGAAGTCGCGGCGGGTGATTCGGTTGGTCACAGTCTATATTCGCAATACCCTGCGCTAATCGCAATTCGAATGAGTCGACCAATCAGGCTTTGGTGCCGGTTCAGGCGGATGCTATGCTTCCGGCAACGAGGCGGTTGCAGCATGAACGAGGCAGTTCGCGGATTTCTCGATGCGTGGCTTCACCGAGGGCCCTCCCGCCGAGGCTGCGCCGCGCTGATCGGCGCTATCGCCCTGTGCCTGCAATGGACCAGCGGCACCGCCGGCGACAGCGTTCCTGCCGACGCCACCACGACCGTCGAGGCCATAGATCAGCTCGCAGATATCATGGTCGAAGCGCCCGAGCCGCGTTATGTCTCGCCGACGCGGCGCGATCAAATAGGCCGCATCTGGGCGCCTGTCATGATCAACGGCCACGGGCCGTTCCGCTTGGTGCTCGACACCGGCGCAAGCCATAGCGCGGTCACCGCGCTCGTTGCTTTGGCGCTGGGCATCCCGACGAATCAATCACCCCCCGTGATCCTGCGCGGGGTTACCGGTTTCGCCACTGTGCCAACCATCCGCGTCGACACGCTTACCGTCGGCGATCTCGCGGACGATTCCCCGACTCTGCCCATAGTGCCGGATGCACTGGGTGGGGCGCAGGGCATTCTCGGAGCCGAAGGCTTGGCGGGTAAACGGATATTCATCGATTTTCGACATGACAAGATCTCCATCACTTATTCGCGCAACGAGAGATCGGCCCGCGATTTCGTCGACGTGCCGTTCCACGCGATCCGCAATACGCTCGTCGTCGTCGATGCCCTCATCGACGATGTGCACGTCAAGGCGATCATCGACACCGGCGGCCAGACGACCATCGCAAATCTTGCCCTGCGCAGTGCTCTCGCTCGTCATAGCGCCGTGTTCAAGGGCACACCTGACCAAATCATCGGGGCGACGAAGGATGTTCAGTCCGGCGAAGTCATGCCCATGCCCGCAATCAAGTTCGGCTCCATCCAGATCCGCGACTACGGCGTGACTTTCGCCGACATCTATATCTTCAAGCAGTGGAAGCTGAGCAACGAACCCGCCATATTGATCGGCATGGATGCACTCGGTTTGCTCGATACGCTGGTTATCGACTATCGCCGGCACGAACTGCAAATGCGCATGTCGAGGGCGGGAGCGGGCTAGCTGGAGGGAGCATTGATGGTGAATAAGCCCGTAATTGGAGTCGCCGCCGCGGTGGTCGTGGTTGCCGCGGGCATTTGGTACTACCTGCACAGCCGCCATGCGCCGTTGCCGCGCGCGCCCGCCACGGTCGAGCAGTCGGCGCCCACGGAGGCGGCCGCCGAGCCCGGTATCCAACATCCATTGCCTGGAGGGCCGGACGAGTCGGCAGCGAAAATTCCGCTGCCCGCGCTCGCGGACAGCGATCCCGCATTCAGCGATGCGCTGGCGCGGGTCGCCGGCGGCGACGCGGTGAAGAACTACTTGCTGCAGGAAGGCATCGTCCGGCATTTGGTGGTCACGATCGACAATCTGCCCCGGCAAAAAGTGGCCGTGGCGAAGCGGCCGACCAGCCCGGTCGCCGGATCTTTCGCCGCCCAGGGTGATGAGCTGCACGGGACGCTCGATCCGCAGAACTTCGCCCGCTATCAACCCATGGTTGCGGTGGTGAGCAATCTCGATATGCGTGAGGTCGCCGCCCTCTATGTCCGCTTCTACCCGCTGTTTCAGAGCGCATATCAAGACTTGGGCTATCCGAACGGTTATTTCAACGACAGGCTGGTCCAGGTGATCGACAGCTTGTTGGCGACTCCGCAGCCTTCCGGACCGATCGAGCTGGTACGGCCGAATGTCATGTTCATGTTTGCCGATCCGGCGCTGGAGGCGCGTCCTGCGGGTCAAAAATTGCTGATCCGAATGGGCCCGGACAATGCGGCTGCGATCGAGGCAAAGCTCAAGGAGCTGCGCGCGGCCATCACCGCTGCGCCGTCGAAGCGATAGACTCATGGCTAGGAAAGACTAAGATATTTTAAAATGGGGGGGATTTCTATGGCAACCGTGACAGCCGATTTGCCCAAGCAACAAGACGCGGCGACCAATCAATGGCTGGTCATCGGGGCGTCGTCGCTTGGCACCGTCTTCGAGTGGTATGACTTCTATCTTTACGGCCTGTTGGCGACCGTCATCAGCGCGCAGTTTTTTTCGGGCGTGAACGAGATCACCGGCTTTATCTTTGCTCTGGCGGCATTCGCGGCCGGTTTCGCGGTGCGGCCGTTCGGCGCGCTGGTATTCGGAAGGCTGGGCGATCTGGTCGGGCGCAAGCACACCTTCCTGATCACCATGAGCATCATGGGAGGGGCCACTTTTGCCGTCGGCCTTCTGCCGAGTTACGCCAGTATCGGAGTGACCGCGCCCGTCATGCTGCTGGCGCTGCGCTTGCTGCAGGGATTGGCGTTGGGCGGCGAGTACGGCGGCGCGGCAACCTACGTCGCCGAACATGCGCCGCCAGGCAAACGCGGGCTCTATACCAGTTGGATTCAAACCACCGCCACTCTCGGCCTGTTCGCCGCGTTGCTGGTGGTCATAGGCACTCGCACCGCCATGGGTGAGGATGCTTTCAAGGCCTGGGGCTGGCGCATACCGTTCCTGGTGTCCGTTATCCTTTTGGCCGTTTCCTTGTGGATTCGCATGCAGCTGGATGAAAGTCCGGTATTCCTCAAGATGAAGAGCGAGGGAACCACGTCGAAAGCACCCCTCGCCGAAGCATTCGGACGGTGGAGCAATCTCAAAATAGTGCTGATCGCCCTGCTCGGCGCAGTGATGGGCCAAGCCGTGGTGTGGTACACGGGACAGTTCTACGCACTGTTCTTCCTGGAGAGAATGCTGCGAGTCGACGGCGCCACCACCAATATACTCACCGCGATCGCTCTAGTGCTGGCTACTCCCGGATTCATTTTCTTCGGATGGCTGTCGGACAGGATCGGTAGGAAGCCCATCATCATGACCGGCTGCTTGTTGGCCTTGCTGACTTATTTTCCGCTCTTCGGTGCGCTCACCCGTTACGCGAACCCGGCTCTGTACGCTGCGCAATCCGCCGCGCCGGTCACGGTGATTGCGGACCCCAAGCAATGCTCGTTCCAGTTTGATCCCATCGGCAAGAAAACATTCGATTCAACGTCGTGCGACATTGCCAAGAGTTTTCTGGCGAAAGCAGGAGTCTCCTACCAAAGGGTCGATGCGCCCGCGGGGACGATCGCTCAAATTCGCAGCGGCGCGAACACTCTCACCGCCCCGGATCCCAACGTCGTGACGGGGAACGAGCGCAAGGCGGCCATTGCGGCGTTCCAGAAGGAGACGAAAGCCGTTCTGACCGCGGCCGGCTACCCGGAAAAAGCGGATCCTGCGGCCATCAACAAGCCGATGGTGGTTTTGATTTTGTTCGTTCTCGTGCTGTACGTGACCATGGTCTACGGGCCGATTGCTGCCCTGCTGGTCGAACTATTCCCGGCGCGAATTCGTTACAGCGCCATGTCTCTGCCGTATCATATCGGCAACGGCTGGTTCGGCGGTTTCCTTCCGACCACGGCGTTCGCGATGGTGGCCGCCACCGGCGATATCTACTACGGACTCTGGTATCCGATCGTCGTGGCTGGGACAACATTGGTCCTGGGCCTATTGTTCCTCCCCGAGACTTTCAAGCGCACCATCGACAGCTAGAACTGTCGCCGTCCGGGGACGCCCGCGTTACATTCGCTTCACGGAAGTAACCGATGATCAGACTGTGACGTTATTTGTTCTTTGGACGGCGGACGGCGGCGTACGCTGACGTTACAACTTTACATTGGCGGGTAATCCCATGAGCAGATCGCGTAAGAATCTTCTACAGACCCTGCCGTTGGCGGGCGTGGCGCTGGCATTGACCATACTCGGCGGCTGCGTGATTCAGGAGCGGGTCGCCGCGCCGCCTCCACGCGTCTATGCGCCGCCGCCTCCTCCTCCCGCTGCATACGCAGAACAGGCCGACGCCGAAGTTCGTACGGCAGAGGCTCCGCCCCCGTTGCCGGACTACGAGCAGCCGCCGTGCCCCGAGGATGGCTATCTCTGGACTCCGGGATATTGGGGCTGGGGCGGAGGTGGATACTATTGGGTGCCAGGAACGTGGGTGCAGCCGCCCCGAGTCGGAGTGCTCTGGACCCCAGGGTACTGGGGATTCCTCGGCGGGATTTACCTCTTCCATGCCGGCTACTGGGGACCGCATGTCGGATTTTATGGCGGCGTGAATTATGGATTCGGATACGGAGGGGAGGGCTTCGTAGGCGGCCGCTGGGCCGGCGATTCATTCGCTTATAACCGGACCGTCAACAACGTGAACGTGACCAATATTCACAACACCTATAACGAGACCGTTATCAACAACGTCACTGTGAACAAGGTGAGCTACAACGGAGGTGCAGGCGGCGTCGCTGCTGCACCTACCGCCCAAGAAAGAGCGGCCGCGCACGAGCAGCACGTTGCAGCGACACCGTTGCAGCACCAGCACGTTCAGGAGGCGGCACGAAATCCGGCGCTGGCCGTCAGGGCCAACGGTGGTCATCCCGCTATCGCGGCGACGCCGAAGCCGGCGGCGTTCAATGCACCGGGAGTCGTCAGCGCGCACGGTGCGGCGGCAACGGGCGCTAACGCACCCCATGCTGCCCCGGGCGCCGCGGCGCCTCGCGTGGCGGCGCCGGCTGCGGGGCTGCAGCCAGTTAGACCTTCCGGCGCGCCTCGGGTCAGCAACTACGGCGCGGGCAGATTACCGCCGGGCGCGCAGCCCACGGTGACTCATGTGCCGCCGAATGCAACGGCGCGCCCGCAAGGGGTGGCTCATCCGCAAGCGGCAGTCCGCCCGCAAGCGCCGGCGGCTCCGCGGCCTCCTGCCCCCAGGGCGAACAACGATAAGCACGAGCCTGAGGGTCGTAATAGGTAAGCCGCGAGCGCGCCAACATCGTGAGGAATAATTTCCGTCGCCTTGCGGCAAGGGTCGGCAGGGGACATGATTCGGGCAAGCAGCGAGGGACCGGCGGACGACAGGCGGGGAGGTAGTGCTGATGGACAGTTTATCGTTCACGGTTTCCGACGCAGTCGCAACTTTGACGATACAGCGCTCGGCGGTAAGCAATGCGATCGATATTTCGATTATCCGCGCGATGCACCTGGCGCTCGATCAAATACAGAAGGGAGAAAGCGGCGCCCGAGCCGTCGTGATTACCGGTAGCAATGACGTCTTTTGCAGCGGCTTGGATTTGCATTCCGTCGACCTGAAAACCCAGGAGGCGCGCCAGCGGGCGCATTTCGAGATGCGCCGGTTCATGGACCCGCTGATTCTACGCTTGAGCGGATTTCGTTTTCCGATCGTGGCCGCGGTTAACGGAGCGGCAGTGGGAGCCGGCATGAGCCTCGCGCTCGCCAGCGACATCATCATTGCGGGTGACAACGGTTATTTCCTGCCCTCGTTCGCGCGACTAGGACTGGTGCCGGATGCGGGAATCACCTTTCATCTCGCCCGCCGCATCGGTGTCGGCCGCTCGCTGTCGGCGCTGATGCTTGCGGAACGCATCGACGCCAGGACCGCGCTCGACTGGGGTCTTGTCTATGCGGTGGTGCCGGCTGCGGAGGTCGTCGCGCGGGCGCATGCGGTGGCGCATCGTCTTGCCAACGGACCGTGTGCGGTGCTCGGTCAAATTCGCTCCTTGCATGCCTCGACATTCGATCATTCATTGCAGGAACAACTTCGCGCAGAGCGCAGCGCTCAGGAGATGACCCTGGAGACTCACGACTGCGTAGAAGGCGTGCGCGCTTTTTTCGAGAAGCGGGAGCCGAATTTTTCGGAACACTAAGTCCGGTGTGGAAAACAGGCGGGCGGCTAGCGCTAGGGCTTGCGCGTGATGGCGACGCGAATTGCGCTGAGCGGCGCATGAGAGTCGAAGGGCTCCGATTTTGGATCGCGTGGGATACCAAGCCGGTTCCATAGCAGTTCAAGATCGGGCGTCGATGGCGTAGCCTTGTTCTCGGAGTAAAGGTCCTGCAAGATTCGCGTGCCCGTGGCAGCATCGCCGATGCGCAGTACTTCATCGATGTCGCGTTCGGTGCGATAGCCGCCGGTTTCTTTGAGTATGGCCCGCAACGCCGTCTGCAGTCCGACTCGATTATGGGTCTGCTCGCGTATGGCAACGTCGGCCTGCAGACAAAAAAGCGCGCCGCCCCAGTAAGTGCGTCCCCATGTCGCCGTCTGATCCATGCCGCCTTCCCCCTCGCGCGGAAGGCCGAGCGGCATCGAGTGCCGGTATTCCGCCCAGACATCCGTGTCGTCGCGGTTGCCGGATTGTGCGCGTGCAACGCCTTCGACATACACGGCCAGCCCCTCGGCGAGCCAATTGTGGCGCCGGCCTATCTCGGGCAAAGCGAGGTGCACCATTTCGTGCACGAGCACCCAGTCCGCCGCCAAATCGGCTTGAGTCACATCGCGGCCCACAATCACCTGAATCTGCAGACCGCCTTCGTTGGTCGTGCGTCCGCCGCCCACCCCGCTGCCCGCTGCGGCACCGATTCGCAAAGCCACCAGAGGCGCCGGAAAACGCCCGTAATAGTCCGAAACGATTCGCGCCGAGCGCTCGATCCAATCAAGTAAGAGGCGGGGCCGGCCGGCCCGCGCCGAATCCTCGATCGATATGCAAAGAGTCGAACCTTGCACCACGAGCGCGACGGCGTTCCCGTCCCCGCAACGATTGCCTGAAGCGGCAGCGCCCGCCGCTGAAACGCCCGATCCCGCAGTCGCAAGGCATGCGAGTGCCAGCAATCCCACCGCTATCCGGAGAGTTCGGCCAGGTATTGTTTCACGCTGCATATGTCCACGGGCCCCGTACGGCAGCAGCCGCCGATCAAGCGTGCTCCCTCGGCATACCAAAGGCGAGCCTGTGCGCCGATTTGCGCTGTGCCCGCCGCGCCGCGCCACTGTTTGAGCGAAGACTGGTAGCACTCGCCGGAATTGGGGTATACCACCAGCGGCTTGTCGGTGTTTGCACGCATCTTTCGCAGCAGCGGCGTGATGTATTGCGGCGCGGTGCAGTTGACGCCGACCGCGGCGATCTGAGGATAATCGCGCAACTCCGCGATGCACTCCCCGATATCTTCGCCCTCCGAAGTAAGGCCGCCGTCGCGGCAGGAAAAGCTGATCCACGCATAAACGCCAGGGAATTCCCGCAGCCCGCGCGCCAATACCAGCGCCTCGCGCATGCACGGGATGGTTTCGCACGCCAGCAGATCGGCGCCGGCATGTGCCAACACCCGCAGACGTGGCCCGTGAAAGTCCGCGAGGGCACTCTCATCCAGCGCGTAACCGCCCCGATACTCCGAACCGTCGCCGAGCATTGCGCCGTAGGGGCCGACCGAGGCCGCAATCAGCGGCCGCAGCCGGCCGCTGCGGTTAGATTCGACGGCCCAAAATTCATCGCGCGCGGCGAGCGCAATACCAACGGCCTGGTGCATCAATTGCGTCGCGGCCTGCCGCTCTATGCCAGTGCGTGCAAAGCCCTCGAACGTCGCCTGGTAGGTCGCGGTCGTCGCGACATCGGCGCCGGCGCGAAAGTAGTCAACATGAACCTCGCGGATGAGATCTGGCCGCTCGATCAGGCATTTGGCGGACCAAAGCGGGTCCTTAAGGTCGGCACCGCGGCGTTCGAGTTCCGTCGCGAGTGCGCCGTCCAGCACCATCAGGGGACGCTGCGCAAGGAAACTGGCTATTGGGTCATGCATGATCAGTGGCGAACGATCATACTCCGGCGGGAGTTCGGCCGTGGATTGGACAGCATCATGCTCACAGCTCAAACCATCAAAACCCGGCATTCGGATGTCTTCACCTTCCTTCACGGCAATCTGGAAATTGGCGCAACCCACGTCCATATTCCGGAAGAGGCCTTGTTGGGCAGCTTGGTCTATGCGAGCGATGCACGGCAGCTCGCCGAGGCACGGCGCCGCAAGCCGGCAATTCTGATAGTGCCGGCGAAGATGGCCGCCTGTATGGACGTCCACATGGATGCCGACAGCTGCTGCTTTTCGGTGGACAGCATATCGATGGGCATGGCCGTATTGTTGAAATATTTCGACAAGAAGTGCTATCGATTCACGCAGTGGGGTGAACGCCATCCGACCGCGGTGGTGCACCCGGATGCGATGATCGGCGAGAGGTCCTTCCTGGGGCCTTACTGCGTCATCGGCGCGCATGCCAGCGTCGGGAGCGACTGTCTGATCGGCGCTCACGCCGTCATCGAAAACGACGCCCGAGTCGGCGATCGAAGCGTGCTGCACCCACACGTTTTTCTGGGCGCCGGCTGCCAGGTCGGCGATGACTGCGAGATACATCCGCACACCAGCATCGGCAGCGATGGATTCGGATATGCGGTGGATCCTGACGGGCGGCCACGAAAAATTTCGCATCTCGGCAACGTCGAAATCGGCAACGGGGTCGAAATCGGCAGTAATTGCGCCATCGACCGGGCGACCCTGACTTCCACCTATATCCGATCCGGCACCAAGCTGGATAATATCTGTCATATCGCGCATAACTGCGATCTGGGCGAGAACGGCTTCTTCACCGCCGGTTTCATGATGGGCGGGTCGACGAAAATCGGCCGGCAATTCGTCACGGGCGGAAATTCCGTGGTCACCGCGCACATCACGCTGGGAGACAACGTCGTCCTCGCCGGCAGATCGTCGGTGACATGCGATGTGCCGGATGCCGGAGCCTATGGCGGGTATCCCTTGCAGCCTCTCAAGGAGGCGCTGAAGACAGCCGCCAACATCGGGCAGCTCAATGAGATCCGCAGGAATCTCAATCGCGTCATGAAGCATTTGCATCTTCTCGTCAAGACGCCCGCCGACGACAGCCGCGACACTTGAGGCGCAAGATCGACACCGCGGCCGCGCCGATCGCGGTGCTGATCGCGGCGATGTTTTGCTTTCAACTCGGCGCCGTCATCGCCAAGGGATTGTTTCCCTTGGTGGGCGCCGCGGGCACTACTGCGCTGCGGATGGCTTTGGCATCGCTCATGCTATTGGCCGTGTGGCGCCCGTGGCGGATACGTCCGACCCCCCGGGAGATCCGCGTGATCGTCATTTACGGATTGGCGCTGGGCTGCATGAATTTTTGTTTCTATGCGTCGCTGAACTCGATTCCCCTCGGAATCGCGGTCGCGCTGGAATTTGCCGGTCCCCTGGCATTGGCGATGGCTGCATCGCGGCGCGCCATTGATTTTGCATGGATACTGATGGCCGCGCTCGGGCTGCTCGCATTGCTGCCGCTCGGTTTTGGGTCGAAACCTCTGGCTACGGGCGGGGTTGCCTATGCGCTGGCAGCCGGTGTTTTTTGGGCTCTGTATATTTTTTACGGCCGCAAGGCGGGGGCCGCGCATGGCGGGCAGACGACTGCCCTCGGCATGGTCGTCGGCGCCATCTTGATCGTACCCATCGGGGTCGCAGAGGCCGGGGCCCGGCTGATCTCGCCGGCGATTCTGCCGGCGGCGCTTGGCGTGGCGCTGCTCTCGAGCGCGCTTCCCTATTCGCTTGAAATGTGGGCGATGCCGCGATTGCCGACGCGAACGGTCGGAGTTCTCATGAGCTTGGACCCTGCTCTCGGCGCACTATCGGGCCTGAGTTTTCTGGGAGAACGCTTGAGTTGGATTCAATGGGCGGCGATTGCCAGCATCATGGCGGCCTCCGCCGGCAGCGCAGCGACGAGCCGTCCGCGGCCCTCCATCATCGCGCGGCTACCCGACTAGGGTAATCGCCAAATACAGGACTGCGGCGCCCGCCAGGGTCATGGCGGTGGTCAGAAATTTAGGGTGGGCATGATAGCTCTCCGGGATCAAATCGCTCGCGCCGATGTACAAAAAGAACCCCGCGAAAAGCGCCAGCGCCGTGCCGAACCATTCTGCGGGCACGTTGAAAAAATGCGTCGAAGCAACTCCGAGCACGGGCGCCAGCGCATCCGCGATGAGCCAAATGAAGGCTCGCCGGCGACCGCCGTTTTTCAGCACGATGTTCATTGTATTGATGCCGTCCGAGAAATCGTGGGTAAGCACTGCAACGGCAACCACGATTCCAACTTCTTGCGAGGCTTGGAAAGCGATTCCGATGGCGACGCCGTCGAGCAGGCTGTGCATGCATAGCACGCCGGCGGCCAAGGGTCCCCGAGGCGCGGCGTCGCCGTGGAACGACAGGATTCGATCCATGACCAAGTACGACAAGAAGCCGAATGCCGTGCAGGACAGAATGGCCGCAGGAGCGTGGAATTTTTCGCCGAAAATGATCGCTTCCGGCAGCAGGTCGAAGAATGCGACGCCGATGACCGCGCCTGCGCTGAATCCCAATATCAAATGCAATTTATCTTGCAGCTTGAGCGCCAGCAGACCGCCCGAAAAAGTGCTGAGGAACGCCGCTGCGGCGATGACTACGAGCATCACGTCTGATTCATTCCACGCCTTCCGGCCGACAGGTTATATTGCGCATCCAAAATCGACTCGTTGGGGGCAACGTGAGCTACGACTCATATCATAAACGCAAAATCGGCAAACACGTGCTCAAGCCTGAAACCCAGATGATGGGATACGGCTACGACCCGAGCTTATCCGAAGGATCGCTCAAGCCGCCAATTTTCCTGACTTCGACGTTTGTCTTCAAGACGGCGCAGGACGGCAAGGACTTCTTCGACTACACGTCCGGACGACGCGAGCCCGGCGCGGGTCAAACCTCCGGCTTGGTCTATTCGCGGTTCAACAATCCCAACCTCGAAGTGCTCGAGGACCGTCTGGCGCTGTGGGAAGGGGGCGAGACGGCCGCGGTCTTTTCCAGCGGCATGGCGGCGATCTCCACCGTCATTTGGACGCACGTGCGGCCGGGCGACGTCATTCTCATGAGTCAGCCGCTGTACGGCGGAACAGAGACGCTGATCGAAAAAACCCTGCCTGCCTTCGGCGTAAATGCCGTCGGATTCAGTCTGGGCCACGATCGGGCGGGGGTCACCGAAGCGTCGGAACGTGCCTCGGAAAAAGCCGCCGAGACAGGCGGCCGGGTTTGCCTGGTGATGGTCGAGACGCCGGCGAATCCGACCAATAGTTTGGTGGATCTCGCGCTGATGCAGGAGATTTCCGCCGCCATCGGCAAGCGCCAGGCGGGCGGCAGGCCTCCGGTCGTCGTCGACAACACTTTTCTGGGCCCCGTGTTTCAGCGCCCGCTCGGTTTCGGCGCGGATCTCGTCATGTATTCATTGACCAAATACGTCGGGGGCCACTCCGATCTGGTCGCGGGCGGCGTCGTTGGGTCGCGTGAAGCGGTAGGTCCGGTGAAAAAACTGCGCGGCGCACTCGGCACTCAATTGGATCCGAATACGGCATGGATGATCATGCGCTCGTTGGAGACACTGTCGCTACGCATGCATAAATCGGCGGAAAATGCAGCAATAGTGGCGGAATTTCTGCGCAAGCATCCCAAGATCGCCGCGGTCAATTATCTCGGCTTCCTAGCGGCCGCCGATCCGCGACAGGCGGTGTTCAAGCGGCAGTGTCAGAGTGCGGGCTCGACTTTCGGCTTCACCGTCAAAGGCGCGGAGTCGGAGGCCTTCCGGTTGCTCGATGCACTGCAAGTGATCAAGCTTGCGGTGAGTCTCGGAGGAACCGAGACTCTCATATCGCACCCCGCAAGCACTACGCATTCCGGCGTGCCCAAGCCAACGCGCGAGCGTCTCGGAATCACCGACGGGCTGATTCGAATTTCCGTTGGCATCGAGGATGCCGGTGATCTGATCGCGGATTTGGGCGCCGCACTCGATGCGGTTTGAATTATTTGCCGGCGCGGCGACGGTGCTGGCCGCCGCCGGTATGCTGGCTGCCGCAACGGCGTGCCGTGCGCAGGACGCAGCAAAATCAGCGATTCGCGGACCGGCCGACACGGCGTACCGACATGGGATCGTGTATACCGTCGACGCCAATGACAGCCGGCAGCAGGCGCTCGCAATCCGCGATGGGCGCATCGCTTATGTCGGAACCGATGCGGGGATCCAATCCTTCATCGGTCCGCATACGAAAATAGTCGATCTACACGGGAGAATGGTGATGCCCGGCTTGGTGGACGGGCATCTGCATCCGTTGCAAGGAGGGGCGGCGCTCCTCAAATGCAACTTGAACTACGAACAGCTTCAAGTCGAACAGATGCAAGCGAAGATTCAGGCCTGTCTCGATCGAACGCGCACTCGCGAGCCGGATAAATGGCTCGAAGTCGTCAACTGGTTTCAAGAAGCCATGTTGCCGGCAGGTACTCTCACCACCCGCGAAGTCCTGGACGCGCTGAAGACGCAGAGGCCCATTCTCGTCACGTCCTCATTCGGCCATACGGCGTTGATCAATTCACGGGCGTTGCAACTCGCCGGCATCACAGCGAAGACGCCGGATCCTCTCGGGGGCAAGGTGGGGCACGACCCTTCCGGCAGCCCGTCTGGGATATTGGAGGACGCCGCGCAAGAGGCCGTGACGAAGCTGATTCCGCCGCCCACCCCCGCCGACGACGTCAAGTCGGCCGCGGCTGCCCTGGACGCGCTTCGCAGGCAGGGGGTAACCACGTTCTTGGACGCGGCGGCCGTACCGGCGAACATCGAAGCGTTTGCAGCGGTGCAACGCGCCGGCGCCTTGACGGCGCGCGCGCACTTTGCCGTCCTGATCACACCGCCGCAGGGTCGCGATCCCAAGGAAGCCGTAGCGATGGTCAAATCGTTGGCTGGGCGCTACGACCAGGGCGAGGTGGGGCCGGAGCCGAAGGTGACCGTTCGTAATGTGAAACTGTTTCTTGACGGAGTGATCACCGCTCCGGCTTCGACGGGCGCCCTGTTGGCGCCCTATCTGAGCCTGCAAGGTGCGCCCGACAATCGTCACTGGGAGCCTTCCAAAAGCCGCGGTCCGGAGGTGTATTTCCCGCCGCCCGTGCTAGGCGCGCTGTTGATCGAAATTGCTGACGCTGGCTTCGAACCGCACATGCACGCGGATGGCGATCGCGCCGTGCGCGAAGGGCTGGATGGCATCGCCATCCTGCGGCGGCAGTTTCCGGACCGCGACATACGAGCCGCGATGGCTCACGATGAGATAGTCGATCCGGCCGACTTCCCGCGCTTCAAACAATTGAACGTAATTCCGGTGCTGTCGTTGCAATGGGAAAAGCAGGCGCCCGATACCATGGAGGGCGCGCGCGAATATTTGGGAGCGGCGCGTTTCAACTATATCGAGCCCGCCGGCTTTCTCGCGGCGGCAGGCGCGCGCATCGCGTTCGGCAGCGATTGGCCCGTGGATCCGCTCGACGAATGGTTCGCGCTCAAGGTCGGTGTCACGCGCACCAATGCGCCGCAGCCCGATCACAAATACGCGGGCCGCTTGAGCGATGATCCGGGCCTCTCGCGCAAGGAGGTAGTGCGGGCGATAACCATGAATGCCGCGTATGAGCTGCATCAAGATGCAGCGACCGCATCGCTCGAAGTGGGCAAACTCGCGGATCTCATCGTGCTCGACCGGAACTTTTTCGACATTCCTGCCGGGCAGATCGCCGACATCAAGGTGTTGCAAACGGTAGTCGGCGGCCGGGTGGTGTACCAGGCGGACAATTTTGCGGAACCGTAGGCGTTAGCGCGGGCGCTGCGCGGCGATGTCGATTTCCGTGCGGTCTCGAGTCGAGACCACGCACTCCGCGCGGCCTTCATTGATGAGCCCCCACGGGAGCGGCAGGTTATCGGGGACGACCGTTATGACATGGTGCCCGGTCGCCACCACCGGGAAGTTGAATCGGCCGCCGGCGTCGGTCTGCACGGAGAATCTTCCATCCAGAACCACCGTGACATTGGGCGCGCCGAGTTCGCTCGCGTCGAGATGTCCGTTGTGGTTCGCGTCGAGAAAGACGACGCCCGAGATTTCCCCGGAACCCGCTCCGGCAGCGCCGCCGAGCGGCGCGAAGTGCGAGCCCGATGCTCGTCGATACCGAAACGTCACAAACAGTCCGCGTTCCTGTATGGATGGAACCACGGTGGCTATCGGAGGCGTGAGGGGCGATTGCACGGTCAGCGGCGTCCAAGAGCCAATCCTGCTGTCGTAATACGTGGCGAGGACTTCCCAAGACTTCGACAACTGCCAGGTCAATGAGACATTTGCAGACACGGCCGGCGCGGCTCGTCCCTGTACGGCTTTTGCCCAGCGCACATTGCCTTCGACGCCGAGCGCGGTGGTGAATTGTCCGCCGCCAAACACGGCAATGCTCAACACCGTACTGTCTTGCGGTAGGCCAGAAATGACGGCGCCGCTGATTCGCTCGACGGAGGTGGAGGTGCTGAGCCGCATGCCGACCGGCGTCGACCACGCTTCGTTGAGGGTCAGCGCGGCGTCTGCGCCGGCGACTGTCCGGGTGAAATCCGCCTGGGCGCGGCCCGTCCCAGCGGCGTTCGCGTGGTCGACATAGCCTTCGAGCGACCAGTTGGTTCCACCGTCGGCATGGCTGGCATTGACGACGCCGCCAACCCCCCAATCTCGCGACAGCTGGTCGCGGGCGTCGCCGGTAACGAACGTTGTGTTGGTCCCGAGGCCCGAGACGGAGCGCACTTCGTCGACCCCGATGTCGGCCAGCCACTGCCGGCTCTGGTAGTTGAGCCGGTAGTAACCGCCTTGCGCGTCATTTGAGATCATCTGATTGCCCCAGGTCATGTTCGGGTCGATGCGAAAAATGCCGGCATTTTGCAGGACCCGGCCCCTTGCGAACGACGCGTCGACCCAAGTGCCGACGGCGTTGGACTTGGCGTTGCCGTTGCCATCGATGAGATTCAGCTGAAGATGCGCACCTCGATCGGTCCAGGCGGCAGTTAGGAGCCCGGTGCTCGAGGACATGAGCGAGTTGCCCTCGATAACGGGGCCGATGCGTAGGTTTACGTCTCGAGCCTCGACGAACTGTCCGCCCACCGACCACTGCGATGACGGGGACCACTGTGCGCCGGCCGTCGCCGTCGATCCAGGCAAAGTTCGGAAATTAGGCACCGCGATGCCATCGTAGAGGCCCGGCACGCCGCCGCCCGCGACGACCTGCAAGCCCGTCGGGCCCCGCCACTCCGTCGCAAGCCCCTGCACCGGAGCGGTCGGCAAATAGAAGCGCGGTTGAATGCGCGCAAGACCGATGTCCGGGGAATTCAAATCGCCGATGGCGTTATCTGCCTGCCAGTCTCCATCGAAGGGCATGCCGCGCTGCCTCAGGGTGATCACTCCACCCTGACCTTGCCCGGAGGGTCCGCGCTCGGATCCTCCGGTGCGCGCAGAGGCATCGAGCGACCACGCGCCGTAAGGGGCAGTTTCCCATTGCGCCTTCGCAAAAAAACCGTTTTCCATGACATGGGCGCCCGAGCCTGCGTCATGAGAACTCCGTGCGCTCAGCACGCCGTCGAGCTCGAGTGAATGGGCCAGCCCTTGCGGATCGCTGCTTGTGCCGTCCGCATGGGATATGTCCAGTGGCAGCGAGCCGCCGCTGATGTATCGATCGTGATAGGCCGGCCCGGCCGGAAGATCGCGGGCTTGCGAAGGAAGCACCGGTGGCGCAACTTGCGCGTACACCGCGCTCGAGAACGCGAGTCCTCCCGCCCCGCACAGCAATGCGAGCTGGGCCGCAAGGATTCCGCGGCGTTTCATCTGAAAATCTGATTGAGCTCAGTCCTCTGCTTTCCCCACTCGAGCGTGCCCTTGACCGTGACGGGATAAGTGATCGTCGGATGATCGTCGGTGGCCGTCGACGGAGTCAGGAAGACGTCACGCTGCTCGCGAGGCAAGATCGGAAAATCCGAGGGCGTGAAGTCGTAAGAGATTCCCTTCGCGTCCTTGCCTGTCAGGAACCCGCTCATGCGTCCGTGCGCGGTGCCGGAGTTGTTGACGATCAGCGTCGGGATCTGTTGTCCATTGAGAGTCGCGATTTTCGGGCCGAAGACCTGTAGGTCGGGTGCGCCGGTGCCGATGGTCAGGTACACGATGACGCCGATGCGCCCGGTGACGGGCATGTCCAGGCCCTTGCCGCGGGCGATTGAAGGTTCGGCGCCTTCGATCATCAGGGCGAAACGGCATTCGCCGGCCGGCGCATCCGCGGGCACGGTCACTTCGAAACGGTAGCGCAGGGTGCCGGCACCGGGAACCGTCACTTCGGGCCGCTCGATCGCCACCCACGGCCGACAACTGCCCGGTTGCAACTCGTCTTGGAAGTTGACGCTAAAATCCGACGAAAAGGTCCAGTCGGCGGTGTGGAAGAGGTACCGAGCAGTTGCCGTCGATCGATTGCTCACCTCGATGACGCTGCGCAAGATCTTCCCAGGCTGCGTCACAAGCTCGAAGCGCGGAGGCGATACCAGCGCCGCGAATTCCTGCGCGTACGCGGAAGGAGAAAGTGCGGCGCCGAAAACAGCGAGCAGAATGGAAACGCGCAGCATGATCAATCCTCATCCATTTCAAAGTGGAAGGTCACGGGAAAGGTTCGGCGCACCAAGCTCCCGTCGACGCTGAACTGGACCGTCAGCACGTCTTCCATGAAGGGCGCTGCGATGGGTCCGGCATAGACCAGAACCCGATTGCCCGAATGCACCTGTCCCGGCAGAAATCGTCCTTGGGTGCTCCACGAAGCGGCGATGGGGCCCGGCGACTGGGCGGGTAGATTCAAATAGATCCGGCCCGAACGGCGCAGCCAGGGAGTCACGTTGATGCGCACGCGAATCGTCGTGGCGCCAACCATCAGATTGTCGCGGCCGGAGCGCGAAGGCGCGGCGCTCTTCCACTTGAGGCTCACGGATGGCTCGAGCGCCTGAGTGCCCGAATCATCGATGTTGATTGTCTTTGCCTGAGCCCCGGCCGGCCAGATTATGCTCAATGCACAAGCCAAAAAAAAAGCCGTCGTCAGCGTTCGGCGGCTGACGAAGGTCATGGCGCACTCAGCGTATAGCGCACGACGCCTGTGAACTGGCCGGCTGGGGGCACGGTATTGTTCAAGTACGAAAATGTCCAGCAGCTCTCGTTCCAAGTATTGCTGCTCATGGAACCGACGTTCTGCACGCTGCCGTTGACGAAGGTGCCGGCGGGAAAGGGCTCGGCACCGGAATCGCCATTCCCGCTCGATGTCCAGCGGATCTTGGAAAACGGGATGCTGTCGCCGGCAGCGTCGGTCAATGCCGCCGGAACGGTCGCCGTGACCAGTGCCGCGGGAGTCGTGGTGCCGGTAGTGCGGTAAAAGCCGCCGATATAAAGTTGGCCGGGCACGCTGCAATACGTGTAGCCATCCCAATAACTTTGCGTCGCAGCGCTGTCGGTCGTCATCGCCTGCGCGGTGCCGTTGCCGACGGATGAGGCCGCGACGGTGGCCGAGACCCGGTTGATGGTGCTGTTATTCCCGGGCTGACCGCCGTTGAGATAGTTATTCGTGAAGCTGCCGACGCCTACCTGCAGGTACAGGCTCAGTGGCGAGGCCGCGGTGAGCGTGGCCGTATACGCCGGTGCGGCTTTTGGTATCGCGCCAAACAGGACTGCGCCGATTAGCGCCGGGCGCAGTCCATATTGGCAGCGTCGCACCCGGTCAACTGCCGGTGTCATTCCGAGCTCTGAAATCCGGAGCGAGGGCGGGTTGGCACGCATTGGTATGCCGCCTTTATCGGCAGATTACGGCATCGTCGCCGTGTAAACCACGCGGCTATTGTTCGCGTTGACGCCACCGTAGGTGCCCGCGGGCACGCTCGCGCTATTCGCATAGCTGTACGTCCACTTCGCATCCTGAACGATCAGTTTCGTCGCCGGTGCGGTGAGGACGACGTTCGAACTGGTGCCATTGGTCAGCACCGGCGCGGGCAGCTGCGTCGCGGACGTAAGTGTCGTGGCCGCGGTGGTAATCTGGGTGAACGGAATACTGTTGCCGTTGCCGTCGCTTAGCGCGCCGCTCGCAGTGGCGTTCAGCGTGACGTTGCCGCTGTTGCTCACGATGGCTGCGGTCTCTACCCCGCCGGTCAGATCACCGCCGGTGCCGGCCACCGGAATGCCGTTGCCCACCGTGCCTGCTGCAGGCGAGAACGTGAGGAGATCGATGGTGTTGACGGAACTCAGCGCACCGGTCGTGTAGGCCGAGCCGGTGCCGACGCGCAAATACAGAATCTTCGGAATCACTATCGAAAAATCGATGTGAGCGGTGGCGCCGGGTGAGGCGGTTGCGGCCCCCGTTTGAACGTTCGATTCGGCGAGTATCGTGAGTGGGAGCATCAGGGCTCCGGCTCCCAAAGTGCTCTTCAAGGCAGTCGATATCTTCATTGTCTGCTTCCATTGTGGGGCGTTAGGCTCGCAAGCGATACTAAGGGATAGCCTTACAGGCACGTTGAACCAGGTCGCAATTCGGCTGGCATTGCGCTCAAGTTCGCTCCGCCGCTGCCGATATTTCTTGGTTTTTGTGCACTGGTTCGCACGGCTGGCGTCGAATCAGCGGGCACCTGCGAAGATCGCGTTCACCGTGTTTGCGTGACGCGGAGCACATTCGTGAGCCTACGCGAACCGTTGAAGGTACGCGCGCGCCATATTATGTTCAATGCAACCTTGCGGAATTAAGCATTGTTTATGTGCACCAAACGGTCTGAACCGCGTTGTACAAGTTGGGGTCTTATGCGTATAGGATTGAAATGCACGAGCCAAGGCGCAATCGGTAACGGAAGGTGACAGTCATGAGTACACGGGACAGACGCTTTCTTCTGGCGGCCTGCGTTTTAGGGTCAATACTGATTGGCGCAGGCCCGGCCCTCGCGCAATCGCACGGGGGCGGTGGTGGTCACTCATCGGGCGGCGGCGGCCACGCTTCGGGCGGCGCACACTTCGGCGGTGGCGGTGGAGGCCATGCTGCTGCCGTAGGCAGTGGCGGGGCGCGTTATGCGGCCGGGGCTCACTTTGCTGCTCCCGTTTCCGCTGGATACGGTCGCGGCGGTTATGCCGGGGCCTACCGCGGTGGGACCGCGTATGCGGTACGTGGCGCCTATGGGCATTCCGGCAGCTACTCCGGCGGTCGCAGCTACTCCGGCGATCGCAGCTATTACGGCGGTCGCGGCTATTACGGGCACGGATACTCCACCGGGGCTTACTGGCGGGGCGGCTACTGGCAGGGCGGTTTCTGGCCGCGAGCCTACTATGGCTTGGGGTTCTCCTGGTTCCTGCCCGTCCTGCCGTTGGCGTACGCCACGTATTGGTGGAGTGGAACTCCGTATTACTACGCCAACGACGTGTACTACACGTATAACCCGTCCTACGAGGGCTACGTGGCGACGGATCCGCCACCGATTGCGGATTCGAGCGCACGCGCGGAAGGCGCGGCCCCGAGTGCCGGTGGCTCGCCGCCGGGCGACGCCGGGGCGCTTACCGGGCAGATATTCATGTACCCGAAAAACGGCCAGAGCCCCGAGCAACAGGCGACCGACAAGGCCGAGTGCCAGCAGTGGGCTCAAGAGCAGGCTGGACAGGTAGCGCAAAACAGCTCGGACTACGAGCGCGCAATGGCGGCTTGTGTCGAGGGCCGCGGCTACAGCGCGAAATAGCGCCGGGCTTGTCTAGGTTGAACCCCAGCACGTCTGAGTAGGGGTACTGCCGGAGCCGGTGGCACTCTGCTTGCCGGTACTATCTATAGAAAATTGCGTGCAATCCGTGTCGATTGTTTGGGGCGGGGCGAGGGGAACGGCAGTTACCGAATAGCTCGAGGCCGAGGGAACTGCGATAGTGATCGTGTAATAGCCCTGAGGCGATGGCTTGGCACCGACCATTGCCGTCGCGCAGTTCACGTAGGTAAAGGCCTGCGAATAGCACCGCTCGAGCGCTTGAGAGTCGAAGGTCATGGTTCGGGTGGCATCGGTTCGGTTGGCTCGCCTGGTATACGCTGAGTAGGATGGAATCGCGATGGCCGCGAGTATTCCGACGATGGCGATCGCTATCAAGAGCTCTACGAACGTAAATCCGCTTCTCTTCACGGCTGCGCTCCCTTAATTTGCATGCGATGTGATGGAAACGACTTCGGCCTGCGCACCGATTGCCGGCTTATCGAGCGTCACGTCGACCAGCTGACCGAAGTAGAAGTTGTGAGCTGCCGCCGCCGCGGGGCTATTGGCCTTGATTCGATAGAGATGATGACCGATTTCGATCTGCGTCGCGCTCGGCGCGGCAGTGATCTCGCCGCTAATCACTTCACCCAGTGCTCGAGTCGCCCATCCCGCGCCCGGCTGTAGGCTGAGCGAAATCATCAGCGCCCCGATGAAGAACCCTAGTTTGCGAAATTTCATTGTCTAACCTCCCACCATGCGATACGACGTTTACCGGACCCCTTCAAGCAACGCGGAGTACAGCTTGTTCCAGCCTCAGGGCAGCTATATGACTCATAGTTGCCTAGCGGGCAAGCACCGCCCCCGGTGCTGGTGATTCCGCCCGTTACCCCTTGGTTGACGATGGTCGCATCAGCGTAAAAGCCTGGTCCAAGCTGAACGCTGAGGGGAACCTTTCCGCCCGCGGTGGTATCACTCGAATTTATCGAGCCATCCCCGTTTGCATCAAATTGCGGCATTGCAAACGCGCTGCCTGTCTTGTAGTTGATGACATATAAAAACGAAGTCCCGCCCGAGGAACAGGAATTGGTCGCCGGCTGCGTAGTGGTTATGACGAGTGCGCCGCTCTTCAGCAGCGGATTGTTGATAACCCTCTCGCCGCTGTTCAAGGACAGGTCGATGTACCAACCTTTGGTCGTTGGAACCGAGACTGCGTTGTTGGTGACGGTGGACACCACCGTCGTCCCGATCAATCCTGAGGATAACGTTTGCTGCACGAGGTTGGCGCGGACCAAGGGCGATGCGTAGGCGGCGGGCGGATCGTACACGCCATAAATGGTTTGGGTGCTGGTATTGCCCAGGTCGGGAATGCCGAGCAACTGTCCCGTGCCGACGAATACGAAAGTCCCGAGCAGCTGCGGATACTGCGGATTCAACGTAGCCACCGGCGTCGTGGTGATGGGTTGCGCATTACCACCGGCATCTCGCGCCTGTAGAAGGACGGACACGCCCCACAATGCGGGATTGGCGTTTGAAATATCGATTCGCCACAGATTCCCCTGCAAGTCGCCGGCGTACACGATATTCGCCGCCGCCGCCCCGAGTCCGCTGGTGTTGATCGCGATGGCGCTTGACAACCCGTTCGAAACAGCGAGGTTGCAGGCCGTCGGCACTTTCGCGCATAGATCGACCTTGGCGAAGACTGCGCCCGTTTGCGGCCTCAGCACGTACAGGAACGGCTTCTCATTGGTGCTGTCGTAGCCGTTGCCAAGGAAGAACATGGTGCCGTTGTTCGTGTTCGCCACCGAGGGTATGGCGTACGTCAAACCCAAATCGGTATCCATGAAGTCCCAGAGCACCAAGGGGGCGAGGGCCGCCTCCGAGGTCACGGTGGTGGGATCCGTGATGTCGAGGGCGAAAGCGCTCTTGCCGCCGGCGCCTTCGGTGCCCAAGAGCAGCGTGTGCCAGGAATTGTCGGCGAATTGCACGTCGACTGTCTGCGGGGAACCATCGACGTAGAACAAGTGCCGGCCATTGTAAAAGGGCGAAGCCAGGTTGATCAGGTTTGCATACACGCCGGCAGGGATATAGGCGAATCGTTCATTGCCGGTGGTCGCATCGAAGGCATGAAGCATGCCGTCATCCGCCCCGACGTAGATCACCGGCGGGCGCGCTTGCTGGGCGATGGAAAAGGCCGCGTAGGACGGTGAGATGACACTGCCCGAGGGCGGGCCGACATGGACCGGATTGCTGAATACGATGTCGCCCAATTTGTGAGTACGATTGCGAAATTGGCCGCCATTGCTGACTTCTTGCGCGCTCGAACCGCGCAAGAAATTCACCACATCCTGGCCGCTGGGATCCGGCGCGAATGTGGTCAAGTCCTGACCTAACACGGTCGTATTGGCGATGCCGGTCGCGGGGGTGCCGGTGGTCCATCGAAATGGTATACCCGCACCGGCCACCGGGTCCCATGTCGCGATCAAGCGCCCGGTGTTCCAATTTTGCGCGTCCAATTGAGTCGCCGCGGCCCAGGTGGCGTCGGCGGGAATGGTGTCCACGACTCCGGTCGTCGGGCTCACAGGAAATGCATACAGATTTCCGGTCCAATCCTGATTTGTGTCGGAGGACAAGAATTGCGACTGGTAAACGACATTATTTTTGCTGAGTCCGGTGGAGTTGACCGCGACGGAGGCGACCGATTGGGTTGCCGCAAGAATCGAACCGAGTATGCTTTGCAAATCGTTGGTGAGGGTGGTCGGATCAGTGGCCGCGAAGTAAGAACCGGTGCCCCCGGCGACGGCCATAGCGGTCAGTGTTTTCGCAGCCACCGGATTCTTGGTGGGATCAACGCCTGCGCCCAGACCAACGATATAGGTGCTGATCCCGGCCGTATTGAGCGCGGTCAACTTTGTAATTACGTCCGTCAGCGCCTGATCGTTGGTCGCGCCCAAAGAACCGTCGGCGTTGAAAGTGGCACTGACGCCATAGCCGGTCGCCGCGGTGCTTCCCAGCGGCGGCCAGGTTTTACCGCTCAAATCGAATGTCGGCAACCCGTCCGTCACCATGATGACGTAGCGCTGCGGCGTGCAGCCGTTGCTCGAGGGGGGATTGGTTGCAAAATACGTTTTCGCTTGGGCCATGAGACCCGCCATCGGCGATTGCCCTGCCGACGCTTTGATTTCCTGCGTGCCGGTATTATTTGTCTCGGGATCGAGATACGGTGTGAATAGCGCCAGCGCGGCGGCAACGGTTCCGGCGGTGGGCGTTGCACCCGCTGTCGTCATCGGAACGAGAATGGTGCCGGAGTTTGCGGATTGATTGGCGCCGTAACCCCAGCCGCGCTCCTCATAGAAGACTTCGGGCGAATACGGCACGAAACCTGCGTTCGTGGGTCCGGTTGATTGCGGGCAGTTATTCTTGTTGCGTTGATAGTCTTCATGGACGCTGAAACCGCCGTTATTGAACGTCGCGAGGCTGTAATTGGGCGGGAAGGGGTTCGGCGGATTCGGGCCGCCGTAGGCGATACAGACAGCACCGGGACCGCCGCCATCATAAAGTACGTCATTGATCGCCGGATCGTCGCTGCTCGAGCCGATGTTCATGTAGGGATTGGAAAAGAGATTCTGGGGCGCGTAATAAGCGGTCAACGTGTTGCAGCCCACCGAAACCGGGTTGCCGAGCGCAATATTGATCTGGTAGCACGGATTGGCGACTTGGCCGGGCCCCGCGACCGACGTGAAGGTAAATCCTCCGCCGGTGGCGCTCATCTGGTACACCCAGGTCGTGTAAAGGCCGTTGCCCGAAGTCTTGTAGTCCATCAAGCCGAAATCGGCGCTGGTCATATAGCTGGTGAGAATCGCACTGATTCCGGCTTT
>JBBROC010000015.1:0-54041 GCA_038229815.1 Steroidobacterales bacterium | reverse complement strand
GCGAGCCCGCGCAGAGAGGCAAGACCATCGTCACAGTGCTGCCGGATGCCGGCGAACGCTATCTGTCGGGCGCGCTGTTCGAAGGACTGTTTGAAGGAATCGAGAAAATGCAGGCGGTTGCCTGAGCGGCAGCATGAAAGCCGTCGCCTACCCGCAGTCCACTAATCCCGCGCTCGACGAGCTCACCGGAGAGTTCCTCGACAGCTACATGGGCGATGAGCGTGCACGTCGCATCTCGCGCCGCTATCTTCCGTCGCGCGAAGCCATCGTCGAGATCTTGGAATCCATCCTCGACTTGATGTACCCGGGTTATTTCGGACGGCGTGATTTGAGCAGCGAGAATCTGGGAGCGCATGTGGCGCAGTCGATGGCGACGCTGGTACCCAAGCTGGAGCGGGAGATGGAACACTGCCTCTGCTATGGACGGGAGCAGGCGGGCCGCGAGCCTGAAGGGATGCGGCCGGAATTCGGCGAGTGTGCGCCGCGCGCTCACGAATTGGCGGGGATCTTCCTGGCCCGATTGCCGCAGATCCGCAGTCTCCTGATCCGCGACGTGCAGGCGGCTTTCGACGGGGACCCGGCGGCAACGAACCTGGATGAAGTAATCCTCGCCTATCCCGGAGTGTTGGCGGTAAGCGTTTATCGCATCGCCCACGCCCTTTACGATTTAGGCGTGCCGATGATGGCGCGCATCATGACCGAATGGGCGCATTCGAAAACCGGCGCCGATATTCATCCCGGCGCCAAGATTGGCCCGGCCTTTTTCATCGACCATGCCACCGGTGTGGTGATCGGGGAGACCACGGACATCGGCGAAGGGGTCAAGCTGTATCAGGGCGTGACCTTGGGCGCCTTGTCGTTTCCGCGGGACGCGAGCGGCCAGATCATCCGCGGCAAGAAGCGTCACCCGACCGTTGAGAACGGCTCCACGCTCTATGCCAATGCCACGGTGCTCGGTGGGCAGACCGTCGTCGGCGCCGAGAGCGTCATCGGCGGCTCGGTATTTCTGACCCGCAGCGTGCCGCCGCGCTCGCGCGTATCGCTCAAGGAGCCGGATCTTCGGGTGGCCACACGCGAGGGCGCCGTGGAACCGGACGCGATCTACTTCGATATCTAGATTCGCCGCGCCCGACGCGGGCGATCACATCATCTTGCCCAGAACCGGCACCAGCAGCAGCGCCACGATATTGATGATCTTGATCAGAGGATTGATGGCCGGGCCGGCTGTGTCCTTGTAGGGGTCGCCGACGGTGTCGCCGGTTACCGCGGCCTTGTGCGCGTCGGAGCCCTTGCCGCCGTAATGGCCTTCCTCGATGTACTTCTTGGCATTGTCCCAGGCACCCCCGCCCGTGGTCATCGAGATGGCGACGAACAAACCGGTCACGATCGTGCCGATCAAGAGCCCGCCGAGTGCTTGCACGCCGGAGCCTGGACCCATGAGCAGATTCACCACGAACACGAGCACGATGGGCACGAGAATGGGCAGCAGCGATGGGATGATCATTTCCTTGATCGCGGCCTTGGTCAGCATGTCGACGGCTCGCGAGTAATCTGGCTTCGCGGTGCCTTCCATGATGCCCTTGATCTCGCGGAACTGGCGGCGCACTTCGTTGACCACCGCGCCGGCGGCGCGTCCGACTGCTTCCATAGCCATGGCGGCAAAGAGATACGGCACCAGACCGCCGATGAAGAGACCGATGATCACGGCCGGGTTCGACAGGTCAAAACTGGTGGGATGACCTAGAACTTCACCGAGCTTGTGGGTGTAGTCGGCAAACAGCACCAGCGCCGCGAGACCGGCGGAACCGATGGCATAGCCTTTGGTGACGGCCTTGGTGGTATTGCCCACCGCATCCAACGGGTCGGTGACGTCTCGCACCTTTTTATCCAGTCCGGCCATTTCGGCAATTCCGCCGGCGTTGTCGGTAATGGGGCCGTAGGCGTCGAGCGCGACGATCATGCCCGTCATGGAGAGCATGGCGGTGGCGGCGATGGCGATCCCGTACAAGCCTTCGAGCCTAAAGGAAGCCCAAATGCTTAACGCCACGGCGAGCACCGGCAGCGCGCAGGCCTTCATCGAGACGCCCAATCCCGCGATGATGTTGGTTGCATGGCCGGTTTGCGATGCCGCGGCAACGTGCTGCACGGGCTTGTACTCGGTGGCCGTGTAGTACTCGGTGATCACGATCATCGCCGCCGTCAGTGCGAGGCCGACGAGCGTGCACAACCACATGGACATCGCGTGATCGCCCATGAGGCGCTGGCAGGTAAAATAGAACGCGACCGCCGAGATGGCGGCGGAGACAATCACACCCTTGTAGAGGGCATTCATGATCTTGCCGCCTTCACGCGTGGCGACGAAAAACGTGCCGACGATGGATGAGATGATCGAGATCGCGCCGAGCACCATCGGAAACAATATCGCCCGCTCGCCCATATCCACCATCACGAGGCCGCCCAGCAACATGGTGGCAACCAGGGTTACAGCGTAGGTTTCGAACAAGTCGGCCGCCATGCCGGCGCAGTCGCCGACGTTGTCGCCGACGTTGTCGGCAATGACCGCGGGATTGCGCGGATCGTCTTCGGGAATTCCGGCTTCCACCTTGCCGACCAGGTCGGCGCCCACATCGGCGCCCTTGGTGAAAATGCCGCCGCCCAAACGCGCGAAAATGGAGATCAGCGAGCCGCCGAAAGCGAGGCCGACCAAGGAGCGCAGGGCCGCTTCCGGATCGCCGAGAAAGCGCAGCATGACGAGGTAGTAGCCGGCGACGCCGAGAAGTCCGAGACCCACCACCAGCATGCCGGTGATCGCGCCGCCTCTGAATGCGACCTTGAGCGCGGCGTTGATGCCCGAGTGCGCTGCTTGCGCGGTTCGCACGTTGGCTCGCACCGAAATGAACATGCCTATGTAGCCCGCCAGTCCGGAGAGAATGGCCCCGACCGCGAAGCCGCCGGCGGTGGCCCAGCCCAACGCGAACCCAAGCGCGAGGAACAGAATGACCCCGACGATGGCGATGGTCGAGTATTGCCGGTTCAAGTATGCCTTGGCGCCGGCTTGAATCGCCGCTGCGATCTCCTGCATGCGCGCATTCCCGGCCGGCTGCGCCAAAATCCAGCGTACCGAAATGACGCCGTAGAGGATCGCAACGACACCGGCCGCAATCGCTAGCCACAACGCGCTATCAAGGGTCATGAGTCAGGTCTCCCATAAATTCTTATGTTATTGAAAAGTATAAAATTATAGCAAAAAAAAGCGACGAGATCATACCACAAACGGCGTGCGCAGGCGCTTCGGCACGCGCGCGCCTTTGAGGGCGGTATAGGCCGGCAGGCCGTTGCGATACGGGGGGTAGTCTTCGCCGCCGATCAGAGGCGACAAGTACGCGCGGCAAGCCGCCGTTATGCCAAACCCGTCCACGGTGATGAACCTGCGGGGCACCTTCTTTTCCTTGTTGGCGACCGCCTCCAACGGCGCCTCGCCGATGCTCCAGCGGTAGGGTTTGGCGGATTTTCGCACGATGACCGGCATCACTGCGTTCTTCCCTTTGACCGCGAATTCGACCGCAGCCTTGCCGACGGCATACGCCTGCTCTACGTCGACCTTGGACGCGATGTGCCGCGCCGCACGCTGCAGGTAGTCGGCAACGGCCCAATGGAACTTGTAGCCGAAGGCTTCGTGGGTCATTTGCGCGACGACGGGTCCCACGCCGCCGAGCTGCGAGTGGCCAAACGCGTCCTTGGTACCGGTTTCGGCGAGAAATTTGCCGTCGGGATCACGCACCCCTTCGGAAACGACGACGACGCAATAACCGTATTTCTCGACCGTGGACTTAACTTTTGCCAGAAAGCGCGCGCGATCGAACAGGACTTCCGGAAACAAAATAATATGCGGGGCGTCACCGGCTTTTTCGCCGGCAAGACCGCCGGCCGCGGCCATCCAGCCGGCGTGCCGGCCCATGACTTCGAGCACGAATACCTTGGTCGACGTGCGCGACATGGAGGCTACGTCGAGCGCTGCCTCGCGAGTGGAGACGGCGATGTACTTGGCCGCGGAGCCGAATCCGGGGCAGCAATCGGTTACGGCCAAATCGTTGTCGACCGTTTTGGGAATCCCGATGCAGATCAGGGGCACAGCCAGCTGCTCGGCGATTTGCGCTACCTTTTGCGCAGTATCCATGGAGTCGTTGCCGCCGTTGTAGAAGAAATAGCCGATATCGTGCGCGCGGAATATTTCGATCAGGCGTTCATACTGGGCGCGATTCTTATCTATTCCGGCCAATTTGTAGCGCGCTGATCCGAATGCGCCGCCCGGCGTGTAGCGCAGGCCCGCGATGGCGGTGCGGCTCTCCTTGCTCGTGTCGATCATGTCCTCGGTCAGGGCGCCGATGATGCCGTGTCGGCCGGCATACACCTTGGCAATTTTGTCGCGGTGACGCCTAGCCGTTTCAATTACGCCGCAGGCCGACGCATTGATGACCGCGGTAACTCCGCCTGATTGTGCATAGAACGCATTCTGCATGAGACCCCCGCGAGATGAGGCGCGCAGAATAGCCGATCGGCTGGGGTTTGACGACCGCGCCGCTCGAAGGTACGGTAGCTTTGTTTCACACTCAAGAAAACCATGCGAATAGTTCTATTGGGAGCTCCCGGTTCGGGCAAGGGCACGCAGTCGCAACTGCTGGTCAAGGCACATGGAATCCCGCAAATATCCACGGGCGACCTGCTGCGCGATGCGGTTGCCAAAGGCACGGAGTTGGGCCTGCGCGCCAAGGCCGCCATGGACTCGGGAAAGCTGGTCGACGATGCCATCGTGCTCGGCATGATCCGGGAACGCATCGGGCGGCCGGACGCCGCCAAGGGTTTCATACTGGATGGCTTTCCGCGCAACATCCCCCAGGCCGAAGCATTGACAAAGCTGCTGAATGAACTCGGCACGCCGCTCGATTCGGTGGTGCTGATGAACCTGGATTTAGGGCGCCTGTTCAAACGATTGTCCGGCCGCAGGATCTGTCAGGATTGTGGGCAGGTGTTCAACGTGTACACTTCGCCGCCGGGAACTGGACATAAGCTGATTCAGAGACCGGATGACAAAGAGGACGTCATCGCGAAGCGTCTGGAAGTGTATGAAGCGCAGACCAAACCGCTGATCGCGCATTACATGAACGCCGGACTGCTCCGCTCCGTGGACGCGGACGCGGACGCGGGCACCGTCTTCAAAAGCATCGAACGCGCAGTGCGAGTCGGCGCGGCCAGCAACGGCGCGGCCGGCGTCGTCAGCCGATAGCCTCGAGCAGCCGAGTCCCGATTTCTTCGCGGCGCCAGCCCTTCAGTGCGTGCGCCTCGCGCAGCGAGCGTGCGAGCGGGGTCATGGCGAGCGCCTTGAGCTCTCCGCGCGACGCAAGGATCTCAGGGCTGACGTTGAGTTCCGCGGCGCGTGAATCGACGATTTTACCGAGCCGTTCGATGACGACTTTCTGCGCGGGAGTCGGCCGCGCATCCTTACTCGGCTCCTGATCCGATATATCGTTCGCCGCTTGCTCGAGCGAACCGAGTAAATCCGCCGCCAGGCCCTCGTTGAGCGGGGGCGAAGAGCCGTGGGCGACGGAGAAAATGGCAGTGTCGGACAGGATCCAGGCGCGCGGCAAATCCTTCGCGCGCGCGAGCTTTTCGCGCCAGATCGCAATGGCTTTGGCGCGGGCTCGCGGTACCGGTGCCAGCTGCGCGAGGCCGCGAAGCCGCACCCACGCTTGCGCGGGATCGGGCTCATAGAGCTTTCTCTCCTCGAGCGCCACACAATCCTCCAAAACCCAATGCTCGCGGTCAAGCTCGCGGAGCTTTTGGATGAGATGACTCGCGATGTCGCCGAGATAAAAGACATCGTCCGCCGCATATTCCAGCTGTTCGCGCGTGAGCGGACGCTTCGACCAGTCGGTACGGGTCTGGCCCTTCGGCACCGTTACGTCCAGCAGCGTCTTGACGAGTTCCGCGTAGCCGACTTGGGGCTTGAGCCCGATGCAGCCGGCTGCGATCTGCGTATCGAATACGGGAGACATGACACGCTTGGTCGAAAGATACACCGCCTCCAGATCCTGGCGGGCGGCGTGAATCAGTTTGCGCGCCGCCGGTGCGGTGAGGGCGGCGATCAGTGGATCGAGGCTGCGGATCTTGAGCGTATCGACGCACCAGATTTGCCCGCCGGCAGCCAATTGCAGGAGGCACAGCTTGGGAAAAAATGTGCGTTCGCGCAGGAATTCCGTGTCGACGCCGATCGACGGCTGGTTTCCGAGCGTTTCTGCCAGCGCCGGCACCTCATCATCTCGATCGATCCAAATCGCGTCGGGCATACCGTTGGTCCGCGTGTACAATTTGGCATCGATTATGACTGATCGGACGATGCTGCGACTCGCAAAAGCATTTTGGGACATTGCCCTTTGGCGACGGACGCCCGCGCATCTGCCGGCGTCGCTGTTCTTATTGGCGCTGGTTGCCGCGGCGGCAGCGCTGCTCGAGGGCTTGAGCGCGTTTCTGCCTCCCGTTTCGAGCGATCGAATCGTTGTCCGCATCGTAATGAGCGTGGGTCTACCGCTCGCCTTCGCCTGGACCGTACTGGCTTTGACCCGCCACCGGCAGCGGTTCCTGCAGACCGGCAGCGCTTTGCTCGGAGTCGGCGTGCTCGCGCAAATGGGGCTGTACCCGATAGGATCGCTGATTCACGTCATGGGTTCGGACCGGCTCGCATCGGTCCCGTTCGGAGTGTTGATGTTGGTCGGGTTGATTTGGTACGTGCTCGCCTGTGCCAACATATGGCGTGCCGCACTGGATTCAGGGGTCGCGCTGGGGATTGCGGTGAGCGTGGGGTATCTTTTGCTGTCGATCGTACTCGAGCATCAGTTGCTGCCGAGCTCATGACCACGCACGTGCATATTCTAGGCATCGGAGGGACGTTCATGGGCGGCCTGGCGAATATTGCGAAGACCGCCGGATTCCGCGTCACCGGCGCCGATCTCAATGTCTATCCGCCGATGAGCACTCAACTCGAGGCGCTCGGCATCGAATTCGTTCAAGGCTACGGTGCGGAGCAACTCGACCTCAACCCCCACGTGGTGGTGGTCGGCAACGCCCTCAGCCGAGGCAGCCCGGTCATCGAGGCGATGCTGGATCGCGGAATCCCATATACCTCCGGGCCTCAATGGCTGGCCGAGCATGTATTGCACCGGAAACATGTGATCGCCGTGGCCGGCACCCATGGCAAGACCACCACCACGTCGATGCTGTCCTGGATCCTCGAAGAAGCGGGTCTCGCGCCGGGCTTCTTGATCGGCGGCGTGCCGAGCAATTTCGACGCCACCGCCCGCTTGGGCGGCGGCCCGCATTTCGTCATCGAAGCGGACGAGTACGACACCGCGTTTTTCGACAAACGAGCGAAATTCGTCCACTACCGGCCGCGGACCGTCATCCTAAACAACCTGGAATACGATCACGCCGATATTTATGCGGACATTGCCGCCATCCGGCGCCAATTCAATCAGCTCCTGCGCACGGTGCCGGCCGCCGGCCGGATCATCGTCAACGGCGAGGACGCCGAGCTCGCGACCACGTTGAGTCTCGGCTGCTGGACGCCGCGCGAATCAATCGGTTTGGCGAAGCCGCAAGGCGAGGGCGTTGCGAGCTTCGACTGGGGCGCGCGGATCGCAGATGGGCCGGCGGCGAGCCGCTTCGCGGTACTGCGAAAGGGCAAGGTCGTGGCCGAGATCAGCTGGCCGCTGCTCGGGGAGCACAATGTCATGAATGCATTGGCGGCAATCGCCGCGGCAGGGCACGCGGGGGTGGAGCCTGAACGCGCGGCCAAGGCGCTGGGCGCTTTCCGCGGGGTCAAGCGCCGCATGGAAATTCGCGGCGTCGTCGACGAGGTCACGGTATACGACGATTTCGCCCATCATCCGACGGCCATCGCAACGACCTTGCGCGGATTGCGGGCCCGCGTGGGCGGTGCGCGCATCATCGCCGTGCTGGAACTGCGTTCGAACACCATGAAACTCGGCGTGCATCGGGAAACATTGGCGCCCTCGCTCGAGCTCATGGACCAGGCTTGGTTTTTCGATCCGCCCGATCTCGGCTGGGACCTGCCTGGCTCAGTGCGAACGCTCGGCGAGCGGGCGCATTTCGCCGCAAGCGTCGATGCCTTGGTCAAGGGCCTGGTCGACGATGCCCGCCCAGGCGATCACATCCTCGTGATGAGCAACGGCGGCTTCGGCGGACTGCACGGCAAGCTGCTCGCCGCGCTGCGGGCCCGTAAGTGAATTCAGCGGCGGTAAATCCGGCCGCAATAGGTTCGATCGCCATATTTCCCCTCAATATCGTGCTCTTTCCGGACGGTCCGCTGCCGCTGCGAATCTTCGAGACCCGCTACGTCGACATGGTTCGCCGCTGCATGCGCGAGACCCAAGCTTTCGGCGTGGTGCTGATCCGCGAGGGCAACGAAGTAGGGCCCGCCGAGACCTTCGATGTGGGGACGCTTGCGAAAATAGTCGATTTTCACCAGCTGTCCGACGGCTTGCTGGGGTTATCGTGCGTCGGCGGGCAACGCTTCCGCATTCGCACACGCAGCCGCCAAGCCGACGGCCTCAATCGCGCCGAGGTGGACTGGCTGGCCCCCGAACCCGTGGTCGCGGTGCCGGCGCGTCACGCACGCCTGCCGGCGCTGTTGAAGAACGTTTTGCCGCAACTGGGCGAAGTGTATACGGACATCGAGATGCGCTTGAACGATGCGGCCTGGGTCGGGCACCGGCTCGCGGAAATCTTGCCCATTCCCCTGCCGGACAAGCAAGCGTGCCTCGAACTCGACGATCCGATTCAAAGACTCGACGTGCTCGAGCCCTTGGCGTAGGACACCCACGACGGACGCGTGAGCCAAAGAGCAACCGCGATGGCGATGCCCCAGGGCACGAGCCAAAATCCCAATAATCCGTCGAACCGGCCGACCCAGGCTGAGTACGCCGGCGAACCGCCGCTCGTGGTGCTCTCCTGCAGCATTCGCAGCACCACGACCCAACCGGCGTGCAACCCCACGGCCACCGCGATAGTCCCCGTCAGAACGCGCGTAAGACTCAAGATCAACCCCACCACGAGCCACGACACGAATGAATCGATCACCAGTGACGGATGACTCAAGGGCGCGAACGAGAGCCTAATCAAATCGAAACCGCTCCCCCAGCCGACATCGGCCGCCGGGATTCTTACCTTGGCGAAAAAATGCAGGACGGCGAACAACGGCGCAGTCAGGAGGGCCGCCATCCACGGGCCCGCTTCACGTTCGATCGCAGTGTGCATGACGCCGCGAAACACGGTCTCCTCGAGGAGCGCGACGGCGACGCCGGATCCAAAGCCCATGAAGAAAATTCGTGCGAAGCTCCCCGCCGAGGGAACGAATTCCGGGGCCGGGACACGCAGATGCGTGGCCAGCAAGAACGCGGCGCCCACGCCCGCCGTGGCGATGCCGATGAGCCCCCAGAGCAGCGCCACCTTGAGAAACCGGCGCCGAGGCAGTCCATAGCCGAAATCGTACCGGTGCTTGAGATTCAAGTGCCGGCAAAGCATCGCCAAGAGCACGATGAGCAGCAGCATGGCAATTCGGCTTGCGACGCGATGAAACGCAAAGCTTGCGAAGGTCGAGCTCAATTCGTAGGCGGGATATGCGAGGCAAGCGCCGATCAAGCCGGCCAGCAAAATCGCGCCGACGAACCAGGCAAAGGCTCGCATCCTCAGCGATTCAATGCCGCGAAGACGCGGCCGGCGGCGGCGATCGTGGCATCAATATCGGCCGGGGTATGCGCCGCGGATATGAAGCCCGCCTCGAACGCCGACGGTGCGAAATAAATGCCCTCGTTCAGCATGCCGTGGAAGAAGCGCTTGAAGCGTTCGACATCGCAGGCCATGACTTTGCTGTAGCGGTCGACGACGGCTTCCGACGTGAAAAAAAATCCGAACATGCCGCAGACATGATTGGTCGCAAGCGGAACGCCGGCCTGGCGCGCGGCCTGCGCCAGCCGCAGAATCAACGCATCGGTGGCGGCCTTGAGCCGGTCATGGAAACCTGGCAACGACAGCAAGTCGAGCGTAGTGAGGCCCGCGATCATCGCGACCGGATTGCCCGACAGAGTGCCGGCCTGATAGACGGGGCCCAACGGCGCCAGAGACTGCATGATGTCGCGACGTCCGCCGAATGCACCGACCGGCATGCCGCCGCCGATGATCTTGCCGAGCGTGGTGAGGTCGGGACGCACGCCGTAGAGCGCCTGGGCGCCGCCCAAGGCCACCCGAAAACCGGTCATCACCTCGTCGAAAATCAGGATTGCGCCGCTACGATCGCATTCATTGCGCAAGCTCTGGAGAAATCCCGCAGTCGGCGGAACGCAATTCATGTTGCCGGCGATCGGCTCGACGATCACGCAAGCGATCTGATCGCCGATCTCCCGAAACGCCGCTCGCACATGATCGGCGTCGTTAAAGTCCAGGGTCACGGTGAGGGCGGCGAGCGCCCGCGGCACGCCGGGCGAGGTGGGAACGCCCAGCGTGAGCGCCCCGGACCCCGCCTTGATCAAGAGCGAATCCGAGTGCCCATGGTAGCAGCCCTCGAACTTCACGATCGTGTCGCGGCCGGTGAACCCGCGCGCCAGGCGAATCGCGCTCATGGTCGCTTCTGTTCCGGAACTCACGAAGCGGACCAATTCCACGGACGGCATGAGTTCGATGACCTTGCGCGCGAGCCGCGTCTCCAACTCCGTCGGCGCACCGAAGGACAGGCCGTTCGCGGCAATGTCCTGCACGGCCTTGATCACTTGCGGGTGCGCGTGACCCACGATCATCGGACCCCAGGAGCCGACGTAATCGATGAAGCGGCGACCGTCGGAGGCGGTCGTATAAGCGCCCAATGCTTTCTTGAAAAAAATGGGCTCGCCGCCGACGCCGCGAAAGGCCCGAACCGGCGAATTGACGCCGCCCGGAATGACTTTGCAGGCTTCCTCGTACAGGTTCATGTAGTGAATCTAAACAGCAAGAGCGGCGGCCGGCAAGTTGAGCCACACTTCGAAACCGCGATGACCGTTCACGGCCTTGGCCGATCCTCCATGAGCCTTCATGACCTGAGCGGTGATGGCGAGCCCGATGCCCTCACCCCCGGTATCGCGGTCGCGCGATTCGGCAACCCTGTAAAACGGCTCGAAAATTCGCGCCAGATCCCGGCTCGGAACTCCCGGCCCACGATCGCGGATAAGAATCGCCAAGCCGCTCTCCGGGCGCGTCACCGCGACCTCGACGGGTGCGCCCGGCGGACTGTAGCGCACGGCGTTCCGCAACACATTCTCGATGGCACTGCGCACCAGTTCGCGGTTGCCGTTGACGGCAGCTTTTGCGGCGCCCTCGAGTCGCACCGAGCAATTCTTGACGGCTGCCTCGAAGTTCGCATCGCGCACCACTTCTTCGATCAGTTCGTCGATGTCGAATGTTTCGCGCGCGAACGGCGCATCCGTGCCATGCAGACGCGCGAGCTTCAAGACCTGGCTGATCAGCGAGTCGAGACGCTCGACTTCCCGTTCCATTCGATCCAACTGAAGGGTGAGATCGACCGGCGGTTGGCGAGCCAGTCCCAACGCGACGCGCATCCTCGCGAGCGGCGAGCGCAGCTCGTGCGAGATGTCGCGCAACAGTTGCGTTATGGCGCTGCGGTTCGCCCGCAGGCGGTCCGCCATGGCGTCGAAATCACGCGCCAGCACGGCAAGTTCATCCCGGCGCCCCTCCAATCCCGTACTTACACGCAGCGGCGGGTGCGCCTGCATATCGAGATTCTCGGCTGCAAGGGTACGCGCTCCCGCTTGAATGCGACTGATAGGCGAGCTCAGATGCCGCGCCAGCCACCAGCTTGTGAGCGCGCTGACGATGAGCGCCACGCCTAGGATGGTCAGCGAAATCGCCGGCAGGCTCAATGCGCCGAAAATGCTGGGACGCCGCGGCACCGCGAGCACCGTATAGGCGGAGCCGTCGGTGCCGACGATCTGAGGCGCGGCTCGGCTGGGCCGGAAGTTGCCCGGGGGCGGTCTTGAGGTCCGCGGCTCGTCGCGATTGAAGAACTCGTCGCGATTGAAGTACGCGAGGCGCCGAGCCGCGCTCTCCGACAGGCGCCGGCCGAGGATATCGGCCCCATCCGGACCGATGATGTAAAGATCGCGGTCCTTGATCGAAGTCCTGTTGGCGTTTAGCCATGCCTTGAGGGCACCGATGCCGCCCTGAGCCAGGACTTCCGATGCCTGCAGAGCCACGGACGGGCGGCGCTGCAAATCGGGCGCCTCGTACTCGCGTGCGGCGATGGTGAAGGTTATGGCGATGCTGCCGCCGACGATGATGGCCATCGCGGCCCAAAACAGCATGAATATCCGCAGGAACAAACTATGCATGAGCCCAGGTCAGCGTGTAGCCCGAACCGCGGACGTTCTTGATCTCGGGATTTTTCCCTGCCGGCA
Source organism: Steroidobacterales bacterium (assembly GCA_038229815.1). GTDB lineage: Bacteria > Pseudomonadota > Gammaproteobacteria > Steroidobacterales > Steroidobacteraceae > Bog-1198. The sequence goes on along the minus strand of JBBROC010000015.1, from coordinate 41,526 downwards.
AATCCAACTTGCGGCGCAGGTTGCTGATGTGAGTGTCGATGCTGCGGTCATAGGCCACCAGCTTGCGGCCGAGCGCCTGCTCGGTCATCGACTCGCGCGAGATGACTTGACCCGCCGAACGCATGAGCAGTTCCAGCACGCGAAATTCCGCGCCCGTGAGCGGCACCGGATTGCCGTCCACGTGCACGAGACGCGTGCCGGTGTGCAGGGTAACGGGGCCCACGTTGAGCTCATCCGCCGCATTGGCCTTGGCCGTGCGGTTGTTGGCGCGACGCAGAATCGCGCGAATACGCGCCACCAGCTCGCGCGGATTGAAGGGCTTGCTCAGATAGTCGTCCGCGCCGAGCTCCAGCCCCACAATGCGGTCCACATCGTCGCCGCGCGCCGTGAGCATCAAGATCGGAGTGGGGTGAGACGCTCCCAGCTTGCGCAAGACATCGAAGCCGCCGACGCTCGGCAACATCACATCGAGAATCAGAATTTCGAAGTCATTCGCTTGCAGCGCATCGAGGGCATCGCCGCCGTCGTGCACGCTCTTAACTTCGAAGTGCTCGGCGTTCAAGTATTCGGTGAGCATTTGACAGAGCTCGCGATCATCATCGACCAGCAGCACGCGGGCTTCGCGGGCGGGATGGAGATCGGTCGACGGCGAATTCGCGAGCGTCATGTCCACATACTCTGGCACAGTCCACCGCGGTCGATAGCCCCAATGGGGGAATTCACATTTCTTAACAGAACGTTGCGTTTTCCGAGACACATGTTTGCACGCCCGAGCTTAGGATAACGACCTCGAGACCCTAATCACACTTGGAGCATGGCACATGAAATCCATTCGCAATGTTATGACGGCGACGCTGTTGACGGCTGGAGCCATGGGGTCGGCCGGCGCGATATTGACTGCCGGAGTGGTGTTGACAGCGGGAGCAGGCATGTCCATTGCGAATGCGACCGACGCAACGACGACTACCCAACCGCCCCCCGGACCGCAGGGAAAGCATCACCACCGGGGAGAGGGGCGTTTGCTCGGCCAGCTGGGATTGAGCGACCCGCAAAAAGCGCAGATCAAAGCCATCATGACGGCAGCGCATCCGGAGATGCAGAGCTTGCATGAGCAAATGCAAGCCAATTCGCTGGCACTGCGCAACACCAAGCCGACCGATCCCAACTACGCCGGCATCGTGTCGCAAGTGAGCCAGACCCATGGCTCGTTATCCGCGCAGGCGATGGCGCAGCACGCCCAAGTACGTGCCCAAGTATTCATGGTGCTGACGCCGGCGCAGCAGGCACAACTCGCAGCGCTCGAGGCCGCGCAGGCGCAAAAGCGCGACACTCGGGTTGGAGGCCCGTAGGCTCGCTAGCGTTGTATGGCGGCGATCCCGTCTTTCTTGAGGAGATCGATGACGCTGCCGACGCCGACCAGATGACCGGTGCCGACGATCACCAGATAGTTCTTGTCGTCATTGAGCAGCGCTTCGATTTTCGGCACCCACTTGCGGTTGCGTGCGCCCAGGACCGATTGAAAAAGGCGCGGATCTTGCTTGAATTCGGTCTGCAGCTGATTTTCGAACCATTGCATGTCGCCGTGCTGCCAGGCGCGGACCATGGAATCCACTTCCTTGGGCAGGTCATGTGCTTGCTCGAGGCTTGATGTCAGGTACTCGGCCTGGGTATCGGGGGGCATGTTCTGGAAGATCGAGATCTGATCGTGCACGGTCTCGAGACCCTCGACGCTCTTGCCGTCGGTGCGGGCCCGTTCCAGGAAGTACATCTCGACCCCGGCCTCGGGTTGGAAACCAAGCTGCGTCAATTGCAGTTGCGAGATGGCCTCGGCTGCGAACCAGGGCGCAAATTGATCGAACATCGCAAGCTCAACTCCCACCTCGTGCGCCAAAACGGCAGCGCGCCCATAGCGCTGTTGCCCCAAGACGTCGGGCAGCGTTTTTCCGTCGGGCAGGAACGCACTCGCGAGCATTTCCGCCTGCACTTGCTCAGAGCTGATTTCCTCCAGGTTCACTTCCATGAGCACTGATTTGGCACTTCCGTACGCCTCCAGCACAGCGGGAGCCAACGGGTAGTCGCTGAGGCGCAGCACGTGGATGGAACCTAGGAGATAGACGGTGTTGTGTTTGCCGTGCAATTCCCACAGCGAATGCAGTGCGCCGTCCGCCCGCGCGGTGATGCAGAGCAACAGCCCGAACAGGCTCCAGAGCAGAGGACGGCGCATCAGCGCGCCAGGGAATGGTGCATCGGCAGCGAATCGATCCAATGCACGGCGGTTTCTATGCGTCCGTCCTCGTACAGGTTGAAATGCCGGTACGCGGGCGGCTGCGAATCGACGGCGTAACGGTCGCTCTTGGGCAGGAATTGCGCGCCGGTGGAGGGAGTTGCGAGCAGACGCAGATCGCCGCGCTTACCGTCGTAGGCCTGGTGCACATGGCCCCACACCACGGCGCGGACGTGGGAATGCGCATCGATGATGCGCCAAAAGGCCTCAGGGTCGGCGAGACCTACGGTGTCCAACCAGCGGCTGCTCATCGATACGGGATGATGATGCAGGCACACCATGGCATGACTTGGCGAGGTTTTGAGCGCCTCATCGAGTCGCGCAAGTTCATTCGGTCTCAGACGTCCGCCGACGTGCCCGGGATCGTAGCTATCGAGCATGATGAATTGCCAGCCTTCCGCCGCGTGCGTCCCGCAAATCTGAAACGGCGCGCCGTGCAGTTCCCTCTGCATCGCCTCGGGTTCGTCGTGATTGCCGGGGATGCACAGCACGGGCTTGTTGAGGTTGCCGAAGATGCTGCGAAAACGGAGGTAACCGGCACTGTCGTCCTGCACCAAATCGCCCGTGACGAGTACAGCCGAGTAGTCGGGAACGCGTGCAAACGCATCGTCGAGTACAGCGCGCAGACTCGAATCGGTTTCCACGCCACGCAGCCGCCCGCTGGCGCTCCCGTAGAGGTGTGGATCGGTGATTTGTAGAATTTGCATGTGGAAATGGTAACAAAGCACCTGAATGGCTTCGGTGAACTAGGTCATGGCGGCGTGCGAATGCGTTATACATAAACAGACTGCAGTTTTGTGACCGTGTTCCGTCGTTAATTGGCGGCCTGAATCGCGCTTTTCAAGCGGCATTGCTGGCGAGGGGCGCATCGGGGAGAATACGCCGCCTGTTCCCCGTCACACCTGTTAAATTAAAGAAGCTCGTCATGCCTACCCGCCGCGATCTCGCCAACGCCATTCGTGCCCTTACGATGGATGCCGTCGAAAAGGCCAATTCCGGCCATCCGGGCGCGCCCATGGGTCTGGCGGACGTCGCCGAAGTCCTGTGGCGGGACGTGCTCAAGTTCAACCCCGCCGATCCGGCTTGGTGGGACCGCGACCGCTTCGTGCTGTCGAACGGCCACGCCTCGATGCTGCTTTATTCGGTGCTGCACCTGACGGGCTATCCCTTGTCGATCGATGAGATAAAAAGATTTCGCCAGTTCGGTTCGAAAACCGCAGGCCACCCGGAGCGCGAAGTGCATCTCGGCATAGAGACCACCACGGGGCCCCTGGGCCAGGGTTTCGCCAACTCGGTGGGCATGGCCTTGGCCGAGCGTTCGCTGGCGGCCACGTTCAACCGCCCCGGCCACGCGATCATCGATCATCACACCTATGTATTCCTCGGCGACGGCTGCATGATGGAAGGGATTTCGCATGAGGCCGCTTCTTTTGCCGGCGTGCAAAAACTCGGCAAGCTGATCGCCGTGTACGACGACAACGGGATCTCAATCGACGGCAAGGTGATCGGGTGGTTCGGCGACAACACCGCGGAGCGCTTCGAGGCCTATGGCTGGCACGTATTGCCCCATGTCGACGGTCAGAACAGCGATGCGATCGCGGCCGCACTTGCCGCCGCGCGCGCGGAAACCGGCCGTCCATCGCTGATTTGTGCGCGGACGGTCATCGGGTGGGGCGCTCCGAACAAGCAGGGAACCGCCTCGATGCACGGCGAAGCCATGGGCAACGAGGAGATTGCCGCTACTCGTCTGAACTTAGGATGGAACTACCCTCCTTTCGAGATCCCGGCCGACATTAGGGCCGCCTGGGACATGCGCGACAAGGGGGTGCGCGCGCAAAAAGAATGGGGTGCCCGTTTCGCGGCGTACAAAGCCGAATTCCCGGCTCTTGCGGCGGAACTGGAGCGGCGCATGCAAGACGAGCTGCCGAGCGGGTTCTCCGACCTGCTGAACGCCTATATAGGACGCACGCAGTCCGAGGGTAAGTCATTGGCCACGCGTCAATCGTCGCAGGCCACCTTGAATGCGATTGGTCCGTCGATGCCGGAACTCTTGGGCGGATCGGCCGATCTCACTCCCTCGAACGGCACCTGGCGCAAGGATTCGGTCGTGATGACCCCGGACTCCCCGGGCGGCAATTACTTGCACTTCGGAGTGCGCGAATTCGGGATGTCGGCGATGCTGAACGGCATCGTGTGCCACGGCGGATTCATTCCCTATGCCGGCACTTTCCTCACGTTTTCCGACTATGCCCGCAACGCCGTGCGCATGGCCTGTCTCATGCGATTGCGGGTGATCTTCGTGTACACGCACGATTCGATAGGATTGGGCGAAGACGGCCCTACCCATCAGCCGATCGAACATCTGGCGAGCCTTCGCCTCATTCCGGGCATGGATCTGTGGCGGCCCTGCGATGGGGTGGAAACGGCGGCGGCATGGGGCGTGGCGATAGAAAGCCGGGATAACCCCACCTGCCTGATTTTCACGCGGCAGTCGGTGGCTCATCAAGCCCGCGACGCGGCCCAGGTCGCAGCCATCAGGCGCGGCGGCTACGTGTTGATCGACTCCGAGGGTCCTCCGGAGGCGTTAGTAATCGCCACGGGTTCGGAGGTCGGGATCGCCGCCGAAGCGGTGCGCACCGTGGCCGCCAAGGGCAAGAAGATCAGGCTGGTTTCCATGCCGAGCACCAACACCTTCGATGCGCAGGACGATGCATACAAGCAGAGCGTGCTGCCGTCGTCGGTAACCCGCCGTGTCGCGGTCGAGGCGGGCGTAACCACGTTCTGGGCCCACTACGTGGGACTCGGCGGAGAAGTCGTGGGCATCGATCACTTTGGAGCGTCGGCCCCGGCGAAAGATCTGTTCAAAGCCTACGGTTTTACGCCCGAGCATGTCGTCGAGGCAATCGAGAAGGTATTGGCTGGCTAACTCAGGGGATTCAAGACGATGGCAATCAAAGTGGGTATCAATGGCTATGGTCGCATCGGCCGCAACATTCTGCGCGCGCTGTACGAAGGAAAACACGCGAGCGGCATCAAGATAATGGCGATCAACGATTTGGGCGATGCCAACACCAATGCTCACTTGACCCGTTTCGACACGGTGCACGGCCGCTTCCGCGGTGATGTGCATGTGGACGGCGACTCGATGGTGGTCAACGGCGATCGCATCCGCGTCGTCGCGCAGCGCGATCCGACCAAGCTGCCCTGGGGCGAACTGGGAGTGGATTTTGTGCTCGAGTGCACGGGCCTGTTCACGAGCAAGGCCAAGGCATCGGCGCACCTCACGGCGGGGGCGAAAAAGGTCGTGATTTCGGCCCCGGGCGGCGATGACGTCGATGCGACCATCGTCTACGGCGTCAATCACCACGTGCTCAAGGCCAGCCACACGGTGATCTCAAACGCATCTTGCACCACGAATTGCCTGGCGCCGCTCGCCAAGGTGCTGCACGAGAAAGTCGGTATTTTGGCGGGCGTAATGAATACCATTCACTCCTACACCACCGATCAGGTCTTGACCGATGTCTACCATACGGACCTGCGTCGCGCGCGCTCCGCGACCATGTCCATGATTCCGACCAAGACCGGCGCCGCCGCCGCCGTCGGTCTGGTGCTGCCGGAACTTAAGGGCAAGATCGACGGTTTCGCCATTCGCGTGCCGACGATCAATGTTTCACTGGTCGATTTGAGTTTCACGGCCGCGCGCAAGACCTCGGTGGAGGAGATTCACGCCACTATCAAGGCGGCCGCCGCCGGCGCACTGCAGGGCATTCTTGCCTACAGCGACGCGCCGCTGGTGTCGGTGGATTTCAATCACGATCCGGCTTCGTCGACTTACGATGCGACTCTGACCAAGGTGATCGAGGGGAGTCTGGTGAAAGTTTGTTCCTGGTACGACAACGAGTGGGGCTTCTCCAACCGCATGCTTGATACCACCGTGGCTTGGTCAAAAGCCACCTAAGGCGGGCGGCATAGGGGCGCCTTTGAAGATCATCAAAATGACGAGTTTGGACCTCAGCGGGAAGCGTGTGCTGATCCGTGAAGATCTGAACGTGCCGATTAAGGATGGGGTCGTGAGCAGCGATGCGAGAATTCGCGCCGCGCTGCCCACCATACACGCGGCGATGACGGCAAAGGCCCGGGTGATGCTGATGTCCCATCTCGGCAGACCCGAGGAGGGCAAGTACGCGGAAGATTTCTCGCTCGCGCCGGTCGCCAAACGTCTGGCGCAGCTGCTCGGAGTACCGGTGGCGCTCAAGAAAGAATGGCTGGACGGCGTCGACGTTCAGCCCGGTGAAGGGGTGCTGCTCGAGAACGTGCGCTTCAACAAGGGCGAGAAGAGGGACGATGAGGATCTGGCGCGAAAAATGGCCGCGCTATGCGACGTGTATGTCATGGATGCCTTCGGAACGGCACATCGCGCCGAAGCCAGCACTCATGGGGTCGCGAAGTTCGCGCCCGTCGCCTGCGCGGGACCCCTCTTGGTCAGCGAGCTGTCGGCGCTGGAGACAGCGCTCGAGAAGCCTGCGCGGCCGCTGCTCGCCATCGTCGCGGGATCAAAAGTGTCGACCAAGCTCACGGTGCTCGAATCCTTGCTGGGCAAGGTCGACCAGTTGATCGTCGGCGGCGGCATTACCAACACCTTTCTCGCGGCGTTGGGCTTCAATGTCGGCAAGTCTCTGTACGAGCCGGCCATGCTGGACATTTGCAAGCGCTTGCTCGAGCAGTCGGCGAAGCGCGGCATCGACATTCCGATGCCGACCGACGTGGTGGTCGCCACGGAGTTTTCCTCAAAGGCGGAGGCCGACGTAAAGCCTGTCGCGCTGGTGTCCGATCAGGAGATGATCCTCGATATCGGGCCGGATTCGGCCGATGCCATCGCCAAGCTCATCGCGGTCGCCGGTACGATCGTCTGGAATGGCCCGGTCGGCGTGTTCGAGTTCGAGCAGTTCGGCGAAGGCACCCGCACCCTTGCCAAGGCGATCGCACGGAGCAAGGCGTTTTCTCTGGCCGGCGGCGGCGATACGCTGGCTGCCATCGAGAAATACGGCATCGAGGATAGTCTTAGTTACATATCGACGGGCGGCGGCGCGTTCCTGGAGTTCGTCGAAGGCAAGAAGCTCCCGGCGGTCGAAATTCTGGAGCAGCGTGCCGCATGAAATCACTCTTACGGCGTACCAAAATAGTTGCGACCTTGGGTCCGGCCACGGACGACCCGAAAGTATTATCCGACATCGTGCGCGCAGGCGTCGATGTGGTGCGCCTGAACTTCTCGCACGGCTCGGTTGCCGATCATGCACGCCGGATGGAGTTGACGCGCGAGGCCGCCGGTCAGGCGGGCCGCTACGTGGGCGTGCTGGGGGATCTGCATGGGCCGAAGATCCGCATCGACCGATTCATCTCCGGCAAGGTGCTGCTCGCCGACGGCGCGGAGTTCATCCTCGACGCCGCGCTTGCCGTCGACGCGGGCACCGAAGCGAGAGTCGGAATTGCGTACAAGAAGTTGCCGACGGATGTGTTTGCCGGTGATGTGCTGCTGCTGAACGATGGTCAGATCAGCCTGCAGGTCCTCGATATCGACGGTCCGCGCATCAGGACGCGCGTGCTGGTCGGCGGTGAACTCGGCAATAACAAGGGCATCAACCGGCAGGGCGGCGGATTGTCCGCCGGCGCGCTGACCGACAAGGATCGCGAGGATATCGTCACAGCCGCAAGGCTCAAAGTGGACTATCTCGGCGTGTCTTTCCCGCGCGACGGCGCGGACATGGACGAAGCGCGAAAATTGCTGCGCGACGCGGGCGGCCACGGCTTGCTGGTCGCCAAGATCGAGCGTGCCGAGGCGATCAAGAATCTGGCGGCCGTGGTGCGGGCGAGCGATGGAGTCATGGTCGCCCGCGGCGACCTCGGCGTCGAAATGGGCTACGCCGAGCTGGCCGGCCTGCAAAAGCAAATCATCCAGGAAGCGCGTCACCAAAATCGCGTCGTGATCATGGCGACTCAGATGATGGAATCGATGATCACCAATACGATTCCTACCCGGGCGGAGGTATCGGATGTCGCAAATGCCGTCATGGACGGCAGCGATGCCGTGATGCTGTCCGCCGAGACCGCCTCGGGGAGGCATCCGGCGAAAGTGGTGGAGGCGATGTCGCAGATCATCGTCGGCGCGGAAAAGTACCAGGTCGCGCATGTGCGCATCAGACAGCGCAACAGCGGCTATTTCGGGCATACCGACGAGGCGATCGCCGCGGCGGTCATGTACACCGCGAATCACCTGCACGTGAAGGCCATCGTCGCGCTCACCGAGTCGGGCTCCACGCCTTTATGGATGTCGCGGGTCCGTTCCGATATTCCGATTTATGCATTTACCCGTCACGAGCACACGCGCTCCCGCGTAACCCTGTATCGAGGCGTCTATCCGGTCGCCTTCGACGCCACGGACACGGGCGAGGCCTTGTACTTCGCGGTATTCCGCTTGCTGCTGGACCTCAAATTGGTGTTGGAGGGAGATTCGGTCATTCTGACCAAGGGCGAATTGAGCGGGGTGTCGGGCGGAACGAACTCGATGCAGATCCTGCGCGTGGCGCGCAAGTGAACACGGCGGCGGAATTCCGCGGTACAGACCGGTATATCGCGACTGAAGAATTGATGGCAGCGGTAAACGCCGCCATGGTGTTGTCGCGCCCCCTTCTGATCAAGGGCGAGCCCGGCACCGGCAAGACGCTGCTGGCGAACGAAATCGCCAGGTCCCTGCACAAGCCTTTCTTCGAGTGGCATATCAAGTCATCCACCAAGGCGCAGCAGGGATTGTATGAATACGATGCGGTGTCCCGCCTGAGGGATTCGCAGCTCGGCGATCCGCGGGTCAAGGACATCCACAATTACATCGTGAAGGGCGACCTGTGGGAGGCATTCGATTGCGACGTGCAGCCGGTCCTGCTGATCGACGAGATCGACAAGGCGGACATCGAGTTTCCGAACGATCTGCTGCGCGAGCTCGACCGCATGGAGTTCTACGTGTACGAAACGCGCGAAACGGTGCGGGCCAAGCACAGGCCGGTCATCGTGATCACCAGCAACAACGAAAAAGAACTGCCGGACGCTTTTTTGCGGCGCTGCTTCTTCCACTATATCCGCTTTCCGGACAGCGCCACGATGACGCAAATCATCGACGTGCATTTCCCTGGATTGAAGCGCGAACTCCTGCATGAGGCGCTGAGCGCTTTTTTTAGGATTCGCGACACGCCGGGCCTCAAGAAGAAGCCGACCACCTCGGAGCTCTTGGACTGGATCAAGTTGTTGGTGACCGAGGACATTCCGCCAGAGGCGCTGCGCAGCGACGATGCAAAGAAGCTGATTCCGCCCTTATATGGCGCGCTGCTCAAGAACGAGCAGGACGTTCATCTCTTCGAGCAATTACTGTTCCTTCACCGCCGGAATGCTCGTTAGATTCTTTTTTTTGCTTCGCAGTGCCGGCGTACCGGTCTCGATCACAGAATTACTGACCCTGCTCGAAGCACTGCAAGCGGGCTTGGGCGACCTCTCGGCCGAGCGATTTTACTCCCTGGCGCGCACGTGCCTGGTGAAGGACGAGCGCTACTACGACCGGTACGACCGCGTCTTCGCAGCGCATTTCAAAGGCGCAGAGGACTTGTTTTCGCTGCTGCAGCGCGAACTGCCGGAGGATTGGCTGGCAAAGATCGCAGAACGGAAATTCAGCGACGCCGAGAAGGCCGAGATCGAAGCGCTCGGCGGCTGGGAGAAAATGATGGAGACGCTGAAGAAGCGCCTCGAAGAGCAGAAGGCAAGGCATCAGGGCGGCAACAAATGGATCGGGACGGCGGGCACGTCGCCGTTCGGTGCGTACGGCTTCAATCCGCAGGGCGTACGCATCGGGCAGGCCGGCGGGCGCAATCGGAGCGCCGTGAAAGTCTGGGACAAGCGCGAATTCGCAAATTTGGACGACAAGGTCGAACTCGGCACCCGCAACATTAAAATGGCGCTGCGGCGGTTGCGGCGCTTCGCGCGGCGCGGCGTACCCGACGAACTGGCGCTTGCGGACACCATCGATGCCACTGCGCGATCGGGCGGATGGCTGGATATCAAGATGCAGGCCGAGCGGCACAATGTCGTGAAGGTGCTGTTGCTGCTGGATATCGGCGGTTCGATGGATGATCACGTTAAAACCTGCGAGGAATTGTTTTCCGCGGCGCGCAGCGAGTTCAAACACCTCGAGCATTATTATTTTCACAATTTCACCTACGAGGCGTTGTGGCGGGACAATCGGCGGCGCTTCAATGAACACATCGGCAGCGTTGAAGTCATGCGCACCTACGGCACCGATTACAAGCTCATCTTGGTGGGCGATGCGACCATGAGCCCGTACGAGATCACCCAGCCCGGCGGCAGCGTCGAGCACTGGAATGCCGAAGCGGGCAGCGTCTGGCTCGATCGCCTGCTCAAACGCTACCCGAAGTTTGCGTGGATCAACCCCCAGCCGCAGTCGCGCTGGCGGCATACCGCGTCCATCGAAATGACACGGGAGATCCTGGAGGGCCGGATGTACCCGCTGACGCTGGCGGGGCTCGATGGTGCGATCGGTGCGCTGACATAGCGCGAGTTTGTCGTTATTGAGATATCCGGCCGCCGACTTTTAACCAAGAAAGCAAGCGTTTACTATGGCGCCGAGGATATGCCGAAAAAGCCAGGAAGCTGACAATGAAACTATCAACTTGTCCTTTTTGCGGGAGCGACGCGGTCCTCGGCGTGCGGGACGATCCGGCAGAGGAATGTCACTGGTTTTGGGTGTCCTGTAAAGGCTGCGACATCACTCAACCAAACAACAAATATCGGGGCGCCGGCGCGGCCGAGTTAGCATGGAATGATCGCTCCCAACCGCCCCCGGCGCAAATTCATGAAGGAGTTGGCGGCCACGGCGCCGCGACTGGCTGAAGTAGTCCGGTCTACGGCCTTTGAGGAAACGCCGATCGACGGTTCGCAGTGGCGGTGAGGCCGTTCGCAATTCCTGTGCGGTCTGCGGCGGGTTGGTGTTCGGCGGGGTGATCGGTGAATCCGATACATGATGCTCAAGGCGTTGGGCAGCACGACTTAGAATTCGGCGTCGAACAGCCCAGTGATGCAGTTCCCGAAAGCTCGGTGGCGCAATGGCATACTAGCTTCGATGCGCGTCGAGACTCCTCATCTGGGCTTGGTTCTGACGGGCGGCGGCGCGCGCTCCGCCTACCAGGTAGGCGTACTCAAGGGTGTCGCCGAGCTGCTGCGGCGTGGCTCGGCGTGCCCTTTTCCCATCATTACCGGCACCTCAGCGGGAGCGGTCAGCGCGATCGCCCTCGCTTCGGATGCCGCCCATTTCAGGCATTCGGTCTACGCGATCGAACGAGTATGGCGTGATTTTCGCGTGCATCATGTCTTCAAGGCGGATGCCGTAAGCATGATCAAGTCGGGCTTGCACTGGATGCTGGCATTCATGACCGGCGGCTGGCTGGTGCATCCGCCGCCCTCGCTGTTCGACAACACGCCCCTGTGGGGTCTGTTGCGCGAGCAACTGCGTTTCGAAGGCATTCCGCGAAGCTTGTACAAGGAGCATCTCCAGGCGATCGGCATTTGCGCCACGTGCTATGCGGACGCGGATTCGGTGACATTCTATGCCTCCGCATCCGCAATCGAGCCATGGGCCCGGGTATTCCGCAAAGGTGCGCGAGTACCGCTGACGCTGGATCATTTGATGGCCAGTCTGTCGCTTCCTTTCTTGTTTCGGCCGGTCTTGCTGCATGGCCAGTATTACGGTGACGGCGCCATGCGGCAAACCTCGCCGTTGAGTCCCGCGATCCATCTCGGCGCCAATCGTCTGTTCATCGTCGGCGTCAACGATCCCGTCTCCACGGGCATTGCTGCGAAAAAACAGGCGCTCGAGCCCAGCTTCGGCCAGGTGGTCGGGTTCATGCTGGACTCCCTGTTCATGGATACGCTGAATGCCGATCTCGAGCGCATCCGACGCTACAACGAGACCAACGCCTCGCAGCGCATCGAGTTCCTGGTGATGACCCCTTCGAAGGACGTGAACGAAATCGCGCGCCGGCACGCGCAAGAATTGCCCCGAAGCCTGCGCGCGCTCATGCGTGTCATGGGCGTCAACAACACGGCGAGCACGTTGCTGTTGAGCTACCTGCTGTTCGAACGCGGCTTCACCCGCGAGTTGATCGCCCTGGGACATGAGGACGCGCGCGCGCGGGGCGACGAGATACGCGCGTTCCTGGCCTTGGAAAATGCCCGCCAATACCGAGCGCCGCGGTTGCAATCGTGAAGCGGGAAGCGGGAACCGGGAACCGGGAAGCGGTGCGGTGAGCGGTGAGCGGGTCAGGACGCCAAGCGTTTTCTAGAATTTTTGCAGGGAGTCGTGCCTGGTCAGGACCTGGGGGTAGCTCTTTCCAAAATGATCGGCAAGCTGTTCGGCAATGTATACCGAGCGGTGCTGACCGCCGGTGCAACCAACCGCGATGGTGAGATAACTGCGGTCGGCCTGCGCGAATTCGCCGATGCGCTTGTCCAAGAACTCGGTCAGGTCCAGAACCATCCTGCGCACGCTCGCGTATCCGGCAAGGTACGCGATCACCGGCGGGTCGCGGCCGGTGAGATGCCGCAGTTCATGTTCCCAGTAGGGATTCGGCAGGCTGCGCACATCGAACACGAAATCCGCGTCGCCGGGAATGCCGTGCTTGTAGCCGAACGACTCGAACATGAGTGAAAGCCGCCCCTCTCGCCGGCGGTCGATGCGCTCGCGGATCATCTCCCGCAGGCTGTGGACTCCCATGTTCGACGTGTCGATCACCAAGTCCGCCGCCGTGGTAATTGGTTCGAGCAGGCGGCGTTCCGTCGCGATCGCCTCGCGCAAGCTGACATCGCCCGCGACGAGCGGATGCTTGCGGCGCGTCTCGGCATACCGCTTGAGCAGCACTTCGTCGCTGGCGTGCAGGTATAAGACTTCGCAGCTGATTCCGCTGCGCCGCAATTCGCTCACCAGAGCGGGGATGGTCTCTATCTCGTTGGGGCGATTGCGCGCGTCGAGACCGACGGCGGTTCGGGGATAGGTATCTCCCATGCCGCGAACGGTGTGCGAGATGAAGGGCTTGAGGAGCGCAGCCGGGATATTGTCGACGCAATAGAAGTCGATATCTTCCAGCATGTGCAGCGCGACGCTCTTGCCCGAGCCCGACAACCCGCTCACGATGACGAGTCGCATCGACGGTAAGCCTTGATTAAACCGACGAACGTGCCTTGATCACGTCCTCGGCGTGATGGTCCGCTGCCTTTTCCTTGTGCTTCTTGACGCATCGATCGAGTTTGTCGGCTAATGCGTCGATGGAGGCGTACATGTTGCTTTCTGTCGCCTCGGCGTAAATTTTGTTTCCCCGCAGCATGAGCGTGGCCTCGGCCTTATGGCCGAACTTTTCGACAGTGAGCACGCAATGCACATCGATGAGCTGTTCGAAGTGCCGTGATATGCGCTCGAATTTCTTGATGACGTAAGCGCGTAGCGAGTCGGTAATTTCGACATGGTGACCGCTGAGATCGAGCTGCATGAGCTTCCTCCTAAAGTTTATTGTTACGACGCGCGGGCAGCCGCTCGCTTCCGTTCGTTAGACGGCGCGATCTGCATGCCTTCGCGATATTTGGCAACGGTGCGCCTCGCCACCGGGATGCCTTCTTGCGACAGAATTTCCGCGAGCTTGCTGTCGCTCCACGGAGTTTCCGGATTCTCTTGCGAAATCAGTTTCTTGATTTTTGCGCGGATGGCCGTGGAAGACAATTCCGTGCCATCGGCGGCCTCGACATGACTGGAAAAGAAATACCTGAACTCGAACACACCGCGCGGCGTATGCATGTACTTGGCAGTGGTTACGCGTGAAATGGTCGATTCATGCATTTCCACCGCTTCCGCCACGTCCTTGAGGATGAGCGGTTCCATCGCTTCCTCGCCCAATTCAAAGAAATTCGTCTGCCGCTGCACGATGCAGCGCGCCACCTTGATCAAGGTTTCATTGCGAATTTCGAGGCTGCGCATGAGCCAGCGGGCCTCCTGCAGCTGCGTGCGCAACATGGCGTGGTCGGGAGAGCGCGAGATCAAACTCGCGTATGTGTTGTTGACACGGACGCGCGGAACCGTTGCTTGATTGATTTCGACTACCCAACCGTGCTCGGTCCGGCGAACGAAGACGTCGGGAATGACGTATTCGGCCTGCGCCGAGTTGACCGCCGCTCCCGGCCGCGGATGACAAGAGCGCACCAAAGCCAAAGCCATTTCCAAATCGCTTTCGCTGCAGCGCACTTGCCGCCGCAGCAGCGTGAACTGTTGGGCGGCGACCAGGTCCAGGTGTTCCAGCGCGACGCGAATGGCAATATCGCGCGCCGGCGTGTCCGGATGGAGTTGTTTGAGCTGCAGGGCAATGCACTCGGCGAGATTTCGGGCGCCGACACCGGCGGGCTCCAGCGATTGGACCGCGCCGAGCACGCGCTCGACGTCCGCAGTGGTCGCCTCGATCTCCGGCAGCAAGCTCATGCGCACATCTTCGAGCGCTTCCTTGAGGTAGCCGTCGTCGGTAATGGCGTCGGTGATCACACGCGCAATCGCCATGTCGATGGCGGATAGGTTGGCAAGCTCCAGCTGCTCGATCAATTGTTCTTGCAGAGTTTGGCCATGCCGGTCGCTGAAATCGCCGCTGCGGTCATCATCGCCCGACCAGGGAGTTTCGGACGGGCCGCTGGTTTGCTCCCCCCATGCTTCATCCGCGATCTCGACTTCGGGTTCCTCGCGCTGCTCGCTGGAGGTGCTGTTGCCGTCCAATTCGACATATTTCTCTTCGGCGGGCACTTCCTCGCGCTCACGCACGGCATCGGCCAAGATCTCGGCGGTCTCTTCCTCCGCTTCGAGCATCACATTGGTTTCGAGCGTCTCGCGAACGTGCGCCTGCAAGTCGAGAGATGGCAGCTGCAGCAGGCGGATGGCCTGCTGCAGCTGCGGCGTCATGGTGAGCTGCTGCCCGATGCGAAGCTGCAGACTGGGCTTCAACATAGTTCTTTCAGATCCAAGCCTACAGTTTGAAATCCTGGCCCAAGTACACCTCACGAACCTGCGGGTTGGCAAGAATCTGATCCGCAGATCCGGAAGCAAGGACGGTCCCTTGACTCACGATGTATGCCCGGCCGCAGATACCCAAGGTCTCGCGCACATTATGATCGGTAATCAGAACGCCGATGCCCTTGTCCGACAAGTGCTTGATTATGCGCTGGATATCGGCAACGGATAGGGGGTCGACGCCGGCAAACGGTTCGTCCAGCAAAATGAACCTCGGCTCGGCCGCCAAGGCGCGGGCGATTTCCACCCGCCGCCGTTCGCCGCCCGACAGGCTCATGCCGAGGCTGTCGCGAACGTGGCCGATGTGCAGTTCCCCCAAAAGCTCCTTGAGCCGCGCGGTGCGCGCGACATCATCGAGACCGGGGCGGGTTTCGAGAATCGCCATGATGTTATCGGCCACCGAGAGCCGGCGGAAGACCGAGGGTTCCTGAGGCAGATACCCTAAACCAAGCTGCGCTCGCCGGTGCATCGGCAACCGGCTGATGTCGCGGTTGTCGAGAAAGATTTCGCCATGCTCGCAGCGGGCGAGGCCGACGATCATGTAAAATGCGGTGGTCTTGCCGGCACCGTTCGGCCCCAGGAGGCCCACCACCTCGCCGCTCTCGACCTCGAGGGATAAATCCCGCAGTACCTGCCGCGATTTATAACTCTTGGCGAGGTTCAGGGCTCGCAATACGCTCATGGTTTGGGGTTGGCCGGTGGCGTAATGATGATATGTACGCGCTGGGAACCCTGCTCTGAGCCCTCCGCGACGATATTCTGCGCGAGCACGTTGTACTTCAGCGACTCGCCGCGAATCTCGTTCTGGCCGTCACTCAACCAGGCGTTCTTGGACAAACGGACCACGCCTTTGGTCACATCGTAGTCAATGGTATCGGCGCGCCCCTGCGCAGTCCTGCCGGTTTTTGCGATCCGCTGTTCGAATGCAGCCGGCTTGCCGTGCACGACCGATTTGGCGAGCAGCTTCTTGGCAAAAGTGATCTCGGCGTCATCCGCCGTGAGTTGCCCTTGGTCCATAGTAATTTTTACATTGCCACGAAATACCCAACGGCTGTTGTCGAAGTCCAGCCCGGTGGCCTGGGCCTGGTCGGCCGACACCGACATATTGCCCTGCGCGATGCGCACCTTGCGAAAAAGCAGATTATTGTTCTTGTAATCCAATTCGGAGGATTGCGCATCGAGCGAAATGGATTGCTGCTCCACATGCGCCGCGCTGACGGCTTGCGTGGTCGGCAACGCGAGCGTGAACCACGCGACGGCTTTAAGGGTGGAAGCGGCCATTCACTTTCGATTCTAGGCGCATCGTGCGCTCTTTCAAATTGGCGGTGAAGCCGTGCGCAGTCAGGGTATGTTTTTCAAAATCGATACGCACGTCACTCTTGGTGCTCGCCACAGCGTCGGAAACGTTGTAGCTCATCGTATCGGTGCGCACTACCGCTGCGCCGTTGCGGCCCGCAGCGTCGCCCTGCAGGCGCACATTCCCCGACACGTCGACCACCTTACCGTCCGGTTGGACATGAGCGACGTCGCCCACCATGACCCACGATTGTCCATTCGGGGCCTGGTATGCGACCCGGATGTTGTAGAGCGCGACTTCGTTGCTGTGATCGATTTGATCGATTCGCTCGGCCTCGATGCGAATGCTGGGGCTGCCGGCTAGATCATAGTCCGTCAGAACGGCGTTTTTTAAGTAGTAGCCCGGCAACTCCGCCTGCTTGGCGTCGACTTTGGTGTGGGCTTTGCGCGCAGGGGAACTCAAGATCCAGGTGCCAATGACCAATGCCACCACTGCGAGCACCGTAAAAACTCTGAACAACATCAGCGTCGTCCCGCGCGCGCGCGCAGCGCGGCGTCGCACAGCTCGCGCACCGCCCCGCAGCCGCCGTTTGCCTTGGCAATCCAGTGCGCGGCGGCCAGCACCACCGGATGCGCATCCGCCACGGCACCCGCCAGCCCGACCGCGGACATCAAGGGGAGATCAGGGGTGTCGTCGCAGAGGCACGCGCAGTCCAAGGGATCGATGTCCAAACGCTTCGTGAGGCGACGCAGCGCGGCCAATTTGTCGCTGCATCCCTGGACGACGTGGTGCACACCGAGCTCACGCATGCGTGCTGCGAGCGCGTCCGAGCGCCGTCCGCTGATGACTCCCACCGCTACGCCGGCACTCATCAGCAGCTTGATTCCGTGGCCGTCGCGCACATGGAACACCTTGAGCGTCTCGCCGCGCCCCGCGAAATACAAGCGCCCGTCCGTGAGCACGCCATCGACGTCCAAGACGACCAATTGTATGCGCGCGAACGGTGTCGCCCTACGCGCCTTCAAACCACACCCGCGCGTAATAAATCGTGCACGTTGAGCGCGCCGACGATTTTTTGGTCCGCATCGACCACCACCAGCGAAGTGATGCGATGGGTTTCCATGAGGTGCACCGCCTCGGCCGCGAGCGCGGTTGGTCGCAAGGTTTTTGCGTGACGGCTCATCACTTGGTCCATTCGCGTGGAGTGCAAATCCGCAGAGGCGTCAAGCGCGCGCCGCAGATCGCCGTCGGTGAATACGCCGAGCACGCGCATGTCCGCATCGACAATGGCCGTCATGCCGAGGCCCTTGCGGGTCACTTCCATCAGGCCTTCCGACAACGGCGTGTCGGCCCGCACGGTTGGAATATCCCCGCCCGTGCGCATCACGTCTGCGACATGCAGCAACAGCCGCCTCCCCAAACTTCCCGAAGGATGCGAGCGCGCAAAGTCTTCCTCGGTAAACCCCCGCGACTTGAGCAGCGCCACAGCCAGCGCATCGCCCACGGCGAGCGCCGCCGTGGTGCTCGCCGTGGGCGCCAAGTTGAGCGGGCAAGCCTCGGCCGGGACCCCGATGTCCAGGTGCACGGCCGCGACCCGGGCCAGCGCGGAACTCGAGTTGCCGGTGAAGGCTATCAACGGCACACCCAATCGCGCGATGACCGGCACGATGAGCAGAATCTCATCGGTTTCCCCCGAATTGGAGAGGGCAAGGACGGCGTCATCCCGCGTAATCATGCCCACATCACCGTGGCTCGCCTCGCCGGGATGCATGAAAAACGCCGGCGTGCCGGTGCTCGCCAGCGTGGCTGCGATCTTTCCGGCGATATGGCCGGACTTGCCCATGCCAGTGACGACCATGCGCCCCCGGCAATCCAGACAAATGCGGCAGGCGCGCGCAAACTCGCTCCCCAAGCGCGGCAGCTGTGCGCGCAAACCCTCTATCTCGATGTTGAGGGCCTGACGGCCGAGATCGACGAGCTCATCGTCGGTGAACGCGAGATTCATGGCCGGATGATACCGCGGTTGCAGAACCCCGCTAACCTAATGGCGTAAGCTTCTGGCTTTGTTAATAATCATACGAAGCCCGGAGACAGCATGAATCCGCAAGATATTGCGCAAATGATCGAAGCCGGCTTGGCCGGCAGCAAGGCATTGGTCAAGAGCGACGACAACGTGCATTTCGACGCTGTGGTCATTGCGACTGCGTTCGCCGGAAAACGCTCGGTGCAGCGCCATCAACTGGTATACGGTACGTTGGGCGCTGCCATGGGCAACGAGATCCACGCGCTCGCATTGCAGGTATTCACGCCGGAAGAATTTGCTGGGCAGGGCGGTGGATAAGCTACAGATTCAGGGCGGGATCGCGCTCGAAGGCGAGATCCGCATTTCAGGCGCCAAGAACGCAACGCTGCCCATTTTGGCCGGGAGCCTCTTGGCGGACGGCCCGGTGACAATATCGAATGTGCCGCATTTGCAAGATGTCACCACTATGATCGAATTGCTCGGGCGCATGGGCGTCTCGGTGACCATCGATGAAAAAATGCGCATCGAAGTCGATGCATCGACGATCAAAGAGTATTTCGCGCCCTATCAGCTCGTGAAGACCATGCGGGCGTCGATTTTGGTATTGGGTCCGCTGCTGGCGCGCTTCGGCCGTGCTGACGTGTCGTTGCCGGGCGGCTGCGCCATTGGCGCACGGCCGGTCAACATCCATGTCGCCGGTTTGCAGGCGATGGGGGCGGACATTCATATCGAGAACGGTTATATCAAGGCTCGCGCGGGCCGCCTCCGGGGTGCCCGCCTGGTCTTGGAAACCGTCACGGTAACCGGCACCGAAAATTTGATGATGGCGGCCACCTTGGCGGACGGCGAGACGGTGTTGGAAAACGCGGCGAGAGAGCCCGAAGTGGTTGACCTGGCAAATTTCCTGGTAGCCATGGGCGCCAAAATCAGCGGCGCAGGGACCGACAGAATCGTCATAGAGGGGGTGGCGCGTCTCAACGGCACTGCCTACGAAGTGTTGCCCGACCGTATTGAGACGGGGACGTACCTGGTCGCGGGCGCCATCACCGGCGGTCACATTCGCGTCAAGAATACCCGCCCGGAACATCTGGATGCGGTCATCGGCAAGCTGCAAGAGGCCGGCGCCAAGGTCGACGTCGGCGGTACCTGGATCGAAGTCGATATGCGCGGCCGCCGGCCGGAGTCGGTCGATATCCGCACGGCGCCATACCCCGCCTTTCCGACGGATATGCAAGCCCAGTTTGCCGCGCTCAATACCGTGGCGAGCGGCGTCGGGACCATCATCGAAACGATTTTCGAAAATCGCTTCATGCACATGCTCGAGATGCGACGTATGGGTGCGGAGATTCGCCTAGAAGGCAACACCGCGATCATCAAGGGCGTCGCGCGGCTCACCGCGGCCCCTGTGATGGCGACCGATTTGCGCGCCTCCGCCAGCCTGGTGCTGGCTGCGCTGGTGGCCGATGGCCGCACTGAGATCGAGCGGATTTATCACATCGATCGCGGCTACGAAGCGATCGAGGAGAAGCTGCAGCAGCTGGGCGCGAAGATACGGCGGACTCCGGCTTAGTCCTTGCGAGACGCCGCTTTCGGTCAGCGGCTGCCGCCGCTGCTAATGCGGCTGTACCGGGCGGGTAGGCCGCTCCAGCACCGGCAGTTCGAGCTTGTAGGGCGTACGCCCGTGCATTCCTTCGAGCTGCACCTTTGCGCCCGGGGGGAGCGCAGCAACCCGGCTGACGAGGTCTTGGGCGCTGCGAACAGGTTCATGGCCCACAGCGGTGATCACGTCGCCGGGCCGCACCCCGGCATCGAATGCGGGGCTCTTGACCAGAATATTCACCACCGTGACGCCGCCGCCCGCGGCGATCCCGAGCTGCGCGGCCTGCTCATCGGATAAGTCTTGCGGCAGGAAACCTAGCCAACCGCGCACCACGTGCCCCTGCTTGAGGATTTGTTCCATGACGCCCCGTACCAGCTCCACCGGAATTGCAAAACCGATGCCTTCGGGTCCGCCTTGGGAACGATTGAGGACAGCGGTGTTGATGCCGATTAAGTCGCCATGTGCGTCGATGAGGGCGCCGCCGGAGTTGCCGAGATTGATGGCGGCATCGGTCTGAATGAAATTCTCGAAAGTTGCGAGCCCCAGTTGGCCTCGGCCGGTGGCGCTCACGATGCCTTGGGTAACGGTCTCGCTCAAACCGTAGGGATTGCCGATTGCAAGCACGATATCGCCGGCCCGCAATGTGTCGGAGCGGCCCACCGGCATGACGGGCAGCTTGTCGATGCCTAGATGCAGAATGGCGATGTCCGTATCGGGGTCTTGGCCGACGATGGCCGCGTCGGCGATGCGGCCGTCGGAAAGCTGCACTTTGATCTCTTGCGCACCGGCGATGACGTGCTGGTTCGTCACGATGGTGCCTGCCGCATCGACGATGACACCGGACCCCAAGCTGCGTTCGACACGCTGACGATAGCTCGGCCAAAAATCGCCGAATAACTGATTGAGCGCGGGCGCCTGGGTGCGCTCCGTCACGACTCGCGCGGTGTAGACGTTTACGACGGCCGGAGCCGCTCGCGCGACCGCATCCGCAAAGCTCGGCAAGCCCGAGTCGTGGCGCGGCGCCGGCGCTGCGATCTGTGCCGGGGCGGTGGTCTGGCCGAGGAGCGCGGGCTTCCACCAAACCACGAGAAACGCCGCCGCAAGTCCGACCACCGCGGCTCTGATCAAAAAACTCACGACGACGCGAGTGTGCTGCAATTTATATCGCTCCGCGGGCCCTAAGGGAAAGTGACTTTATCTGTGTATAATGCGCTCGCAATATTCTTTGGGAAACACTACGGCCAGAGGGCTTTGCGTGAAGATTTGTCAACATTTCGTGGGAACAATCGAATGAATGATCAGGTTGACCATAGCCGGCGCCGCTTGTTGACGGTGGCTACAGTCGGCACCGGTGCGATTGGCGTCGCGTTTGCCGCGGTTCCTTTCCTCTCATCGTGGCAGCCCAGCGCGCGGGCCAAGGCGCTGGGAGCGCCGGTCGAAGTGGATGCGTCCAAGCTCGAGGCCGGACAGATGTTGAAGGTGGTATGGCGCGGTCAAGCCGTATTCGTGGTGCGCCGATCGAAGGACATCATCGATCGGCTGGGCAACCACGATGCGATGCTCGCCGATCCCAAGTCCGACGATTCGATGCAGCCTCCCTACATAAAATCAAGCGGGCCCGCGCGCGCGCGCAATCCGGAATACTGGGTGGGCTTGGCCGTGTGCACGCACCTCGGGTGCTCGCCGCTGGGTGCGTTCGAGCCGAACAATTCGTTTCAGGTGGCGGGCGCCGATTTGGGGGCGAACTGGCCGGGCGGATTCTATTGCCCGTGTCATGGCTCCAAATACGACTTGTCAGGCCGCGTGTTCAAGAGCATGCCGGCACCGAAGAATCTGACCGTTCCTCCGTACGCGTTCGCGACCGATTCGCGCATCAGCATCGGTGTCGACGACGCCGCCAAGAAAGTTTAGATACGACGAGGTTAAAGCGATGGCCGCAGCACCCGATTCCGCCGAGAGCAGCAGTGGCGGAGGTTTAATTGGCTGGATCGATCAGCGTTTTCCGCTGACCAAGCTGTGGAAAGAGCAGGTCGCGGAGTACTACGCGCCAAAGAACTTTAACTTTTGGTACTACTTCGGTGGGCTCGCACTCCTCGTCCTCGTGAACCAATTGGTGACCGGTATCTTCTTGACGATGAACTACAAACCCTCGGCAGCGGAGGCGTTCTCCTCGGTCGAGTACATCATGAGAGACCTGAACTGGGGCTGGCTCATCCGTTATCTGCACTCGACCGGTGCATCTGCGTTTTTCATCGTGGTTTATCTGCATATGTTCCGTGCACTGCTCTACGGCTCGCATCGCAAGCCGCGGGAACTTCTATGGATCTTCGGCTGCTTGATTTTCCTGCTGATGATGGCTGAAGGGTTCATGGGATACGTGCTGCCCTGGGGCAATATGAGCTACTGGGGCGCCCAGGTCATCGTGTCGCTGTTCGGCAGTCTGCCGTATATCGGCGGCGCCTTGGTGGACTGGATACGCGGCGATTATTACATCGCCGATGCGACTCTCAACCGGTTTTTTGCCTTGCACGTGGCCGCGTTGCCGCTGGCGCTGATCTTCCTCGTGATCGCGCACCTCATGGCGCTGCACGAAGTGGGCTCCAACAATCCTGACGGCATCGACATAAAGAAGTACAAGGATGCAGAAGGGCACCCCCTCGACGGCATCCCCTTCCACCCATACTACACGGTGAAGGACTTGGTCGGCGTCGCGGGGTTCTTGCTGGTGTTTTGCGCGGTGATCTTCTTTGCGCCGGGCCTCGGCGGCTTGTTTTTGGAATCGCCCAATTTCGAGCCTGCCAATGTCCTGCAGACGCCGCCCCATATTGCGCCGGTCTGGTATTTCACGCCTTTTTACGCAATGTTGCGGGCCGTACCCTCGTTCATGGGAACTCAAGTCTGGGGCGTGCTAGTCATGGGTGCGTCGATCGTCGTGCTGTTCTTCCTGCCGTGGCTGGACCGCTCGCCGGTGCGCTCGATCCGCTACCGCGGCCCCATCTACAAGGTTATGTTGGCCGTCTTCGTTTTATCCTTCATTACTTTGGGAATCTGCGGCTTAAAACCTCCATCGGGCATCTATCCGACGCTGGCCAAAGTCTGCACGGTTCTGTACTTTGCTTTTTTCTTGCTGATGCCCTGGTACACGAAAATCGACAGCGTGAAGCCGGTGCCGGAAAGGGTCACTGGACATGCTTAAAAGCTCCGTATTGATTTCGATAGCGCTGCTGCTCTGCGCGGGCAATGTGATGGCCGATGAGGGCGGCATTGCGCTCCTGCAATCCGGCACGGACATCAATAACACCGATTCCCTGCAGCGTGGCGCGCGCAATTTTATGAATTACTGTTCCGGCTGCCACTCACTCCAGTATTTGCGTTACAACCGCATGGCGGAAGATCTCAAAATTCCCGAATCCGCGCTTCCTGCGCTGATGTTCACGTCGGAAAAGGCCTTCGATCCCATCAATTCGGCGATGCCCAAGGATTCCGAGGTCTGGTTCGGGAAGCAGCCGCCCGATCTGTCGCTCATGGCCAGGGCGCGGGGCACGGATTATATTTATTCGTTTCTGAAGGGTTTCTACGCCGACAAAACCCGCCCCTGGGGTGTCAACAATCTATACCTTCCAAGCGCTGCAATGCCGCATGTGCTCCAGACGTTGCAAGGTTTGCAAAAGCCCGTATTCAAGAACGAGCCGGACGCTCATGGCAGCGCGAGGATGGTGCTTGTAGGAGTCGATGCAATGACCCCGGGCGCCATGAAGCCAGAGGAGTATGATCAGTTCGTCCGGGACATAGCGAATTTTCTCGACTATGCCGGCGAGCCCATCAAGGCGAAACGCCAATCGATGGGCGTTTATGTGATGTTATTTTTGCTGGTGTTCTTTGTGTTCGCCTACTTGCTGAAGAAAGAGTATTGGAAGGACGTACACTGACGCAGCAGCGGGTGCTCCCGTATGTCTTGCTCCCTAGGAGATCGCGTTAGTGGCACGTCGCTCGGTGATGACTCTTTTTTCTGCGCCGGCTGACCCTTGGAGTCACCGGACGCGCTTGGTGCTTGCCGAAAAGGGAATCGCGATCGAATTGGTCAATGTCGACCTGAACGATTTGCCGGAAGACCTGCTTGACCTCAATCCTTATCACAGCGTTCCCACCTTGGTGGATCGCGACCTGGTCCTGTACGATTCGCGCGTCATCATCGAATACTTGGACGAGCGTTTTCCGCACCCGCCTCTGATGCCCATCGATCCCGTGACGCGAGCACAGTTTAGAGTTGCTTTGTATCGAGTGGAACGCGACTGGTACGCCTTGGCGCGCGACATCGAGCTGGACGGGCAGAGCAAAACGGCGGCCCATAGCCGCAAGGTCCTGGGTGAAGCGATCTGCGCAAGCGCCGAAGTCTTCAAGGCGAAGCCGTTCTTTCTTAGCGATGAATTTTCGCTGGTCGATGCCAGCATCGCACCCATCTTGTGGCGTTTGCCGAGTTACGGGATTGAGCTTCCCGCACAAGCCCAGCCCATCACGAAATACATGAACTCGATTTTTTCGCGCTCGACCTTCCGATCCTGCTTGAGCGAGGCTGAACGGGGCATGCGACATTGAAGCCAAGGCGCCCCTATCTTCTGCGTGCCCTGCACGAATGGATCTCTGACAGCGGTGAGACACCGCATATCGTGGTGGATGCCGGCGCCGAAGGCGTGACCGTGCCCCGCCAGTACGTGAAAGACGGCAAAATAGTCCTTAATGTCAGCTTTTCCGCAACTCAGATGCTGAAACTTGGTAATGAATTCGTCAGCTTCGAGGCGCGCTTCGGCGGCGTGGCCTTCGCCGTGCAAGTCCCGGTGCGGGCGATTCTTGGCATTTACGCGCGCGAGACCGGCCAGGGCATGATTTTCCCCGAGGGTGATGCGGATCCCGATCCCACGGACGGGCCGCCGGCAACGAGTGCGGGGAAGGCGAGTCCTGCGGCCTCGAAGCGGCCGAAATTGCAGGTGGTCAAGTAACGGGAAGCTCACGCGCGAAAGGCGTCTTTGACCCAAACGATGCGGGGAGAGCTGTCCGGCACTCCTTCCACGCCCACGACGTCGAAGCGAATCACGTGGGCGCGCCACGCCGTCTCACGGCGCAGGAAAAACCGGGCGGCGCGGATGATCTTGCGCTGCTTACGCCGGTTGACTGAGGCCACAGCGCCGCCGAAATCGCCGCGAACCCGCTGCCGCACCTCGACTATAGCCAGCACGCAGCCGTCGAGGCAGACTAGATCGAGCTCGCCGCCTCTGCAACGCAGGTTGTGCGCAATCACCTGAAGACCGTGCGCTCGCAGATACTCGGCGGCGAGCTGTTCTGATGCGGCACCGCGTTGCAGGCGGATAACTGTCGACACGCATGACAGGTTGCGTGTTCGAGCCGAAACTGTCAGCCCGGATATGTATCGTGTTCATGGCAGAATGCCGCGATGCCGATCAAATCCCATCACACTGCGGGTGGCTTTCGCAACAACTACATCGGGTCGGTCACCAAGTCGCTCGGCGATTTTCTTCGCTGGCAAGCACATCGAATCCGCAATCATTTGCCGCCCCCTCCACGGTTGCCCACGCCGAGGGTCGTCGCGGATCTCGATTTCATCAGTCGCAACGCGCTTGCCGGCGCCGGGATGATTCCCGCGGCAACTTGGATCGGCCACGCGACGATGCTGGTGCAGGCGAGCGGGCTCAACGTCCTGACGGATCCGGTGTTCTCTGCCCGGGCCTCTCCGGTCCGATTCGCCGGACCGTCCCGGTCGCAGCCAGCGGGGATAGCATTGCATGACCTGCCGCACATCGACATCGTGGCAATCTCGCACAATCACTACGATCACCTCGACCGCGACAGCGTGAGAGCGCTGGCCAAGCAATCGGGTGGGCCACCGTTGTTCTTGGTGCCGCTGGGAGTGAAGGCGTGGCTGGCACAACTTGGCATCGGCCACGCGGTAGAACTCGACTGGTGGGACGGATATGTCCACGCGGCGACCGCGGGCAGCGCCACCGCGGGCAGCGGCCCCGCGGTCAGCCGCCCTGCGGTCAGCCGCCCTGCGGTTAGTGGCCCTGTCGAATTTTTGTTGACGCCAGCGCAGCACTGGTCGGGTCGAGGGCTCAGCGACCGCAACAAGACGCTCTGGGGTGGATGGGCGGTACTGGGCGAGGATTTCCATTGGTATTTCACCGGCGACACCGGCTACAGCCAAGATTTCAAGGACGTGCGCGAATGGCTCGCTGCCCGCCAGACGCCCGAACGGGGCGGAGGATTCGACCTTGCACTGATCGCGGTCGGCGCGTGCCTGCCGCGTTGGTTCATGAAGGAGCAGCACGTCGATCTTGAGGAAGCCGTGCAGATACACCTGGATCTGGGCGCGAAACGCAGCGTCGGAGTGCATTGGGGAACGTTCGCGCTCGCGGACGACCCGATCGATCTGCCCCTTCACGATTTAGCCGGTGCCCGCGATCGCAAAGGGGTGGCGCCTGACGCATTTTTCTTGCCGGCGGTCGGCGGCACCAGCCGGTTTCGAAGACGTCTGGAAGGTGCTGCCGTTATCTTCTGACGAGTGGGCCCTCTGTCGGAGTTCGACGACATTTTTACATTTGCAGGCATTGTCCTAGAATTTTGATCCCATGAGCCGCGCCTTCGAAAACGTGATGCATCAGCTGCAACTCGGCGAGGAGTTGATCGCGGCCGGCGCCGACGAACTATTTCGTGGCTGGCAAGCTTCGGCAACCGTCATCGGCAAGTTGTGCGCTCCGTCGGATCGTTGGCGGGCCGTGCTCCGGCAGATGCAGGCGCCGGTCAATTTGGCCGATATCTTGCGCTCCCGCACGCTGCTCTAGATTCCTGCCGACAGGCTGCGCGTGTCTGTGCGGCCGTGCCGACACGCGATCAAAGGCCGGCGGGCATTCCATTCCTGATCTGTGCCCAATCCAAATCGCGGCGGACTCGATTGTGATCGTCGATGTGCAACTTGCCTGTCACCCCGGAGATCTCGCCCCCTTGGGCGGGTGCTTTCGGGCGCAGCGCCGGCAGCAGTCGATAGGCATCGAAACCAAACGCGTACAAGCGATCGCGGCGTTGAGTTCGAGCCGGCCACGCTGCGCGTACGCCGTCTCGAATCTGTACGGTCACCGGATCGGTGGCGACCATCCACGGCATGTCCGGAAACAGCATGCCGTCGAGATCGCTGTTTGCACTTGGGTCAGGCTCGAAGCTGTCCGATGTCGAGTAAACCGGAACGTCCCCGGCATAGTGAAATTTCAGCTGCGGCAGTATCTGACGGGCAATGCCCGCGGTGCCGGCGGCTACGAAGATGAAAGCCGCGTCGGCGCGGTGGGTAGCCGGTTCTCCCTTGACGCCGTGCACTTGCAGGACCTGCTTGATGATGTCGGAGAAGTCGACTTGCGAGGTCTCGAAGCGCTGACTGTCAAGGACGGTTCCGCCGAGATGCGACAGCTCATCGGCAAACGCGGCCGCGACCCGCTTGCCCCAGTCATTGCCCGGCACGAGCGCGACCCCCTGGAGACGGCCGTCTGCGACGACGCGGCGGGCGACGATGCGCGCCTCGTCTTCCGGCGATAGTGCAAACTGATAAAAATTGCGCGGCGTGCCGGTGGAGTCGTTCAGGAAATTCAGCGCGAGCACCGGGATGCTTCCGTTGCTCAAGGGCACCACGGCGGCGACATCTTCTTTTGTGAGCGGACCGACCACGAAGCCGGCACCTTCCGAGAGGGCGCGAGTGTAAGTGCTGCCTGCCGACTCGGCGGCGACGTCGTAAATTCTCAAGCGCGGCCGGCTCGCCGGGTCTTGTTCGAGGTAAGCGGCAAGGAATCCGTCGCGGACCGCGACGCCGACGGCCTCGGCGCGGCCCGACAGCGGCAACAACAATGCGATCTGATCGGGAAATTCCATTGCCGCGGCGATCTGCGTCGATGCCATCGCGAGTACGCTCTCGTTTGCCGGATGCTGCGGGAAGAGGCGTTTCCAGTTCGCCAACGCTGCCGAAGCGCGCATGGGATCGCGGGCGAGCCCGACCGCGACAGGCCCCAATTCGAGCCATCCGACCACGATCGGGTCGGAATTGGGCGGAGGGTTCAAGGGCTGTCCGCGCTCCGCGGCGGTGCGAATCTTGTTGAAAAGCTCGGCGCGGTTCGCCCCCAAACTCATCGGATCGTGGAGCCAGTGCTCGCGCTCGACCAAAGCGCGCGTGCCTTCGACCGGATGTCCGGTGAGAAAAGCGCTGCGGCCGCGGATCCACCAATAGTTCTGCGCCTGATCGGGCGATGCCGGTACCGGGATTTGATCCAGTTCGTGGATGGCGCCAGCACCGTCGTTCTCCGCGTAGGCGATTTCCGCCGCAACCAGCGCACGTGGAACAGGCAGACGCGTGCGCGCGTCCGGCGACACGCCAGCGAACGTTTTCTTGGCGGCCTCGATGTTGCCGGCCACGAGCCATTGTTCGGCGCTCAGCAACTCGTAGTTATCGTGGTTGACCGGTTCAAGATCTGCGAGCTCTGCGTAGGCGCGCGCAGCCTCGGCATGCTTGCCCTCCTGAGCCAGGTGCAGCGCGTGTTCCGGTTGATTCTCCGGAGCCTGCTCCTGCTTCACCAGGCTGCACGCGGTGACTATCAGCGATACCGTGAGCACCGCATACAGCGGCAACCGTGGACGTCGAGAGATCGCTGCCATACCCTTCCGCTCCTGAATCATCGAACAGGCTTGGATTATAGTGAACAACGAATCCATAGGGCGGCTCTATGTGGTCGCGACCCCGATCGGCAATCTGGGAGATTTTTCCGCGCGCGCGCGCGAGGTGTTGCAGACCGTTTCCTTGATTGCGGCGGAGGACACCCGTCACACTGGGGTTCTCCTGAAGCATTTCGGCATCGAAACAGCGCAAATTTCTCTGCACGATCACAACGAGCGGCAACGCACCGGCGAAATCATCGAGCGACTGCGCCGGGGCGGCTCGGTCGCTCTGGTCAGCGATGCGGGCACGCCCGCCGTCAGCGATCCGGGTTTTGAGCTGGTGCGTGCGGCGGCGGCAGCGGGTTTCGAGATCATCGCCGTTCCGGGGCCTTGCGCGGCGATCGCTGCGCTGTCGATCGGCGCGCTGCCGACCGATCGTTTTTGTTTCGAGGGGTTCTTGCCGGCGCGCGGCGCTGCGCGCCGAGCGCGGCTCAAGGCGCTGGCGGACGAGGTGCGCACCATCGTGCTGTACGAGGCGCCGCATCGCGTACGCGAGACGCTCGAGGATTGCGCGGCAGTTTTGGGCGGCGAGCGCAATGCCACGATCGCTCGCGAAATCACCAAGCTGCATGAAACGACGTATCGCGGATCGATGAGCGAGCTTTACGCGCGGGCCGTTGCGGACCCCGATTTCGGCCGCGGCGAAATTGTCCTGCTCATAGCCGGCGCGCCTCAGGTTGCGGCGGCGGATGGCGCTGCCGACGTTCATGCCGCGGCGCTCGACCGGGTGCTCAGAGTCCTGTTGGCGGAATTGCCCCTCAAACAGGCGGCGCGGCTGGCGGCGCAAATCACCAATGCGCGGGACAATGAAGCCTACAAGCGTGCGCTGCACCTCAAACAGGATTGCGGAGGCAGGATGCCGTAGCAGACGCCGCAGGCGCCCACCGGGGGAGGGCCCAGGATGGGCCCGCTCAATCCGCCTCGCATTCGTAGTCACATCTGCGTATGGTGCTGTCCAAGAGTCGGCCAGGCAGTCGCTGTGTGCGCAAGCACATGGAGGAAAGTCCGGGCTCCATAGGGCACGGTGCCAGGTAACGCCTGGGGGGCGCGAGCCCACGGAAAGTGCAACAGAAAGATACCGCCTACGTGCCGCGCAAGCGGCGCCGGCAAGGGTGAAATGGTGCGGTAAGAGCGCACCGCGCGGGTGGCAACACCTGCGGCACGGCAAACCCCACCAGGAGCAAGACCAAATAGGGAAGCATGCGGCCGAAAGGCCGCGCCATGTGGCCCACATGCAGGCTTCCGGGTAGGTCGCTTGAGTTGCGCGGTGACGCGCATCCCAGAGGAATGACTGTCCAAGACAGAACCCGGCTTAACGGCCGACTCTTTTCTAGGGGCCCACGCCCCGAAACTGCGGGGCCGAAGCGGCCCCGACCTTGAAGTGCCGGAAGAAGGCGCAGAGAAAGCAAAGATAGCAGCATGATCGCCGAAGTTCGCCGATAAAGACGACTTTAGATGTTGCGGATTCTTCAAGGTAAAACTCCTAAGGGATTGATTCAAAACAAGCTGCTTCCCGCTGCGCTGCGGCACAGTTCAAAGTGTGACCTAAGTCACTGTCGGGGCGCGTTTTTTTTACCATAAGGCGTTGACAGTGCGTCCCGGCCGTCCCTATAGTGGGCCTCGGTGGGAAATTGTGGGAGATAGTGGGTTTAACACCCATGAAAAACATGTTTCGGGGTGCCAACCAACTCACGCTTGATGTCAAAGGCCGGATGGTCATGCCGACCCGGTATCGAGAGCGGCTGCAAGAGCTCTGTGGCGGCAAGTTGATCGTCACGGTGGACAGAGACCAATGCCTGCTGATTTATCCCCAGCCCGACTGGGAAGAGATCGAGCGCCGCCTGATGCGACTGCCCGCCTTGAACCCCCAGGCGAGGGGCTTGCAGCGCTTGATGGTCGGCCACGCCACGGAACTCGAGCTTGATGGGCATGGACGCGTGTTGCTGCCGCCGAAATTGCGGGAGTTTAGCCACCTGACGCGGGACGCCATGCTGATCGGCCAGGGATCGCATTTCGAATTGTGGGACGAGGAGCGGTGGAACGCGCAGCGTGACGAGTGGCTGGCACGCGAGGACTCCGCTACCGATTTATCCGCCGACCTCGAGAGCTTGCAGCTCTAGCCGGTCGGCGCGGTGAATGACAAGGCAACTGAACATACGCCGGTACTGCTAACCCAGGTACTGGCGGCGTTGAACATAAGGGCGAGTGGCACCTATCTGGACGCCACTTTTGGTCGGGGCGGACATGCAGGGGCGATTTTGCAGAATCTCATCGCGAACGGTCGTCTGCTTTGCCTCGACCGCGATCCCGCGGCCATCGCTGATGCCAAGGAGCGTTTCGGGGGAGATGCGCGCGTGGCGGTTTTCCAAGCCTCATTTTCTTTGCTTGAGGATTGCGCGGATCAGGTCGAGACTGGGCTCGCTTTCGACGGAATGTTGTTCGATCTGGGCGTCTCCTCACCGCAAATCGACGACGCCACGCGCGGGTTCAGCTTCGCGCACGACGGGCCCTTGGATATGCGCATGACGCCGGGCGTCGGGCAGAGCGCCGCCGAAGTCGTCAACGGCGCTTCGTTGAATGAGCTGATCCGCATCTTTCGCGACTACGGCGAGGAGCGCCTGGCGCCCCGCATCGCCCGTGCTGTCGTGAAGGACCGGGATATACGGCCCTTCGAGCGCACGCTGCAACTCGCCGAAATGATCGCGCGGGTGTCGCGCGGTCACGGTCCTGCCGGCCGGCCGCGGCACAAACATCCGGCCACCCGGGTGTTTCAGGCCTTGCGTATTCACGTGAACCGCGAGCTCGCCGAACTCGAGGCGGCGCTCGGTTCAGCGCTCGCGCGCCTTGCGCCCGGCGGACGCCTCGCGGTGATCACCTTTCATTCGCTCGAGGATCGCATGGTCAAGCAGTTCATGCGGCGCCACTCACTGGCGGACCCGATGTATGCCGGCCTGCCCGACATGCCGGCGCACGCCCGGCCGAAGCTTAAGCTCGTGGGCAAATCGATCAAGCCCGATGCGAACGAGATCTCCGCAAATCCGCGCGCGCGCAGCGCACGACTGCGAGTCGCCGAACGTCTCGAACAAGGAAAAGCCGCATGAAGCTTCGTCGTTGGTCGCTGCTCGCGATGCCTGTGCTATGGCTGGCCGTCCTCGGCTCGGCAGTACAAGTCATTTATGCGCGACACAAGGCCCGCGATATGTTCGTGCATCTCGAGAAACTCAATGCCGCGCGCGACTCGCTCGATATGGAGTGGGGCCGCCTGCAGCTGGAGCAGAGCTATTGGTCGTCCCACGCCTTCGTCGAGCGAGTCGCCAACTCCAAACTGCAAATGAATTTGCCGCAAACCCGTGATGTGCGGATCGTGCGGCCGTGAAATCACGCCCCGGAGAAAACGACGCCCAGGCTAGGAGCTATCGCTGGCGCTCGGCGGTCATTCTGGGCTTGGTTCTGGCGGGCGCAGCCGGACTCGTCGCGCGCGCGGTCGAACTGCAGCTGCTCGATCACGGATTTCTCGCCAAGCAAGGCGACGATCGCTCGATGCGGGTGGTCAAGATCGCGGCGCACCGCGGCGCCATCACGGATCGCAACGGCGAGCCGCTAGGCGTGAGCACGCCGGTCGACAGCGTGTGGGTGAATCCGCAGGAACTCAACGACAACATCGATCAGCTGCCGAAGCTCGCGAAGGCGCTGCAAGAGGATCAGCAGACCCTTGCAAGGCGGATCACCAGCAATCTGGATCGCGAGTTTCTGTACTTGGTGCGGCACATGCCGCCCGAGCAGGCGGCCCATATCAAGGCCCTGGGTATCCCGGGCGTCTACCTCTTGCGCGAGTACCGGCGCTATTACCCCGCCGGCGAGATTTCGGGGCACGTCGTCGGCTTCACCACGGTGGACGACAAGGGCCAGGAGGGGCTGGAGCTCGGTTTCGAGCAATTGCTCAACGGCGAGGACGGCGCCAAGCGCGTCATCCAGGATATGTATGGGCGCTACGTCGAAAATGTCGAGAGCATCCGTGCGCCGCGCCCAGGCCGCGATTTGGTAACGAGCATCGACCTGCGGATTCAGTATCTCGCGTACCGGGAGCTGAAGTCTGCGATGCAGGAATACCGGGCGCGCGCAGGCTCGGTAATCGTCATCGACGTGGACACCGGCGAAGTGCTGGCGATGGTAAACCAGCCCTCATACAACCCGAACGATCGCGAGCAGCTCAAAGCGGGCCTGTACCGTAATCGCGCTGCCACGGATATTTTCGAGCCGGGCTCGAGCATCAAGCCCTTCATCATGGCCGCCGCCCTCGCCTCGGGACAATACAGCGCCGACAGCGTGGTCGATACGTCGCCGGGATTCTTGAAGGTCGGCACCAAGGTGTTCGAGGATGAACACAACCTCGGCGCCATCGATCTCGCGACTATTTTGGCGAAGTCCAGCAATGTCGGCACGGCCAAGGTGGCGCTGTCGCTCAAACCCGAACAGATCTGGAGCACGTTGACCGGTCTCGGCCTGGGTCAGGTCTCGGGGAGCGGCTTTCCGGGGGAGTCTGCCGGCATGCTGAGCCACTATGCCCACTGGCGGCCCATCGGGATAGCGACGCTCTCGCACGGATATGGCATCTCGGTCACGCCGCTGCAGTTGGCGCATGCCTACGCCACCATCGGCGCCGGCGGAGTGAAGCGCCCCATTTCCTTCGAGCGAGTATCGGGTCCCGTACACGGCGAGCGAGTCCTGGATTCCAAGGTGGCAAATGCGCTGGTGCAACTGATGGAACAGGTCGTCGAGAAGGGCGGTACCGCCACGCGCGCCTCGCTCATCGGTTACCGCGTCTCCGGAAAGACGGGCACCGCGTTCAAATCGATCGCCGGCGGCTATTCGACCGACCGCATCATGGCGGTGTTTGCCGGCTTGGTGCCGGCGTCACACCCGAAACTGGCGACGGTGGTCGTGATCGACGAGCCGAGCCGGGATTTGCAACAGGGCGGCACGCTGGCGCAGGGCGGCACGGTTGCGGCGCCGGTATTCGCGAACGTGATGTCAGGCGCGCTGCGCTTGATGGATGTGCCGCCCGATGATCTGCAGAACGTGCCGGCCGCGGCGTTGGTGCAGGCGAACGACGTTCAATGAGCGCCTCACTCATGTGGCTGCTCGATGGCATCGCGGCGGTTCCGAAGCTCGAATCCCGCGATATCCTGGATCTCACGCTCGACAGCCGCGAGGTGCGCGCCGGCAGCTTGTTTTTTGCATTGCCCGGCCATTCTCGGCACGGTCTTGAGTTCGCGGCCGAGGCGGCTGCGCGCGGCGCCGGCGTGGTGTTGTGGGACCCCGGCGCAGATGCCGAGATTCCGAAGCTACCGACCTCGGTATTCGCGGCAGCGATACCGGGGCTTAAGGATCTGGTCGGAAAGATTGCCGATCGCTTCTTCGGGTGGCCTTCCTCGCAACTGCGTGTCACCGGCATTACGGGAACCAACGGCAAGACCACGTGTGCCTATTTGTTGGCGCAGTGCCTCGAGCGCTTGGGATCGCCGGCGGCCTACATCGGCACGCTTGGTTGGGGTCGCACCGCGTCGCTGGCGCCCTCGCCGCTCACCACGCCCGATGTGGTCACCCTGCATCGCGAGCTTGCACAGTTAAAGTCAGCGGGCGTGCGCGAGGTGGCGATGGAGGTCTCGTCCCAGGCGCTCGATCAAGATCGCGTCGCCGGCGTGCGTTTCCACTCTGCTGCGTTCACGAACTTGAGCCGCGATCACCTCGATTATCACGAGACCATGGACGCCTACAGCGCCGCCAAGGCGCGGCTATTCGCTGTTCCCGAGCTGCAGCACATCATCGTGAACGTCGGCGACGCGGCGGGCCGCGAATTTGCCCGCAGACTCGGAGGACGGGTGCCGCTCACGGCCGTCTGGACCGGGGCCGGGGATTCCGGATGGCTGGCTGAGAGCGCGCTGCATGCGACCCGCGTAACCTTGGACCTGCAGGGCGTTTCCCTGCAGCTCGACGGAAGCTTCGGAAAAGCCGAGGCGAGCACCCGGTTGCTGGGCCGCTTTAACGCCGAGAATTCCTTGGTGGTCATCGCGTGTCTGTTGTCTCTGGGAGCTTCGCTCGCCGAGTCTGTTCAAGCACTGGCCGAATGCGTTCCTCCACCCGGGCGCATGGAAGTGGTCGAGCCCGCCGTTCGGGGCAAACCGATGGCCGTAGTGGACTACGCGCACACGCCGGATGCGCTCGCCAAGGCGCTCGGAGCCCTGCGCGAGCATTGCAAGGGCTCGCTGTGGTGCGTGTTCGGATGCGGCGGCGACCGCGATACCGGCAAGCGTCCTCTGATGGGCGCGATTGCCGACGAACTGGCCGATCGGATCATCGTCACTGACGACAATCCGCGCACCGAAAACCCGCAAGCCATTACCGGGGCCATCATCAGCGGGATCAAATCGCGCAAGGTGCGGGTCATTCACGACCGCGGTCAAGCCATCGGCGCCGCGCTCAAAGAAGCGGGGACCGCGGACATCGTGCTGATCGCAGGCAAGGGTCACGAGGATTATCAGATCTACGGCGACTCGCGGCGCAGCTTCAGCGATCGACAGGAAGCGCAGCGCTATCTTGGGGCCGCGGCGTGACGTCAGCATGAAGCGCACGCTTGGCGACGCAGCGACGGCGGTGGGCGGCCATTTGATCGGCGACGATCATGCGTACGGCGCGGTGGCGACGGATAGCCGCACGCTCACGCCGGGTGCCCTGTTCGTCGGGCTGCGCGGACCTAGTTTCGACGGCCGGGATTTCGTTGCGGCTGCGGCCGCGCGCGGTGCCATCGGCGCGCTGGTAGAGCGGGCCGTACCTCATGAATTGCCGCAGATCGTGGTAGCGGACGCCTTGCGCGCGCTGCAAGGCTTGAGCCGCGCATGGCGCGCCGAATTCAGCATCCCGATCGTGGCCGTCGCGGGGAGCAACGGGAAGACCACAGCCAAGGAGATGACCGCCGGCATCTTGGCGCGGACGGGCGCGACCTTGGCGACCCAGGGCAACCTCAATAATCATATCGGCGTGCCTTTGACGCTGATGCGCCTCGAATCCTCGCATCGCAGCGCCGTGGTGGAGATGGGCGCGAACCGCATCGGCGATGTCGCAGAACTCGTCCTGCTGGCGCAACCGACGGTGGGACTCATCACGAACGCCGGTGCCGAACATCTCGAGGGATTCGGCAATCTGGACGGTGTCGCCACAGGCGAGGGCGAGATGGTCTCCGGTCTCGCCCCCGAGGCGACGGCCATCATCAACGCCGACGATGTCTATGCAGGCTATTGGCTCAAGATTGCCACTGCGCGGCGCATCATCACCTTCGGCGTGCACGCGAAGGCCGATTTCACGGCGAAGAATTCGGCGCACAGCATCGAAGGCGGCGAATTCGCCACGCGCTTCATGCTCGAGTGTCCGCTTGGGCAACGCTCCATCGCTCTCAAGGCGGGCGGCGCGCACAACATCGGCAACGCACTGGCGGCGGCCGCGGCGGCAAGCGCCGCCGGTGCATCGCTCGACGATATCGCTTTGGGATTGGCGGACTTTCGCGCGGTCGCCGGCCGTCTCCAGCTGAAAGCCGGTGCGCAAGACAGCTGGATAATCGATGACACCTACAATGCCAATCCGACTTCGGTGCGCGCCGGAATCGAGGTCTTGCGGTCGCTCCCCGGGACCACATGGTTGGTGCTCGGCGACATGGCGGAGCTCGGCGAGTTTGCCGAAGACAGCCACGCGCACATGGGCGCGTACGCGCGCGATTCCGGGATCAAGCGCTTGTTCGCGTTGGGGCCGCAAAGCTCGAGGGCCGTCGAGACCTTCGGTTTGGGGGCCGAGTGGTTCGCCGATGCCGAATCCTTGAGCCGCCGGCTGCGGGCCGAGCTGGCACCGGGCGTGACCGTGCTGGTCAAGGGCTCGCGCATCAATCGCCTGGAGCGGGTGGTGCAAGCGCTCACCGGCGGCGGGGCGAACTAGCCGTGCTGCTCTACCTCACCGAATATCTCGCGCGCTTCCATAGCGGCTTTCACGTGTTTCAGTACCTCACGCTGCGAGGGATTCTCGCGGCGGTCACTGCGCTCGCGCTGGCGCTCCTCATCGGCCCGACCATGATCGAGATGTTGAGCCGCTACCAAATCGGCCAGCACGTGCGCACCGACGGTCCGCAATCGCACTTGCAGAAGTCCGGCACTCCGACGATGGGCGGCGGTCTCATCTTGGTGGCGCTCGGCCTCGCGACACTGCTCTGGGCGGATCTTTCCAGCCACTACGTGTGGGTCTTGCTGGAAACCACCATCGGCTTCGGCTTGATCGGTTTTTACGACGACTACATGAAGCTCGTCGTCGGCAATTCGAAGGGACTCAAGGCGCGTTATAAATATCTGGGGCAATCGATCGTGGGCCTGGCCGTGGCGTTCACACTGCATCACCTGCGGCAAACTCCGGCCGAATCCGCGCTGTACGTGCCGTTCTTCAAGGCAGTCGCCATTCCCTTGTCTCAGACCGGATTCGTGGCGTTCTCCTATTTCGTCATCGTCGGCACGAGTAACGCGGTCAACCTGACGGACGGACTCGACGGGCTCGCCATCATGCCGGCCGTGATGGTGGCTGCGGCCCTCGGCGTCTTTGCCTATGTCACGGGCAACGTCAAGTTCGCAACCTACTTGCAAATTCCCTACATCCCCGGTGCCGGCGAGGCGTTGATCTTCAGTTCCGCCTTGGTGGGCGCGGGCTTGGGGTTCTTGTGGTTCAACGCTTACCCTGCACAAGTGTTCATGGGCGACGTCGGCGCCTTGGCGATCGGCGCCTCGCTCGGCACGCTCGCCGTCATCGTGCGGCAGGAAATCGTGCTGTTCGTCATGGGCGGCGTATTCGTGCTCGAGACCGTGTCCGTGATACTGCAAGTGGCGTCGTTCAAGCTCACCGGCAAGCGCATCTTTCGCATGGCGCCGATTCATCATCATTTTGAACTCAAGGGATGGGCCGAACCGAAGGTGATCGTGCGCTTCTGGATCATCAGTTTCGTGCTGGTGTTGGTCGGCCTTGCAACCTTGAAGATCCGCTGATGCACAGCGTCGTGGTCGGTCTCGGCAAGACGGGTGCATCGTGCGTGCGCTATTTGTCGAAGCGGGGCATCCCGGTGGTTGCCACCGATTCGCGTCGCGCGCCCCCCGGGCTTGCCGAACTAGGCGATCTCGCGAGCTTGGTCGACCTGCGGCTCGGCGGCTTTGATCTGTCGCTGCTCGAGGATGCATCGCAGGTGCTGCTGTCTCCCGGGATTTCGCTCGAGGAGCCCATCGCCCGCGCCGCGCGCGATCGCGGCATCGAAGTGCTGGGCGACGTCGAGCTGTTCGCGCACGACGTGCATGCGCCGGTGATCGGCGTCACCGGCACCAACGGCAAGAGCACCGTCACGAGCATGGTGGCCCATATGGCGGCGACTGCGGGACTCAATGTGCTCGCCGGGGGAAACCTTGGTGACGCAGCGCTCGACTTGCTCGAGCAGCCCACTCCGGATCTGTACGTCTTGGAGCTCTCGAGTTTTCAATTGGAAACCACGTCCTCATTGCGGCTCCAGGCTGCGGTGGTTCTCAATGTGACCGCCGATCACATGGATCGCTATTCATCGATGGCGGCCTACGCGCGGGCCAAATCGCGGATCTTCGCCAAAGCCGCGACTGTGGTGTTGAATGCCGACGATCCGCTGGTGGCTGCGATGCGCGCGGCGCCGCAGACAGGGCGCGACGCGGCCCGCATCGTGACATTTTCCATCGAGCGCCCGGACGCGAAGGGCCGCCCGGACGCGGAGGGCCGCCCCGCGGATTTCTCCTTGCTGCGGATGGGAACGCAGACCCTGCTCGCACACCAGGGGATTGCGTTGCTCGACACGGCGCGGATGAAAATTTCCGGTCTCCACAATGCCGCCAATGCGCTCGCGGCGTTGGCATTAGGCGATGCCGCGGGATTACCTATGCCGAAGATGCTCGAAGCGCTCGAGTCCTTTACCGGTCTACCGCATCGCTCTGAATGGGTTGCCGAAGTGGCCGGCGTTTCATATGTCGATGACTCGAAGGGCACGAACGTGGGCGCGACCATCGCCGCGGTCGCGGGCATGCCGGGACCCCTGGTGATGATTGCGGGCGGTGTGGGCAAGGGCCAGGATTTCACGCCGCTCGCGGGGGCTTTTCGCGGCAAGGTGCGGCACGCGGTGTTGATTGGCAAGGACGCACCCACCGTGGCAAAAGCGCTTGCCGGCGTGTGCACCACGGAGACAGCTCCGTCGATGCCGCAGGCGGTAGCGGCGGCCATGCGCGCGGCCCACGCGGGCGACACCGTGCTGCTGTCGCCAGCGTGCGCCAGCCTCGACATGTTTCGCGATTACGCGCATCGCGGCGATGTATTCGCGGCCACGGTGCGCAATCTTGGCGCGAGGCTCATTTGAGCTCGGCCACGATGTCATACGGAATGCGGGCGCGCGAGCGCATGCCCTTCGCCTGGGACCACATCACCTTGGGACTGGTGGCCGGCCTGCTGTTGGTCGGGCTGGTGATGGTCACCTCCGCATCGATGTCGATCGCGGCGCGCGATCTGGGCAATCCCTTCTACTTTCTCGAGCGGCAATTTGTTTTCGGGTTCGCCGGGCTCTTGTTTGCATGGGTCGTGAGCCGAGTTCCGACCGAACTGTGGGACAAATATAGCCTTTGGCTCCTGTGCCTCGGCCTGTTGCTGTTGTTTCTCGTTTTACTACCGGGAATCGGCGCCACCGTCAACGGCGCCCGGCGATGGCTCCGTGTCGGGCCGGTCAATTTCCAGGTGTCCGAACTTGCCAAGGTTCTGGTGCTCGCGTGGGTGTGCAGCTACTGCGTTCGCAAACGCACCGAGCTGGAAACGACTCTCCCGGGGTTGGCCAAACCGGTTGGCTTGCTGACGGTCGCTGCATTTCTACTGCTGTGCGAGCCCGATTTTGGCGCCACCACGGTGTTGTTCGCCACCGGTTTCGCCGTGCTGTTCGTCGCCGGAGCGCGGCTTCGTTACGTGCTGCTGTTGGTCTCGGCCGCTGCGCTGGCGTTCGCGGTGCTGGCGCTCACCTCCGCGTATCGCTTGAAGCGGCTCACGGGATTTTTACATCCCTGGGATGATCCCTTCAACAGCGGCTTTCAATTGACGCAGTCGCTGATCGCCATCGGCCGCGGCGCCTGGTTCGGAGTCGGTCTCGGCAGCAGCGTGCAGAAGTTGTTCTATTTGCCGGAAGCCCACACCGACTTCGTGTTTGCCGTGCTCGCGGAGGAGTTAGGCCTGGTCGGCGTTCTGGGGGTGATCGCTCTGTTCATGGCGCTGGTATGGCGCGCGTTTCAGATCTCGCGCATGGCGGCCCAAGCCGGCATGCGGTTCCAATCGTACCTGGCGCTGGCCTTCGGCGTATGGCTGGGATTGCAGGCCCTCGTGAACATGGGCGTCAATATGGGCGTGCTGCCCACCAAGGGCCTGACCTTGCCGCTCTTGAGCTACGGCCGCAGCAGCCTGCTCGTAAGCCTCGCCTGGCTGGGAGTCGTGCTGCGGATTTATCACGAGATCAAGTGCAGCTCGCGTTCCGCGGTGACGCGCATTCCAGGAGGGATCCGATGAGCGGCGGCTTCTCAGTCGGCGCCTCGGCGGTTGGGCGCCCCGCCGTTCGCGGCCCGGTCCTCATCATGGCCGGCGGCACGGGCGGCCACGTATTTCCGGCGCTTGCGGTCGCGCGCGTATTGCGGGATCGCGGGATCGGGGTGGTGTGGCTGGGGGTCCCTGGGAGCATGGAGGCGCGGCTAGTGCCGGCAAACGGCTTTCCCATCGAGTGGTTGCGTGTGGCAGGCATTCGCGGCAAAGGTCTCAAGGCTTGGCTGCTTGCTCCGCTGCGCATCATCAAAGGCGTGGCGCAAGCCATGGGAGTTTTGCGCCGGGTGCAACCGCGCTCGGTTCTGGGCGCCGGCGGTTACGTCAGCGGTCCGGGCGGGATCGCGGCATGGCTCTTGCGCGTTCCCCTCTTGATTCATGAACAGAACGCAATCGCGGGGTTGACCAATCGCTGGCTGGCACGTCTAGCGAGCCAGGTGCTGGAGGCGTTCCCGGGCAGTTTTCCACCGCAAGCGCATGCGCGTGCCATCGGCAATCCGGTGCGTGCCGACATCGCGGGGGTTGACGCGCCGGCGGTGCGCTTTGCTGGCCGGGAAAATAGGTCGCGGTTGCTGGTGTTCGGCGGCAGTCAGGGTGCAATGCGCTTGAACTCTGTGGTCCCGCAGGCCTTGGCCCGCGTGGCGCCCGAGAATCGGCCGCAGGTCCGCCATCAAACCGGCGAACGCGGCCTGGAGGCGGCACGCGCCGCCTATGCGGAAGCGCGGGTGGAGGCCGATGTTTTGCCCTTCAT
>JBBROC010000014.1:0-54280 GCA_038229815.1 Steroidobacterales bacterium | reverse complement strand
AGGAAAAACATGCCTTTCTACGAGTACCAGTGCAAGAGCTGCGGCCACGATTTGGAGGCCATGCAGAAGATCAGTGATCCGCCGCTGAAAAAGTGCCCGAATTGCGGCAAGTCGCAGCTGCAGCGCTTGATGTCGGCACCGGTCTTTCGGCTCAAGGGCGGGGGCTGGTACGAGACCGACTTCAAGGGCGATCAGGACAACAAGCGGAATCTGGCCGACCGGCCGGACGCGGATGCGCCGAAGGATGCCGGCCCCGACGCTGCCAAGGACACTGCCAAAGACGCGGCGGCCAAGGAGGGCAACGGTAAGGACGGCAATGGCAAGGACGGCAATGGCAAGGACCCCAATGCCAAGGACGCCAAGACGGATGCCGCCCCCGGCAAGGACGCCGCGTCCAAGGATAAGCCCGCGGACAAGCCGGCGGAGAAGCGGCCAGCCAAGTCCGCCAAGAAATCCGGCGGCGCGAAGAGCGGCGTGCGGGTGCACACGCCGGGGCGCGGTAAATCCGCCGGCAAAAGGCCGATCAAGAGGCCGGTCCATAAAGCGAAGCGCCGAGGATAGGGCGTGCGCACTCTTTATTGCGGCGACGTCAACGAGTCATTGACCGGACAGGTCGTCACCGTGGCCGGTTGGGCCCATCGCCGGCGCGACCATGGCGGGGTCATCTTCGTCGATCTGCGCGATCGCGCGGGGCTGGTACAGATCGTTTTCGACCCCGATAAACCCGCCGTATTCGCTATGGCAGAGCGCGTGCGCAACGAGTTCGTGCTCGAGGTACAAGGGTTGGTGCGCGCCCGGCCGCCGGGGACCGCGAACGCGAATTTGAAGTCGGGGCAGGTCGAGGTGCTGTGTCAGGAGCTCGACATTCTCAACCGATCCGAGCCCCTGCCGTTTCAGCTCGATGAGCACGTGAGCGAGGAAGTGCGGCTGCGTTATCGCTACCTTGACCTGCGCCGCGAGGAAATGCGCGAACGGCTGCTGCTGCGCCATCGGATCACGCGTGCGATGCGAAACTATCTCGATGAGGCGGGTTTCATCGACATCGAAACGCCTATGCTCTCGAAGGCGACGCCGGAGGGTGCCCGTGATTACCTGGTGCCGAGCCGCACGCACGCCGGCAAGTTTTTCGCCTTGCCGCAGTCGCCGCAGATCTACAAGCAGCTGCTCATGATTTCGGGATTCGATCGCTACTATCAAATCGTGCGCTGCTTTCGCGATGAGGACTTGCGCGCCGATCGCCA
The DNA here is from genome assembly GCA_038229815.1 of Steroidobacterales bacterium. Lineage (GTDB taxonomy): Bacteria > Pseudomonadota > Gammaproteobacteria > Steroidobacterales > Steroidobacteraceae > Bog-1198. The sequence goes on along the minus strand of JBBROC010000014.1, from coordinate 53,039 downwards.
ACCTGAATTCACCCAGCTCGATATCGAGACCTCGTTCCTCGATCAATCTCACATCCGGGACTTGATGGAAGGATTGGTTCGACACTTGTTCAAGCAGGTGCTTGGCGTCGATTTGCCCAACCCGATGCCGCGGATGACCTACGCTGAGGCCATGCGCCGCTTCGGTTCGGATAAGCCCGATCTGCGGGTGCCGCTGGAGTTGGTGGACGTGGCCGACCTCGTGAAGGGTTGCGATTTCAAGGTGTTCGCGGGACCGGCAGCCGATCCGCGCGGCCGGGTGACCGCATTGCGCGTGCCGCAAGGCGGCCGGCTGTCGCGCAAGGAAATCGACGACTACACGGCGTATGTGGCCCGGTACGGCGCGAAGGGCCTCGCGTACGTCAAGGTCAATGAGGTTGCGAAGGGACGCGAGGGGCTGCAGTCGCCCATTCTCAAATTCTTGAGCGATGCGGCGATCAGCGCAATTCTGCAGCGCACCGGAGCAGCCGACGGCGACCTGGTGTTCTTTGGCGCCGACAGCGCCAAAGTGGTGAGCGATGCCTTGGGCGCGCTGCGCCTCAAGGTGGGCGAGGATCTGAAGCTCGTGGCTGAGGGATGGCGGCCCCTGTGGGTTGTGGATTTTCCGATGTTCGAATGGGATGGCGATGCCAAGCGCTGGCAGGCAATGCATCATCCGTTCACGAGTCCGGCGAATTTGGACTATGCGGCGCTGGCGGCGAGTCCCGGCGAGGCGACGGCCAAAGCCTACGACATGGTGCTCAACGGCTCTGAAATCGGCGGCGGCTCGGTGCGTATTCATTCGCAAGAACTGCAGTCCGTGGTGTTCGATTTGTTGGGTATATCGCCTGAAGAAGCACGCTCCAAATTCGGATTTCTCCTCGATGCCCTCAAGTTCGGCGCGCCGCCGCATGGCGGCATCGCCTTTGGACTCGATCGGCTCGCCATGCTGATGGCGGGTGCGGACAGCATTCGCGACGTCATCGCGTTCCCGAAGACCCAGACTGCGGCCGATCTCTTGATGGATGCGCCGACGGAAGTCAGCGAGGCGCAGCTCAAAGAGCTGCATATTCGCGTGCGCGTTCCGCCGAAAGTTTCCAACGTCGACTGAGCGGTTGAACGTTCGCACCTTCAGACGCCCGGAATCGATCTTGGTCGTGATCCACACCGACGACGGCGTGTTTCTGTTGCTGGAACGCCGTCGTCCTCCCGGCTTCTGGCAGTCGGTGACGGGAAGCCTCGAATGGGGCGAGCATGCCGACGACGCCGCGCGGCGCGAGGTCGTCGAGGAAACCGGCATCACGCAGGGCGTGCTCGTCAACCTGCAGTGGACCCAGGTGTACGAGATCTTGCCGGCATTCGGCAAGGTGTTCGCGCCGGGAATCACGCGCAATCTGGAACATGCCTTTTCCTTGAGGCTGCCGCAGCGGGTGCCGGTGAAGTTGAGCGAGACTGAGCATGCGCGCTATCAGTGGGTGTCGGGCCCCGATGCCCTCGCCCTGGCCTCCTCGAGCACCAACCGCGCCGTCATCGAACAGCTGCGTTTCTAGGTTTGGATGCGCACGGTGGTCGTCTATGTGCACGGACTCTGGCAGAGCGGCCATGAGGCGGTCTGGCTGCGCCGGCGTTTGGCGCAAGATCTCGAGGCGGACGCTCGGGCATTTTCGTATCCTTCGGTGGCAGACAATGCCACGACCAATGCTCGGGCGCTGGCGCAGTCCTTGGCCGCGATTCACGCCGATACGCTGCACTTGGTGGGACATAGCCTGGGCGGCTTGGTCATCTTGAAATCTTTCGAGGACGCCACGCTGCACGCACGCCTGCCGCCGGGACGAATCGTGCTGCTGGGGTCGCCGTTGCAGGGCAGCCGCACGGCCTTGAATTTGGCGCGGTTGCCGTTCGGCAGAAGAGTCATGGGCTCGAGCGTCGGCGAGGAATTACTCGCGCCGCGTGAACGGCGGTGGAATGGCTCGCGGCACTTGGGCGTCATCGCCGGCGATTTGGGATTTGGCCTGGGCCGCCTAATGGGGCCGCTCGAGGGCCCGAGCGATGGCACCATTCTGGTCGAGGAGACGCTGCTCGAAGGCGCGGCTGATCGCGTGGTGCTGCGGGTCAGTCACACCGGCATGCTGTTTTCGGCACTCGTAGCGAAGCAGGCGGGCGCTTTCTTGACCATGGGCCGGTTTAGCCGCGGTCCAGCGCCTGCAGCCTGAACAAAAGGTCCAGCGCTTCGAGCGGGCTCAACGCGTTGGGGTCGATGGCGCGCAAGGCTTCGAGCGCAGGTGAGTGCGGCTGGGCGAGCGGGGGCGCGAACAACGCCAGCTCGCCCTGCGGCGAAGTGGAGCTGCGCAGCGCGTCGCGCTCACGCTCGAGTTCGGTGAGGTAGCGACGCGCCCGCGCCGTCACCGATTTCGGAATGCCGGCGAGTGCTGCAACTTGTAAACCATAGCTCTGATTGGCGGGGCCTTCCTTGACGCTATGCAGGAACACCAGGGTCTCGCCGTGTTCCACGGCTTCGACATGCACGTTGACGACCCCGGGTGCCTCGCCGGCCAGGCTGGTGAGCTCAAAGTAGTGCGTGGCGAACAAGGTGAAGGCGCGGATGTTGTTGGCGATGTAAGCGGCGCACGCCCAGGCGAGCGACAGGCCGTCAAAGGTGCTGGTGCCGCGTCCGACCTCGTCCATGAGAACGAGGCTCATGGCGGTGGCGTTGTTGAGAATATTCGCCGTCTCGGTCATTTCGAGCATGAAGGTCGAGCGCCCGCCGGCGAGATCGTCCGAGGCGCCGATGCGCGTGAAGATGCGATCGATCGGGCCGAGCACGGCACGGCGGGCGGGCACATAGCAGCCGATGTGCGCGAGAATGACGATCAGCGCCGTCTGGCGCATGTACGTGCTCTTGCCGCCCATGTTGGGGCCGGTGATGATCAACATGCGGCGCGAGTCATCGAGGCGCAGGTCGTTGGGTACGAAGGGCTCGCGGCCATTTCTTTCCACCACGGGATGCCGTCCGCTGTCGATCGACAACATCGGTTCGTCGACCAATTCAGGCTGGGCGCAATCGAGGGCGGCGGCGCGCTCGGCGAAACACGCCAAAACGTCGATCTGCGCGATCGCGGCCGTGGCCGACTGCAGAGCCGGCAGGCGCGCGGTGAAGTGATCGAGCAAGGCGTCATACAGGGTCTTTTCTCGTGCCAGCGCTCGATCCCGCGCGCCGAGGACCTTGTCTTCGAACGATTTCAATTCGGGAGTGATGAATCGCTCGGCGGACTTCACCGTCTGACGGCGCAGGTAGTCCTGCGGAACCTTGCCGGCTTGACTGCGGTTCACCTCGATATAAAAACCCTGCACACGATTGAACCCCAATTTGAGGCTCGACAAGCCGCTGCGCTCGCGCTCTTTACGTTCCAGGTCGAGCAAGAATTGCTCGGTATTGCTGCCGAGGAGGCGCAACTCGTCGAGCTCGGCATCGTAGCCTGCGGCAATCACGCCGCCGTCGCGCAGGTAGTGCGGCGGCGAGTCGACGATCGCCTTGGTGAGCAGAGCGTGATCATGCCGGTGAGAATCGTCGTGCCGGCCGATTTCGTCGATGAGTTGCAGCAACAGCGGAGATGATGCGTCGCCGAGCAGCCGGTGCAGCTGCGGCAAGACTGCGAGCGAGGCACGCAGCTGCGCGAGGTCCCGCGGCCTCGCCGAGCGCAGGGCAACTCTCGCGACGATTCGTTCGAGATCGCCGATCACTTGCAGAGAATCGGCGACTGCCGTGTGGTGCGCGTTGTACAGGAGGGTGGCGACTGCGTGATAGCGGGCCCGCAAGGTGTCGCGATCGCGCAGCGGCCGGTGCAGCCAGCGGCGCAGCAGTCGACCGCCCATGGCGGTGGCAGTTCGGTCGAAGACGCCCGCCAGCGTGAGCTCCGGTTTTCCCGCAAGGCTCTCGTCGAGCTCGAGATTGCGCCGAGTCGCGGGGTCCATGATCAACGCAGCATCGCGCTCCTCCGTGGTGATCGACAACAAGTGCGGCAGCGCCGATTTTTGCGTTTCGCGGACGTAAGCGAGCAATGCGCCGGCCGCTGCGATCGCCAATGGCTTATCGGCACACCCGAATCCGGCGAGATCTCGCGTGCGGAATTGCTCGGTGAGTGCCCGTGCCGCTGATTCCGCGTCGAAATGCCAGGGCGCCCGCAGCGTCCAAGCGCGCTCATTCGTGCCGAACGAGCGCGCGAGCATGGGCTCGGCGCCGTCGGGTGCCAGCAGTTCGGCCGGCCGCAGCCGTTCGATCTCCGCCTCGAGCGCTGCTGCACCGGCAATCTCCATGACGCTGAAGCGTCCGGCTGATAGGTCGAGCCATGCAAGACCGAAGCGGCCGCCGAGTCCGAAGACGCTGGCGACCACATTATCCCGACGCTCCTCCAACAAGGCCTCATCGGTCACGGTGCCCGGCGTCACGATGCGCACCACCTCGCGTTCCATGGGCCCTTTGATCTTGCCGCTCTCGCCGCGCTGTTCGCAGATCGCGACCGACTCGCCTTTGCGGACCAGCTTCGCAAGATACGTATCGAGCGTCACCACGGGCACGCCCGCCATGGGAATCGGCGCGCCGGCCGACGCACCGCGCTGAGTGAGCGCGATATCCAACAGCTGCGCGGCTCGCCGCGCATCGTCGTAGAACATTTCGTAGAAATCGCCCATGCGGTAGAAGAGCAGCACGTCGGGATGCTGGGCCTTGATGCGCAGGTACTGCTGCATCATCGGCGTGTGAGTCTGCACTGCGTTCGACGCCGCAAAGTCTTCGGATGGGGGGCTGGTGGTCACGATGGTGTGGGAGAGTAACGGAATGCGAGGCCTCTTTCACTCCTCGGCCGCGGCGAAGCCGCGAGCGCTAACATAGGCGAGAAGCCGCCGCTGCATTCATCGGCAATACCGCCTCGGCGGCGCCATCTTTTTGTCCGGCAACGGCGGTTTGAGCCGATGCGCGTGCGAGACTCGCGGAGCGAGTTGACTGGCCGTGCCTTTCTTGTTATTTGCGTACGCACATGCAAATCCGAGCACTCGATACATCAGCGACATGTTCCTGCGCGAGTCAGCATAATGCGCCAGGCCGGCAAACCTGGAAGGATCGTGTGGCGTGACACAGTGTTCTGGCGCCGGGAGCGCCTGTGAGCAACGCTGATCGGCTCATCTTGCGGCTGTCCGTGCGCGTAGGCCGAGCGCTGCTCAAGAGCGGGCGTAGTGTGGTGACGGCGGAGTCATGCACCGGGGGTTGGATTGCCAAGGCCCTGACCGACGTTGCGGGAAGTTCACAATGGTTTGTCGAGGGATTCGTCACCTACAGCGACCAATCCAAGGTGCTGCGAGTCAATGTGCCGGCTGCGGTACTGAAGCGCTCGGGCGCGGTCAGCGAGGCCACCGTGCGAGCGATGGCAGTCGGTGCGCTGCGGCAAACAAGTGCGCAGCTGTCGGTGGCGGTGACAGGCATTGCGGGGCCGGGCGGCGCGGTGCCCGGCAAGCCGGTCGGAACGGTTTGGCTTGCATGGGCGGAGCGGCGCGGCCGCCGAATTTCTGTGTGCGTGCAACTGAAGCATTTTCGCGGGGATCGCGATGCGGTGCGTCGCAGAACGCTGACAGCGGCGCTCGCAGGGATCCTCGAACGCTGCTGAGCCACGAGGGTCCGAGGTGCGGGTATTCTTTGCGCTGTGGCCGGACGCCGACATCCGAGCACGCATTGCGGCGTGGCACCTTGAAGGCGGGGCGCATCATTCCGCCTCCGCCGCTGCGCCTGCATGTCACGCTCGCGAGGAAGGTTGCGCAAGCCCCTGTGCTGCAAGCAATGTCTCCATTCTCGTGGCGCGCACGAACATTCAGTCTGGTGAGCTCGGATACCAGCGGCTCACACGCGGTCTATACAGTAGTCGATAGCTGGCCACTACTGGATGAAATGCCGAAACCGCAGAAATCTCTTTAATTTCGATGCATTTGAGATGAGCGTGGGGCGCTGAATATGAAATAATGGCTGCACACTTTGTCGAGGACTCCCAATGGAAGAGAATCGTAAGAAAGCTCTCGCGGCCGCGCTGAGCCAGATAGAAAAACAGTTCGGAAAGGGTTCGGTCATGCGCTTGGGCGATGCCGGCGCCACTTACGAAGTGGACTCGATCCCGACGGGCTCGCTGGGACTCGACATCGCACTCGGCGTGGGCGGCATTCCGCGCGGACGAGTGATTGAGATTTTTGGCCCTGAGTCCTCGGGCAAGACCACATTAACGCTGGCGATCATCGCCTCGGCCCAGAGTCACGGCGGAACCGCGGCGTTCGTCGACGCCGAGCACGCGCTTGACCCTGTCTACGCCGAAAAGCTGGGAGTAAAGGTCAACGACTTGCTGGTATCGCAACCCGATACAGGCGAACAGGCGTTGGAAATCACCGACATGCTGGTGCGCTCCGGCGCAGTGGATGTGGTCGTGGTCGACTCGGTTGCGGCGCTGACTCCAAAGGCCGAAATCGAAGGCGAAATGGGCGATCAGCACATGGGCCTGCAAGCGCGCCTGATGTCCCAAGCGCTGCGCAAGCTGACGGGCAACATAAAGCGCTCGAACACCATCGTTATTTTCATCAATCAAATACGCATGAAAATCGGCGTCATGTTCGGTAACCCAGAAACGACCACCGGCGGCAACGCACTGAAGTTCTACTCTTCGGTGCGGATGGACATTCGGCGCATCGGCGCCATCAAGAATGGCGAAGAAGTGGTGGGCTCGATGACCAGGGTCAAGGTGGTCAAGAATAAAGTGGCGCCGCCGTTCCGCGAAACCGAATTTGAAATCATGTACGGCACGGGAATTTCCAAGGAAGGCGAGCTCATCGAGCTGGGTGTTCTACATAATCTGGTGGAAAAATCCGGCTCTTGGTATAGCTACAAGGGCGAGCGAATCGGGCAGGGCAAGGATAACGCCCGCACATTCCTGCAGCAGCATCCCGAGATCGCCAAAGACATCGAAGGACAGATTCGCACGAAATTGATACCCGAGAAAGCGACCATGAATCGGGGCGGCGACGTCAAAGAAGCCTAACGCCCTGGGCGGCCGGGAAGTTGAACCACTGGATGCGCGCGCGGCCCGGGCGGCAGCGCTCGACGCGCTCGCACGCCGCGACCACGCATCCGCGGATTTACGCTGTAAACTGCTTGAGAAGGGTTACGATGTAGCGGTCGTGGCGCCGCTGCTCCATGCACTTCGCGTCGAAAAGCTGCTCGACGATAGGCGCTACACCGAGAACTTCATAGCCTATCATGCCGCGCGGGGTCAGGGACCCAAGCGCGTGCGCGCCGAATTGCGCCGGCACGGATTGGAGGGGATGCTGGTCGAGGAGTGCCTCGATGCCTTTCCCGACTGGAGTTTGCACCTGCGCAAAGCTCAGCGGAAGAAGTTCGGCGCGACTTTGCCGATCACGCCCGCGGACAAGCAGCGTCGGGTGCGATTCCTCGGTTACCGAGGTTTCACGAGCGCTCAGATCCGAACGGCTTTAGGATTTGACATTGATATCGATTCAGACACCGACGAAACATGAAACGCGACACTAGATTGAAATCGATGGCGAGCTCGGAAATCCGGGCAAGCTTTCTGGAGTTCTTTCGCAAGAACGGACATGCGGTGCTGCCGTCGAGTTCGCTCGTGCCCGCAAATGACCCCACCTTGCTGTTCACCAACGCCGGCATGGTCCAATTCAAGGACTTATTTCTAGGCAAGGAATTGCGCGACTACTCCCGTGCGGCGAGTGCGCAGAAATGCGTGCGGGCCGGCGGCAAGCACAATGACCTGGAAAATGTCGGCTATACGGCCAGGCACCACACATTTTTCGAAATGCTGGGAAATTTCAGCTTCGGGGACTACTTCAAGCGAGAAGCCATCCATTTTGCGTGGAATTTCATCACGGGGACCCTCGGCATTCCCAAGGAGCGGCTGTGGGTGACCGTTTTCAAGGAAGACGACGAAGCGGAACGCATATGGACCGAAGAAATCGGCATCGGTCCGACCCGCTGCACGCGCTTGGGCGAGCAATCCAATTTTTGGTCGATGGGCGAAACCGGGCCGTGCGGTCCATGCACGGAAATTTTCTACGATCACGGCGCCGAGATCCCCGGCGGACCTCCGGGATCGCCCGAGGAAGACGGCGACCGCTATGTCGAGATATGGAATCTGGTGTTCATGCAATACGACCGCTCGTCGGACGGAGTGTTGTTACCTTTGCCCAAGCCCTCGGTGGATACGGGAATGGGCCTCGAGCGCGTCGCGGCGGTCATGCAGGGCGTGCACAGCAACTACGACATCGACTTGTTTCGATCGCTGATCCGCGCCGCGGCAGAAGTCACGGGCACCGATGATCTTGAGTCTGCAAGCCTGCGAGTGATTGCGGACCACATCCGCGCCTGCGCGTTTCTGATCGTCGACGGTGTGGTGCCGTCCAATGAAGGCCGTGGCTATGTCCTGCGTCGCATCATCCGGCGCGCGATTCGTCATGGCTACAAATTAGGCCAGACCCAACCGTTTTTCCACAAGCTGGTGTCGAGCGTGGCGCGCGAAATGGGCGGGTACTACACCGAGCTGGCGAGCGGCGAGGCGCGTGCCACGCAAATCCTCGCGCAAGAGGAGACTCGTTTTGCCGAGACCTTGGCCACCGGCATGGCGCTGCTCGATGCGGAAGCTGCGAAGCTCACATCGACGGTGATTCCGGGCGAAACGGTGTTTCGGTTGTACGACACCTATGGGTTTCCGCTCGATTTGACGGCCGATGTGGCGCGTGAACGCGGACTTACGATCGACCAGGCCGGTTTCGATGCCGCAATGGAGGCTCAGCGGGATCGAGCCCGCGCGGCCAGCAAGTTCGGTTCGGAGATGCGCGACTCGGTCAAACTGGCGGGCAAGACAGAATTCCTGGGCTACGATCGGCTGACCGAAAAGGCCGTCGTCACATCGTTGATTTTCGACGGCGCGGTCGTCGATGTGCTGCTGCCGGGCCAGGAAGGCGAGGTGGTGCTCGACCACACGCCGTTTTACGCGGAAAGCGGCGGCCAGATCGGCGATGCGGGCCTGCTCGTCGTCGCTCATGCCGGTGTCGCGGCTCGGTTTAGCGTGCGCGACACGCGGAAACTCGGCGCATCCTTCGCGCATGTGGGAGTGCTCGACGCCGGCGAATTGCGGGTGGGCGATGCTGTCGAGGCACAAGTCAACCGAGAGCGCCGGACCGCAATCGCGCTCAATCATTCGGCGACGCACCTGCTGCACGCGGCCTTGAGAAAGGTGCTCGGGCCTCACGTCCAACAAAAGGGTTCCCTCGTCGCGGACGATAGATTGCGCTTTGATTTTTCCCATACGCAAGCAATGTCGCCGGAGGAAACGCGGCGCGTCGAGGAACTCGTGAATGCGGCAATCCGCGAGAACGCGCCGGCAGAGACGAAGATCATGGCGCTGGATGAGGCGGTCGCGGCCGGGGCAATGTCCTTGTTCGGCGAAAAATATGAAAGCGACGTGCGCGTGCTTTCGATTGGCGATTTTTCGATGGAACTCTGCGGCGGCACGCACGTCGAAAGGGCTGGCGATATCGGATTGTTCAAGATCTTGGGCGAATCGGGCGTTGCGGCCGGCGTGCGCCGCCTAGAGGCGATCACCGGCAGGACCGCGTACGAGTGGGTGGTGCACACCGATCAAGTTCTGCGCGACATTGCGGCGATGCTCCGGGGCAGCCGCGATGACGTGGACGAGAAGGTGCGCGAACTCGTGGATCGTTCTCGTAGGCTGGAAAAGGAGGTGCAGCAGCTGAAATCCAGACTCGCGAGCGGCCAGGGCGGCGATTTGTCATTCCAGGCGAAGGACGTGGGCGGGATCAAAGTCTTGGCGGCCCAAATCGACGGTGCCGACGCCAAGTCTTTGCGCGATGCGGTCGATCAGCTGAAGAGCAAGCTCGGTTCGTCCGTCATAGTGTTGGCGACGGTGCAAGAAGGCAAGGTGGTGTTGGTGGCGGGCGTCTCCGCGGATTTGCTGACGCGCTTGAAGGCGGGAGATATTGCTGGCGCGGTCGCTGCGGAAGTGGGCGGCAGGGGCGGAGGCCGCGCGGATTTTGCTCAAGCGGGCGGCGCGCAGCCTGAAAATTTAGGGAAGGCGCTGGCTGGAGTGGAAACACTAGTACGCAGCTGGCTGTCTAACTGAACGGTTTGTTTATTTCGATAGTCAGATGCGACAATGGCGGTTTTCCGAGCAGTAGTGACGCCGCTGCAATGCCAACGAAGCTAGGAGCTAGAATATGTTGATATTGACCAGGCGTGTCGGCGAGACCGTGATGATCGGCAACGACGTCACCGTGACCGTGTTGGGTGTAAAGGGCAACCAGGTTCGCATCGGGGTCAACGCGCCCAAGGATGTCGCTGTACATCGCGAGGAGATTTACGAGCGCATCAAGCGCGAAGAAGACCAAGATCCTCAATCGGGCCCTTCCGTCGCGAAGATTGTCGATGACGCTTAAGCACGGCGTTTAGCCCCCTTTTAGCTTTACCTGGACCGCTCCGGGCGGGTATCATCCCGCGCTCCGCGCATGGGCTTGTCCCAACCCGGAGAGGTGGCCGAGTGGTCGAAGGCGCGCCCCTGCTAAGGGCGTAAGGGTCAAAAGCCCTTCGAGGGTTCGAATCCCTCCCTCTCCGCCATGTGCTAATATCCGCGCCCCTTGCGCGCCCGTAGCTCAGTTGGATAGAGCGCCTGGCTACGAACCAGGAGGCCGGGAGTTCGAATCTCTCCGGGCGCACCATAGTCATGAGAAAAGGCCGGCTCTGAGCCGGTCTTTTCTCATGACCTCGTGCATCAGCGAGGTTTGACTCCCGACCGATGCAGAGGCCGTGGAGTTCGACAACTTGGTCGCAGACCAAGTTGGACGCCGGAGCGTCCGCGAAGGCGGTCCCGAAGGGACGAGGCGCGAAGCGCCGAGCAATCTCTCCGGGCGCACCAATCTGGTATGAAACTGGGCACTTGATCGGCCCCGAGTTTCTTTCCCGCGACCGCACGCATCAATTTGGCGTTGCTGCCGAAGATCGTCGCTGTCTGCCCGTTAACCACGACGCTGTCGGCGACTGCACGCAGATAGTTTCTTCCAAAGCTCGATTTTCGGTCCCTGAGCTTCGCGCGAATGACCCTGCTGAAGTGATGTACCTGGCTGGGTAGTTTCGTACAACAGGAAGGGTTGGAGCCGCCTAAGCCCTGCCATTTCGATCAGGACCGCCTCTGTGTCGTTCTTGGTGTGCTTGACGCGTCGCTGAAGGGTCTCGTCGAGTGGTAGCACACCGGTTTCGACCGCCTCATAAAGCCAACCGAGCCGTTCGTCGGCTTTGCGAACCTCAGTCTGCAGTTTTGCGATTTTGTGGCGGTCCGGTTTGAATACTCGATTGGCGAGCTGGCCCAAGACCAGGTCGTCCAGCCGTTCCATCGGAATATTCGCGCTACCGCATAGCGCGTTGCCCTTATTAACCCTGGTCGTGCATTTGTAGTAGCGATACTGACCGCTCTTTCCGGTGACCAACGTCATGCTGCCCCGGCAGTGACCACACTTCAGGAGGCCCTTTAGCAAGACGCGCGAGGACAGCTGGCGCGGGCACGGCCAATGGCCTACGGGCCTCTCGCCGTTGCCGCACGCGCTCGAATGTCTCGGCGTCGATGACCGGGTCCACCGGAATAGCGATCCATTCCAATACGCAGCGCCAGTGCCCAGATTGGCGCGCCACTCATTGTATCGGAGGACATCAGCCACGGTTTATACCGGCGACATCGGTCAGGCCGACCCTGTAGCATCGAGCGGATTTTTCGGCGCACTCGATGCGATCGGTCTCGTGATAGACGAAAACCAAGCGTAATTCGTGAAGTTCACCAGCCATATGCTTTCCTCTACTTCCCTAATGCCGACATTTTGCCCGGCGAACATGTTTCGCCGTCACTCGGGATGCCCCAATCCGATGTTCACCGCTCGTGCTCAGCGTGCCGATGGAATGCGGCAACGCAGATCTTCGTCGTCCTACTCCGCTGAATGCTACAGTTGCTAGATCAACCGAATACTGGGGATGAAAGTGGACGGGCAGAATTTAGGGCAGCGCCGATTCCTTCTCGCGATTTTTCTTGTCTCTGGGTTCACCGGCCTGATCTATGAGTCGATCTGGGTGCACTACCTTAAGCTCTTTCTCGGCCATGCGGCCTACGCGCAGGCGCTGGTCCTCGCGATTTTCATGGGCGGCTTGGCGCTCGGGTCGTGGGTAGTAGCGCGCTATTCCCTCCGGATTGGGTATTTATTGTGGGGATACGTTTTCGTCGAGGGCCTAATTGGCCTATTCGGCATGGGTTTTCATCGCGTATTCGTCGCCGCTTCGAAGTTCTCGTTCGACACGGTGATACCGGCGATCGCAAACAACTACATCATCTTCGCGTACAAGTGGACGCTTGCGGGGCTGCTCATCTTGCCGCAGTCGGTGCTGCTGGGAATGACCTTTCCGCTCATCGGCGCCGGGATTATTCGCCGCTGGCCGGACCGGCCCGGAGAGACCCTGGCAACGCTCTATTTCACCAACTGCCTGGGCGCGGGCTGCGGTGTTCTCGTCAGCGGCTTCGTGCTCATCCGCGCCTTCGGACTGCCCGGTATGGTTTTGACGGCCGGGCTGCTGAACGTTGTGCTCGCCCTGGCGGTTTGGATGGTGGTGCGACGAACGGATGGACGGGCTCTGCCTGTAAAGTCCGAATCTTCCGGCGGGATGTCGACCGATGGATTGACCCGCTGGCTCATCGCGGCGGCATTCTTTACAGGGGCGGCCTCCTTCCTCTACGAGCTTGGCTGGATTCGCATGCTCACTCTGGTCCTCGGCGCATCGACGCACGCGTTCGAGCTCATGCTGAGCGCCTTCATCTTCGGGCTCGCATTCGGCGGGCTCTACGTGCGGCGGAGCATCGAGCCGGCGCGCGACCTCGTGACGTATATCGGCTGGGTCATGTTGATCATGGGCAGTTTCGCGGCCTTGAGCTTCGTCGCATACGGATCGATGTACGACTTGATGGCATGGGCGCTGCGAACGTTCACTCGCACCGAAGACGGCTACCTCGCGTTCAACGTGCTGAGTCAACTCATCGCCGCCCTGGTCATGATCCCGACGACATTCTGCGCGGGCATGACGCTGCCGCTCCTTACCCTGGCGCTGATGCGACACGGGGGCGGCGAACGAGCCATCGGTATGGTCTATGCGGTGAACACCGTCGGAGCCATCGCGGGTGTGCTCGTCACGATTCACCTGCTCTTGCCGCTGATAGGCGTAAAGGGCGTCATTCTGGGAGGCGCCGCAATCCACATGACCCTCGGTTTGTCGCGGCTGATCCCAGCCCGCGCATCGAGGCCGCGGATGACGGCCATTGCAACGGTTATCGCGGTTGCGCTGTTGGCGGTGGTCGCAGTCGGAGTGACGACCGATCCGTTGCGGATGGCATCCGGCGTGTACCGGACCGGTGTTGCGACCCTCCGAAAAGGAAGCAAGGTGACCTACCTGCGGGACGGTAAGACGGCCACGATCACTCTGAGTGAGCAGAATGGCACGATAGTTTCGATTGCGACCAACGGCAAGCCTGACGCGTCGGTTGAGATGGGCGCAGGCCCTGCCACTCCCGACGAGGTTACGATGATACTTGCCGCGGCGTTGCCGCTGAGCTTGCACGCGGGTACGCGGCGGGTCGCCAACATAGGATTCGGCTCAGGCTTGACGACGCATACGCTTCTCACGAGCCGTGAGATCGAACGGCTCGATTCGATTGAAATTGAGCCATTCATGGTGGACGCGGCGCGCCAAGGGTTCAGTCCTAGGATCCACAATGTATTCGAGGACCCGCGCAGTCACATCGTGTTCGAGGACGCCAAGACTTACTTCGCAACGACTCGAGAGCCGTATGATCTGATCGTCTCCGAGCCCTCGAATCCCTGGGTCAGTGGCGTTGCCACGCTGTTCTCGGACGAATTCTACGGACGTATTGTTCATTACCTGAAACCGGACGGCTATTTTGTCCAGTGGGTGCAAATCTACGAGACCGATATCACCATCATCGCGTCGATCATCAAGGCGCTGTCCCCGCACTTCGGTGCATACGCACTTTACTTGGCCGACAATTCCAACCTTCTGATCGTTGCGACCCGCGCTCCCCGTCTGGCGGCCGAGGACGAACGCATATTTCACTGGCCCGAGATGCAGGCGGAACTACAACGGATCGGCGTTCAGTCGTTGGCGGATATTCAGAGACGCTTGATTGGTGACAACAGGACCCTGGGTCCGCTGCTGGAACGGCTGGCGGACCAGCCAAATTCGGACTATTTTCCGTTCGTGGATTTGAAGGCGCCTCGGCTGCGCTATATGCAAAGCAGCGCCATTGAACTGACGGGTCTGACCACCATGCCGATGCCGTTTCTCGAACTACTGCGTACTGAATCCCCAGTTACCGTCACCGTTCCGCCGGGCGCGAACAGTATTATGACACGCGATATTGTGCTACGTACGGCACTTGCCATCCACAGCGCGGTGTCCACAGGAAAACTCGACGCTCTTGACACATTGAATGCCGCGAGTTTGTTGATCATAGACTCCAGCCGCGAGCGGTGCGCCGATGCTGGCACGCGGGCCGCTTGGAAACTGGCGGTTCGGCAGGTCAGCGACGAGACTTCGGCATTTCTTGCTCCAGTGGAACTCGCCGATCTTTGGGGCAAGGTCACGGCCAGTGCGTGTTACCGCGGCGCAACCGGGGACGAAAAGCTTTGGCCGGACCTCCTCGCGTCTGTGGCGCGTCGCGATGCGGGTGAAATCCAGACACTCGGTATCCAACTGCTCGAGGGCAAATCTCTGTCCGACGAGGAACGCGGCTATTTGACTACGATTGTCGGGGCCGCGAGTTTACGATCGGGGCAAATGGATGGCGCCCACAAACGGCTCGCGACGGAGTGGAGCCGCTTAGCTCATCCCGGACAATACGACCTTGCGCTATCCACCCTTCTCGTTCTTACCGACACGAGAAGGTCTCAAGCGGAGGTGCAGACCGGACCGCGTGCGTTCGAGGATAAGACGCTGACGAAGGTCGCGGGCCGTAGATGATCGGCGCTGATAAGAATTCGTGGTCACCGCTGCCGAGGGATTCGACCCAGCTTGGCGAAAAATATGCTCTTAATCGCCACGCCTAACTTCGCCGAAACTGGAAAACTAAACGGAAAATCCGACTATCCGGTGCCCAGATGCATCACTTTTGGCGCACCAATTCGCTCCGCTACATCAATGAGTTGACTCTAAACTGCCTCCAACAGCCGGCATTGTTGTGCCCCGGCAAATCCCTGACGGCCTCGAACGACACCCCCGCGGCCCGCAGGCGCCGACCAAACGTGTGCTTGTCGGCCCAGTGGCTAGTCAATACGGTCGAAGGCACCGAGAGGAACGACAAGCGCCTCAGACACTGAAGGTCTGTTTAGTCGCCGCCGAACGGGACAACTGCCGCTAGTGCCGCCGGTCACTGCTACGCGGCGACCTCGACTAGATACATGATGCGGGCCAGCGCGCGGCGCCGAGACAATCCGACCACGCTCTCAAGGTAATTCCGCTGCCGAGCGAAGTATTCGCTGCCTTCGAGTTCTTCGAGCTCACTGCGATGAGAATCCCTCGCGCTTATCCGGCCCATTGCGTTGCTGAGCAAGCTCGCGGTGCGGTCCTCAGTGTGGATTACATCAAAGCCTGCCGCAGCCAGCATGCGCTCGTTGAATCCGAGCGGGCAAAACTGTGTGAACCCATGGACGCTGCGGGTAGCCACCTCATCGTCGGAGATCGAGCCGGTGAGCACTCCGGCGTCCGTAAAAAGAAATTTGCCCCCGGGTACGAGCACTCGTGCAGCTTCGCGAAAGACTTGCAAACGATCACGGACGTGCAAAATGACGTCCAGAGACACGGCCGCGTCGAAGACGTGGTTGGGAAGCGGTAGGGGATCGTTTAAATTCGCGTGCCGAATGGTCAGCTGCCGATCAATGCCGAGCGACACCGCTCGTCGGCGCGCTACTTCAAGCGCCGCCTCACTCACGTCCACCCCCGTTCCGGTGCAGTGGATCGCTTTTAACATGAAGGTGATCGGGCCGCCCGGCCCACAGCCAAGATCAAGCACGCGGCTCGAGGGCGACAAAGCAAGACGATGGATGTCGCCACGCAGCTCCTCGACCGTCACCCACGAATGTTGGCCGATATCCTCGCCGTAGGCTTCCTGGCGCAGCTGCTGTTTCAGGGGAGAGTCGTAGTCGGCGTAAGGCTGGTCGTAGCTGTTCTTGTTCTGGTCCTGCGGTGTTGTCATTGGATGTGTCCCGACGTATAAACTGCCGATAACCAGTGTCGAAGGCGTACCGTGCAACTGCCCCTATGGTCGCGCCAACGAGGCGTCAATGCCCACATTCGCAGACCGTGAATCGATCCTCGCGTCCCAGGCCGCCCGCCAGGCCGTCTGGCGGCTAATTCCCCTGCTCGCAGTAGGTTACCTCATAAGCTACATCGATCGAACTAACATAGGCTTCGCGGCGCTTACCATGAACAAGGACCTGGGGATTAGCGCGACTCAGTTCGGTTTCGCCGCCGGGATGTTCTACGTCGGCTACGTGCTATTCGAGTTACCGAGCAATCTTGCGCTGCGTCGATTTGGCGCGCGACGCTGGCTAGCACGCATCATGATAACGTGGGGTCTGGCCGCTGCCGGGACCGCATTCGCAAGAGGGCCGGTGAGCTTCTACTGCTTTCGCGCACTGGTGGGTGCGTGCGAAGCGGGATTTTATCCCGGCGTGATGTATTACCTGTCGACTTGGTTTCCCGCAGATATGCGCGCCCGGACGTTCGCCTGGTTCAACGTGTCGAACCCCTTGTCGTCGGTCATCAGCGGGCCGCTGTCGGTCACGTTGTTACAGATGGACGGTATCCAAAGGCTCGCCGGTTGGCGTTGGCTGCTAATCTGTGAAGGACTGCCAGCCTGTGTTCTGGGTCTCCTGACCCTCTACATGCTTCCGGATAGCCCTAGAGACGCGCGGTGGTTGAGCGCCGAGCAACAGGATGCGCTGGAGTCTCGCCTCGCGGCTGAAGATCGGCCGGGCATCACGCGCGATCTGTTGGCTGCCATACGCGACCCGCGCGTGCTCATCATGACTGCCTCGTACTTCTGCTTGATAGTCGGCGTTCTCAGCGTGACGTTGTGGTTGCCGCAGATCCTCAAACAGCGTGGTTTGACGACGATGCAGATTGGCTTCGCATCCGCACTACCGTACCTGCTGGCCAGCGTCGGAATGGTGGTCTGGTCGGCCTATGTGGATCGGTCGCGAAAGTTCCTTGCCAGCCACGTCATCGGGTGCTGGGTGGCAGCAACTGGATTTGCTCTGTCGGTTGCCGTCGATTCGCTGCCGATCATGTTGGCCGGAGTCTCGGTTGCGCTGATCGGAATGAACTCGTGTCGTCCCGCGTTCTTCAGCATTCTGCCGACCTTCGTTCAGGGCGCCGCGGCCGCGGGCACTTTCGCGCTGATCAATTCCATCGGCAATCTCGGCGGATTTTTTGGACCCACGATGATCGGATGGCTAAAGGACAAGACGGGATCATTCACCGCCGGAATGTTCGGCGTGGCAGGAATTCTGGCATTAGCGGGTGCGATCGCACTGGTACTTCCGTTCGTTGAGCGCCGGCGCCGGCTCGGCGTTGTTCAAAATTCCGGCGGTTAATAACCAAGCGACCGGCAATAAGCGACTTTTTTCGATTTTCTTACGTTTTTTTGCATCCAATGGGATGCCCGCCCCGAATATGTAAGAGTAATCTCTAAATGCTCTTACAGAGGCCTGCCGGGACGCCCATGCATAAAACCCCCTCTCACGCTAAGCTCTCCTTGTGGTTGCGGACGGTCCTATTCGGCGTTCTTGGCCTCACGGCCTTGAGTGCCAGAGTTTTCGCCGGCGGCAAGCAGGTTCTTGAGGAGATCCTGGTGACTGCCCAACACATTACCGAGATTGGGGTTGCGGATTCCGCAAACGTAGGCACTGTGACACAAGAGCAGCTCGCCGCCCGGACCGTCTACCGGCCCGGGGAACTGCTTGAGACGACGCCCGGATTGATCGTCAGTCAACACAGCGGGGAGGGGAAGGCTAATCAGTACTACCTGCGTGGCTTTAATTTGGACCACGGAACTGATTTGCGTACTACGGTCGATGGTATGTTGGTAAATGAGCGCAGTCACTCGCATGGTCAAGGTTGGACGGATTTGAATTTCCTGATTCCGGAGCTAGCGAGGGGTCTCGAATACAAGAAGGGTCCCTACTACGCTTCGGAGGGTGATTTTGCCTCCGCGGGCACCGTGGGCGTGCTTTACGCCGATACCCTGGCCCGAGGCGTTGCGAGCATCGGTATAGGTCAAAACGGCTTCAAGCGCCTGCTGGTTGCCGATTCTCCGGGTGTCCAGAGCGGCCACTTGCTCTACGCGGTTGAACTCGAGCACAACGATGGCCCGTTCGTACATCCCGACGACTATCGCAAGATCAACGGCGTCTTGCGTTTCTCGCAGGGTGATCTTGCCAACGGCTTCAACATCACCGCCATGGGCTATAAAGCTAGGTGGAACTCGACGGATCAGATAGCGCAGCGAGCCATCGACTCTGGGTATATTTCCGGCCGCTTCGATGCCATCGATCCGACGGATGGCGGGGAATCCCACCGCTATAGCTTGTCCGGCGCCTGGCACCGGGCGACCGATGTGAGCGTGGCTACGGTGAATGCTTACATCATCGATTATCGATTGAACCTTTTCTCCAATTTCACTTACTTTTTAGATAACCCGATCAATGGCGATCAATTTAATCAACCGGATCGTCGAGTCACCACGGCGTTAAATGCCAGTTACACGCGAGAACTCCCGTTTGCTGGTTTGGAATCGGCTACGACGGTCGGTCTACAAATCCAAAACGACAACATTCATAATGGCTTGTATAGCACCGAGGCACGACAGCGTCTCTCGACCACACGCCAGGATCACATCGTCGAGACCAGTTTCGGTGTGTACCTGGAAAACACGACCCATTGGCTCGAGAAATTTCGGACGGTGGCCGGAGTCCGGGAGGACTATTATCGCTTCGATGTGGCGAGCAGTATCGATGTCAATTCGGGTAAAACTTCGCAACAGCGAACGAGTCCAAAGCTCGATCTGATTTTTGGACCGTGGGCCAAAACCGAGTATTACTTAAACGTAGGCGAAGGCTTTCACAGCAATGACGCGCGAGGTACTACAATCACCGTAGACCCCAAATCTCGCGCGCCCGCCGATCGGGTCACGCCATTGGTGCGATCCAAAGGGGCCGAAGTCGGTGTGCGCACCACGATCGTTCCGGCTCTGCAAAGCTCCTTAACATTTTACGTGCTCGACTTTGACTCTGAACTCATCTTTCAAGGCGATGCAGGCACCACCTCAGCGGGACGACCCAGTCGGCGCACCGGGTTTGAATTCGCCAATTACTACAAACTCAATGAGTGGCTGACCGTTGATGCGGATCTGGCCTACGCGAGGGCCCGGTTTCGTAACTACGACCCTGTCGGCGAGCGGATTCCCGGCGCGGTTGAAGGTGTCGCGACATTCGCCTTAGCGATCGACAATTTGGGTCCTTACTACGGCGAAATCGGCTATCGATACTTCGGACCGCGACCGCTCCTTGAAGATAACTCGGTACGTTCTAAGAGCACTGCGACGATCAGTGCACATGTAGGATACAAGTTCAATGCGCGCAATCGTGTCGAAGTGGAGGGCTTTAATCTCGCCAATCGGCAAGCGTCCGCGATCGATTACTATTACACCTCGCGTCTGCCGGGCGAGCCCGCCGCGGGCGTGAATGACATCCATTTTCACCCGATCGAATCCCGATCGTTTCGCTTTAACTACGTGGCTAACTTCTGAGGTCACGCGTGCGCCCAACAATGGTGAACACACTGTCCAACCACATTGAAAAGCTGGCCGCGCGGCTGGTGGCGTGCTACGCGGAGCGCACCCTGCTCACGCCACTCAACGCGACGCGCAGTGATTTCGATATTGACGCGGCATACCGAGTACTCGATGAAATCTCAACACTCCGGCGAAGAGCGGGATGGCAGCCAGTCGGACGTAAAATCGGGTTTCCAATCGGACAGTATGGGCGCGATACGGCGTGTCGCACCCCATCTGGGCGCCGATGTGGTCATCCTCGGTACGCTTCGCGCGCGATGATCGCGAAAGAGTGGAACTTGCGACGTTCGTACAACCGAGAATTGAACCAGAAGTCGTGTTCAAACTGAGCATGCCTGTGTCGGCTACAGCGGACGCCGAAGAAGTACTTCAATCAGTCGATGGCTAGCACCGGGCTTTGAGATCGTACAGTGTCACTACGCGGGGTGGCGGATTTCGGACTTCATGGTGCACTTGTCGTCGGCACTCCAGTTCCAGTCGCGACTGTGGACATCGGCCGTTGGGCATCGGCACTTTAGAGTCGCGACCCAGCGATATCGAGAGCAGACATTCGCAATCCGCCTGATGTCCCGCCAGCTGGGTCGATGCTTCACTCCAGCAGCTTTTTCCCCTTCTCGCTTACTGCTGCGGTTTTAGGCGAGCACCAGCAAATTTCTGAGCCACGAGGGATCGAGCGTCTTGAAGCTCGGGCCGGTCTCCGTCGGCATGCTCGCAGATGGCAAGGAGTTTGGCATAGTATGTTTTTGCTTTCTCGTTCTCGCCCGAAAGTTTCGCCGCATGCGCGGCGCCGTACAGGGCGTTGAAACGATTCGGGGCTGTACGCAGCGCTGCTTCGAACTCGATCATCGCTCCGGCCGGCTGCTTTAGTTCCAGCAACATCTCGCCGAGCAGTTCGCGAGCCGGCAAGATGACCCCCGGCGTGACGTTGTTCTTGTCGGTACTGTCTTCGTGCTCTGATGCAGAGCGCATCTGCCCGAGAGCCTCCTCGCGCTTGCCTTGAGCCAGCATAATCCAGGCAGCTGCGCTCTCGCGCTGAATGTCCACCTGGTCGGCCCAGTATTTGTCGTTGCCTTGAGTCAGCGTGTCACGAAGCAATGTCAGCTGCTGAAGGTCTTTTTGGGCAGCTTCCGCGTCGCCCAAATGTGCCGCGCCGAGAGCTCGTGCGAAGTGCAGATTGGCTTCGGTCCAGGCCAACCGCCCACCAGGAAAAGTGTTTGGCGGCACCGGCAACGCAGCCGCTTCGGCCCAGCGATGTCGTTCCACAGCATAGCGCGCAGGCGAAGTGCCGGTCGCGTAGAGCCAATTCATATACTGCGGATCGTCAGGCCGGCCCGGCGGCGGCGATGCCAGCGCCCTCTTCGCCTCGCGATCCTGGGCGGTTTGGAGATAGGCATAAATGAGGTAATCCTTCGCGTGCAACTCGTTGCCGGGCGCGTTGTTTTTCTGTGCCGAGGCTGCAGAGACGAGATTGGAATCAATGGATTCCTGCCACAAGCCGAGCCTGGTAAAAATGTGCGACGGCATATGCAGCGCGTGCGGCGAGTCCGGCGCGATCTTGGCATAACGTCGCGCGGCGTTCAGGGCCCTCTGCGCCAGCGGCGGATAGTCGTAGGCATGGATAATGTAGTGAGCCACGCCGGGGTGTTCTGGTTGTTCGACAAATAGCGGCTCCAGGATGGCGCCGGCCTTTTTCTGATTCACATACGTCTTGTCCTCGGGGGGCGCAATCGCGAGAAGTGCAAGCGCATGAAATATTGCCGCCTCATGGTCATCAGGGTAGTGCGTTCGCAGCTGGTCCATGGCCTTTTCAAAAGCCAGAGCGCGACTGCGATGGTCGAGCTTATCTGCGTCAGCGTAAAACATATTGATAGCGGCGATGTAGTCCCGTTCCCGCTGCGTCTTGGCGCCGGCTAACTTGGCGTTTTCCGCGGCCGCCATGCCTGCTTTAAGATCAGCCGGGCCTGGCGCTTGCCAGATCGGATGATAGTACGTCATGGCAATTCCCCAGTATGCCATGCCGCAAGTCGGGTCCTTCTCCGCTACGGCAGCGAACGCATCACTGGCCTTCTCGTACCAGAAAGAATGGAGCATCGCTACGGCACTGCTAAATTGCGGCTGAACAGATGGATCGCAAGAAACAGGGAAATTAACCTTGCCGAGTTTTCCCGGGTCGCCAGCAGGATGCTCGTGTTCGTGTTGGGCAACGGCTGGTGAGACGAAAGCTGTGCATATACTGACAATCAGTGCCATGGAAACGAAGCTGAGCGGCTTCATGCTAGCCTCCTTGCTGCTAGTAGGCGTTTTGGAATCGAAGCGCTGACTGGTTCATCAAGACCTTGCGGCCGATTCTCGATCCCGACCCGCACCGCTGTCAACCAGACGATGAAGGCAGTCGCAAGCCCACAGCACCCACCAGACGGCCGCGCGGATATCCAACAACATCCGCTGAACAAGGTTGCGATTTACGCTCGCCAAGAGGTTTTGATCGAGCCTTGCGCCGATCAGTAAGCCTGAAGCATGTCAAAGCGGTCCCGTGATCTCGCCGACTTGCTCCCGCTTGCTCACGATCGCCGAGGCTAGGAAACCACAAGACGGACGTTCACCCGCACGATCCCTCACCGAACTTTCCAATAGCGCGGCGGCTCCGATCCGCGCGTCCGTGTACGATGTTCTGCTCGAACCGAAAGGCGACCGATCAAAACGAGAAGCCGCGCGGAATCAGCCGGCGCTCATAAGCCTCTCGTTCAAGCGCCTCGCGAAATTCCGGGTGGGCGATCGAAATCAGCGCGCGCGCGTTCCGGCACCGACTTTCTCTTGAGATTTACCATGCCGTATTCCGTCACGACATACATCATGTCGGCCCGCGTCGTCGTCACGATGTTACCCGGAGTGAGTGACAGCATGATACGGCTGCGCCGCTCCCCGCGCTTCTCGTAAGTGGAGGACAGGCAGATGAACGACTTCCCGTCCCTCGCCGCGTAGGCACCGCGCACGAACTGCGCCTGCCCGCCGGTGCCACTGATGTGACGGAAGCCGTCGGACTCGGAGGCGGCCTGCCCCTGCAGGTCGATCTGCGCGTCGGACCAAAATTGAACCGGCCCTCAGCATCCACAGGGCAAGTCTTGATAATGACGATGTCGACCGGGTCAATGAATCGGCGATAGTAGTCCGGTATCTCGCCGAGGGGTTGGACGGCAGATAACCGCATACTCCGCCGTCGTGCTTTCTGCGGTCGTATCCCGAGAAATGCAGGTTCAAAAAACAGAAGTGCTTGCCCTCAGGATCGACCTCTAGCACCGCGCGTGGCCTCGTCGATAGGCAGGCACGGATCTTCACGTTCGACAGCTCTTCCTTGCGGGCGGCGAGTGCCGCGTCGAAGACGTCGGGCTGGCTCAGCACTGCGCCGTAGTCGATCCACATGCCTGGCCTGACGAGCCCCGCGGCCTCCTGCGCCGGAATAGTCCGCGCCGCGGCTTTGGCAACTCGCACCTTCATATGATCCCCCCGAGTGGAGTCGGTTCGCACCCGGACATGGACCGGGCCGGCCCGCAGTAACCGCGTTCGTTATATGGGCCAGAGGTTATCGCGAAACGACAATCCGAGTCTGCCTGATCCGGCTTTTTATGTCCAAACGCCCGGCTCCCTAACTCGATGCTCGGCGGCCGCTGGAGTGCCGCCAGAATCCCCACGAACGTCAGCTTATCCTAGTTGGAACGGCTGGCTTCGGAGCGGGCGAACGGAGACTCGGAGCACCTACCGGCGCGAAGGCGGACCCCGGTGAGCCGTAATCTCCACCTCACAGGCTTCTTTTGGAGGCCTGCTGGCGCTGGCCCGTTTCCAGCCGTGTGGTTCATGCACGGATCCGAGGAAGCCGATACGGCGCGCACAGCAGGCATGCAGATGACAGAGGCCGCCGAAACACTAGCTGCCGTGTTTCTCAAGCATGGCTACGCGTTTCTGTACGAATTCCGGCGGGGCCAGGGGCCCTGCATTGGACACGGAGATTCCCAGGATCTCCTCAAGCGGGAAGAACTTGCTAATGGAAACGAAGCACGGCAAGCATTGCAATTTCGTCTCACGGTCATTGACGATCGCCTTCTACGGACAATGTGACGAATGCGGTTGCATGAAGATGGGCTCGCTCACCAGCTCTAGCGGACGACGCCCTGCTTCACCGTGCTTAAGACGCGTCAGTCTGGCGCACTGGTGGTCGCGATCTGATCGAGTACGGTCTGCATGTCCCTCGGCAGTTCCAGGTTGGCCGCCGCAAGGTTTTCACGTAGATGTTCAATCGAGGAAGTGCCGGGAATCAGCAGAATATTGGGTGCTCGTTTTAGCAACCAGGCGAGCGCCACCTGCATTGGCATCGCACCGAGTCCCTTGGCGACATCGGAGAGCGCGGTCGACTGCAACGGCGTGAAGCCGCCGAGGGGGAAAAACGGCACGAACGCAATGCCTGCGGCAGCGAGCTGGTCGATTAGCGCGTCGTCGTCCCGGCGCGCGAGATTGTACTGGTTCTGCACGCAGACGATGTCTGCGATGGCGCGCCCTTCGTCGATCTGCTTGGGCGTCACGTTGCTGAGGCCGATATGCCGGACGAGCCCTTGACGCTGAAGCTCCGCAAGCGACGCGAGCGGCGCCTCGATCGAGCCCTCGGCCGGCCCGTGCACGTCGAACATGATGCGCAGGTTGACGATATCAAGTACCTCCACGCCCAGATTGCGAAGGTTGTCATGCACCGCGCTTGTCAGGTCTTCGGCCGAGGAGCCCGGCTTCCATGACCCGTGTTCTCCACGTTTGGCGCCGATCTTGGTGACGATCATCAGGTCTTTGGGATAGGGGTGCAGCGCTTCGCGGATTAGCTGATTGGTGACGTGCGGACCGTAGAAGTCGCTCGTGTCGATGTGATCGACGCCGTACGCCACCGCCTCGCGCAGCACCGCGAGCGCGCCCTTTCGATCTTTCGGCGGCCCGAACACCCCCGGTCCAGCGAGTTGCATCGCGCCGTATCCCAGACGCGTAATTGTGCGAGCGCCAAGCGTGAATGTTCCGGCTTTGCTGATGTTGATCATCGTCTGTCTCCTCTGGTTCGACCGGGAATGTACACGGCATCAGCGTGTGCGATAATGGGGTCCAATCGGCACAGGCTGTACGGAAGAACGAACAATGGCAGCAGAACTTAGCGACCTCACGGCCTTCGTCGCGGTGGCACGCTCAGGGGGCTTTCGCGATGCGGCGCGCGCAAGCGGCGGCAGCGCGTCGAGCTTGAGCGAAGCCGTGCGCAGGCTCGAAACCAAGCTCGGTGTCCGGCTGCTCAACCGCACCACGCGCAGCGTGGCGCCAACCGAAGTCGGCGCGCGACTCCTCGATCGGCTCGGTCCGGCGCTGGTGGAGGTCGAGGCTGCACTGGATGTGGTTAACAACTTCCGCGATCGGCCCACCGGCACGCTCCGGCTGAACGTGCCGGTCAGTGTGGCGCGCCTCGTCCTGCCCCGCATGGTGCCGCTCTTCCTCGCCGCCTATCCCGACATTCTCCTCGAGGTGATCGCGGAGGACAGCTTCGTCGACATGCTGGCGGCCGGGTGCGATGCGGGGATACGCTACGACGAGAGGCTCGAGCAGGACATGGTCGCCATTCCCTTCGGTCCGCGTGAACAGCGCTTCGCCACCGCAGCATCGCCGACCTATCTCGACCAGCGCGGCCGCCCCGATCATCCGCGCAAACTTCTCGACCATGCGTGCTTGCTGGGTCAGTTTGCAAGCGGTGCGATGACCGCCCCGTGGGAGTTCGAACGCGACGGAGAGATCGTGAAGGTGAATCCGACCGGCCCGCTCATCGTGCGCGTCGGCGCCGCGACCGATCTTGCCGTCGATGCAGCGGTCGCCGGCAGCGGTGTCATCCACCTTTTCGAGGATTGGCTGCGTCCGTATCTCGACAGCGGCGCATTGGAGCCTGTGCTTAAACCTTGGTGGCAACGCTTCTCGGGACCGTTTCTCTACTATCCGAGCCGTCGCTACCTTCCTGCACCTCTTCGCGCCTTCATCGATTTCACTAATTCGCTCCGACCCGTTGCCTCAAACCGGCACAAGCGACGAACGGTTGTCCGCACGTGAACCGCTGATCATTCTGGCGCACGACGCGCGGCGGCAACATCACGCTAATTCGCGTCCTTAACTGTACAACTGAATACAAGGCACGCGGCCGGGCTTAGGCGTAGGGTAGGACCCACACCATATCTCGGCAAAAACCTACCCGAGGAATGAGACGCGCAGCGTACATTGAGGCGCTCCTTTTTCCCCGCAACACAGCGAGAATGCGATGAAAATCCTAATGGTCCTGACTTCTCACGATCAACTCGGCAATACCGGCAAGAAAACCGGCTTTTGGCTTGAGGAATTCGCCGCCCCTTACTTCGTTTTCAAGGACGCCGGAGCCGACATCACGCTCGCCTCACCGCGAGGCGGCCAACCGCCGCTCGACCCGAAGAGCGACGAACCCGACGCGCAAACCGAGTCCACCAGACGTTTCAAGAAAGAATCGGCTGCTCAGGCGGCGCTGGCCAACACGGTCAAGCTGTCGAGCGTGGTGCCCGCTTCCTTCGACGCTGTCTTCTATCCCGGCGGCCACGGGCCCCTGTGGGATCTCGCCGAGGACAAGCACTCCATTGCGCTGATCGAAGCGGTATACGACGCGGGAAAGCCGCTGGCGCTGGTCTGCCACGCGCCCGGCGTGCTTCGTCATGCCAAGGCAGCGGGTAATCCCTTAGTACGCGGCAAATCGGTCACCGGCTTCACCGATACCGAAGAAGCGGCCGTTGGCTTGACCAAGGTGGTCCCGTTCCTTGTTGAAGGCATGTTGAAGAGCAATGGCGGGAAGTATTCGAAGGACAAGGACTGGGCATCGTACGTCGTGAACGACGGCAATCTGATCACCGGCCAAAATCCGGCGTCTTCCGAGGCCGCGGCCAAGCTGCTGTTGCAACAGTTAGCGGTGGGACGCGCGCCCAGCCAGACACGCCAGACGGCGGCTGGATGATGGCTTGGATGAGCCGCCGCGTCGCCCGTTCGTCAACCGGTACCTAAACTAGTCCGCCCGACCGTTGCGAAATCGGAATGTCAGAACTCCATACGTCCATGGCAACTCTCCACTTTCCGTCATGACCGCGCCTGAAAATGTTGATGCCCTTTCCCTTATCGGTTGTGACCATGCCCGTCTTCTTGTCAACATCCTTCGATCTGTACGAGTAGCGCTCAAACGCCCAGTCCCCAATTACTGAGAAGCCGATCGAAGTCTTCTCCCATTGGGTGCGATAGGCGCCGAAATAATGTTGACCCCGCGCGGTGAATAATCATCCGCTGCGACCGTGTGATGGCGTTCACGCCGTCCTGCGCCCAGGCGAGTCAACATGGCGCAATGAATTGGCGACGTTTTTTCTGGGTGGCCATGACCGTTGCCGCGCTGTGGCAGGGATGGCAACAGTGGCGGTTGCGGCCCGTGCAACCCGGCGGTGGGCCCGTTGCACCGACCGAACCGTTGCAAACAGAATTGGTTGAAGCGCCTCCATTAGCGCACGGGCGCTGGATGTTGACGCCGCGAGCCCACTACGACATCGCTGCGCGCATCCTCAGCCGCGAAGACTACCGATTCGATGCATTGTCGGACCTCGTCCCGGAGGATCTTGCTCTCGGCTGGGGACCGATGTCCGATAGTCGGGTACTCCTAGCCTTCGAGATTTCCCAGTCCGCACGATTTTATTCCTGGCGACCGAAAGCGACATTGCCGATTGCCCGTCAGGAGGTTATCGAGCACAGCGCCAATACCCATGTAATCCCGGCCGACTCGGCCATTGGCTCGCAGCTCGCACGATTGCGCGAGGGACAGGTGGTGCATCTCACGGGTCTGCTGGTCGACGGTGTACGCGACGACGGTAGGTGGATACGCACGTCGCTTACGCGAAGCGACACCGGCGCCGGCGCATGTGAGGTTATGCTCGTCGAACAGGTAGAGGGTCCGTGAGCGAGAATGCGCGCCGGCGGCGCCGACGTATTTGTCGTCGCGGGCCAATTCGCCTACAGAGATCCGCGCGTCGACTATCGGTGACCCGGCGCGGCAAACGCCCTCAATCCGCAGGACATTTCAGCGTACTATCGATTCTGAAGCATTGGCGATGCGTGATTGGTGGGAGTTCTCCGGATGATCAAGAGCAGTGCTACCGTCCCGATTATATTGCTCTTCGCTGCAGTGGCGGGGGTTCACGCTGAGCCGGCAGAACGTCCGGCGCTTGCAACCACGATGGAACGCGTGACAAGCGCCACGAGCTATCTGCAGGCAGCCATTTCTCCGGATGGACGGTGGGTCGCGTGG
The DNA here is from genome assembly GCA_038229815.1 of Steroidobacterales bacterium. GTDB lineage: Bacteria > Pseudomonadota > Gammaproteobacteria > Steroidobacterales > Steroidobacteraceae > Bog-1198. Next base: position 24,647 of record JBBROC010000014.1, on the reverse strand, counting down.
GTACAGGAAAATGCAACCGATAAAAGGGCCGCCTCCGTAGGATCTGAGATCTATCTCGCATCCGTGGCTCATCCCGATGTCGCGCGCCAAGTGACTGCCTCCCAGCTGGGTCGGGCCAATGTAAGCCGCGCCGTTCAAGAAAAATCGCTCGCTTGGGCCCCCGATGGTTCCTCATTGGCATTTCTTTCGGATGCTGAGGTTCGCGGGCAACTCCAACTTTATGTCTTGCGCGTCGTTGATCATTCTGTCCGCCGGCTCACGGCCTTGAAAGGCTTCCTCGCCACTCCGCAGTGGTCTCCGGATGCCAAATCGATCGCTTTCCTGTTCACGGAAAACGCCGTTCGCGCTGCGGGTCCGCTTGAAGCGGTGCCTCAGGAAACCGGCGTCATCGGACAGGAGATCTTGGAGCAACGTATCGCGACGATCGACCTCGCGACAGGTACGGCCAAACAGATTTCACCGCCAGATCTGTACGTGTATGAATACGACTGGTCGCCCGACGGGGCGAGTTTCGCTGTCACGGCTGCCCACGGATCAGGCGACAACAATTGGTACATTGCGGAGATTTATCTCATCGATCGCAACACCGGCGCGGCGCAATCGATTTTCAAGACCAACATGCAGATCGCCGTGCCGCGCTGGTCCCCGGATGGGCAAAGGATTGCCTTTATCGGTGGACTCATGAGCGATGAATCGATAGCGAGCGGCGATCTCTATGTGATGCCGGCCTCGGGCGGTCAAGCGCGCGATCTAACCGCCCAGAATTCCGGCTCGACCTTCTGGTTCTCGTGGCTTGCGAAATCTCAAAATATTTTGACCGCGGATGCCATCGACGGCGCCAGCGGCCTCACCGAAGTGAGTGGCGATTCGGGGGCGTCGCGTGCGCTGTGGCGGGGAGCGGAAACCATCACGGGACCGGCCGACTTTGCACGCGGCGTCTCGATCACCGCGGATGGCAAGCTTAGCGCCATCATTCGAGAATCCTTCAACGACCCGCCGACCCTGTGGACCGGAAAAATCGGCGCGTGGCACCCGCTGCCGTCGCGGGCCGTTCCGCCATCAGCGTCGGCGCCTCTCTGGGGCAAGGCGCAGAACCTGCGGTGGTCCAGCGATGAGTTTTCAGTTCAGGGCTGGCTCGTGCCCCCCGCAATAATCGAGCCGGGTCATCTGTATCCCATGGTGGTTTGGGCTCATGGAGGTCCCGCCTGGCTCAACGCGCCGGCCTGGCCGAAACAAATCGACTACGCTACCTTGCTCGCGAACCAAGGCTACTACGTGTTCTTACCCAATCCCCGAGGTAGCGCCGGCTTTGGCGAGAAGTTCAAGAGAGCCAATATCAAAGACATGGGCGGCGGAGATCTGCGCGACATCCTCGCGGGTATTCGGCATGTCTTGGCGGCTTATCAGGTGGACGATCAGCGCGTCGGCATTACGGGGTGGAGCTACGGCGGCTACATGGCCATGTGGGCCATCACCCAAACGGAGCGCTTCAGGGCGGCGGTTGGGGGTGCGGGATGTGCTGACTTGTTGTCGTACTATGGCGAAAACGGTATTGATGAATGGCTCATTCCCTACTTTGGCGCGTCCGTCTACGATGACCCTGCTGCCTATGCCAGGAGTTCGCCCATCAACTTCATCAAGCGCGTCCGCACACCGACGCTTCTGATCGTCGGCGACAGCGATGTGGAAAGCCCGCCGCCGCAATCGTACGAATACTGGCACGCACTGAAAACACTGGGGGTAAAAACCGAATTGGTCGTCTACCCGCATGAGGGACACGAGTTCTCCGATCCGGCGCACGTACTCGATCGAATGCAACGCATTGTGTCGTGGTTCGACGAGAACATGCCGCCATCGCGCGTAACCCCATGAGCCGAAACGGGGCATAGATAGGTGCGGCCGGCGCTTGGACACGCCGTGGACTACGAACGGCTGTCGTCGATGATGGCCTGATCCGGCGACATGTCGGCGACCGACGGAATGTTCGCTGAGTCGCTGATGATCAGCGACACGGCATTGCGGCGCTAGAGGTTGCGTCACGGGATGCGAGACAAGTTAAGACTGCCAAGTGCATTCGTCGGGTCCCATCGTGTGACTGCGCCGGAGATCGACGAATACGATCATGTCAATAACGCAGTTTATCTGCGCTGGCTCGACCGGGTGGCCTGGGCGCACTCCGCCGCCTTAGGTCTGCCAATCGATACGTGTCTGGCGATGCGCCGTGGCATGGCAGTTCGCCATACCCGGATCGATTACCTTCAGGCGGCACTTCTTGGCGATGAGCTCGCCCTCGGAACGTGGATCGTCGCGAGCGACGAGCGGCTGCGCTGCACCCGACGATTCGATGTATTACGGACTCGGGACGGCGGCCGCGTGCTCGAGGCCGAGATCGATTATTTCAGCATGAATCTCGATACCGGAAAACCGTGCCGATTCCCGGCCGAGTTCGTGCGCAGTTATGTGCCGTTGCCCGAGGTCGTCGAGGCCTATGGCGCGTTGTCGAGCAAGCTGCGCCATGTTGGCGGCGAATAAAATGCGCGGCTGCGACGACCCGCAAAATGATGGCAATCCGTATGGCCGGAAGATCCGTTTACACTATTTCTTCTGACTCCAGGACCTCTTAACTATGTTCGGCATTACTCCCTCCGCCCGCCTGCGTCCATCACCCTATTATGAAGCGACGCTGAAGGATGGCGTCACCGCGTTCACCACATACAACCACATGTTGATGCCGACAAGCTTCGGCCATCCGGAGGAGGAGTATTGGCGCTTGATCAACGGCGTGTCGATGTGGGATGTGGCCGTCGAGCGGCAAGTGGAACTCGTGGGACCCGATGCGGCCCGCCTCGCACAAATCCTCTGCCCGAGAGACCTCGGTCAGTGCAAGATCGGGCAGGGAAAATATGTCGCACTATGCAATCACAAGGGCGTTTTGATCAACGATCCAATCCTACTGAAGCTTGCGGATGACCGTTACTGGTTGTCCATCGCGGACTCGAACATTTGGTTCTGGGCACGCGCGATCGCCGCCGAGCGCAAGCTCGACGTGGAGGTCCACGAACCGGACGTGTCGCCGCTCGCCGTGCAGGGCCCCAAGGCCGAGGCCGTGGTCGCCCACTTATGCGGCGATTGGGTGCGGGAGCTCAAGTATTTCTGGTTTCGGGACATCGAATTGGAAGGCATTCCCATTACTGTAGCGCGTTCCGGGTGGTCCAAGCAGGGAGGCTTCGAGCTCTATCTCAAGGAAGGCACGCGCGGGACCGAACTCTGGGAACTCGTGAAGGAGGCGGGCCGACGTTGGGACATCGGCCCTGGAAATCCGAGTTTCAACGAGCGCGTGGAAAGCGGGCTTCTCTCGTACGGAGGCGACACCGACGAGAAGACCAATCCCTTTGAAGTGCGGTTGGGCAAATATGTGGATCTCTTGGTTCCCGATGATGTCATCGGCATCGCGGCGCTGCGGCGAATCCACGCCGAGGGGCCTCGGCGGCACCAGTTGGGCGTGACGCTCGACGGCGGTGAACCCGCCGAACTCGGATTTCACTGGCACGCGATTGAGGTGGACGGGCGCAAGGTTGGCGACCTCACAAACTGTGCGTGGTCCTACCGGCTCAAGAACAATATCGGCTTTGCACTCATTTCGACAGAATTCCGCGCGGGTTCGCGAGTAACGGTCCGGAAAGACGGCAAGCCGATTTACGGTACCTTGCAAAACCTGCCGTTTATCTAGCGATGCACATCGGGATCGACAACTCGTTGCAGTGGATCCTGAGCAGGGCGCTCGACGAGGCGGCAGAGGCGACTCCCGACCTTCGGGAGCGCCGCAGATGAGACGCGTCGTGCGCTCCCCTTACCGGCGCAGATGTTGCGCGAGTGCGGCGAGGAGCTCGTCCGGACGCTCTGCGGGCAGCATGTGCCCGGCGTCGGGAGCTACCACCAAGGTCGCGTGCGGCAGGGCTGCGGCGAGTGAGCGGCCGCTCTTGAGCGGCGTCATCTGATCCTTTTCGCCGCAGAAAACCAATGTCGGCGCCGTCACTCGAGCGGCGGCGGCGAGACCATCCGCGTAGGTGTTGCATGCGGCGAGGTCCGCATAGAGCACGCCGGGCCCCGCTCGTTCGAGAATACGCTCGCCCACGCCCACCATCCACACACCGGGTGCCGCACTTTCACCGAATCCGGCGCGAAACCCGTAACCCCACAGGTTCACCATTTCGATCGCCGTATGTTGGTCCGCTTTCGCGGCGGCGAGGAGGTCTGGGTGCACGGGCATCGAGGCCGCCGCGCCGATCAACACGAGCCTGTGAATCCGCTCTGGAACTGCCGCGGCGGTCGCAAGCGCAATCAACGACCCCATGGAGTGTGCGATCAATGTGGTGTCGGCCGGCGCAGCGATCTCCAACAGTGCCAGAAGCCACTCGGACATCGCACGAACCGAGGGTAACGCCGGCCCCGTGGAGTCGCCGTGCCCGGGAAGATCGACCGCCAAAACATTCCAGCCGTGAAAGGCGAGCCATCGGCTCTGCAGCGCCCACACCGTATGGTCAAAGCCCGCGCCGTGCAGCAGCACCACAAGCGGCTTGGATGCGCCGTGGGGCCGTCCGCCCGTCGCGGCGTAGACGGAGTTGCCCTCAACCCTGAACTGCACGGGCCGCACGCAGTGCCTGTCCGAGGTCGGCGATGATATCGTCGACCGACTCGATGCCCACGGACAGACGTATCATGTCCTCGCCGACGCCGGCGGCTGCGAGTTGCTCGACGGACATCTGCTGATGCGTCGTGCTCGCTGGGTGTATGACGAGCGTCTTGGCATCGCCGACGTTTGCGAGATGACTCGCGAGGCGCAGCGACTCGATGAACTTGGCGCCTGCGGGGCGTCCACCTTTGATGCCGAAGCTCACGACGGAGCCCGACCCGCGCGGCAGCAGGCGCTTGGCAAGTTCATGATCGGGGTGGTCGGACAGACTTGGATGCAAGACCCAACCGACCGCATCGTGTTCTTGCAAGAACCGCAAGACCATCGTTGTATTTTCGATGTGGCGCTGCATCCGCAAACTAAGCGTCTCGATTCCTTGCAAGAATTGGAATGCATTCATCGGCGAGAGACACGCGCCAAACTGGCGCAGCCCTTCGGTGCGTGCGCGCATGACGAATGCAGCCGGTCCGAATTGTTCCGTGAAGACGATGCCCTGGTAACCCGCGACCGGCTGCGTCAAGGTGGGATAGTTTCCCGACTTTTCCCAGTCGAACCGTCCGCCGTCGATGACAGCGCCGCCGATGGCGGCGCCATGGCCGCCGATCCACTTGGTGAGAGAATGCATCACCAGGTCGGCACCCAACTCCAAGGGCAGCGAGAGATATGGGGTCGAGAACGTGCCGTCGACGAGCAGCGGCACGCCCGCCGTATGAGCGATCTCTGCCAGCGCCGGAATATTCAGGACCTCGAGACCCGGGTTGCCGATCGACTCACCTAGAACGAGCCGCGTTTGCGGCCGCAGCGCGGCGAGAAATCCATCCAGGTCGCGAGGATTTACGAAAGTGGTATTGATGCCAAATCGCGGCAGCGTATGCGCGAGCAGATTCATCGTGCCGCCGTAGAGCGATGAGGACGCCACGATGTGGTCCCCATTCCCTAGCAGAGTGGCGATGGCGATATGCATCGCGGCCATGCCGCTGGCCGTGCACACTGCGCCCACTCCGCCCTCGAGCGCGGCCAGCCGCTCCTCGAGCACGGACACGGTGGGATTCGAGATACGGCTGTACACATATCCGGGCCGCTCGAGGTTGAATAGCGCCGCCGCTTGGTCCGTGTCCTCGAACACGTAGGAAGTCGTCTGATAAATCGGAACGGCACGAGCACCATGCACGGGTTCCGGGTGTTGACCCGCATGCAGGCTCAAGGTTTCGAATGCCGGTGGGCGAGGGACGGCCATGAGTCTTCCTAAACAGCTCTGTCGGCGATCAAGCATAGCATTCGTGGAAGATGATGGCTCTACGGTCTCGCTAAGGGTTCATCCCGGCGAAGAACGGTCAAGAGCGAGCGCCTGTCTGATCAGACGCTGCGGCAGTTCAGCCTCCTCCGCACCGTAGTGCGCAAGTACAGTTCGGGAATTACTGATGATGGCCACCTTTCGCTCACCCCGCGGCCAACCGGCAAGCCGCGGCCGAAACCACTTGGTCAGCATCGCAGCCGCCAGCCGCTCCGACTCGAGTTCCGCGTTTTTTACCTGCACACGCAATGATTTGGTCGATGGGCCTTGCCGCCATTCGTTACGCGCGCTTGTCTGTTTGAGGAACCGGCGCATCTCGCGAAGCGGATTCACGATCTGTATTTGCCAGCGAGCGATGGCGCGACCAGCGGCGGATAGGTCGCGGCCCGACAGCGATATTCCGAACTCGGAGCCAAGGTAAATACCGCACAGAAGCAAATTGACGTTGAGAGCGAAGCGGTCCTGCAGCGACAGGCATTCCTTTTCGACGCCAGGTCCGCTGTAAACGGACACTGCGAACCTCCAAAGCGGTGTGTCCACCATTGGATTCGATGTCTCCAGGTCAGCCATCCGAATGCCAACGTTTAACCAGCGTGCCCGTTTCAATATCGAACAGATCGAGGCAACGGCCGATGGTCTGGTCAACGATGTCGTCGATCGTTTTTGGCTTGTGATAAAAAGCCGGTACCGGCGGCATGATAATGGCGCCGTTCTCGGTCGCTGCCACCATACTTCGCAGGTGACCGAGATGCAGAGGTGTTTCGCGCACGACCAGCACGAGGCGCCGCCGCTCTTTCAATACGACATCCGCCGCGCGGCTTATCAGACTAGCAGTGGTTCCGTAAGCGATGTCCGAAAGGGTGCGGATGGAGCAAGGGACGATGATCATCCCTCGCGTCTTGAACGAGCCGCTCGCAACCGCCGCTCCCACATCGCTATTCAAATAGCTGACCTCGGCCATTTCACGAAGATCACCGATGCTCAAACCGGATTCCTCTTTCAGAGTCAGTCCAGCTGCCTTCGAGACGATCAGGTGTGCGGGAATGCGATTTTGACGCAGCACCCGCAGCATTCGGACGCCGTAGAGCGCCCCAGAGGCACCGCTGATACCGACGATGAGGGGCAGGGTCCTACCCACAGCGGCCGTTTCCGGTGACGGCGGTGAGGCTAGGGGCCGGCGCGTCCGCGAGGCGCTCGCGCAGCACATGCACAAGATTTCGTTCCGGCTCGGTGAGACTGCGGTCGCCTGAATAGATAATAAACAGGCGACGTGCGATGGTCGGCTCGACAATTGGATGCGCGACGAGGTCGCCCAACGCGAGTTCACGCCGCACAGCGGACGGTGGCAGCACGGTGCACAGCGGATGGCGCGTCAACACCGACGCCAACAACGCTAATGAATCAATCTCAATGCACGGCCGAATTGCGAGGCCATGATCCCGGGCGGCGCCTTCGAGGAGCTGTCGGAGACCGGAGCGGGTCGTCGGCAAGGCAAGCGGCAGAAGCGCGAGGTCGGCGAGCCGCACGGGCCCGGATGCCAGCAATTGGTGGCGCGGGTTCGCGATGACGGCAAGGCTCTCCGATGATCCCAGCGTGAGACGCGCCATGTGCGGTAAGCTCGTCTCGACGACCGCGATCCCCACCAGCCCGCGCATTACCCATTCTTGCAGCGTGGCGTCCGGCGCTTCCCAAACGACGATCTGCAATGCCGGGTAGCGTGACTGAACGGCCAGCGAGGCTTCGGCGATCTTGCTGACGAGCAATCCGTGCTGGCTCACAGACGGTAGAATTCCGAGGGTTAAACGCTTGCCCGAGGGGCGAAACGCGGCAGTCCCGCCGGCGGTGATATCGCGAAGATTGGTTTCCAGAACCTTGGCGACCGCGGCGAAGCGGTCGCCAAGCAACGTGGGGATGAGTCCGTCGCGATGCCGGTCAAACAAGGAAACTTCGAGAGACGATTCAAGTTTATGCAATTGCTCGCTCAACGCGGGCTGAGTCATGTTTTCGGCATGCGCGGCAGCGGAGACGCGGCGCAAACGATAGATTGCGTTGAAACAGCGAATTTGCCTAAAACGGAGAATGGTCGGTTGTACGTTGACGCGTTCCGGCTCCTCAAGGGCTTTACGTAAATGATCGATGAACCGAGTCACTGCCGGATCGGGTGCCGCGGTTCGCGCCACGATTTTCGCAATGAGCGGCACATCGGGCGCAATGGTTCGGACTCGCAGAAGACCGAGTCGAGCGGACAGGACGCTTTCCGGCAAGAAGAAAACCGCGTCTGGATATTCTGCGATATAGCGTGGCAGTGCGCCCGGATGTTCGGTCATGAACTGAACACCGTGAATCCCATGTTTTCTGCAATAATCGGTCGCTTGGTCTATTAGGATCTGCCGCAGAGCGGGAACCAAAAGCCGGCCTGAAAAGAGTTCGGCGGCGCTGGGCAGCCGTGCTGTCTCTGCCGGTAGCCGGCATGCCAATACCCATGGGTCCGGTAGCAGCGTGACGTCACCCGAAGCTGCGCCGGACCCGCCTTCCACCGCGTGTACCGTGATCTGGCTCCGCTTGAGGCCAGGCCAACTGTCCGCGAGCGGGCGCACAAATCCCTTTTCCGCGATCCACCGGGGCTCGATCAGGACATCCGGATCAGCGGCCGTCATCGCCTGGGCGGCGCGATCGATCGCTTTGCTAATGCGACCGATCGAGTAGCTCAAGTCAAGTTCGAGGGTTATGAGATGTCCTTCGGCAATGGTCGAGGACTTGAGCCAACGACGGGCAAAGGACTCTGCCTGCAGAACCGGAACGGTGGCTCGCAACAGCCAACTGGCCGCCGCCGTGGGACAAAGTCCAGAGCTCACGCGTCGGAAAAGGTTAAGGCCGAGCCCGTGTTCCAAGGCCTTCAGGCTCGCGCTCAAGGTGGACAGCGCGATACCGAGCTGCGCAGCAGAGCGGGCGAGGCTCTCATGCTGACAAGCGACCGTAAAATACTCGAGACTGCGCAATTCTATCATTATCGACAAAGATATCACCGTCCGCTGTCCCGGGCGCTGATCGAGGGCAATCCACCGGGAATTTCCTTCGATTTCGCCTATGCTTGGTTTCAGTAATGGGCGCGAGAACAGGGTTGGAATAGTGGATACAGTAGATTTTATGGCGACCGGAATACTTGAATCGTTCCCTGCGGCGCAATGGGCCCTATGCCCATGAGCGTGCGCGAGCCGGCGGACGACCAGTCGATGCGCGCTTGGATGTCAGTTCTCGAGCAAAAGCGGCAATTACGAACGCTTTCCACCCCTATCAGTCTGTCCTACGAGCTCGCCGCCGTATTGGCCGAAGCAGGCACCGTGTTGAGGTTTGACAATGTGATCGGTCACAAGATGCCCGTGATCGGCAACCTCCTTGGTTCGCTGTCGCACCTTGCCGCCGCAGTAGGCGCAACAGACACCGCTGAACTGCAATCTTCGATCATCGCCGCCATCGAGCACCCGCTCAAGCACCGGATCGTCGCGTCGGGGCCGTGTCAGGAGCACGTGATGGGCGATCCGGTCCTCATCGAGGAATTGCCAATACCGTGGTTTTTCGAGAGGGAAACCGGACCCTACGTAACCGCCGGGGCGATCGTCGCGACGGATACGCAGAACGGTCGTTCGAACCTATCGATTGCGCGGATCAAACCGCTCGAGTCCAATCGCGCTCTGGTCGGCATCGCTCCCAATCATCACCTGGCTATGATGGCGCGCGCAGCACAGGCGCGCGGCGAGAAGCTCAAAGTCGCGGTTTGCATTGGCAATCACCCTGCGATACTCGTGGCGTCCTGCCTCTATCTCGCGCTGGGAGATGACGAACTGGAAGTGGCGGGGGCCCTGCTCGGTAAGTCCGTCGAGGTTGTGCGCTGCCTTGATTCGGATCTTCTCGTGCCCGCGCATTGCGAGTGCGTGCTGGAGGGCACGCTCGATATCCAGGAGCAGGTTGACGAAGGTGCGGTGAGCGAATTCCATGGGATGTACGAACACTATGGTCCGGGAGGGGTTGCGACCTTTTCACGCCTGACCCGACGCCGCGACGCAATATTTCAAGTAATTTTGCCTGGGTATCATGCAGAGCATTGTCTTCTGGGCGGAGTCGCGATCGCAGCAGGTCTCGCCCGGGCGGCGCGCGCAAGCGTTGTATCGGTGGCGCAGGTCGCTGTCGGGGTTGGTGGCGCGGGCCGTTTGCACGCGGTGGTGTCGCTGCAGAACGCCCGTCCCGGAGACGCCCGCAAGGCAATGTTTGCCGTCTGGGCCGCAGTCAATCTCATCAAGCGGATTATCGTGGTGGACGCCGATATTGACCCATGGGATCCAGTGCGGGTGGAGTGGGCAATCGCCACGCGCATGAAGGCTGATCGCGATTTGGTCGTTGTTCCGGGTGTGCGGGCCGACCGATCCGAGCCGCTTGAAAGCGGCGGCACGGTGGCAAAACTCGGCGTCGATGCTACTCGGAAGAAGGACGACCGTGCTGACTGGGAGCCGGCGCGCCCACCCGAACACGCCGTCAGCAGAGCACGCGAATTACTCAGCGGGGTCAAATTTACTACTTGACGGGAATCGATACGAATCGCACGCCTTGCAAACGGAGAAATTCATGGTCGCCTATTTCATATCGGACGCCGACATTGGCGATGCGGCGGGATATCAAGAGTACACCGCGAAGGTCCCTATCCTGATCGCGAAATATGGTGGCGAGTATCTGGTTCGCGGCGGTGAATTCGAGGTGCATGAAGGCGATTGGCGCCCGCATCGACTGGTGATATTCCGATTTCCCGATCGCGCAGCGATTCGCGCCATGATCAGCGACCCCGCGTACCTGGAGATCAAACGAATCCGGCAGCGAACATCGAAGACTTGTTTGGTCGCCGTCGATGGGATCGCGTGACTTGGGAGGATTCCAATGAGTGATTTTGACCTCGTACTCGCCGGGAAAGTGGTGCTCCCGAGTCACTGCATCGAAGAGGGCTACGTCGCGGTGCGAGACGGCCGTATCGCTCGTGTGGGGGCTGGCCCGGCGCCCGCGGCGAGGGAGCGCCATGTATTGGGAGATGCCTTTATCTTGCCAGGCGCTATCGACGGCCAAGTCCACAGCCGTAGTACCGCAGGCCTCGAAGACTTCGACGCTTCGACGTGTTCCGCGGCGGCCGGCGGGGTCACGACCATTGTTGACATGCCGTATGATGCGGGTCGCCTCATCTGCACGGCTGAGCGACTGACGCTCAAAGCCGAAGAAGCCGCGAGACTCGCGCGCGTCGATTACGCGCTCTACGGCACGGTGCATCCAAACGATGGGCCGAAGCACATCGATGAGATCGCCGCGGCCGGCGCCTGTGCGTTTAAATTTTCTACCTTCGGCACGGATCCGGAAAGGTTTCCGCGAATTCCACCGGCTACGCTGCACGAGTGCTTCGCGCGCATTGCGCCATTAGGTCTCATGGCCGGAGTGCATAATGAAGATGAGGAGGTCATTCGAATGCAGGAAGCCCGCGTGCGCGCCGAAGGACGAACGGACTATCGGGCTCACGGTCTCAGCAGGCCGGTCTACAGTGAGACCCTTGCGATAGCGCAGATCTATGAAATCGGCGCTGACACGGGTTGCCGTGCTCACGTGGTTCATTGTTCCACCAGTCGCGGCTACGAACTCAGCGCAGCGTACCGAGCCATGGGTCATCGTGCGACCATCGAGGCATGCCTGCACTATTTGATTCTTGGCGAAGAGGACCTGGCGCGGCTGGGCGGACTTGGCAAAGTCAATCCGCCTCTGCGGCCTGCACCTGAGCGCGAGCGATTGTGGCAACATCTCGCCGCAGGGAACATTACGATCGTGTCGACCGATCACGTCAGTTGGCCCATTGCGCGCAAGTCCAATCCAGACATATTCGCGAACGCCTCCGGGGTTCCCGGTCTGGACGTGCTGTATCCACTGTTCCTCAAGGAATGCGTGGCCCGGGGGTTGTCGCTGTCATGGGCGGCACGCTTGCTCGCGCACAACCCGGCCTCACTCTTCTGCCTGGATCACTGCAAAGGGGCTCTGGCGACGGGCCTAGATGCCGACATTGCCATCGTGGTACCCGGCCCGCATCGATACGATCCCGGCGCGAATGGCAACGCGGCCAATTGGAGCCCGTATGCGGACCTGTTGCTGCCCTATCGGGTGCAGGCGACTTATCTGCGCGGCGAGCTTATCTTCGATGGCACCATTGTCAGCGCCGTTGCCGGCACGGGCCGTTTCGTTCGCCCCATGGCGAGACCGTACCTTGAGTCGGCGCACTGAGTGCACGAGACTAAAGTTAACGAGTCGCGCTTTTGGAGCTGGCTCGTGGATCTTGCGAAGCTGACCGAGCCTGAACGGCCGTGGACGCGACGCGCATTCTCGCCGCAACATGCGCAGGCGCGGCGCTGGTTGACGGCCCAGATGCGCGCGCTCGAGCTTGACGTATCGATCGACGCCGCTGGAAATCTTATCGGACGACGAGAAGGCGCGGCGTCTTGCCAGAGCACGATCATGATCGGCTCGCATAGCGACACGGTGGCCGGTGGTGGCCGCTTCGACGGCATCGCGGGTGTGATCGCCGGCCTCGAAATCGCTGCTGCACTCAAGGATACTGAGACGCGTCTGCGACATTCACTGGAGATTGTCGACTTCCTGGCCGAAGAGCCCAACGAGTTCGGACTCTCGTGCATCGGAAGTCGCGGCATGACCGGGGCACTGGAAGCGGAGATGTTGGACCGGACCAACACCCAAGGCGTCAGCTTGCGCGAGGGTCTGCTAGCCGTCGGCGCACCGCCGAGGGCTCTGTCATCGGCAATCCGTCAGGACATCGCCGCCTTTTTCGAATTGCACATCGAGCAGGGACCGGTGCTCGAGAGCCACGCACGCGACGTCGGAATCGTCACGCATATCGTCAGTATTCGACGCCTCGCGGTGACCTTCGAGGGCCAAGCGGCGCACGCCGGAACGACGCCGTTGGCGCAGCGTCAAGACGCACTCTTGGCGGCCGCGTGTTTTGTCGTCGATTTGCGAGAAAACGTCAATGAATCCGACGCGCAACTAGGTTTTGTGATTGCGACTATCGGCGAGATCCACGTGACGCCGAATGCACCCAACGTGGTCGCCGGTGAGGCGCGGGTAACGGTCGATTTGCGCAGCGACGAAGTCAGTGCACTCGAAGCGTGGACTACGCGAATCCGCGAAATCGCAACGTTAGCAGCGGCCCGCGCGCGAGTGAGGCTTTTGGAGTATCGGGTGCTATCAGCAAGCCAGCCGACCGCCTGCGCCGCGTCGCTCACTCGCCAATTGCGCTATGCCGCGGGCGCACTTCAGCTAGCGCAACAGGATATTGTCAGCGGCGCAGGGCACGATGCGGCGTTCATCGCGCGCATCGCGCCGGCTGCAATGCTATTCGTGCCGAGTCGGGGGGGCCTCAGCCATTGCGCGGAGGAGTGGACCGAGCCCGAGGAACTTGCGAAGGGGATCGCAACCCTGCTCGGCGCCGTGCTGCGTTTCGATGCTGCCGATGAAGACCCGGGCCCGTAGGTCCTGCTGGTGCGGGCAACTATCTCACCGGCTTGCGTGCGTCTTGCGAGGCTGCTGCGCCGCTCTCAAGGGTAAAAGCACCTTGATCAGTTTGGCACCAGCGCTTGAGCGCCGCCGCTAGGCGGCATGCGGGGCTATCGCTTGCTTCCGATTTCCGCGTCACGGCGTACCAATCAACGAACAGACCCTTGGCGGTCACTTTGGCGGCGACCAGCGCGCCGGACTTCAAATACGGGGCAACCGCCCAATGCGACAGAATGCTGACTCCGAAGCCGCTGCGTACCAGTTCTACGATCGCTTCCGTCAGCTCGACTTTCAGCAATTTCTTGTACATGACCTGTGCCGGGCGCAGGAAGGCGTCGTACTCGTGGCCTTTTTCGGCGACGTTGCTGTAAGAAATATATGTCTGATCGACGAGATCTTGGGCGACGACAAAGCGCTTTTGCGCCAATGGATGGCCCGGTGGCATGATGAAAGTAAGCTCGTCGCGAAACAGCCGCAGCGACTTGGCCGGGGTCCTGTCGGGCTTTCCGGAGGTTACGGCGACGTCAATGCGGCGATCGAGCAGAGCTTTCAAGGGCTGCTGTGTCGCATCGGCAACAACTTCGATATCGATATCCGCCGCGGCCGCTTGGAAGTCGCGCAGAAACGGTGGCAACCAGCGGTAACAGCTATACGCACCACAGCCGATGCGCACGGTATGCTGACCGTTTGTCCCCGCTCCGCCGACATTCGCTTCCGCTCGCTCGATTTGGGACAATATCTGGCTGGCCTCCTCGGAGAGAATCCTGGCTGCCTGAGTCAACTGCAAACGCTTGGCGCTGCGGGTGAACAACGGCACCCCTAAGCGCCGCTCGGCTTCTCGGATTTGATGGCTCAGCGCAGATTGCGTCAGACCGAGCAAGCTCGCAGCCCGCGTGACGCTGGCCGTTTGCGCCATCGCTTGCAGCATTCGAAGATGTCGTATTTCGAGCTTCGGCAGAAACATAAAGGCATCCTTAACATGCAAGCCTCTCATGAATTTGTTGAAAATTGCTAATTTTATTAATCATTGCGGTGCTGATAGATTGAGCAACGGGCAGTCTCTGGGAGATCTAGAGTTGGACGATTCTGAGAAATTGCAGGGAGCAACAGCAGACGTCGACATCGACGTCGCGTCGCTGGTCGATCTACGACGCTATCCCATGGAGCGATTAAATAAATCGGCGGGTCGCGCCCTGGTGACGCAGTGTCGTCATGACCTCGACGCTTCCGGTGCCCTCGTCTTGTCGGGCTTTCTTACGCCTTCCGCCACGGCGTTGCTCGCGGCTGAGGCGCGCGGCCTTGAGGGGGCGGTGCATCGGTACCAAACTGACCACACGGTATACTTCGAACCGCGTGACGACGGCCTGCCGGAAAGCCATCCGCGCCGTTGGCTGGTGCGCAGCGACAAGGGCAGCGTGCCATATGATCTAATTCCTGCCACTGCGCTTCTGCGGAACCTGTACGAATGGGACCCATTGCTCGATTTCATCGCCGCGGTGCTGGGTGAGACGCAGCTGCATCGTCATGGTGATCCGATGGCGGCGCTGAATATCAATGTTCATGGCGAAGGCCAGGAACTCGGCTGGCACTTCGATCGCACCGACTTCGCGGTCACGCTTTCATTGCAGCAAAGCGAGGCGGGGGGACTGTTCGAGTATGTGCCCAATCTGCGCTGCGACAAGGATGAGAACTATGCCGGCGTCGCGCGCATTCTCGCGGGGTCGACCGAGGGGGTGCATCGATTACCGGCGGAGCCCGGCACGTTAACGCTGTTCCGCGGACATTATTCTCTGCATCGAGTCTCCCCGGGCAGCGGTCCCAGTAAGCGCCTGATGGCGGCTTTGAGCTATGCGCGGGAGCCTGGCGTCCAGTTTAGCCCCTATGCCCGCAAGCTCTTTTACGGACGCGACACGGCGGTGAATCAAGCGCCCCGACCGCAGGCGGCGAAGACGGCATGACCCTGGTCTTGTCTACGCGGCGCGATATCGATCTTACAACTTTTTACCGCGTTGCTTGGCAAGGAGAAAGCGTTCGTATCGCTGATGAGGCGTTGGCGCGCATCGCATCTTGCCGCGAATCGTTCCTGCGCCTCATCGATGGCGATCCCAGCGTCGTCGTCTACGGTGTGACGACCTCGACGGGCGAGCGAGCCGGCCATCGCCTATCTCCTCAGGAGCGCGACCGACATGGAGGTGCCAAGCTTTTTTCGGCGGCGACTTCGTTTGGTGATCCACTTCCGGCACGAGTTGTACGCGGCATCATCTTTGCGCGCCTGGCGAATTTCGTGGAAGGCCATTCGGCGACCTCGACGCGGATCGCGCTCGCAGTCGCCGAGATGTTGAATGGGGAAGAGGTCCCCGCCGTGGCTGGCTCGGGACAGGGCGGCGCGGGAGAGATTTTGGCGCTGTACCCGTTGTTCGCCGAGCTCTCGACGCGGTTTGACCTTCAGGTCAAGGAGCGCGGCTCGCTGATCAATGGATCTCCCTGTGCTGCAGCGCTGATCGCGGACGCTGCGTTGGCCGCACGCCGCCGTGTCCGGCTTGCCGAACAAATTTTTGCGCTGTCGATTGAAGCCTTTCGCGCGCCGCTGGAACACTTCGATCCGTTGCTCGGCACGCTGTGGGGCGATCCGCATGAAACCGCTGCGCTGCAGGCGCTTCATGACTTTCTCGCGGGCGCATCCAAGGTACGGCGCGATCATCAGGCGCCTGTGAGCTATCGCATCGTGCCTCGCGTGCTCGGACACGCGCATCGCGCCTTGGCCGCTGCGGAACACGCCGCCAACGTGTCGCTAACCTCGGTATCTGACAACCCCGTGTACCTTCCGCCCGATGAGAATTATCCTTTCGGGCGATGCATCAGCACCGGCGGGTTCCACAATGCGATGGCCGCCCCGGCCCTCGATGACTTGGCGGCCATCTGGGCGGACTTAAGCCTGCTGTGCGAGCGTCAGAGTGCCAAGCTTCTCAATGGCCGGTTTTCGCAGCTGCCCGACCTGTTGCTGGTCGGACGCGAGCCCGGCACCAGCGACGGGCGCGGGGCGATTGGCTATGTGACGATGGCGCAATGTGGCTACGTAGAGCAGGCAAAATCGGCGGCGCAGCGGACGTTCATTCCCGGCGGCGATCCAACCGGCACCGGGCAGGACGATGTCGGCGCGCCGGTGTTTCTGGCGTGGGCCAAGGAGGAACGCGCTGGACGTTGTTTCGACGCCTCGCTCGGCGCGCTCGCGGCCATTGCGTCGCAGGCATTTTACGCCACGGACCGGCAAGCGCCGCCGCCGCTGCGCGATCTCGTGGAGCGGGTGCGAAGCATCCTACCGCCGCTGGTGGAGGACCGAGTGCTGGGTCCTGAATTGGGCCGGCTTGCGCAGAACATTACAGAACAGGTATTCGCGAGCGGTGCGCCATGAGCAGCGCCAGTCTGCCGATGTACGATTTTCCGGAAGCGCGCGCCGCGACCGATGCGTGGTGGGCCGGTTTGAGTCGCCATCTTGCGAGCTCAGGAGTGGCGAGTATTCCGAACAGCTTGCTGCGTCGTGATGATCTGATCGAACAATGGACCGATCCAGCGCTCTTGATCAGCCAAACGTGCGGGTATCTGCTGGCAGGTGACTTGCGATCCGCCTTGCAGCCGGTGGCGACGCCGCACTATACGGTCCCCGGGTGCCGCGGACCGGACTACGCTAGCGTCATTCTTGTGCGCGAATCGCATCCGGCCACGGAACTCGAGGATTTGCGCGGCAGCATTGCCGTGTACAGTCGGCTCTATTCGCACGCCGGCTACAACGCGCTGCGCGCAATCATTGCGCCGCTCGCGGGGGGTAGGCCTTTTTTCTCGAACGTCATCGGCAGTGGATCGCATATCGACAGTATCGGGCTCCTTGCTGCCGGTGCCGGCGACATCGCTACGGTGTGCAGTGTCATCTACGCCTTTGTCGCGCGTTGGCGACCTGAAGTGCTCGCCGGCACGCGGGCTTTCGGTTATACGCCCTTGGCACCGGCGCCCCCCTACGTCGCGCCCGTCGGTGCGACCCGCCAGCGCATCGCCCAATTGCGGTTCGCATTCGCTGCGGCAATGGCTGACCCGGGGCTGACATCGGTACGCGAGGATCTGTATTTGGGAGGATTGAGCATTTTGGACCGTACCGCCTACGATCGCATTCAAGGCGTTGAAAAAACGGCGGTCGCCCTGGGCTACCCGGTGCTTTGCTGATACCGCTTTTTAAGATGCACAGCAATCGAGCAGATGTCGGCCGGCTCCGGCGGCGGATGACGCCCCTCGAGGACGCGCTCGTCGACGAGTTGATGGCCGGCCGAATCGGCCGGCGCGAATTCCTGCGTCACGGCAGTGTGCTTGGCCTGTCTATCCCGATGTTGAGCGCGCTGGTGGGTTTTCCGACGTGGGTGCGCGCGGAGGGAAATCGGACCGTGAAATCCGGCGGCACGATCCGGGTGGGAATGCCGGTACCAGCCGGCTCGATCGACCCACTGACGGTCGCGGACACGGGCGGCGTTTGCCTACTGTCGCAGACCGGCGAATACCTGGCAATCTCGACGCCGGAGGTGGGTTTAACGCCCGCGCTTGCGGAGAGCTGGAAGCCTAACCGCGATGGCAGCGTCTGGACCTTCAAGATTCGCCGGGGCGTGACCTTCCATAGCGGTCAAGCGATGACGGCAGCCGACGTCGTCGCAACCATCGATCGACTTGCGGATCCGGCCAACGGGTCGGTCGCACTGTCGGCGTTCGCGGGCGCGTTGTCGAAAGGCGGCAGTCACGCCATCGATGCCGAGACGGTGGAGTTTAGGCTCGATGCCCCGAACGGCAATTTCCCCTTCCTCGTGTCGTCGGACAATTACAACGCCGTCATATTACCGGCCAACTACCAAGGGGATTTCGAAAGAAATTTCATTGGAACCGGCGCATTCAGGTTGGAAAAATTCACGCCGCGGGCACGTGCATCCTTCGTGCCCTACGTTCAATACTGGGGCGGCAAAGCGCTTCCCCAGCGGATCGAGTTTATTCTTTACGACAGCATTCAGGCGCAAGTACTAGCGATGCAGGGAGGCCAAATGGACATGTTGTTGCACATACCGGTGCAGGGCAGCCAGGCGCTGCTCAACGACTCCGGCTTGAACATAGTCGGCCTGAAGTCGAGTGCGCACGAACAAGTGCACATGCGCACCGACGCCGGGCCGTTTGTCGACAAGCGGGTGCGCCGAGCGTTGGCACTGTGTCTAAATCGAGAGAACCTGGTCAAGGGTTTATTCCGCGGCAGGGCGAGCGTTGGCAACGACAGCCCGTTCGCGCCGGTCTTTGCCGCAACCGACCCGACGACGCCGCAGCGCGAACAAGACATTCCTCAGGCCAAGAAGCTGCTCGGCGAGGCCGGTTTTCCCAATGGTTTCCCCGTGACCTTGACCACTGAGCGCTTTCTCGAGATTCCCGACTACGCAGTCGTCATTCAGAATGCCGCGAAACGGATTGGGATCGACATCCGTCTCAACATCGAAGATCAGGCCGCCTACTACGGGCAGGCCCGCTTTGGCCAGTCCGATTGGCTGGACTCGGAGCTGGGTATCGAAGATTACATTCATCGCGGTGTGCCCAACATCCTGCTATCCGCGACGCTCGGCAGCACCGGACGCTTCAACGCATCTCATTTCAAGAACGCGGTCTATGACGATTTGGTGGCCGACTACATCGCAGCCCTCGACCCAGCCTCGCAACGCCAAGCGGCGGGCAAGATTCAACGCCTGTTGCTGGATGAAACTCCGGTTATTTTCAGCTACTTTTACGACTGGCTATCGGTAATCAAAAAAACTCTAACGGGGGTTCGGGCGACCGCGAGTTCGCAGCTTAACTTGGACCGGGCGCATTTCCTGTAGCCGAACCTTTCAGCTGCAATGCTTTTAGTTCTTCGAAAGGGATATGACAGCGGATCGAGTGACGGTGCTCGACCTCGATGAGCGCCGGTTCCTGTTGTTCGCAGATGTGGCCGATCTTGCGCGGGCAACGAGTCTGGAACACACACCCCGCGGGCAGATCGCTCTCGCTTGGAATTTCGCCTTCGAGCCGGATGACAGGCTGCTCGCCATCGACGAGAGAAGGGTTGGCGGACAACAGGGCTTCGGTGTAGGGATGATGCGGACCGATGAACACGGACTCCGCCGAGCCAATTTCCACGAGGCGTCCGAGATACAGCACAGCGATCCGATCTGCTAGGTAATAGACGACGCGCAGATCGTGGGAGATAAAAATATAGCTCACCTGCTGGTCGGCCTGCAACTCCACCAACAAATTGAGAATTGCCGCCTGGACCGAGACATCGAGCGCGGAGGTGGGCTCGTCGCACACGACAATTTTAGGACCGCCCGCGAAAGCACGGGCGATTGCCACGCGCTGTTTCAACCCGCCGGAGAGCGCCCGAGGTTTCTCCTGCAGATGCTGGCCCGAAAGTCGTACCGCCCGCGCCCATGCCTGCAGCGATTCTTCGCATTCCTCGCCGCGAAGTCCCGCTTGCCTAAGCCCGCGCCCAATCAGCCGGCGAACCGAATGCGAAGCGTTGAGCGCCGAGCCTGGATTCTGGAAAACGATTTGCAGCGCTTTGAGCTGCGCCCGTGAACGCCGGATCGCGCGCGCCGGCAAGGCAGTGCCCTCCAGTTCGATGGAGCTACCCGCATCAGGCGATTCCAGACCGAGCAACAGCTTGGCGATGGAACTCTTGCCGCTGCCCGATTCTCCGACGAGGCCAAGCGTTTCGCCCGGCCATAAATCGAGTGTGACGTCATGCACGGCGTGCAGGCTTTTGCCCCGCACCTGGTAAGTCTTCGACAGATGACGGGTGCGCAGCACCGGGCGGTCGCCCCGCATCGGGCCAGTCGCGACCGGCAGGGCGTTCGCGTCATCGTAGGGCATATCGGGGACGAGTTCCGTGTAGTGACATCGGCTCGATCGGCCGCCGAGATCGACCGGCGCAGGCGTCTGCTGGCGGCACAGATCAGTCGACAGCACACATCGATCGGTGAAGATGCAGCAATCTACACAGGCCCCCGGCAGGGGCGGAAAGCCCGGAATCGTCGTCAGCCGGCCGTCGTGTTTGCGTTGACCATAGCGTGGCGCGCAACGCAGTAATCCAACCGTGTAGGGATGGCGGGGCTTGTCGAATACGATGCTTGCCGGACCTTCTTCGACCAGTTCGCCCGCGTATAGAATGCCGACCCGGTCGCACATGCGCGCTATCACCGGCAGGCTGTGACTGATAAACAAGATCGAAGTTGACAGGTCGGCACGCAACCGGGCGATAAGGTCCAACACCTTGGCTTCCACGGTCGCATCGAGACCCGTCGTGGGTTCATCGAGAATCAGCAGGGCAGGTTCGGTCGATAACGCCATGGCGATGATCACGCGCTGCTGCATGCCGCCCGAGAGTTCGTGCGGATAATTGGCCATCACTCGGGCAGGATTGGAAATCCGGACCTTGGCCAGCATGTCTGCCGCCCGCTCGAGCGCCGCCGCGCAGGTGAGACCTGCGGCCGCCTCGAACACTTCGGTCATTTGGCGCCCTATGCGCAGTGTTGGATTTAGCGCGCGCCCCGGATCCTGATACACCATCGAAACACTCTGCGTGCGTAGCTCCCGGAGCTTCGCGTTCGACAGCGTCATGAGATCACGGCCGTCAACCAGAATACGGCCGCCGGTCACGCGGCCGTTGCGCGGCAGGTAGCGGACAGCCGCCAAGGCGGCGGTCGATTTGCCGCTGCCCGATTCCCCCACCAACCCGTAGGACTCGCCGCGACCGATGCGGAGACTTAGACGCCTCAACACAGGACGGTCGCGGCCGCGCACCCGAAAGGCCACGTCGAGGTTTTCGATCGCGAGGGCGCTGTCGACGGGTGCGTCGCCGGAAGATCTCATGCTTGTAAAACGCCCTGAATCCCATCTGCGGCGAGGTTGACGCCGACCACCAATGAGGCGGTCGCCAGCGCATCAAAAATCACCGTCCACCAGTAACTCCCGATGAGGCTGTAGTTCTCTGAGATCGCGAGGCCCCAATCGGCGGAAGGGGGCTGAATGCCGAAGCCGATGAAGCTCAAGGAGGCGACGAAGAAAATCGCATAACCGAACCGCACCGTCCCTTCCACCAAGAGCAGCGGCAGCACGTTAGGCAGAATTTCGACAAACATGATGTAGAGTGCACCTTCACCCCGCAGATGGGCAGCGGCGACATAGTCGAGAGAGTTTTCGATCAGAACGGCTGAGCGGACGGTACGCGCAATCAGCGGGGTAAAGACGAAGCCGATGACGATCACTACGGTGAGGTTCGAAGTTCCCACAGCGGCCAGCGCCATCAAGGCAACGATCACCAGCGGCAATGCTTGCACGGCTTCGATGACACGACTGACGACGTCATCGACCACACCGCGATAGTAGCCGACAAAAAGCCCCAGCGCGGTGCCGAGTACCGTGCCCAGCAGCGTGGCCAGCGGTGCCACGGTCAAAATGTCGCGCGCACCGACGATCACTCGGGAGAATATATCGCGCCCGAGTTGATCGGTGCCGAACCAGTGAGCGAAGGAGGGCGGAGCCAGGGTGGCAAGCAGGTTGTCGGCGTAAGGGTTGAGCGGTGCGATCCGGCTTCCGAACAGCGCGCACGTGACCCAAAATATCAAGATCGCAAGTCCGATGATCAGTGTCGCCGACCGTCCCGCCGCGCGCAGGCGTTCGCTTCGAAGGCTGCGCGGCCGGACGATTTCGCCACCGGTCATTGGGCCTCTTCCGCCCGCAGGCGCGGATTGAGGAAAGTATTGAGCAGATCCGCTCCGAGGGAGGCGATGGCGTAAATCGCGCCCACGGTGAGCACCGCCGCCTCCAACATCGGAAAGTCCTTCGCCCGGGCGGCGGTGTAAATAAGACCGCCGATCCCGCGGTAGTGAAACAAGGTTTCAATTATGACCAGACCCCCCGCGAGATACCCGATCAAGCTCGCAATGACGGTGATTGTGGGCAGCAGCGCGTTTCGCAAGACGTGGCGCCTAAGAACAATCGACCAAGACAGTCCTTTCAATACGGCGGTCCGGGTGTAATCGGCATCCAGCGCTTCGACCGTACCGGCTCGCGCAACCCTCGCAATATAGCCAAAGAAGATCAAGACCAGGGGAAGGGACGGCAAGAATAAATAGTAGATCTGCGTGAGTGGCCCGGAGTCGTCGGGCCAATCTGCCGACATGGGCAGCCACCGCAGCCACACGCCGAAGATCAGGATCAGGACGATTGAGGAGATGAATTCCGGGACCACGCCGAGCGATTGTCCCAGCAGCGTGATGGCTCGGTCGGTCAGGCTACCAACGCGTAGAGCCGCCCAGACGCCGCCTAGGACGCCAAGCGGCACGACCAAGACAAAGGCCATCGCCGCCAGCTTGAGCGAATTGACCAGGGCATCGGCGATAAATGGCGCCACGGGCGTGCGGAACGTGTAAGACAGCCCGAAATTCCCAGCCACAAAATGCGTGATCCAAGACCCGTATTGCACGATCAGCGGTCGGTCGACGCCCATCTCGTGGTTGAAATGCGCGACGGCCCGGGCGTCGGCCAGCGGCCCGAGAACAGCCCGGCCTACATCCCCGGGCAGGAGCTGTCCGCCCAGAAAAACGATGACGCTCAAGATCCACAGCGTGATGAGAGACAGCGGCAGCCGCTTGGCGAGAAAGCGAATGGTCATGACCACCTGTTATGGGAAATAGACGCTACAGCCGCGGACGGCGGCCTGGTCGCCGCCATTGCTCCTGCGCTCAATTCTGTACGGATTTGACGGTGAGCGGCAAGCTTGACCATCCGCGCAGAGTGTTATTGAGCCGGCGCGCAGGCTCGCCGGTCAACTTGATCGAGCTGACTTTGCGTGCTAGAGCCGTCAAAATCGACTCGCCTTCCATGCGGGCGATCAACTGACCAATGCAACCATGGATACCCGCGCCGAATCCCACATGGCCGTTCACGCTGCGACGAATATCAAAGTGGTCCGGGTCGTCCCAGCGCCGCGGATCGCGGTTCGCGGATGCCAAGAACAACATCACCTTGGTGTTGGCAGCGATACGCAAGCCGCTCACCTCAACGTCGCGCGTCGTCGTGCGGAAGAATGTTTGTATCGGCGGATCGATCCGGATCGCCTCTTCAAAGGCGCCGCGAGCCAGCGAGGGATCTTTGGTTAGTGTGTTCCACTGGTCCTGATTTCGGGCGCAGTGATACAGTGCGTTGCCGATGCCGTTGATGGTGGTATCTCCACCGGCCGATAGGAATGCCCGAAACAGAAGTTTTGCCTCGTCTTGGCTGATCTCACCTTGGTCGGCCGCCGCGAAAATCACTGCGCCCAATCCATCCGGTGTGAGAGCCTCGCGGCTGCAAATTGACGTTACCCAGTCTTGGATGGGCCGCGCATGAGCCATGGCCTCATCATACAGTGCGTTGCGCGGGCCGAATGCATTGAGCTGAAGCCTGCCATAGAGCATGAGATTCTCCCGGCCCTCGAGCGGCAGCCCGATGGCGTCGCCGAACACTTTGAGCGGATAGGGTTCTGCTAAATCCTTCATGCCATCGAAACTTCCCTGGGATACCAGGCGATCAATCAGAGCCTCTGCTTCCTGAACGAATCGGGCGCGAAGAGAGTCCAGTGCGCGGCGCGAGAGCACGCGGGACAGCACGGCGCGCGCGCGAGTGTGCAGGGGGGGATCCACTTCCAGAATAATGCTGGGGGTCCGCCACGGTTTCTCCTTGCGGTAGTCGCTGATTCCGACGCCAGCACTCGAGGAAAAGCTCTGCCAGTCATTCAAAGCGGCATGGACTTCCTTGTGGCGCGCCATGGCGCAGATGCCGTAACGCTCGAGCCAGACCACTGCGCCCGCTTCTCGAAGGTGTTCATGCAACGGAAACGGGTTATGCAAGAATTCCATTGAGTACGGATCGAGCTGAGACGTGGGAACACCGTCCGCAATGGCGACTGACGTTGGCATGCGTTGTAACTCCTTGCAATTGCGGAGGGCAGGTTAGACGAGCAGGAGCGCTGCATCGAACCTGATT